>DATHPS010000007.1:0-63492 GCA_035483545.1 Solirubrobacteraceae bacterium | reverse complement strand
AAAGACAGCCAAGAAAACCAGAGCAAGCAGACCGAAACCCAGTGCGAAGACGACAGCCGCCGCGAACGGGAGGACAAGCAAATGACCCCTAGAGCAAAAGTCCAGTTCCGCGGCGGGCAGGCGGTCCTGCGGGTCGCCCAGCGGTTTGCTGTGGTCGCTGTGGCTGTGGTCTGGTTGGCGGTGGGTGTGGGTGTTGCGCAGGCGGCGCCGGCGCCGGTCAAGGAGATCTTCTCCGGCCAGATCACCAGCGGCTTTGAATACCCGACCGGTGTCGCGGTCAACAATGATCCGGCAAGCCCCGAGCACGGGGACATCTATGTCACCGACACCGGCAGTAACCGTGTGCAGGTCTTGACCGCGAGCGGGGTGTTCGTCGCGATGTTCGGATTGGAAGTCAACCAGACCAAGACCCAGGTCGTGCGGGCGCTGCGCGGGAACGGTGAAACGCCGACAGCGAAAGAGCTCGAAGAAGAGAACCTCTGCACCGCCGCATCCGGGAATACCTGCCAGGGTGGCGAAGGAGGCGAAGGCCCGGAAGCGATACGCTCACCCGAGGGGATAGCCGTAGACCCAGCCACAGGGGATGTCTATGTGCAGGATCTCGGTAACTCGCGTGTGGATGAGTACACCGCCGAAGGCAAGTTCATCCTGATGATCGGCCGCGAAGTCAACCAAACCGAGGACCACACCGCCGGGGCAAGCGAAACAGAAAAGAACCTCTGCACCACCGCCTCCAATGACACCTGCACGGAAGGCAAGCGAGCAGAACCCGAAAGCCACGAACACGACGCGTTCGACTTCGCCGGCGGCGGAAACATCCTCACCGTCGGCGGCCCCGAAGACCTACTCTACGTAGGCGAAGAACACCGCATACAAGAGCTCAGGCCCAACGGCGAATGGGAAGGCGAATTCCCCGTCGCAGGCACCATATCCGCACTGGCGATCGCTAACAACACCGACACCATCTACGCCGTCTACGGGGAAGAACCGGTCATTCACGAGTTCAACGCGACCACCGGTGTGGAACTCTCAACCTCGATCACGGTCCCTGATGCAACCGTCGCCCGTGGGGTCGCGGTTGATCCCGCCGGACAGCTCGCCGCATCGGTAGCTGAGCTTGTCGGAACGGAAGTCAAGCTCTTTGGGGATCTGTATGAAGCCGGCGATGGGCATCTGGTTTCAACGATCGCTGTTCCTGGTTCACCGGAGAACTTTGAGGCGTTTGGCTTCGGCGAAGACGGGGACCTGTATGCGATTGCTCAACCCTCCGCGGTGTTGGCGTACACTCTTGAGCCGGTCGGTGAAGTGCTGGCGAGGCCCGCGACGTGCGCCCCGGGGCCCGTGAGTGGGTCCTCGCTGACGTTCGCGTGCACGCTGAACGGCGAAGTGAACCCGGAGGGTATCGCCGAAACCGAAGCGCTGTTTGAATGGGGCAACACCCCGGCGTTGGGAGAGCAGACCGCCAGAGTGCAGGTCGGGGCGCCTGAAGCTGTGCATGCGGTCGTGGGGGTGAGGCCGAACGAAAAGCTCTACTACCAGCTCGTGGGGTACGACCACAACGTCAAGGCCCCGGAAGATCTCCTCAGCGAAACGCTCTCAAAAAGCACACCGAGCGTCGCACCACGGATCGTCGGCGCCCCGACGGCCTCCTTCGTGACGTCCTTCTCAGCTGACCTCCTCGGTGAAGTGAACCCCGAGAACACCAGCACCACCTACGCCTTCCAGTACGCGCCGACGTGCAGCGCCGCCGAAGACTCGTGTCCGGCGATCGCGGAAGCTCCCGGCATGCACGAAACCACACCCCAGCAATCCCCCGACTACGGCCCGGTCGACACGACCGCCGAAATCACCGGGCTACAACCCGCGACGACCTACCGCTACATGCTGATAGCCAAGAACGCAGAAGGCCAGACGGCGCTCAGCGAAAGCGGCGCCAGCACGCTCCCACAGGGCACGTTTACGACCGGCCCCGCGCCGAGCGTCGCGGCGGCCACCGGCGCCCCAGTGCGATCACCGCGACCAGCGCGGTGATCTCAGGCAGCGTTGATCCTGGCGGCCAGCAGGCGACGTACGTCTTCGAACTGGGGGTCTACACCGGGGCGAGCACCGCCTATGGTGTCGTGCTCTCCGGGACGGTCCCCGCCGAAACGCAGCCGGTAGGCGAGTCAGAGCAGCTCACCGGCCTGCAACCCGGCACTGCCTACGCCTACCGCATCGTGATCCGCAGCGGCTACGGGCAAGCCACCGGCACCACCACGACCTTCATAACCGAAGGCCTCCCCACGATCCTCACAGCCCCGCCCACCAGCAGCCTGCTCCCCACGCCCAACATCGCCTTCCCCAACCCCAGCACCGCCAGCAAGAAAACCAAGGCGAAGAAAAAGAAGACCAGGCATAAGAAGACCAAGCGGGTGGCCCGCAAACGGAACAGGCGGGCAAGAGTACGCCACAAAGCGAGCGGGCGCAAGAGATAGATGCGAGAGTATCTGGGTTTTGTCGGGAGCTTCGAAGCGTATGCGCCGGGCGGCGTGCATGGTCATCTTTCACACGTAACGTTTTGTGGTGGAAAACGGCGGTTAATTGATTGACAGCGTCACCTGTTGCCGGCTAGTGTCGGTTTCACGGTGACTCTGGTAGGCCGTTTGTGGTGATGTATCTGCTGCGGCCTGTGGTTACCGGCTCGTTACATCAACCACTCATAAGGGAAGGTGTGTATGAAAACGATCAAGACGCTGCTTGTCGCTCTCGTTGCCGTGTTCGCTTTGACGGCGGTATCCGCGACAGCCGCCTCGGCGCACACGTGGAAGCTGAAAGGCGCAGCACTGAAATCGGCCGTGAAATTTCATTCGACGCAGGAGCTGAAGTTCGCCGAAGTAAAAACCGGTCTCGAACTCGAATGCGCGGTTATCGAGGAAGGGACCGTCGGCCCGGGTGCGGCAGGCGAAATTACGAGCGCCAAAGCACGCGAATGCCATTCGATCCGGGGCTGCGAAGCCGCCGACAGTATGGAAGTCGAAGCCAACAGCGGACTGCCGTGGAAGACCGAACTCGTCACGCTCTACGAAGGGCTACGCAACCAAATCACGAGCGCCAACGCAAAATGGAAGATCCACTGCACAGTCTCAGAGACGAACTGGACCAACTACTGCGAAGCCACTTCGAGCATGGCGATCGAGAACGCCAAAACCAGCGCAGAAGAGGTCTATGACGGCAAGGCGCCCTACGGCAACTGCGTCAACGGGCCAGCAGGAAACTTCAACACCCTGGGCGGCGGACTCCTCAAAAACAGCCTCGGCGAAGCCTTCCAGGCCGAATAGCACCAGAACCAACCCGCGATAAGACTCCGCAGAACACGCGGAGCACCGCTGCCAGCACAAACGGAACGGCAGCACGCAGCGACCGCAACTGGACGGGGCCTCCGGGCCCCGTCCAGCCAGGTCGACCGAGGCGGGACGCGTCGGACGCCTACGACAATCACTCCGCCACGATCGCGCATGAGGGGCACTGAGCGTTAAGAGCCTCGTCTGATCTGAGCTACGGCCAGTCGATCTGCCTGGCCAGCTGCTCGCGGCCGAGGTCGATCAGGCTGCTGCGCTCGATCGGGCGGTACGTGTCGCCGGTGAGCGCGAGCCAGTGGACGGCGCGCTCCTCGGGGTCGAGGATCAGCACCTCGTCGACGTCGTGGGCGGCGTAGAAGGGGAGCTTCTGCCAGGTCTCATCGCCGGGGGAGACGATCTCGACGACGAGCGCGGCGGTGTGCAGCCAGGTGCCGCTGGCGCCGGGACGGTGCAGGCCGCCATCGGGGACGCGGAAGTCCTCGATCGAGTCGCCGAGGTTGAACTCGCCCATCGCGGCCTCCAGACCGGCCTTGCGCGCGAGCGAACCGAGGATCTCGGCCAGCTGCTGGGTCAAGCGCGCGTGCCCGTAGCTGGGGGCGGGAACCATGTGCAGAACACCCTCCCACACCTCGTCGAGACGATCCAGACCGGAGATGCGCCGGCGCTCCTTGAGCGCATCCAGCTCGAAGGCATAGGGGTCGAGCACCACAGTGGCCATTGCGCAAGGATAGCCGCACGCCGAAGGCTCGAGCTGCCGCCGGCGCCTGGCCGAGCGGACGAAGGTCCCGCACGCAAGATGCCTTGCAGCGCTAAAGCCCAAAGGCTCGTCTTTGTTCGCGCGCCCGTAAACTCTTGTACTCGCGAGGCGCACAGGCTTTGCCTCGCGAGCGTGCGCAGCCCCTGGCTCGCGCGACCCCACCTCACCCATAGGAGACAAGCCAAGTGAAAATCCAAAAGTTGCGCGCCGCGCTCGCGACCGCCGCGGCGCTAGTCCTCGCGAGCAGCGTTCTCGCGGCCGCCGGCGCGCAGGCCTCGACGCTCCCGACCGTTTCGATCGCGATCACCTCCTCCACGGCCACGGTCACCGGCCCGTTGGAATCGGGCGGCGTGAACATCGTCTCCAGCGACACCGGCGTCAAGGAAGCCGCGGTCATCGTGTTCCTGCTCAAGCCCGGCGTGAGCGTCGCCGAAGCCGAAGCGTTCAGCAAGGAAAAAAAGGCGAAGGACCCCAACAGCGCCGGCAAGCTCGGCTCGATCGTGTTCGACACCGAAGTGAACCCCGGCCAGAACAGCGAAGCGCAGACCACGCTGGCGCCCGGACAGTACATCGTGCTCGTCGGCGCCGGCGAAGGCGAAGCGCAGCTACGCACGCACTTCACGGTCGCCACCGCGAAGGCGCCGGTGACGCTGCCGACACCGCAGGCGACGATCCGTTCGATCGAGTTCGGCTTCCGCGGACCCTCGACGCTGCACGACGGGGAACTCGTGCGCTTTGAAAACGAAGGCTTCCTCGTGCACATGGACATCGCGATCCAGGCCAAGAGCGCGAAGGGCGCCAAGCAACTCGCGAAGCTGCTGCTCGCGGGCAAGGAAAAGCAGGCCCACAAGCTCGCCGTCGGCGCGGTCACGTTCGCCGGGCCGCTCTCCAACGGCGCCTATCAACAGGAGACGATCGCCGCGAAGCCCGGCTGGTACGTGCAGGCGTGCTTCATGGACACCCAGGACGGGCGCAGCCACACCGTGCTCGGGATGGAGCGCGTGATCAAGATCGTGAAGTAGGCGCGTTCGCGAAAGTCCGCGTCCACCGGGGTCGCTCCGCGCAGGGGTGGCCCCGGTTCGTGGCGCTCAGCTCGCCAAGAGAGCATCCGGCTCGGGCCGCTCGTACCGCGCTACCGTGAACCCGATCAGCACGGGCACGTGCACCGCGAACACGACGAGCGAGAGCGTGAGCACGACGAGCGGGCCGCCGCTGAGGCCATCGCGCAGGAAGGCGTACTCGATCATCCCGGCGATGACCGCGTAGGCGAGCAGCGCCCACTTCGCGACCGCGAAGAAGCGCGCCCACGCGAAGCCCTCGACGCGTGCCAACGCCGCGAGGTTCCCCGCCAGCAGCAGCGTCGATGCGGCGAGCAGCACGATCGCGGGCGCGAGCGAGACCTGTTGGGGCAGGTGCGCAGCGAGATAGATCCCCCCGGCGACGATCAGCGCCAACGAGAGCATCCCGATCTGCGTCACCGGCGGCAGCCGCTCGCTCTCCACAGCGGGCCCCTCCGTCGCATCCGCCCGCGCGCTCATCGCGGTCGGGTCGCAGTCGCCGCGCTCGCGCTCATCCCGCGGCGAGCTTGGTCATGATCACGAGCGTCGCGATCTGCATCAGGCCCGTGAGGCCCGCGGTGAAGATGAAGCGCTTCATCAAGCGCTCGATCACCTGGGGGTTCGGCTGGCGCTTCTTCAGCTCGGTCAGCACCGCGATGTTCGCGGGCTCGAGCAGCCCCAGCGCTATCACCGCCATCACGCCGACGACGATGTAGCTCGCGACGACCCAGCCGTGCAGGTAGTAGCTCGTCTGTACCGTGCCGAGCTTGTTGCCCAGCTGCCAGCCCGCGGCCAGCGTGACGGTCACCGCGGTCGGCATGATCAGCACCATCTTCGGCATCAGGCGCGTCGTCAGCTCGATCCGCGCCGGAATCGAGAGTTTCCCCATGATCGGCCCGATCACGAAGCCGAGGAAGAGGTCGATCACCGTCCAAGTCGCGCCGCCCACGACGTGCAGAAATTGCAGCGGCCACGGCTCGTTGACGGCGATGCCCACAATCAGGAGCGCCAGCACCGCCGCCACGATCGGCAGGCCCGCCCGCGGCACGATCTCAAAATCGGGCCGCTCGAGGGCCGCGGGGGGCGGCCCGGCCCCGACTGCAATCGGTTGGACGCTCGACCCTGTGACGGCAGCCATCGTGCGCAGAATACACCGCGCCTGAAGATTTCGGCATGGGAGCCGATATAGCGGGTCGAGTAACGACGGGATCGAGCGACGAGCAACGTTTGACCGAGCTCGTCGACGGGTAGCTTCAAGTGGCGATGCATGGCAACAGCACGATGGTTGCGACTGCGCCCCCGGCCGGGGTTTCGCTGGCCAAGGAGGACATCGTCGCGCGCCTGTTCGAGGCGTTCAGTCGTCGCGAGTTCCTCGACGTGCTTCCGTTGATACACCCCGACGTGGTCTTCCAGCCGATGACCGCCGAGGTCACGCGCGCGGGAGAGCCCTACCGCGGTCACGACGGTATCCGTCGCTACACCGAGGACATCGAAGCGCACTGGGACGAGTTGACCGTGCGCCCGACGCAGATCCGCGCCGCGGGGCGGGCCGTGGTCGCGCTCGGAGTCGTGAGCGGGAGCGGTCCCGCGGGGTCCTTCGCAAACGCGCCGACCACCTGGGTCGTCAAGTTCGAGGACGACCTCGTCTGTCACGTGCAGATCTTCTCCGACGCGCGCAACGTCGTCGCGGCGCTCGTCGGCGAGGACCCCCTGTGAGTGGCGCCGACGCGGGGAGGCCCCGCGGGCGCACGAGGGTGAGGGAGCCCTCCGCCGCGGGCAATACGCTCAGTGGATGCAGGCCAGTGAGCGGCTCGCCGTAATCGACCTCGGCTCGAACTCCTTTCGCCTCGTGGTGTTCTCCGCGACGGGGCGTTGGTGGCAGCGCACGGACGAGATCTACGAGCCGGTGCGCATCGGGGAAGGGATGGGCGCGACCGGCAGGCTCGGTGCGGAGCCGATGCGCCGGGCGCTGGCGACGCTGGACGTCTTCGCGCACTTCTGCCAGGCCGCGGGTCTGGAGGGCGGGCTGGTCGACGCGGTCGCGACCAGCGCGATTCGCGACGCCGCGAACAGCGCGGACTTCCTCGCGCTGGCGCGGGAGCGCTCGCAGCTGGCGATTCGCGTGCTCAGCCGCGAGCAGGAGGCGCGCTATGGATATCTCGCAGCGGTCAACTCGACGACGCTGAGCGATGGCTGCGTGCTCGACCTCGGCGGCGGCTCGCTGCAGCTCGTGCGGGTCGTCGATCGCCTGCCCCGCGACTCGGGCTCGTGGCGCCTGGGCTCGGTGCGGATGACCGAGCGTTTCCTCGCGGGCCCCGGCCCCGCCAAGCGTCGCCAGCTCGAGGATCTGCGCGCGCACGTGGCGCACGAGCTCGCGCAGGCGCCGTGGCTCGCGAGCGCCGCTCCTCGGATCGTCGGAATCGGGGGAACGGTGCGCAACCTCGCGGTCGCCGCCCAGCGTGCGCTGGGAAGGCCGAGCAACGGCGTGCAGGGCACGACGATCGAGCGCGACGTGCTGGACGAGCTCGTACAGCGCCTCGCGGCGCTGCCGGTGGCCGAGCGCAGCGGCGTGCCCGGCATCAAGCCGGTGCGCGCGGACGTGATCCTCGCGGGCGCGCTCGTGGTGCTCGCGGTGCTGGACGCCGGCGGCTTCGAGCGGCTGGAGGTCACGGAGGCGGGTCTGCGCGAGGGCGTCTTCTTCGAGCGCCATCTCGCTGGGGACGCGCAGGGGGGCGGCGGGGATCTGCCGGGGGACGGCGGGAACCCAGCCGGCGACGCCGACAGGGCCGAGGGGGTGGCGCGCGAGCCGCTGTTCGCGGACGTGCGGCGCGCGTCGGTGCTGAACCTCGCGGCGCGCTACCACATGGACGCGGCGCATACGCAGCACGTCGCGGCGCTCGCGCTGGGGATGTTCGACCAGCTTGCGCAACTGGGGCTGCACGCGGGCGATCCGCTCGAGCGCGAGCTGCTGTGGGCGGCGTGCGTGTTGCATGACATCGGGATGTCGGTCGACTACGACGATCACCACAAGCACTCGCGCTACCTGATCCTCAATGGGGGTCTGCCGGGGTTCTCGCCGACCGAGGTCGCGATCGTCGCGCAGGCCGCGCGCTACCACCGCAAGGGAATGCCCGAGCCCGGCCCGCTCGGCCCGCTCTTCGCGGAGGGCGATCGCGGGCGCCTGGACCGCTGCGCGGTGCTGCTGCGCCTCGCGGAGGATCTCGAGCGCTCGCGCGACCAACTCGTACGCGACACCGTGCTCAGCACGCGCAACGGCGACGTGCAGCTGCGCCTGCTCGCCGACGGCGAGTCGGCGGTGCCGCGCTGGGCCGCGGGCCGCGAGAGCGAGCTGTTCGCGCGCGCCTTCCACCGTGGGCTCGCGGTGGTGGCGTAGAAGCCAGCGGCGCGGCGCGGGCCGTCAGCGAGGCGTATGTCGCCGGCGCGGCGGGACGCGGCGCCGCCCCCTCGCGGCCGGGAGCGCTCAGGGCTGCGCGGCGAGCTCGCGCGCGCGAGCGCCGCAGTCGTAGAGCACGAGGCTGTAGACCGAGAAGCGCGGGAAGTGCAGCCACGCTTCGGTGGGGATCTCGCGGCAGCTATTGATCACGGCCTTCGTCGCGAGGTTGCCGCCGCGACTGGAGTAGGCGCCGCCGAGAACCACGTAGCGCGCTTGACGGTCGGCGACCAGTCGTGCGAGCTGCGGGCCGTCGAGCGAGGGGTCGGTGCCGCTGTAGCCGCCGAGCGCGCCCGCGCGGTAGCCGAGCAGGATCGGCGTCGCGGCGGTGTTCGAGGATACGGTCAGCAGTTCCCAGCGCCGCGTTGGCCGGTGGGCGCCGATGTAGCGCATCAGGTCGCGGTAGACCTTCACGTCGTGCGCGCTGACGCCGTACGGGCCGAGCGCGCCCGCCACACGCGGTCCCGCCGCGGGGAAGGTGCCCTCGACGGGAACCGACCAGGTCGTGGCGGCGTAGACGGTCGGTGCGAGCGTCAGCGCCGCGAGCGTGAGCAGCATCGCGGGCACCGCGAGCCGGCGCACCGCGAGCGACGCCAGCAGCGCGAGCGCTCCGACCGCCGACGCGATCACGAGCGGCGTGTAGTACCAGTGCAGGTAGTGCGCGCGATGCAGCAGCACGAGCTGCGCAGCGACGGTCGCCGCGACCGCGAACGGCGCGAGGACCGCGAGCCAGTTGCGAGCGCGCGCCCCGCTCGCAGATCGGCGCGCGAAGAGCCCCGCGAACGTCGCAAACCCCGCGCCGACCATCGCGGCCGTGCCGGGGCCGAGCGCGGAGACGTAATAGGGGTGCACGATGCCCTTCGAGAAGCTGAGGATCACGGCCTCCGTCAGGCACCAGCCGCCAAGCACGATCAATCCCGCGGTGCGCGGGTCGCGTCGTATGCGCTCGAACCTCGAGCCCGCGACCGGCTCGGGCGCAGCGGCGGCGGTGGCCATGGGGTCCGCGGAGTCCGGTATGGGCTCGGGGTCCGCGGAGCCCGTCGCGTGCGCCGACCGCTCGGCCCGCGCGTCCGCGGCGAGCGCGCGCGGGGCGAGCAGAATCGCGAGCGCGAGCGCGATCATGCCGAGCAGCGCGAACGGCAGCATCCAACCGCCCTGATCGCCGAGGCCGGCCTCCCACAGCCGTAGCGGCCCGGGGGGGACTCCGAACGGCGTGGGGTTGGCGTAGTGGCCGTCGGGGAGGATCGGGTTGGGTGTCGCGATCTTCGGCTCGCGGGTGCGTTTGGGCTGTAGCGGCAGCGCGGTGTGGTAGTGCCGCGAGAACGGCGCGACGGCGCCGAGGCGCACGAAGATTTCACCCGGTCCGCCGACCTCGCCTTCGACGCGCCCGAAGCCGTTGTAGTCGAAGGTCAGGCCGAGCTCGGTGTTGTCGGTGGAGCCGCCGACGTAGGGCCGCTGGGAGGCGGGGGTCGCTTCGACGAAGGCGATCCAGGCGAAGGAGACTACGAGCATCGCGACCCCCGCGGCGACCAGCTTGACGAGGCGACGCGGCAGGGATCCGGGAGCGCAGAGTACGTAGGCGAGGGCGATGCCGGGCACGATGAGATACGCGGCGAGCGTCTTGGTGTTGAACGCGAGTCCGACGAAGATTGCGCTGGCGAGCAGGCTGGGCCAGCCGCCCGCGCGGATCGCGCGCAGGGCGGCGCCCGCGGCGAGCAGCATCAACAGGATCAGGACGAGGTCCACGCCGTTGTCGCGCGCGGAGGCGACATAGGCGGGGAACACCGCGAGCGTCAGGGCACCGGCGAGCGCCGCGAGCTGACCGAACGGGCGGCGCATGATGAGGTAGAGCACGGCCACGCCGAGCACGCCGATGATCGCGTTGGGCAGCAGCAGGCTGAGGGGCGAGAAGCCGAAGAGCTTGGCGCTGAGCACCTGCACCCACAGCGCGAGCGGCGGCTTGTCGATGGTGACGAGACCGCCGGGGTCGAACGAGGCGAAGATGAAGTTGTGGAAGGAGCCGAGCATCGATTTGACGCCGGCCGAGTAGAAGACGTTGGCGTAGCTGTTTTGGGCGAGGCGGTGCGTGTTGAGCACGGCCGAGAGCGCGAGGATCGGCGCGAGCGCGAGGTAGCCCACGAGGCTCCGCGGGTCGAGTCGCGCCGGTAGGCGGCGCGCGCGGGGTGCGACCGAGGGTGGGGGCTCGGCGGGGGGCAAGTGCTCGACGGTGGGCGCATGCTCGCTGGCGGACCGCTCCTTCCGGGAGGGCGCCGGCTGCTCGCGCGGCGGCGCGGCGGGCGTTGCGAGCTCGGCGGCGGAATCCGTCGCGAGCGCCGGCACGCCGGCGGTCTCGTCGTCGGATCCACCGGCGCGGGGGGTCTTGGGGGGGGAGGTGCTCATGGTCGGTTGGATGGTGGGTGGCAGGCCACGGTCGTCGCGCACGCGGATAGTCCGCGGCCGTGGAAAGCAAAGCGGAAACCGTGCTAAGGGAGCATTAAGACGTATCCGCGCGCCTCGGGCAAACGTCAGCTCTCGAGCGCCTCCAGCAATCGGGCGAGGTCACCCTCGTCATTCCACGCGCCGACGGAGGCGCGCAGCCAGGGGCGCCCCGGTATGTCTCGCAGCAGCACGCCGCGAGCCGCGAGGCGTTCGCGCTCGGCGACGGGGTCGGCGCTGGCGAACGAGACGAGCGTCGCGCCCTCGCGCTCGCGAGGGGACGCGACGGCGAGCTCGCGCCCGCGCGCTGAGAGCTCCTCGGCGAGCTGCGCCGCGAGCAGGCGCGCGCGTGTGTGGATGGCGTCCCAGCCCGCGGCCCGGAGGACTTCGACGGCGGCGAGCGCGGCCGCGAGGACCTCGGCGCTCAGCAAGTATGTGTCCAGGCGCCGCGCGTCCTCGTGCAGCGCCAGCGACTGGAGATCGACCGCCGCTCCGGCAGGCGCGGGCGCGAAGTTGGCGTAGCTGCGGCGGCCCACCGCGAGCTCGGAGCGCAGCTCGGGACTGACATAGAGCATCCCCGTCCCATCCGGTCCGCAGAGCCACTTCTGCCCGGCTCCGGCGTAGGCGGCGCAGCGCAGCGCACGGACGTCGGTGGGCACCGCGCCGACGCCTTGGGCGCCGTCGAGCAGGACCGGCACGTCGAGCGCGGCGAGCGCTGCGGGCGCGTGGCGGCCGGTCATCCAGCTGACGTGCGAGCACGCGACCAAGCGGGTGCGCGGGCCGACCGCAGCGGCGATCTCCGTCCACGGTGCCTGGCGGACGCGTACGCCGCGCAGCTGCCGCGCGGCGGCGAGCGCGCCGAGCAGGCCAGGGTGCTCCTCGTCGCTGGTGAGGATCTCATCGCCCGGCGCCAGCGACAGGCCCTCGAGGACGAGCGCCAACCCCTCGCTGGTGCAGGTCGTCAGCGCGATATCCTCCGCGGCGCACCCAAGGATGGAGGCGTAGGCGGTGCGCAGTGAGCGGCTCAACTCTTTACGACGCTCGAAATGCAGATGGGTGCGGCCGTTCTCGGCCTCGCGGCGCAGTTCCTGCGCCGCGGCGCGCACGGCGGCGTCCGGCAGGGGACCATCGGTGCCGGCGTTGAGGTATGCGAGCCGGTCTAGAATTGGAAACTGCTCGCGCAGCGCGGAGGCGTCGAGCTGAGCGATGTCGAGCACGAGCGCTGAGGATAGCCGTGGCGAGCGCGGCGCGCGATTGCGCGCCCGGTTGGTCATACTGACGTTTTCGCTATATCCGAATGGATCTCGATCGGGCGGGGGAAGGGAGGCGCAATGACGGGCACTACGGGGGAGCGGCCGCTGTGGGAGCCGACGATCGAGGAGCGCCGTCGCGCGAGCATGACGCGCTTCATGGAGTGGGTCGCCGAGCGCGAGGGGCGCGCGGAGGGGTTCGCCGACTACGAGCAGCTGCGCCAGTGGTCGGTACGTGAGATCGAGCGCTTCTGGGCGGCGATCTGGGAGTTCTGCGAGGTTCGCGCCTCGCGGTCGTATGAGCGGGTGCTCGCGGACCGCAAGATGCCGGGCGCCCGCTGGTTTGAGGGCGCGGAGCTCAACTACGCGGAGAACATGCTCCTGCGTGACCGCGACCCCGATGCGGCGGCGGTTCTGCACACCTCCGAGCTGCGGGCGCTGGCGCAGATCACCTGGGGCGAGCTCACGGCGGAGGTCGCGCTGGTCGCGGGCGGCTTGCGGGCGCTTGGGGTGGAGCGCGGCGATCGCGTGGTCGCGTACATGCCGAACATCCCGGAGACCCTGATCGCGTTCCTCGCGAGCGCGAGCATCGGCGCGATCTTCTCGAGCGCCGCGCCCGAGTTCGGCGCGCGCAGCGTGATCGACCGCTTCGCGCAGATCGAGCCGAAGGTGCTGCTCGCGGTCGATGGCTACAGGCACGGCGGCAAAGACTTCGATCGCCGCGCCGCGGTGGGCGAGATCCTCGCGGAGCTGCCGAGCGTGCGCCACGCGGTGCTGGTCCCGTATCTGGACGAGGCGCGCGCGGCCCAGCCGCCGGCGGGCTGGCCGGGGCCGCTGACGTGGACGCAGCTGCGCGAGCGTGGTGAGGGCGTGACGCTCGAGTTCGAGCAGGTCCCGTTCGAGCACCCACTGTGGGTGCTCTACTCGTCCGGCACGACCGGCCTGCCAAAGGCGATCGCGCATGGCCACGGCGGAATCCTGCTGGAGCAGCTGAAGAAGAGCTACCTGCACCTCGACCTGCACGCCGGGGACCGGATGTTCTGGTTCACGACGACAGGCTGGATGATGTGGAACTTCCTGATCGGCTGCCTGTTCACGGAGGCGGCGATCGTCCTCTACGACGGCAGCCCCTCCTACCCCGACCTGGGCGCGCTGTGGTCGCTGGCGGAGCGCACGCGGATGACATGCATGGGGCTGAGCGCGGGCCTACTCTCCGCGTGCGAGAAGGGCGCGGTGCAGCCGGATCGCGACTACGACCTGAGCGCCCTGCGCAGCATCGGCTCGACCGGCTCGCCGCTGGCGCCGGAGAGCTACAAGTGGGTCTACGGCCACGTCAAGCCCGATGTGTGGCTGTTCTCGACGAGTGGCGGCACCGATGTGTGCACGGCCTTCGTCGGCGGCTGTCCGCTGCTGCCGGTCTATGCGGGCGAGCTGCAGTGCCGCGCGTTGGGCTGCGCGGTCGAGGCGTGGGACCCGTGGGGCGCGAGCGTGATCGACGAGCTCGGTGAGCTGGTGCTCACCGAGCCGCTGCCGTCGATGCCGCTGTTCCTATGGGGAGACCCGGATGGGGCGCGCTATCGCGAGAGCTACTTCGCGATGTATCCCGGCATCTGGCGTCACGGCGATTGGGTCAGGATCACGCCACGCGGCGGCGCGGTGATCTACGGTCGCTCGGACGCGACGATCAATCGTCAGGGGGTGAGGATGGGCACGAGCGAGATCTACCGCGCGGCGGGCGCGGTGCGGGACGTCGTGGACGCGCTCGTCGTCGACATCCCGAGCGGTGCGGGCGGGGGCGAGTTGCGGATGATCCTGTTCGTCGTGCTGCGCGAGGACCTGGTGCTCGACGAGCGCCTGGAGCTCGCGATCAGGCGGCGCATCCGCGAGGACTGCTCGCCGCGGCACGTGCCGGACGAGGTGCGCCAGATCGCGGAGGTTCCGCGCACGCTCTCGGGCAAGGCGCTGGAGGTTCCCGTCAAGCGCATCCTGATGGGAGCCGCACCGACCGATGCGGCGAGCGTGGACTCGCTGGCGAACCCGGCGTCGCTCGACTACTTCGTCGCGCTCGCGGCGAGACTGCAGTCGATCTGACAGGCGTCATAGGAGGACTACGGCGCGGCGATGTCGAACAAGGGGGCCGATGAAGCGAACGGCATCTCCGGCGATCGCAACGCCGCCCGCCCCGCGTGCGGAGCGACCCTCGGCCCGCGCCGAGCGATCCGCGGTCGCCGGCGCCGCGATGGGTGAGCGCCAGAGCCTCTCGTCCTACATCCAGACCCGCTTCGAGGAGTGCTCGCGCTCGCAGAAGGACGTCGCCCAGTACATCGTCGACCACCTCGACGAGGCCGCGTTCCAGACTGCGGAGGAGCTCGCGCGCCGCGCGAACACCTCGAGCTCGACCGTCGTGCGCTTCTCCCAAGCCCTCGGCTTCGAGGGCTTCCCGGAGCTGCAGGCGGCGGCGCGCGAGGAGTACCGGCGCGAGCATGCGACACCGCAAGCGGCGGTCGCGGGCGGCAGCTCGACGCCGCTGTTCTCGCTCGACCAGAACGAGTTCGAGGGCGCGCTCGCCGCGGACCACCTGAACGTCGAGGAGACCGCGCGCAAGGTCTCGCGCAGCGCCGTCGACGCGCTGATCGACGCGATCGTCTCCTCCGAGAAGGTGCTCGTCGCGGGCACCGACCAGATGGCGTTCTTCGCGAGCTACTTGCGCCACCTGCTGATGTTGCTCGACCTGCGCGTGGACGTCGTCGCGAGCCCCTCCCAGGAGGCGCTCAGCCGGCTGGGGCGGATCGACGAGGGCACGCTCGTGATCGGGCTCTCCGCGGGTCGCCCACACCCGCTGGTGGTGCGCGCGATGAAGCTCGCGCGCCACCGCAAGGCGCGCACCGCCGCGGTCACCGACGCGACGCTCTCGGAGGTCGCGAAGCTCGCGCAGATTAAGCTCTACTACTCCTCCAACAGCCCCGCCTACGTGCGCTCGCACACGGCGCTGCTGAGCTTGATCCAGGCGCTCGCCTACGGCGTCTACTCGCGCGACAGCGCGCAGTACGAGGATCGCATCAAGGCGTTCCGGCTGAAGTGACCGCGGGCCGTAGCTGCGGGGCGCCGCTCTGCGTATCGGCTGCGCCCCGGGTCGCGTGCGCGATGCGGCGCGAAAAGCGGTGCGCGGGCGCCTCGACGACGCGGTGGAACACCGCGGCCGCGGCGAGCGAGAGCGCGAGTGCCGCGATCAGGTAGCCCAGCGAGAAACTGCCCCCGGCGGCGAGCGCGAGCGCGACGACGATCGGGCAGTGCACGAGATAGAGGCTGTACGAGCGCCGGCCCGTCCAGGCGATCGGTCGCGAGCGCAAGAAGGTCTCGAACGAGCCGAGCGTGAGCGCCGCGAGCACCGCGAGGCAGGCGCCCACCGCGACGAGCAGCGCCGCGGTCCCGCTCATCGCGGTCTGGCCCTCGGGCGCGCTGCGCACCAGCCACCAGTCGGCGCTCAGCGCGCACATGCACGCCGCGCCCAGCAGCAGCCGCGCCGCCGCGCTCCACCACGTACGCCGCGCGAGAGCGCGCGCGAGCCGCGCGATGTCCTCGTGGTGAAACGCGAGCGCCACGCCGAGCACGAACGGCGGCAGCTCGAGCAGGTATTCGCTGGAGCCGTGCCACAGCAGCGCCGCCGCGCAGGCCGACACGAGCAGCGCCCACGACAGGCGCGTGCGCAGGCCGCGCACCGCGAGCAGCAGCAGCAGCGGCAGCGCGAGCGAGAACAGGACCTCCCAGCGCAGCGACCACAGCACCCCGAGCAGCGCCCAGTGGCCGGTGTGCGTCGACAGCAGCCCCGCGTCCTCGCGTGCCGCCTGCAGGCTCAGCGGTTCGCTGAACGAGCTCAACCACCAATCGCCGCCAGTCGCGCGCGCGGCACTGCCGATCACGAGGACGTGCATCAGCGCCGCGAAGCTCAGCGCGCCCCACACCGGCAGATACAGACGCACGAAACGGCTCGGGTAGTAGGAGAGCGGCCGCGGCACGCCGCGGCCGCGCGCGCTCGGGAGCGAGAGCACGAACCCGCTGAGCACGAAGAACACGACCACGGACTCCCCGCCGCCCCACAGCAGGTGCAGCGGGCTATACGTCAGCCACCACCCCGGCGTTCCGCGCAGCGGGTACGGACCCACGCCGTACGCGCCCGCGAAGCGCGGCACCGTCGCGAGCAGCGAGTGGTGCACGACCACGACCAGCGCCGCCAGCCCGCGCAGCCCCTCCAACGCCGGCAGCCGTCCGTGCCGGCCCACTCTCGCCGTGCTATCGCACTCGTCGTTCATCGTCCTCGCCGCCACATCGGCGCTTTGCCATGCGCGCGTTAGCCGCGCACGGCGCCGATCGGCGGGCGTCGCGGTCGCTGCGCGCGGCGATCGGCTGCCCGCCCCGTGGAGATCGCCCGTCCCGTGGAGATCGGCCGCCCCGGTGGAGATCGGCCGCCCCGGTGGAGATCGGCCGCCGGCCCGCGGCGATCCGCTGCCCGCCTCCGCGGAGATCGGCTGCCCGCCCGGATAAACTCTTTCGCAGATGCGCGACGAGGCGACATTCCGCGTCAAGGCCGGCCTGGCCGAGATGCTCAAGGGCGGGGTCATCATGGACGTCGTCACGCCCGAGCAGGCCAAGGTTGCCGAGGACGCCGGCGCCGCCGCGGTGATGGCGCTGGAGCGCGTGCCCGCCGACATCCGCCGCGATGGCGGCGTCGCGCGGATGTCCGATCCGGAGATGATCGCCGGCATCCAGGAGGCCGTGAGCATCCCCGTGATGGCCAAGGCGCGCATCGGGCATTTCGTCGAGGCGCAGGTGCTCGCGGCGCTGGATGTCGACTATGTCGACGAGTCCGAGGTGCTGACGCCCGCGGACGAGGCCAACCACATCGACAAGTGGGCCTTCAAGGTGCCATTCGTGTGCGGCGCCACCAACCTCGGCGAGGCGCTGCGGCGGATCGGCGAGGGCGCCGCGATGATTCGCTCCAAGGGCGAGGCCGGTACCGGCGACATCGTCGAGGCCGTGCGCCACATGCGCGTGATCACCGGCGAGATCCGCCGGCTCGGGGCGCTCAGCGAAGCGGAGCTCGCCAGCGCCGCCAAGGCTCTGCAAGCGCCGCTCGACCTCGTGCGCGCGGTTGCGCGCGAGGGTCGGCTGCCCGTCGTACTGTTCTGCGCCGGCGGCATCGCGACGCCCGCCGACGCCGCGTTGATGATGGCGCTCGGCGCCGAAGGCGTGTTCGTGGGTTCGGGCATCTTCAAGTCCGAGGACCCGCCCGGACGCGCCCGCGCGATCGTCGAGGCGACCACGCACTGGCAGGACCCCGCGCGCGTCGCGCAGGCCTCACGCGGCCTCGGCACCGCGATGGTCAGCCTCGAGAGCTCGAAGCTCGAGCGCGAGCAGCTCCTCGCACAGCGCGGGTGGTAGACGCCGCGCGCTTGCTGCGCGTGCTCAACGGCTGCCGGTGTCGCAGCAGGTCTCGTTTTGCGAGCGTGTACATAAGAATCTATTTTTCGAGTTCTTTTCTCGACAAAACCATTCCGCCTGTAACGAACTCGGAAAACAAACTCAACCTCGTTGCCGGGTGTCGCGAGTACCGCTGATAGGCGTCCTCGCGCTGCAGGGCGGCTTCGAGGCGCACGCGCGGATGCTGCGCGGGCTGGGCGCGGAGGTGCGCGAGGTGCGCGTGCCGCGCGATCTGGAGGGGATCGACGCACTCGTGATCCCCGGTGGGGAGTCCACCACGATGACGCTCGGGATCGCGCGCGAGGGTCTCGCCGAGCCGATCCGCGCGCTCGCCGCGCCAGCCGCCGATGGACGCAGTGACGAGCCGGGCGGGGGCGACGGCGACCGTGGCGAGGTGGACGAGCACCGGGGCGAGGTGGACGGGCATCGCGGTGGGGTGGACGGGCACCGTGGCGAGGTGGACGGGCACCGTGGCGAGGTGGACGGGCACCGCGGCGGGGGCATACCCGTCCTGGGCTCATGCGCGGGGCTGATCATGCTCGACCGTGAGCACCTCGGACTGATGGACATGCGCGCGCAGCGCAACGCGTTCGGTCGCCAGATCCACAGCTTCGAGGCTGACGTCGAGCTGCGGGGGATCGGCGGCCCGCCGCTGCGCGGGGTCTTCATCCGCGCGCCGTGGATCGCCGAGCACGGCCCGCGGGTCGAGATTCTCGCCGAGCTCGAGGGCCACCCGATCGCGGCGCGCGAGGGCGACCTGATCGTGGTCGCGTTCCACGCGGAGCTCACGGACGATGTGCGGGTGCACCGGCTGCTGCTCGACGCCGTGGCGAGGCGCCGCGCTGGGGTGCGAGCGCGCGATCGAGCGGCAGTGTGCGGCGAGCCGCACGGTTCCTGACGGCCGCGTCATCGCTCTCGAGCGCGCCGGTTGGCGCGGCAGCGCTCGCGCTCGGCCCCGCGCCGCCGTTGCTCGTCGCGAGCTTGCTGGCGATCGAGTAGACCTGGGCGGCGGGCACGGGCGCCGGCAGCCGAGGCTCCTGCAGGATCGTCAGGATGTGGTTGATCGCATCGCGGATCTGCGTCGCCAGCAGCCCGTCGTCATCGAGCGCCGTGGCCTGCGCAAAGGGCCATACGCGCGCGATGTGCATGCTCGGGCGCAGATGCGCGTGGCGGCGTCCGAGGGTGCGCAGGAAGGCTTCGACACGCGGCAGGTCGCGCTTGGAGGCATAGCGACGCTTGAGCAGCCACGGCCACAGTTCCGGGAGGATCGTGTCGGGTTGGTGGGCGCCGACCTGCGCCCAATCCTCACCCTGCCAGCGCGCGGCGTAGGTGACGGCATCCAGGCGGCAGCTCAGGTAGACCCTCGTGCGTGCCGGCGCGTTGCGGAAGCCCAGCTGCGGTTGGGGCTGCACGCGCCACGCCGCGTCCGTTTCGAGCGGGAGCTCGGCCAGGCGCGCCGCGTATGCGTCGCCATAGAGATACTCGGCCTGGCGCTTGAGCTCTCCGGGCCACATGTGCAAGACGAGCTCATGGCTGTCGAGGTCGAGCGCAGCGCGCTGCAGCGAGGCAGTGCCGAGCGCGGTATCCAGGCGCACGTGTGCGAGGCCGATGCGCTCGGGTTGCAGGCCGGTGGCTTCGCGCAGCAGCGAGCGCAGGCGCCACTTGCGCCGCACCGGATCGGCGCCGACGCGACGCAGGCTTCCAAACGGCAGCAGGTGCGCGAAATCGTGGTGCGCGTAGGTGAGGAGGTCCTGCACGAGCGCGCGCTCGGCGGGGGAGAGCAGGCCGAGCTCGACCAGGCGCCACCACGACTCCAGCAGGTCGTGCCAGCGCAGCACGCACGTACGCCGCTGCGCAAAGCGCGCGCTGCCGAGATTCAGCTCGGCGACGCGGTGGCCGTTGCGCCGCGCCCAGCGCGTGCATACCTTGCTCTCGACGAGGACCACCAGCTCCGGGTCGAAGCGCAGTACACCGTCAAAGCGCTGCCCACGGCTCGTGTCGGTCACCTCGCGCGCCGGCTCCTGCGGTTCGGTGTCCGGCGTCAGGAACACACTCACGAGGCGCTCCCGCTGCACCTCGCCGCCGGCCGCGCTCTCCTCGGAGGCGTCGACGATGTACGTCGCCTGCATGTCCACCGCGCAGTCGGGTAGTTCGCTCTGCGAGCGCTCGCCGATCGCGCGCAGCAGCGTCTCGCGCGCCAGCGGCACCAGGCGCAGCACGATCATCGCCGCGCGCGTCAGCTGGTCCTCATGCGTGCGCCCCAGCTCGCGGTAGGGCTCGAACACGTTCAGGTGCGGGTTCGCGCTCGCGCTATCCATCCTCGCCGCCCCTCGCCGCGTGCCGAGTCCCTCGCTCACGACTCTCCGCGCCCATCGGCTGCCCCGCTCGGCCTCGTCCGCTCGATGACCCCATCGCGCTCCCCGTCCTCGTCGCGTCCTCGCAGCGGGCTCCGCCGCATCATCTGTCAAGTAAGACGCATATCAACTGTCAAGGACTTTAGCGCACGAATGTGTCTTTGGCCAGGAGCGCGATACTGCGGCGATGCGGATCGCGGTCGCGGCGGACGAGCGGGTCGGGGTGGTCGACGTGCTGCTCGACGCGCTCGCCACGCGCGGACACGAGATCAGCGCGCACGGCGCGCTCGCGCCTGGGCAGCGCGAGGATTGGGCCTGGTGCGCCGCGGCCGCCGCGCGCGAGGTCGTCGCGGGTGGCGCCGATCAGGCGATCGTCTGCTGCTGGACCGGCACCGGCGCCTCGATCGCGGCGAACAAGGTCCCCGGCGTGCGCGCCGCGCTGTGCGTCGACGCCGCCACCGCCGCCGGCGCGCGGCGCTGGAACGACGCCAACGTGCTCGCGCTCAGCCTGCGCTCCACCTCCGAGGCGGTGCTGCAGGAGATCCTCGACGCGTGGTTCGCCGGTGAGGCTTCGTCTGACGCGGCGGATCGTGCGAATGTCACGCACCTGGCCGAGATCGACCGCGGGCCCGGTTGAGGCTCGTGGTGCCCCGCGGTATGTACGCGGCTACCGGCTCAGGCCGCCGCGAAGCGAACGATGCCCGCGCTCTCCTGCTCGACCGCGCGGTCCGCATTCAGGAGCAGGTCGACGTGCCCGAGCACCTCCGAGATCGTGAGGTAGGCCTGCGTGACCGCGACGTTGCCCCACATCTCGTGCGCCATTTCGTAGGCCGTGCGCGGGCGCTCGGCGATCAGGCGGTGGATGCGCTGCGCGCGGCGCTCGTGCATGCGCCCGCGCTGCTCGATCAGCGCCGCGTGGTCGCGCACCGGCGCCCCGTGACCCGGGAGCACCAGCTCGAGCTCCATTGTGCGCGTACGCTGCAGCGAAGCCAGGTACGTCACCAGCGCCTGCGGGCGCGGACCGTCGTAGTCGCCCTCCGCCTCTAGCGGCCGCGCGAGCAGCGGGTTCGAGGAGATGTGCCCCAGCAGGTGGTCGCCCGCGATCAGCAGGCCTCTTTGCTCGTCCCAGAAGACCGTGTCCGACGGACTGTGGCCCGGGCGGTGCAGCGCCCGCAGTGTGCGGTCGCGCAGCCTCAGCTCCTCGCCGTCCTCCAGCGTGCGCGTCACCTCCACCGTGCAGCCCCACGCGCGGAAGCTCGCCGAGACCGCGCGCAGCGCCGTCACCACGTCCGTCGGGACGCCGTGGCGCAGCATGATGCGCGCCGCGAAGCGATCCTCGAAGTCGGTGTCCTCGCGGAAGTTCGCCAGGCGCCGGTCGAGGCCCGTCAGCGCCGCGACCTGCGCGCCCGAGCGCCGCGCGAGGATCGCCGCGAGGCCGAAGTGGTCGATGTGCTGGTGCGTCACCACCAACAGCTCCAGATCCTCGATCGCGTGCCCCCTCGCCGCCAGCGCCTGTTCGAGCTCGTCCAACGCCTTCGCCGAGTTCGGTCCCGAGTCGATCAGCGTCAGCGGCTCGTCCTCGATCAGGTACGCGTTCACGCGCCCCACCGCGAACGGCGTCGGGATCGCCAGGCAGTGGATGCCCTGCTCCGCCACCCGCGCGAGCGCCGCAGAAGCCTGCTCGTCGGCGGCGGCCTCCGGCGTGCTCATCCGCGAATCACCCCTGGATCCTCGCGACGCCTGGATGAGCACGCAGGGCAAGCTGGGCAAGGACGCAGCGAGCGTCGCGTGCTATGCACGCGAGCGAGCGAGGACGCCGATCCAGCGCCGCCATGCGTGCTCATCCGCGGATCAGCGCCAGCACCTCGTCACGACGGCGCTCCATGTCCTCGCGCGAGACCAGCGACTCCAGGCACAGGCGCAGCAGCGGCTCCGTGTTCGACGGGCGCACGTTGAAGTGCCAGTCCGCGTAGTCGATCGAGATGCCATCCAGCTCTTTCTGCTCCGCGTCGCCGTAGCGCTGCGCGATCTCCCGCATCTTGGCCTGCTGGTCTGAGACCTCCGAGTTGATCTCACCCGAGATGAAATAACGCTCGCGGTAGGGCCGCAGCAACTCGGTAAGGGTCTTGCCGGTATGCGAGAGGTGCTCGAGGATCAGCAGCGCCGGCAGCGTGCCCGAATCCGCGCAGTAGAAGTCACGGAAGTAGTAGTGGCCCGACACCTCCCCACCAAACAGTGAGCCCTCCGCGCGCATCCGCGTCTTGAAGAACGCGTGCCCCACGCGGTTGACGTGCGGCGTGCCGCCCGCCGCGCGCACCGTGTCTGCCACCGCGCGCGAAGCGCGCACGTCGTAGAGGATCGCCTCGCCGGGGTGCCTCTTCAACAGCGACTCCGCCAGCAGCGCCGTCAGGAAGTCCCCGTCCACGAACTCCCCATCCCCGTCGATGAAGAAGCAGCGGTCCGCATCGCCATCCCACGCAATCCCCAGATCCGCGCCGCTCTCGCGCACCTTGTCGATCACGAACCGCCGGTTCTCCGGCAGCAGCGGGTTAGGCTCGTGGTCGGGGAAGTTGCCGTCCGGGGTCCAGTAGGTCTCGATCAGGTCCAGCCCTAGGCGCTCGAGCAGGGGCCCCACCATCGGGCCCGCCATCCCGTTGCCGCCGTCGACGACCACCTTCAGTGGCTTGATCAGGTCCGGGTCGATGAAGCGCAGCGCCGCCTGCTGGAACTCCTCGTAGACGTCGACGTCCCCCACCGAGCCGGTAGCTGGAGAAGGCCCGCCGTCGTCGAGGCCCGCCTCGATCAGCCGGCGGATGTCCTGAATTCCGCTGTCCCCCGACAGCGCCAGCGCGCCCTCGCGCACGAGCTTGACTCCGGTGTACGCCTTCGGGTTGTGCGAGGCCGTACACATCAACCCACCGTCCAGGTCGCGCGAGCCGACCAGGTAATAGAGCATCTCCGTGCCCACCTCGCCCGCGTCGAGCACCGCCACGCCCTCCGCCAGCAGGCCCTCGCGGTAGCGCCCCGCCATCTCCGGCGCCGTCAAGCGCATGTCGCGCCCCAAGCCCACGCGCAGCGCGCCCAGCGGCTTGCCCACCAAATCCGCCAGCACCCGCGCGAACGCGCGCCCGACCTGTTCGGCGACGTCGCCGTCGATCTGCTCGCCGTAGAGGCCGCGGATGTCATAGGCCTTGAAGATGTCCGGCGTGGGCGTCGAGATCGGCATGAACGGCATCCTACGCTCTCGGCCGCATCGGTCAGATCGCTGGCCGCGCGAGGCCATCCGCCAATCCGACCATCCCGGTCGGTTCGCCGCATCACCACCACGGCGCAGCGGAGCGGAGCCCTTCAAAACACTATTCTCTGCAGGCATGTCCGGACATTCCAAGTGGTCGTCCATCAAGCACAAGAAGGCGATCGTCGACTCGCGCCGCGGCGCGCAGTTCACGAAGCTGGCGCGCGCGGTGACCGTGGCCGCACGAGAGGGTGGGGGGGATATCAATTCAAACGCCGCCCTCGAGAACGCCGTGCGCAAGGCCAAAGCCGCCCCGATGCCCAAGGACAACATCGAACGCGCGATCGCCAAGGGCACCGGCGAGGGCGGCGACGGCGATGCGCTGGAGACCGTCATCTACGAGGGCTACGGCCCCGCCGGCGTCGCGTTGCTCGTGGAGACCGTCACCGACAACCGCAACCGCACCGGACCCGATGTGCGCAACCTCTTCACCAAACACGGCGGCTCGCTCGGCGAGCCCGGCTCCGTCGCCTACCTGTTCGAGAAGAAGGGCGTGATCCTCGTTGATGCCGTGCGCTACAGCGAGGACGACCTGCTGCTCGCCGTCGAGGCCGGCGCCGAGGATATCTCCGAAGACGAGGGCGTCTTCGAGATCGTTACCACGCTCGCCGACTTCACCGCCGTGCGCCGCGCGCTCGAGGAGGCCGGGATCGAACTCGACAGCGCCGAGCTCACCTACCGGCCCTCGAGCCTCGTCCCGATCGAGCACGACGGCCAGATTCAGAAGCTCATGAAGCTCATCGACTCCCTTGAAGAGAACGACGACGTCGCCGCCGTCCACGCCAACTTCGACGTTCCCGCCGATGTGCTCGAACGCGTCGCCGCCGCGTGAGCGTCGCACGGTCGAGGCGCCTCCAAGCATCTGCCGCGTGAGCAGCGAGCTCCGCCCTCCGGTTGCGATCCTGTGCGGTGGCCGCGGCGCCCGCCTGCAGGAGCGCACCCGCGAGATCCCCAAGCCGCTCGTCGAGATCGGCGGTCGGCCGATCCTCGAGCACGTCATCGCGCTCTACGCCGCCCAGGGGTTCACGCGCTTCCTGCTCGCTACCGGCTACCGCGGCGAGCTCATCGAGCGCTTCGCCGCCGCTCAGCGCTGGCCCGACGGCGTCGCCGTCGAATGCCTCGACACCGGGCTCGACACGCCCACCGGCGGGCGCCTGAAGCTGCTCGAGCCGCTCCTGCGCGCAGCGCTCGCCGATCCCGGACCCGATGGCTCACCAAAGCACTGCGCCGACGCCGCGGACGGCGAGGGATCCTTCTGCGCCACCTACGCCGACGGGCTCGCCGACATCGACCTCGCCCGGCTGCTCGCGTTCCATCGCGATCACGGCGCGCTCGCCACAATGACCGTCGCACGCCCCGAGCTGCAGTTCGGGATCACCGAGCTCGACGACACCGACGGGCGCGTCCTCGGCTTTCGCGAGAAGCCCCGCTCCGAGCATTGGATCAACGGCGGGTTCTTCTGCCTACGCGCCGGAGTGTTCGACTACCTCGAGGTCGACAGCGTGCTCGAGCGTGCGCCACTTGAAGGGCTCGCCGCCGCCGGCGAGCTGCGCGCCTACCGCCACGAGGGCTTCTGGGAGTGCATGGACACCTACAAGGACGCCGTCGCGCTCAACGACCTCTGGGCCTCCGGGGCCGCGCCCTGGGGGTTGCGCGCGGGCGCAAGCTCCGTTTGAACGTCGCGCGCCGGGTGGCGGCGGGCGTATGTGTCACGGCTCAGGGCCGGTCGGCCCGTTAGCCGGCTTCGAGGCGGGTCAGATCTTCCAAGTCCTGGGGCCGGCTCGCCGCGCGCTTCATCGCTCGCAAGTGCTCCAGTTCGCACACACGGATCTCGATCTCCCTGAAGTCGACGACTATTGCGCGGCGCGCGAGCTCGGAATACGCGAGATCACCCTCGATACCGGATACCCATTGCATGACGTCGAGTGGCCCGCGACTGGTCTCGAGCCGAAAGTTGGCGCCTTCGGCCAGCTGAGCCGGGTCGGTCGGGTCGCACGGAAACTCCTCAGGCGCGAAGTCGCCGACGCCAACTTGCTGGGCGTCGATCTCAACCAGCAGGCGCGCGAGCCGCGCAAGGTTCTCAGGGTCGGGATCCGGGACGATGTCGAGGTCCTTGGTCGCGCGCACGAAGCCGTGGACTCCGACGGCGACCCCACCGATGACGATGAAGCTAACCTGCGCCCGAGTCAGCGCAAGCAGCAGCTCATCGGGCTCGAACATCTTCACGACGGCCTTGGCTCAGCTCGCTGAGGAACCGGCTGAGACGCACCGTCTCCTCCAATCGCTCCTCCGGCGACTTCTCGCGATCGCGTGCGGCTCGTAATTTGCCGACTCGCTCCTCGCGGGCGATCTCTTCGGGAGACCACGACTTACGAGAATCGCCCTGGGGGGGGCTGGCCATGATGGGAGTGTAGATAGGTGCGTAACTCATCAGTCCGGCTCTGCTGTCGTTCTCGGACAAGTGTCGCAGACGTGTCGGATGGAGCTGTGCAGCGGTGCGGTCGGGAGTGGCCTCGGAGCGTCGCGCCGTCAGCAGGCGTCCGAGCCGCCGCGCAGAATCCCTCCCCATGATCGTCCTCGGCATCGACCCCGGACTCGCCAACGCCGGCTACGGCGTCGTCACGCGCCGCCGCGGTCGCCTCGCCGCGCTCGACGGCGGCGTGATCGACACCCCCGCCGGGCTCGCGCTCGAGGCGCGCCTGGCCACCGTGCACCGGCGCGTCCTGGAGCTGATCGACGAGCACGCCTGCACCGCGATGGCGCTCGAGCAGCTCTACTTCGGCCAGAACGTGCAGACCGCCTTCGCCGTCGGGCACGCACGCGGCGTCACGATGCTCGCCGGCGGCCAGCGCGGCCTGCCCTGCTTCTCCTACACCCCACAGCGCGTCAAGTCCGCCGTCTGCGGCAACGGTCGCGCCGCCAAGGATCAGGTCGCGCGGATGGTCCAGACCCTGCTCGAACTGCCCGCGCTGCCACGGCCCGATCACGCCTCCGATGCGCTTGCCGTCGCCATCTGTCACTGCAACGGCGCACCGCTCGCCGGCGCGCTCGCCGCTGCACAGCAGCCCCGCGAGCCGCCCTCCGCGGGAGAGCCGGCCGTCGGTGTGTCCATGTTCGTCGAGCGCGCGGGCGCGCGTGCCCGCGCACGCGTGCCCGCGCCCGGCGCGGTCGGGGTGCCGCGATGATCGGCCTCCTGCGCGGCGAGGTCGCGGTCCGGCGTACCGACCACGTGCTGCTGCTCTGCGGCGGCGTCGGCTACCGCGCCGCGGTCTCCGCCGAGACCCTGCGCCACGTCCCCGCCGTCGGCAAGCAGGCCACGCTGCACACCCACCTGATCGTCCGCGACGACGCGCTCTCGCTCTACGGTTTTCACTCCGAGCAGGAGCGCGACCTGTTCCTGATGCTGCTCTCCGTGCAGGCCGTCGGGCCGAAGGTTGCGCTTGCCGTGCTCTCCGGCGGGCCGCCGCGCGAGCTCGTCGCCGCGCTCGCCGCCGGCGACGCCGCGCGTCTGCAGGCCGTGCCCGGGATCGGCAAGCGCACCGCCGAGCGCATCATCGTCGAGCTGCGCGAGAAGGTCGGTGTCGTCGGTGACCTCGCCGACGTCCTCGACGTCGATGCCGGCAGTGCGATCGCCGCGCGTCGCGCCGCGAGCCCTCGTGTGCTCGCGCGCGACGGCCTGCTCGAGCTTGGCTACGACCACGCCGAGGCCGAGGAGCTGCTGCGTCGAGCCTCCGGCGACAGCGCCGAGTCTCTGCTCGCCGATGCGCTGCGCGCCGCTCGTACGTCGACCGACGCCAGATGAGGAACCCGTGACCCGCATCCAAACCCCGATCCTCGACGGCGAGGACGAGCTCGAGGAGGAGCTCGAGCGCACGCTGCGCCCGCGCCGCCTGAGCGAGTTCATCGGCCAGCGCGCGCTGCGCGAGCAGCTCGCCGTCGCGATCGAGGCCGCCGCTGCGCGCGGCGAGGCGCTCGACCACCTGCTGCTCGCCGGGCCGCCCGGGCTCGGCAAGACCTCGCTCGCGCAGATCGTCGCGAGCGAGCTCGGCGTGCCCTTCGTGCAGACCGCGGGGCCTGCGCTGGAGCGAAAGGGAGACATCGCGGCGTTCCTCACCGCGCTGGAGCCGCGCAGCGTCTTCTTCGTCGATGAGATCCATCGCCTGCCGCGCACGCTCGAGGAGACCTTCTATCCCGCGATGGAGGACCACCGCCTACCGATCACCGTCGGCCAGGGCGCCGGTGCGCGCGTCGTCACGCTGGACCTGCCGCCCTTCACGCTCGTCGGGGCCACGACCCGCAGTGGGCTGCTCACCACGCCGCTGCGCGACCGCTTCGGCATCCAGGCGCGCCTGGAGCACTATGCCGTGGACGAGCTCGCCGCGATCGTCAAGCGCTCCGCTGGCATCCTCGAGATACGCCTGCAGGACGGTGGCGCCGACGCGATCGCCGCGCGCAGCCGCGGCACGCCGCGCGTGGCCAACCGCCTGCTCAAGCGCGTGCGCGACTACGCCGAGGTGCGCATGGACGGTGTCCTCAGCGCCGCCGCCGCCGACGCCGCCCTGGAGCTGCTCGAGGTCGACGCGCGCGGCCTCGACCGGCTCGACCGTGAGATCCTGCGCGCGATCTGCCAGAAGTTCGACGGCGGGCCCGTCGGCCTCTCCACGCTCGCGGTCGCCGTCGGCGAGGAGCCCGACACGATCGAGGACGTCTACGAGCCGCACCTGTTGCGCGAGGGTCTGCTCAAGCGCACCCCGCGCGGACGCGCCGCTACCCCAGCCGCCTTCGTGCACCTGGGCCTCGAGCCTCCCACGTCGACGGCGACCGCGCCGAGCAGCGGCTCGGAGACGATCGCCGCGCCGGGCCTTTTCTAGCCCCCCCAGGTCTTTTCCCGGGCTCCCATTGCGTTCTCCCACGCTCCCCACGCCCGTTTCCGGGCTCCCCGTACCGCCTGTCCCTGACGGGGGCCTCCTCAGCGCCGCTTCCCTACTCTGTGGTGACATGTCCCACCCGTTCATCTGCCCCAACTGTGGGCATCGCTCCAGCGAGATCGATCGCAACCTCGGCTTCACGCGCCAGCCCAAGGGCTGCGCGAAGTGCGGCTTCGCGTTCCTCTTCGAATTGCTCGACGATTACTACCCCGCGCCGGACGCCGCGTTCTTCGTCTGCGACCGCGAGGGACGCGTGATCGGCTGCGGCAAGAACGCCTTCGCGCTCACCGGCCTCGAGGAGGAAGCCGTGATCGGGCGCCCCGTCGAGCAGGCGCTCGGCCTCGAGTTCGCAAACGGCGACGACCCCGTCGGCACCGTGCTCGAGTGGGGCGTGCGCGCGATGGGCAAGCCCGTGCGTGTCAACGGCGAGCGCGATCTCCCCGCGAGCGCCCGCGCGGATATGTTCCCCGCATACGACGATGAGGGTGGCCTGTTGCTCGTGCTCACCCCCGACAAGTAGGCTTCAGTCATGGGTAGTCGCCGCCGCAACATCCTCGTGCTGCTGGTCGTCGCCGGGCTGCTGGCAGCATCGGCGGTCATCATTGCCGTCGAGCACACACGTCTAGGGCTCGAACTCAAGGGCGGCGTCTCGCTCGTCTACAAGGCCCGCCCGACTCCGGAGGCCAAAGTCAACTCCGAATCGTTGACTCGCTCGATCGACATCATGCGCAAGCGCATCGATAAGCTCGGTGTCGCCGAACCGGAAATCCAGAGCCTCGGCGAAAACGAAATCAACGTCGCGCTGCCGGACGTCACAGATACCGCGCGCGCCCAGGAACAGGTCGGCAAGACCGCCCAGCTGCACTTCTACGACTGGGAGCCCAACGTCATCGGCCCCGAAGGCAAGCCCGCGCCGAGCAATCCCGCTGTGACCGGCGGCCCGGAAGCGGCCGCGGTCCGCTCCGGGCTGCTCGAGTACAAGGCCGTGCAGCTCGCCGCCAAACGCCCCGCGATCCTCCGCTCGACGGACACCACGCTCGACCCGGGCTGCACGCCCGCGCAGCTCAACGCTTGCATCTACGGCTCCTGGTACCTGCTTGACACCAAGCACGAAAAGATGCTCTGCGCCGGCGGCAAGCCAGTCTGCCCCCCGCAAGACACCGAGTCCCAGCTCTACGCCGACGGCTACAAGCCGCCGGCCGGCGCCACCGTGAAGGCCGTGCGTGTGAACCCCGGCACGATCCTCGTGCAGGCGCGCCCGGAAGAATTCAGCGGCAAAGTCAACAACCCCTCGCCGAACAGCTTCTACGTCCTCAACGACGAACCGGTGCTGAGCGGGCAGGACATCAACAACCCCCAGCAGAGCTTCCAGGAAAGCGGGTCGGGGCTCCCTGATGTCACGTTCGGCTTCTCGTCCTCCGGGCGCAAGATCTTCGAACACGTCACCAAGAAGATCGCCCAACGCGGCGAAAACGCGATGCTGCCCGGTGTCATCAAGGCCAATGCGCTGCAGCACTTCGCGATCGTGCTCGACGAACAGGTCGTCACCGCGCCCTCGATCGACTTCACGCAGTACCCCGAAGGGATCGACGCCACCAATGGCTCGGAGATCACCGGCGGCTTCACGATCACCTCCGCGCAGAACCTCGCCGACGAGCTGCAATCCGGCGCGCTGCCGCTCAAGCTCGAACTGATCGCCAAATCGAAGGTCTCGGCGACGCTCGGCAAAACGGCGCTCAAACAGGGTCTCGTCGCGGGTCTCGTCGGCCTCGCCGTCGTCTGCCTGTTCCTGTTGCTCTTCTACCGCATCCTCGGCATGATCGCGATCGGGGGTCTCGCGATCTACGCCGTCTACTTCTTTGCGCTGATCAAGGCGATCCCGGTCACGCTCACGCTGCCGGGCATCGCCGGGCTGATCCTCACGATTGGGATCGCCGCCGACGCGAACATCGTGATTTTCGAGCGCGTCAAGGAGGAGATCCGCGGCGGGCGCTCGATCACCGCGGGTATCGCCGCGGGCTATAAGCGCGGCTTCGCGGCGATCGTCGACGCCAACGTCGTCACGTTCATGACCGCCTTCATCCTGTTCGCGCTCGCTACCGCGCAGGTGCAGGGCTTCGCGTTCATGCTCGGCATCGGCACGCTGTTGACGCTGTTCACCGCGGTCCTCGCCACGCAGGCCGCGCTTGGACTGATGGGGCGCTCTCCGCTCGTCGGGCACCCCGCGATGCTCGGCGCCGAGCGGCGCGGCAAAGGCTGGACGTTCGACTTCATGGGCGCCTCGAAGTGGTTCTTCTCGCTGTCGGGCACGATCCTGCTGATCGGCGCGCTCGCGATCGGCGGCAAGGGCCTGAACCTGGGCATCGACTTCACATCGGGCACGCGCATCCAGACGGCGTTCATCAAGCCCGTCAGCGAGACCCAGATCCGCTCCGTGCTCGCCACCAAAGGCCTCGGCAACGCCAAGATCCAGAAGCTCACCGGCGACAAGAACGTCGGCGGCAACGGCTATCAGATCTCGATCAAGAAACTCAAGCCGCTCGAAGTCGTGCACGTCGAGGAAGCCCTGAACACCGCCTACGGCCTGCGCAACACCTCCGACGACACGATCGGGCCGACGTTCGGCCAGACCGTCGCCAAGAGTGCCGTGATCGCGATCATCGCCTCGCTGCTCGTGATCTCGATCTACATCGCGCTGCGCTTCGAGTGGAAGTACGCCGTGCCCGTGCTGATCGCGTTGATGCACGACCTGTTGATCACCGCGGGCGTCTATGCGCTAACCGGGCGCGAAGTCTCGACCGCGACCGTCGCCGCGCTGCTGACGATCCTCGGCTATTCGCTCTACGACACGATCATTGTGTTCGATCGTGTGCGCGAGAACGTGCCGCGCATGCCGCGTGCCGCGTTCTCGCAGATCGTCAACCGCTCGATGTCCGAGGTGCTGACCCGTTCACTGGCGACGAGCTTCTGCACGCTGCTGCCCGTGATTGCGCTGCTGCTCTTCGGCGGTGAAACGCTCAAGAACTTCGCGTTCGCGCTGATGATCGGAATCGCCTCCGGCGCGTACTCCTCGATCTTCATCGCCTCGCCAGTGCTGACGCACTGGAAGGAGCGCGAGGGGGCCTACCGCAACCGCCGCGCGCGGATCGTCGGGGAGCTCGGCCACGTACCCGCCTACGCCACGGCGATCGCCGGCGCCCCGGTCGATACGGAGCCCGTGCAGGAGCAGCGGCGTGGGCGCAAAGGGAGCCTGATTGCCCCCGAGGAGCCCGGCGAGAACCTCTCGAAGGCCGAGTTCGACGCGCTCGTGCGCGACCTCGACATCGAGAGCGAGGGCGGCGCTCCGCCGGCACGTCCGGTAGGTGGGGGCCCGCGCACACCGCGTCGCGGCGCCGGCAGCGGACGCGGCTCCGCCACCACCACCGGGGCCGTGCCCGTCAAGGACGCCCCGCCGCGCGCCGGCACGCCGACGCGCACCCCGCCAAGCGCGGAGACCCCCGCCGGGGAGTCCGCGCCGCCGAGCCCGCGCGACCCCGCCGCCGACCTCACACCCGAGGATCTCGTGCTCAAGGACCAGTCCAAGCAGCGCAAAAAACCACGTAATCGCCGTCACGGGAGGGCTCGCTGATGGGCATGCTCGGCTGGGTCATGATGGGCCTCGCGATCTGGCACTTCACGATCTTCCTGCCCGACCACTTCTGGGGCGGCATCGTCGGCGCGTTCGTCGGCGCGCTGCTCGGCGCGATCGTGATCGCGACCGCGATCTACAGCGTCAAAGTCTCCGGTCTGCAGATCCCCGGCAAAAAGGCGACCGATGTCGCCGTCGTGCTCTACGCCGTGCCGGGCGCGCTGATCGGGATCGCCGCTGTCTATTTCGAGGGCCTGCGACGCGAGCGCCTGAAGCTCGCGTCGAGCGCCTGAGCAAGCGCTCGGCGTCCGGGCCGGCCCGTAGGGTTGGCCGATGGATGAGATTCGCCGCTTCGAGGTCGCGCCGTGCGCCGAGCTGCAGGTCGGCGGCCTGCAGCGCGAGCTCGGGGTCAGCGCGGCGCTCGGACAGGTGCTCGTGCGTCGCGGGCTCTGCGACCCCGAGCGCGCCCGCGCGTTCCTCGCGGCCGACGAGCAGCACCCAGCGGCAGCGTTCGCGGGGATCGAGGAGGCGATCGCGAGGATCCGCGCGCACGTCCAAGCGGGTACGCGGATCACCGTGCACGGCGACTACGACGTCGATGGGATCTGCTCGACCGCGGTGCTCGTGCGCGCACTGCGCGCGCTGCACGCGAACGTCGACTGGTACCTGCCCGACCGCGCCCGCGACGGCTACGGCCTGAACCCCGACACCGTCAGGCGCCTGGCCCAGCGCGGCACGCGTCTGCTCGTGACGGTCGACTGCGCGATCACGGCGGTCGCCGAGGTCGAGCTCGCGAAGTCGCTGGGGATCGACGTCGTCGTGACCGATCACCACGCGCCGCGCGTCGATGGGCAGCTGCCACGTGCCCCGATCGTGCACCCCGCGCAGTGTGGCTACCCGTGCCCCGATCTGTGCGCGACCGCGGTAGCGCACAAGCTCGCGTTGGCGCTGTGGGAGGCCGCGGGTCGCGACCGCACTGATGGCAGGCGCTCGCTAGGCGACACGCCTGCGGCGCGCCTTGACGAGGACACCGCCACCGGATCCGGCGCTGACGCGGGCATGGCTGCCGGATACCACCCGCACGAGGATCTCGACCTCGTCGCGCTGGCGACGATTGCCGATGTCGTGCCGCTGCTCGGCGAGAATCGGTCGCTCGTGCGCCGCGGCCTGCGGGCGCTCGCGGGGACCGCCAAGCCGGGGCTGCGCGCCCTGATGACGGTGGCGCGGATCTCGGACCCGGCGAAGGTCAACGAGCGCTCCGTGGCGTTCGCGCTCGCGCCACGCCTGAACGCCGCGGGCCGCCTGTATCGAGCGGATGCGGGCCTGGAGTTGATCCTCACCGCGGACCCCGCGCGCGCGCTGCAGGTCGCGACGGAGCTCGACCGCGCCAATCACGAGCGTCGCGACACCGAGCTGCGCATCCTCGCCGACGCCGAGGCGCAGCTCGCGCAGCTGCGCGAGTCGCGGGGCGAGCTGGCCGGCTACGTGCTCGCCGGCGAGGGTTGGCACCCGGGAGTCATCGGGATCGTCGCCTCGCGCCTGGTCGAGCGCCATCACCGCCCGTTCGTGCTGATCGCGCTGGACGGAGACACCGGCCGCGGATCGGGCCGCAGCATCGAGGACTTCGACCTGCTCGGCGCCCTGCACGCGAGCGCCGGCCACCTGCTGCGCTACGGCGGCCACCGCGCGGCTGCGGGCCTGGAGATCGCGCGCGAGCGGCTCGAGGATTTCGGCGAGGCCTTCGCCGCGCACGCGCGAGCGACGCTAGGGGCCGAGCCGCCGGTGCGCCCGGAGCGCGTCGACGCGATCGTCGCCTGCGAGGAGCTGGGCATGGAGCTGGCCGAGGAGCTGCAGGCGCTCGCGCCGTTCGGGAGCGCCAACCCCCCGGTGTCGCTGCTGTTGCGCGGAGCCACATTCGCGGACCGGCGGGCGATGGGGGAAGGGCGGCACGTGCGCTTCGCGATCCGCGCGGGCGCGGCGCGCGCTCGCGCGGTCGCCTTCGGCAGGGGCACACGTCTGCCTGTCGAGGACGGCGTACCCGCCGACGCGACGTTCGCGCTCGAGGTCAACGAGTGGCGCGGCGTGAGCGAGCCGCGCCTCGTGCTGCGCCACGCGCAGGCGTGCGAGCCCGTCGCGCGCTCCGCGGACGAGGCGCCCGCCCCCGAGGCGATCCCCGTCGGCGCCGAGCAGGAGCTCGTACTGTTCGCCTGAGCCCCGCAGCACCCCGCGGCGCGCGGCCGGGATCGCGGCTCTCCTTCAAGGCGCCCACCTGGTCCCCTACCCTTAAGGCATGGCGATCCCGCAAGATCCCAAGATCACGGTCCAAGAGCCGAGCGCCGCGCGGCCCGCGGTGAGCCGGCCGGCCTCCGCGCAGCGGCTGAACGAGCTCGAGCGGCGGTTGCTCGGCGACCTGTTCGCGATCGTCTCCGAGCACGCCGCGGACTCGACGGTGCGCATCGACCGCGAGCGCGTCGAGGAGGCGTTCGTGTTCGCCTGCGAGCATCACGCGGACCAACTGCGCAAGACCGGCGAGGACTTCATCGTGCACCCGGTCGGTGTGGCGCGGATCTGCGCGGGCATGAGGCTGGACACCGAGACGCTGTGCGCGGCGCTACTGCACGACACGGTCGAGGACACCTCGGCCTCGATCGAGGAGGTGCGCGAGCGCTTCGGCGAGGAGATCGCGGCGATCGTCGATGGAGTGACGAAGCTGACGGGCATCACGTTCCGCTCGCGCGACGAGGCGCAGGCGGAGAACTACCGCAAGATGATGGTCGCGATGGCGACCGACGTGCGGGTGATCCTGATCAAGCTCGCCGACCGCCTGCACAACATGCGCACGATCGAGGCGATGCCCAAGCAGAAGCAGATCGACAAGGCCAAGGAGACGTTGGAGATCTACGCGCCGATCGCGCATCGCCTCGGCATCCACGCGATCAAGTGGGAGCTCGAGGATCTCGCGTTCGCGACGCTGCATCCGCGCAAGTACCAGGAGATCAAGGGGCTCGTCGCGCAGCAGCGCGACGAGCGCGAGCGCTACGTGAGCGAAGCCGGCGCGTACCTCTCGGCGGAGCTCGACAAGCTGGGAGTCAACGCGCAGATCGCGGGCCGCGCGAAGCACTTCTACTCGATCTACTCGAAGATGACCAAGAAGGGGCGCGAGTTCAACGAGATCTACGACCTCACCGCGATGCGCGTGATCGTGGACTCGGTCAAGGATTGCTACGGCGCGGTCGGCGTGATCCACTCGCTGTGGAAGCCGCTGCCGGGGCGCTTCAAGGACTTCATCGCGATGCCGAAGTTCAACATGTACCAGTCGCTGCACACGACGGTGATCGGGCCCGAGGGACAGCCGCTGGAGATCCAGATCCGCACGCACGAGATGCAGGAGATGGCGGAGTTCGGGGTCGCGGCGCACTGGATGTACAAGCAGCGCCGCGGCGGGTCCTCCGAACCGCACGGCGGCGACGCCGCCGCCCGCAAGGGCGAGGGCGGCGCATCCTCGGCGTGGCCGGAGGATGCGAAGCTCAAGTGGCTGCGCTCAATGCTCGACTGGCAGCAGGAGCTCTCCGACCCCAAGGAGTTCATGGAGAGCCTGAAGATCGACCTGTTCGAGGACGAGGTCTACGTGTTCACGCCCAAGGGCGAAGTGAAGTCGCTCGCGGCGGGCGCGACGCCGCTGGACTTCGCCTACGAGGTGCACACCGAGATCGGCCACCGCTGCGTCGGCGCGCGGGTGAACGGCAAGATCGTGCCGCTGCACTACGAGCTGCGCAGCGGCGACATCGTCGAGATCCTCACCGCCAAGCGCGAGCGCGGCCCTTCGCGCGACTGGCTGGCGATGGTCAAGACGACGCGCGCGCGCAACAAGATCCGCGCTTGGTTCAAAGCGGAGTCCCGCCAGGACACCGAGCACACCGGCCGCGACCTGCTGCAGGAACACCTCAAGAAGCAGGGCCTGCCGGCGCAGAAGATCACCGGCTCGGCGCTGCTCGCCGACGTGATCCGCGAAATGGGCTACCGCAAGGCCGATGACTTCTACATCGCGCTCGGCGGCGCGAAGATCTCGCCGAAGGTCGTGCTCAACAAGGTCATGCAGCGCCTCAAGCAGGGCGAGGCCGCCGATGGCGGCGCGACGGCTGCCACGGACCTGCTGAAGGTCGGCGGCTCGCGCCGGCGCCCGACGCGCTCCTCCGGGCAGTACGGCATCCGCGTGGAGGGCGTCGAGGACGTGATGCTGCGCCTCGCGAAGTGTTGCCGGCCCGTCCCGGGCGATCCGATCGTCGGCTACATCTCGCTCGGGCGCGGGATCACGATCCACCGCGAGGACTGTCCGAACACGGCGACGCTGCGCAAGAATCCCGAGCGCTTCACGCCGGTCTACTGGGAAGGGGAGCAGGCGACCGCGTTCGTCGTTGAAATTCAGATCGACGCGTGGGACCGCCACCGCCTACTGGAGGACCTCTCGCGAGTGTTCTCGGAGTCCGGGGCGAACATCCTCGAAGCGCGCTGCCTGTCGAACCCGCCGATGGTCAAGAACCGCTTCGTGGTCGAGGTCGCCGACACGCACTCGCTGAAGGGCGCGATCAACCGCCTGCGCAACACCGAGTCGGTGTTCGACGCCTACCGCGTCACGCCGGGCGCCGCGGGATAGGGGCGGGGCGACTGCGCCCCCGGTCGCGGCGCACGGATGTGCGTGGGCCGGTGGCGGCGCGGAGGGCGCGCGCGAGTCTCAGGCCACCACGTTGAGCGCCTGCGGCAGGATCGAGTAGTTGGCCTCCTCGACCTCGCCGAGGTAGTCGCCGTCGACCTGCAGCGGCAGCGGCCGCTCGTCGGCACTGCGTACGGTCAGCGCGGTCGCCTCGCGGAAGCTCGAGATCTGGCGGTGGCGCGCGAGGCGTGCGCGCGAGGAGAACGCGCGCCAGGCGATGAAGGGCATGTCGTGGGGACGCGCGCGCTGCAGCACGCAGCCCGAGAGCGTGCCCGAATCGAGCGCCGCGTCCTCGGCGATCTCGATCGGGCGGTTCTGGAAGTAGGTGAAGGGGGAGCCGTTCTGCACGATCGCGGTGACGCCCTCGAATGTCTGCTCGCCGAGCGACACGCGCAGGCGCGGTGGGTGCACGAGGTAGCGGCGTGCGAAGGTCCCGACGGCGATCCACGTGAAGTACCACGGTCCGAACCGCGCCTTCAGATGCGGGTTGGAGTCCACGCGCCGCACGACGCTGGCGTCGAGGCCGAGGCCGGAGGCGAACGTGAAGCAGCGTCCGTTGACGACGCCGAGGTCGACCTTGCGCACGCGCCAGTCGTCGGCCAAACCCAGAAGATGCTCGGTCGCATCGACCAGCTCGCCGGGGATGCCGAGGATCTTGCCGAACACGTTCGCCGAGCCGCCCGGCAGGCAGCACAGCGGGGTGCTCGAGCCCAGCAGGCCGTTCGCGGCCTCGTTGACGGTCCCGTCGCCGCCGAACGCGACGACGACGTCGTAGCCCTCGTGCGCGGCCTCGCGGCAGATCTCGGTGGCGTGGCCGCGCGCCTCGGTGTCGACGGCGTCGACCTCGAAGCGCCCCTGCAGGGCGTGCACGACGAGATGGCGCAGGTTCTCCGAGACCGTTGACGCGTAGGGGTTGACGATGATCAGCATGCGCTTCTTCGTCGCGGGCTCGGCCAGCTCGAAGGCGCTCGTCTGTGGCCCGGGTTGGGTCTGGGCACCCTGCGGCGGGTGCGTATGCTCCAGGGAGGCATCCATCGAGATGGCCTACACCGCTGGGAGGACAGCGTTACCGCGTCCGCGGCGAGCGCCGATCGGGACACGCCACGAACTCGGCTCGGCGTGTCGAGGGCCGCTTCTCGCCCTCATGCAATTCCGCCGCGCGTCCGATATAGTGTGCCTCAGCTGTACACATCCAGAGGGGTGGAGGGACTGGCCCGACGAAGCCCCGGCAACCACCGCAGACGTCACTGCGGGAAGGTGCCAATTCCAGCTAGATGTGTGGCGGGCTTCTGCTCTTCGCCACACCGTGACACCGGCGAAGACCACAGATCGAAGGAGTCCGAGATGGCTGCAACCCACCTGAAGTGCCGGGAGTGCGATACCCAATACCCGCTGGAGGCGCTCTACGTATGCGAGCGCTGCTTCGGGCCGCTGGAGGTCGCCTACGACGACGACCGCGCGAACCTCGACGTGGGCGAGCTGCGCCGCCGCATCCAGGGCGGCCCGCAGAACATCTGGCGCTACGCGGACTTCCTGCCGCTCGCGGGCGGGCCTCCGGGGCCCTCGGGACGCCTGGCTTCGCGTGTTGGCTTGCCGGCTGGCTGCACGCCGCTGATCCGCGCGGACCGGCTCGCGCAGCGACTCGGCCTGCGCGAGGTTTGGGTCAAGAACGACGCGGCCAACCCGACGCACTCCTTCAAGGACCGCGTCGTCTCGGTCGCGGTGACGCGCGCCCGCGAGCTGGGCTTCGAGACGATCGCCTGCGCCTCGACCGGTAATCTCGCGAACTCGGTCGCCGCGCACGGAGCGGCGCTGGGATTGGACTCCTATGTGTTCATCCCCTCCGACCTCGAGGAGCAGAAGATCCTCGCGACGGGCGTCTACGGAACGAAGCTCGTCGGCGTGCAGGGCAACTACGACGACGTCAACCGTCTCTGCACGGAGCTGTGCGCCGAGCGCGATTGGGCGTTCGTGAACATCAATCTGCGCCCGTACTACGCGGAGGGCTCCAAGACGCTTGCGTTCGAGATCGCCGAGCAGCTCGGCTGGGAGCTGCCGGACCGCTGCATCGTCCCGATCGCCTCGGGCTCGCTGTTCACGAAAATCGCGAAGGGCTTTCAGGAGTGGACCGAGCTGGGGTTGATCGAGGGTCGGCTGCCGCGCATGAACGGGGCGCAGGCCGACGGCTGCTCCCCCGTCGCCAGCGCGTTTGCGGCGGGTCACGACGTCTGCCGGCCGGTCAAGCCGAGCACGATCGCGAAGTCGCTTGCGATCGGCAACCCCGCGGATGGTCCCTACGCGCTCGATCTCGCGCGCCGCAGCGGCGGCTCGGTGGACTCCGTCAGCGACGAGGAGATCCGCGCGGGCATCAGGCTGCTCGCGGAGACGACCGGAGTGTTCACGGAGACCGCCGGCGGCGTCACGACCGCGGTGCTCGCCAAGCTCGCCGCGCGCGGTGAGATCGACCCCGACGAGCGCGTCGTGCTGGTAATTACCGGCGAGGGTCTAAAGACGCTCGACGCGGTGCGCGGCACGTTTGAGACGCACACGATCGAGCCGAGCGTCGAGGCGTTTGAAGCGGGTCTCGCGGACGCCGTCTCGCCGTCGGGCTCGACCGCCGCGCTCGCGGGCGCCGGCGGGTGAGGCTGAGACGATGCCGGCGACGTTCAAGGCTCCGCGGCGGATGTGTGCCGTGGGCCTAGGCGCATCGAGCTGAGAGGATGTCCGTGACGGTGAAGATCCCCACGCAGCTGCGCGCCGCCGCCGAGGGCGCGAGCGAGGCGCAGGTCGAAGGCGCGACGGTGCAGGAGGTGCTGGGCGGCCTGTTCGATCGCTACGGCGAGCTGCGCCAGCGGATCGCCGACGATGACGGCTCGCTGCGGCGCTTCGTGAACGTCTACCTCGGCGGCGAGGACATCCGCTTCCTCGACGGCCTGCAGACGCCGGTGGCCGATGGAGCCGAGTTGACGATCCTGCCGGCGGTCGCGGGAGGCTGAAGCTCGCTGCTCGGGTGGGTGGCCGAAGCGGCGCCCCACCCGGCTAGCGCTGCGTGGCGACGTGCGGCGTGCCCGCCGGACGTGCGACGTGTGCGACGTGTGCGGCGGCCGCGGGCGGCGTGGAGCCGCTGACGCCGACCGTCGAGACGAGCCCGGCGGCGCACATCGCGCCGATCGTCAGCCGCCGCATGCGCTGCGGGGTGAGCCAGCCGAAGTGGTGGGTCTGCAGCCAGGTGCGAAAGCCGCTGGCCGCCGAGGCGGCCGCCATTGCGCATCCAACGCACATGCCTCCAGAGTAGGCGATCGCACGCGCGCGGGTCGCGGTTCGGTCGGGCGTCCCGCGCCCGTGAGGCGCCGCGCTGCTCGCCTCCGGTCCAGCGGGGGCGTGCGTCAGGGGGCGGCGGGGCGACTCAGCGAGTGCTCGGCTCCCCGAGGTCCTCGCGCAGCGGCGTGGCGGAGCCGCTGGAGCCGGTCTCGATCCGTAATTCCAAGCGCTTGCGCAGATCGCCGCCGCGTCCGGCTGCGATCGCGCGCGCGGCACGCTTCTCGCTGAGCGCGACGCCGTGGCGCGTGGCGAAGTCGAGTAGGTCCTGGCGTTCCTCGCTTTCGCGCGCCGTCTTCAGGAACAGCCAGCAGAAGAGGCCGATCGTGAGCAGGCTCTCCTCGATCATCATCACCGCCCCCGCGATGTTCTGGTCGGCGATCGGCGAGATGTGGCGCAGCGAGTCGCTCTGCAGGTAGTACGGGTAGAACACGGTGCCCGACCAGAGAAAGATGTTCCCGAGCGCGCTGCCGGCGAGGCGGACGGCGATGATGTAGATCAGCTTGCCGAGGTTCCCGAACCACGCGGGCATCGGCAGTGGCCCGAACAGGCACATCCACATGTTGATCCCGAAGCCGAGGAACATCGCGTGCTCGAGCGCGTGCCAGCCCGAGTGGCGCAGCGCGGCCTGGTAGAAGACCGGCAGGTGCCAGGCGTAGAAGTCGATCAACCACAGCGGGAACGCGATCAGCGGGTTCGCGAGCACGCGCAGCCGATTGAAGAAGCCGATGCGCAGGATCGGCGCGATCACCGAGGCGGTGAGGCCGAGCACGATCAGCAGCGCGGCGATGTCGCCGAGCAGGAGATGCTCGATCATGTGCACGAACAGCAGTTCCTGGCTGGCCTTTCCGAGTGAGGTCAGCGCGGCGCCGATCACGACGAACCCGCCGTAGAAGCACGCCTGGCGCGAGCCCGGGACCGGGCGCCCCTCCAGCGCGAGGCGGCGCACGCGCCACGCGTAGAGCAGGCCGAGGACCATCAGCGGCCCGAGCTGGGTCGCTGCCAGCAGGCCCTCGGAGACCGCGAGCGGAGGTACGGAGATCACGGCTCCTCAGCCTACGTGGCTGCGCGAGTCCATGACGAGCACCGGCGGCGGGCCGTGGTAGCTTTTGGTGGGATGTTCACGCTCGCGTGCTTCTATCACTGGTACACGGCCGGGATGTACGTCGCGCCGGTGCTCGCCGTCGGCGGGTGGGTCTGGTGGAGCACGAAGCGGATTGGCAAGGGTCAGGACAGGCGCCAGGCGTAGAGCAGCGCCGCGACCGACGTCGCGAGGTTGAGGCTCGAGACGCCCGCGCGCATCGGCAGGCTCACCCTCGCATCGGCATTTGCGAGGAGCTCCGCGGAGAGACCGCGGCGCTCGCCGCCGAACGCGAGGATTGCGCGCGCGGGAAGTTGGGTGGGGTGCAGTTGCTCGCCGTCGGGATCGACCGCGATCAGTGGGCGCTCGTGGTCGTGCTGCGCGGGGGAACCGCCGAGGCGCGCGAGCGCGTCCTCGCCGAGGTGGCAGACGGGCAGCGCGAAGTGCAGGCCCGCGCTGCCGCGCAGCGCCGCCGGATCCCAGGGGTCGTGTCCGCCGGTGCTGAGCACGCCGGCGATGTCCGCCGCGGCGGCGACGCGCACGCAGGCGCCAAGGTTGCCGAGGTCGCGCGGGTTCTCCAGCAACACGACCGGAGCGGCGGCCTCGGCGGCCAGCAGTGTCTCGGCCGATCCCGGTGTTCGGCGCGCAAGTGAGATCACGCCGGTCGCCGGGGGTTGCGGCGCGAGTGCCGCGAACGCATCGCGCGACACCGCCTGCGCGTCGCGCTCGATGCGCGCCAGGACGTCCGGGGCGAGCGCGCCCGCGAGCGCCTGCAGGCGCTCGCGCTCGGTGATCGCGACGCACACGATCTCCGCGCCGAAGCGGATCGCGTGCTTGAGGGGATGCAATCCCTCGAGCACCGCGAGCCCGGGGTCGCGCCGCGCCTCGCGGAAGATCCGGCGTAATGCGGCGGGGGAGAGCTGCTCGCGGTCTCCGCTGGAGGAGGTCTGCGCGGGTCTTCCACCAGACCCTCCCGGCGGGGTGCTCTCACCGGGAGGGGTGGCTGGGCGATCGTCGGGGCTGCGCGGCACGCGCGCATCTTCTCAGGGGACGATCACGACTCGCCCGCCGCTCACTTCGCTGCCGGCGGCGGCTTCTTCGCTGTAGGGGTCGCCGCCGGCGGCGCCCGCTTCGGCGCCGCGGCTCCCACCCGCTTCGGTGTCACGGCTCCCGCCAGCTTCGGTGGAGCCGCTTTCGCTGTAAGGGGAGGCTTCGCTGCTTTCGCCTGCGCCTTCGCTCGCGCGTCCGGATGCGGCGCTTGCCTGCGGCGTGGTTGTGCTCCTAGCGCCGCCGGACTCGATCGTCTTGATTACTTGCGCCGCGGTGTTCGAGGAGATCGCGAAGCCGACGCCGGTGCTGCCCGGCTGCGAGCCCGCGGTATCGGTCTGCTCGCTGGCGATCTGGGAGTTGACGCCGATCACTTCGCCCTGCGCGTCGATCAGTGGGCCGCCGGAGTTGCCGGGGTTCAGGGCGGCGTCGGTCTGAATCGCGCCGCCGATCTTCGCGCCGTCGGGAGCCGCGATTTCGCGTCCGAGCGCGGAGACGATGCCGCGGGTGAGGGTCTCGTCGAGCCCGTAAGGGTTGCCGATTGCGTAAACTGGGTCGCCGACTTCCACGGTGCCCGAGCTCGCGAGCTTCAGCGGTTTCAGGCCGAGGCCGGAAGGGTCGACTTTGATCAGCGCTAGGTCGCTGTTGGGGTCGGCGCCGACGAGCGTCGCCGTCGTGGTCTGGCTGGCCGACTTGCCCGGACTCACCGTGATCGAACTCGCTTCGGCGGCGACGTGGTTGTTCGTGAGGATCAGACCGCTGTCATTGAGGACGATGCCGGTACCGCTGTCTTCGCCGGAAGCCGTTCTGACGCGAATCGCGACGACGCCGCTGGAGTCCTGTTGGTAGATCTGGGTGGCGGTCAGCGGGCTGGCGCTGGAGGAGGAGGAGACCTCGCGCCGCGAGCCACCGCTCCCGCCGCTCCCACCGGTGCTGGCGGCGCTCGTGGTCGCTGCCGCGACCGTGGTGGTCGTGCGGCCCCCGGCGGAACCGCCGAGCAGCACGACAGCCGCGGCTGCCATTGCCGCTCCGGTGAGGCCGGCGAGTAGGGCAAGTGAGATCAGGCGCTTCATGGGTCACCTCCATGTTGGGGTGAGTCCATGCTGGTGCCGGCGAATGTGTGGCGGCTAATGGGCGGCGAAAACGAATGTAAATCTCGCTGAATCGGCGATCCGCTCCGCCGCCCGCGCCGCGCTTGCGCGCTCCGACGCACGCCTTGCGCGTCCGCGCTGCCTGCGATCGTCGCGTGTCGAGCGTCTCGCGGTTCTCGCGGTATCGGCTCTCGCGCGAGCCCGCGGCCGGGCGCGGGGGGCGCCGCGTCTGTGCCTTGCCGCCGGTCGAACTGGACTCCGGGGGCGGTCGGTATCCTGCTCGGCGTCCTCGGCGTCGCTGTCCGGGCCGCTCGAGCGCGGGCGGCCCGAGCTATCGCGCGCTGACGTCGCTCGTGCGACACGCCATCGCGAGCGCCACAACCCAGCCGACGAAAGTCCAGCCGAGGAAGAAGTTGATCACCAAGACGCTGCCCTGGTTGGTGACCTTTCGCGCAACCGCAATGATGGTCGGCAAGAAGTAAAAGCCGATCCCGACGACAACAACAAGCAGTGCGACGGCACCGCCACCTGCGCTGGCTAGCACAATGATCCCTTCTCTCGGTCGTTGGTGTGTGCGCAACGTATCGGCAGTTGAAATCTGCGAACTTGAGTACTGCGCGGTCGGAGGCCGCTTCCGTCTGATCCTTCTCGCAGGCCATCCGGACGGGACCCCCGCATGCGGCGGGTAGCGCGCCGGATCGCTCAAGCCGGGGCTTCGTGGACCTCGATGGCGGCGTGGCGCTTGCCGTTGCGTGGTTGGGACTTGATGCGTACGTCGATGTATACGTCGAGGGCCTCGGCGACGTCGGTGGTGTTCCCAGGGTTGGGGACGGTGTCGTTGCCGGCGAGCAGTCACGAGACGAAGGGTCACTGACGCCGAGTCCTCGCGCCACCACGGGCGGCGCTGTTCGCCTGAGCCCCGGCGGCGCAATTCGGGCGGCGCAAGTCGACGAGACGCACGTGGGTAGGAGAGACTCTGACAGAATGCCCAGCCATGGCCGCGTTCCAAGCGCACTACGGCGATCGCCCGGTCTACTACCGTTCCCTCACGCAACCCTGAGCGACGGGCGCGGTACGGGCGCCCCGCTCTAGCCAACCGCCCTGGGTTTGTCAGCGCACACCGCCGGGTGCATGTACCACGACCGACTGGGCGCTGTCCGCCTGAGCCGTAGGGATCAGGTGGTACTGCAAGACATAGCCGAGGCTCTCCGCGTAGCGATCGACCGTCGATATCTTCGCGTCCGCTGCGGTGGTCTCCAGGCGCGCGACGAAGGACTGCGAGGTCTCCATCGCCGCGGCGACGGCGGTCTGCGAGCGCCGCTGCTCCTCGCGCTGGGCGGCCAGGGCACGCAGCAGATCGCGGCGCCGGCGAGCCGCGTCCAGCAACCGCGGGAACTCGGGGTTGCGCGCCGCGCGCTTGTCGATCATCTTGTCCAGGAAATCGCGCTCGGGCATGACCTTGCCTGCTTTCTGGGTGGCGTCGATACCTACAGCGGTATCTCTTTCTAGAGATATGATACGAGATCGCTTTGAGCGCGGACGACTGTCGGGTTTTCTCGGCGAGCGTCGCCAGCAAGGGAGCGACGTAGAACGTTGCCTGGGGCACGCCGTATTTTTGTGCTACATTTGCCATTGCTTCGACGAGAGTAGAAAGGGATTATGAGCGCGCACAAGACATTGAGAGCGGTTCCCGCTGTGGCGGATGGCTCGCGTCGTCGCGCACGGACGGAGCGCAGTGCGCGAGCCAAAGGCGTCGCAGGCGAGCTTCGCAACTACTTCCGGTCGGCGACGCAGTTGGCGTCGGCGCTCGGGACTTCGCGCGACACCGTGCGTGCGTGGAGCGCGGCGAGGACACCCGCGCGCCCGCGGGTGGAGTTGCTCGATGCCGCTGAACTGTTGCTCGTCCTGTGCAGGGCGGCTCGGCGCTATGTGGCCGACGACCTCCACGTCGGCGACTGGGTGAGTGCACCGGACCCCCGCCTGCGCGGCGCCTCGCCGGCGCAGGCACTGCGTCGCAACGGTCGCGAGGGATTGGAGGAGCTGCTCGCCGGACTCGCCCTCGTGGCGCCGCCCAGGCCGGAGTGGCCGGTCGATCTGCCTTCGTTGGATGACCTGCGCACCGCACTCGCACACGGCATCGGTACTAAGGCCGCGCGTCGGATCGAACGGATCGCGAGCACCGATCCGGTCGAGTTGAGCGACACCCGGTTGGACGCCGAGTTGGCGTTGGTGGCCGATGAAGAGGAATCCGCCGGGAACGACCGCCGCGATGCGGAGATACGCTAGAACGTGCGTTCGCCAAGCCACGCGCCCCTCGTCCAGCTGGCCGCTGTGGGCGGTGGTTGATGCTTGCTGAAGCTCAGCCTCGAAGCGCGTCGTAGGTTCCCTCGGCGATAGTCGGGACGCTCGCGATGGGGCGCATGTTTGAGCGCGGCCTGTGACCAGCGAAGCCGACGCTGCCACTCCAATGCAACTGGTGCCTTCGGGTGCACGGCGACCTCCAAGAGGGCGTCGAGTAGCAGCGCGATCAACTCAAGACCGACCTCGGGGCTGAGCACACTGCTGTGGCCTGCGTCGAACACATACAGCGGACCAGTGCCGTGCGCATGCCAGGCCAGGACCGACAGCGGGATCGGGGGATGTCCGGGCGTCTCCTGCCAGACCGCAAGCACGCGACCCTTCTCGTCGCCGCCGTTGCGCAGTCGGTCAGTGATGCTCCACGCCAGCCCGGTCGGCCAGCGCCCCGGATCGGCGAGTACCGGCGCAGCCGACGATGAGGACCGCAAGAAGAGGTGAGGGTACCCGGCGCCGGTAAGGCCGTGATCGACCCGAAAGTAGACCTCGCCGCTCCGGACGGCGACCTTGACGTTGTAGTCCGGCATTCTCAGTCACGCCCTCGCGGTGTTGCCGACGATGCCTGCTCGCCGCCATTGCTTCCTCGGGTGCACGAAGGCGCCCTTTTCCACCTACTTCTGGTCATCCCGTCCGAGTACCTTGTTGATCGCCGACTTGGCGTCGTTCAAGGCGGCGAGGGCTTCGTCGAGTTGGTCGTACTCACGTGTCGTGCTGTTGCTGGACTGCGCTGCTGCGGTCAGCGCCTTGAGCCCCCGCTCCGTCGGCCGTTTGACGGCCTGAATGAGTGTCCCAAGTTGCGAGCCGAGTCGGTAGAGATAGACGGGGTCCTCCTGCCAATCCGGCAGTTCAGGTCCCGGGAAGAAGCCGATGCCCTGTCCCTCGAGCTGCGAAGCGATGCGTTCGCGGACGTTTGCGCCTAGACGTTTGGCGCCGTCCGCGTCGCGAAGGTCGAGAGCGACAACGCTGAGCGGCTCGTTAGCCGGCACGGCATCTGCGAGCTCGTCGAAATCCCTAAATCTACCCATCACTAGCCTCCTGTTGTGCCTGCAGAAAATCAGTACAGGAGCTACTATAATATCTAGAATAAAATCACCACACGATGTGCGGTCTCCAAAACGACACGCGGACGAGAGCCGGCCGGAGGACGAGCATCCCCCCTGCTCCCCGACGGCACACCAGGCGGCCGGACGAGCGAGGACAACTTCCGCTCGTGGGTGCTCAGCAACCCGCGAGTGTGGCCGACGGCGAGACCGTCGCGGGCAACGGCGCGGTTGCGGAGGCGAACAAGCAGCTCAAAGCGGCGGCCCTGCCGCCGCTGCCGAGGCTGACACCGCACGGTTTGCGGTGGACGTTCGGCTCGCTGATGTACGCGCTGGGTGAGGACCCCGGTACCGTCATGGACGAGATGGGGCACACTGACCAGGCGCTTGCGTTGCAGGCATACAGGCAGGCAGATCCTCCCCGGCGAGCTGCACCCGGCGCTGGGACCCGTCGAGCGTGACGGTCACGACCCGCTCGTGGATGGCGCTGACCTGTCCGTGGGTGCCGTTCGGAAGGACTCGCGGAAGCCGCCAGCCTCCACCGCAACGCGATCGGGGTCATCGAGCGCGGCGAATGCGCCCCGAACCTGCTGACGCTGCTGATCCTGGCGAACGCGCTGGGGGTTCCGTTGCAGGGGCTGGCGGAAGGGGTGCCCGTCTCGAGGGACCGCCGGCCGGCGAGACACCCCCAAGGAACCACACGACCGCGAAGCGGTGTAGCGATGACGCGCCGGTGCGGGGAGAAAACTGTGGAGACGACGATCGAAGGGAGCAAGTGATGGCACGGCCAGCTACAGGTCAGATAGTCGAGCGCGCGGACGCTACCGGAGCGATCCGCCGCTCCCTGCGTTTCCGCACAGGAGGCCGGCGCCACACGGTGCCGCTGGGTGTCGTCTCCCGCGCGGACGCAGAGCGGGAGCTTGCGTGTGTCATGGCGGACGTGGCGCGCGGCTTGTGGAAACCGCCGATGGTTGTTGAGACCCCCGTCGAGGTCGAGGTCCCGACGTTCCACGAGTTCGCGGAGGATTGGTGGGTTCGCAATCAGGCGCAGCTCGCCGAGAACACGCGGGCGGACTACCGTTGGCGGCTGGAGTGCCACCTGCTGCCCGAGTTTGGCGAGCGGCGAATCGACCGGATCGACTTCAATGCGGTGGAGAGCTACATCGCCGGCAAGCTCGCCGGCCGCGGCGGGCGAATGAGCGATGACAACTTTCGCTCTCGCGTGCTCCGCGCCACTGTCAAGCGCGCGAACGAGAACCTGGAGCGCTCGGACCTCCCGCCGCTCCCGGACAAGCTCACGCCGCACTCGCTGCGCCGCACGTTCTGCTCGCTGCTGTACGCGCTTGGCGAGGACCCCGGCACGGTCATGGACGAAATGGGCCACACCGACCCGGCGCTCGCGCTCAGGGTTTACCGCCAGTCGATGCGCCGCGGCGAGGACGAGAAGGCGCAGATGCGGGCGCTGGTCGAGGGCGGCGTTTGGGCGAGGAGAGCCGCCTGAGAAGCGAATCCCGCACGGCCACACGGGATCGAGCGACGCGCCCGGCAAGATTCGAACTTGCGACCTCTCGCTCCGGAGGCGAGCGCTCTATCCACTGAGCTACGGGCGCCCGCGCCGCGCTTTGCGGGCATTTGTTCCGCAAGCCTAGCGGCTCGACCCTCCACTCGCGATGCGTGCATCGGGTAGTCGGAGACGCACCGCCGGTGGCGCGCGGGGCGAGTCGTGTTCGCGCGCGCTTGCTTCTGCTGCGTTGTCGCTCATGCAGATGATCGGCGTCGCCGGTCGCTTGACCGCGAGGGGCGGCTGGCGGGACTATGAGCCACGCTCCGGGCGGTCGGCGGGGGACGCAAATCGTCGCGGAGACACCACAGATCCTCAGATCGACCCAAGGAGATGGAGATGACGGCAAAGAAGCTGGCTCAGGCGCTGATCGCGGGGCTCCTCGCGAGCGCGTTCACCGCGACCGCGGCGGTGGCTGCGGAATGGAAAATCGCCGGCGCGGCCATCCCGGCGGCGGGCGAAGCGCTCATCGAACCGACCGCCATCGTCGAAGAACCGGAAATCGTGTCGGCCGAACTGAACGTGAGGATCAAATGCAAAGGCCTCAATCTCAAGAAAGCCAAGATCGTTCCCGCGAACACCGGTAGCGTGGAAAGTCTCGCGCTCACCGGCTGCACCGAGCTCGAACCGGCGAAGTGCAAAACCGAAGCGGAACTTGCAAGCGAACCGCTCGTGCTCACGGTGGCGCTGGGGGCCGTGCCAAAAGACAAACTGGTCATCGCGCCGGCCGCCGGGAAAACGCTCATGGCGATCTCGTTCCTTGGCGGCGAATGCGCCATCGCAGGGGAAAAACCCCTCAACGGCGAGATGACCGTGACACTACCGGAAGGCCAGACGGAACTCGTCAAGCAGGAAGTCGTGGCCAATACGCCGGCTGGCGAACTGATGCTGGGCGGCAAATCCGCGACGCTCAAAGGCAAGGCCACCGTTGAAGTCAAAGGCTCCAAGAACTGGAGCTACAAGTAGTGAGGTAGGACGCACGGCGGCAGGCCCGTTCGAAACCCGTTGCGCGGCGGCGGGCCCGCGCGGCACAGGTTGCGCGACGAGCGGGCCCCACGCCGTGCGGCTGCGGCACGCGCGCCCACGGTCGCGGCGGTCGGCGTCTCGGCCCGTCGTCCCTCACGCCAGGCGGACGTCCGCCGTGAGCCGCCCATCCCCGGGCGCCGCTACCGTTGCGCTCATGGATCTCTCGCTGTTCTTCGCCGGGACCGGCGGCTCGGTGCCGAGCGCGCGCCGCGGGCTGCCCGCGGTGCTCGTGCGCCGCGGCGGCGACCGGCTGTTGTTCGACTGCGGCGAGGGCACCCAGCGCCAGCTGCTGCGTACGGTGGGGCTCGCGGACATGGACTGCGTGTTCATCACGCACTTCCACGCCGATCACTGGCTGGGGCTGCCGGGAATGTTGAAGTCCTTCGCGCTGCGCGACCGCGAGCGACCGCTGAGCATCTACGGGCCGCCGGGGCTGAATGAGCTGATGGGCGCGACGCGCTTCATCTACGGGCGGCGCCTGCCCTACGAGCTCTCGATCGCCGAGCTCGGCTCCACGGAGGCCGTCGAGCGCGACGGCTACCGCATCGCCGCGGTGCCCGTCAGCCATCGCGGCGCCTCCGCGTACGGCTACGTGCTCGTCGAGGACCCCCGCCCAGGGCATCTGGACCCGCGGCTCGCCGAGCAGCTCGGGGTTCGACCGGGTCCGGACTTCGGGCGGCTCGTGCGGGGGGAGACCGTCAATGGGGTGCGCCCCGAGCAGGTAATGGGCGATACGCGCGAGGGTCGCAAGGTCGTGCTCTCGGGGGACACCTCGCCCAGTGAGCTGCTGGCGGTCGCGGCGCACCAGGCGGACGTGCTGGTACACGAGGCGACGTTCGTCGAGGAGGAGGCCGAGCGCGCGCGGCAGACCGGGCACAGCACGGTACGCCAGGCGACGGAGCTCGCGCGGCGGGCGGAGGTGCGCATGCTGGTGCTCACGCACCTCTCGACGCGCTATGCGGGGGGGGAGGTACGGCGCGAGGCGCGCGCGGGGTTCGCCGAGACGGAGGTCCCGCGCGACTTCGACACCGTTGAGATTCCCTTCCCGGAGCGCGGCGCGCCTACCCTGATCCGCTGGTCGGAGCGCGTGGCCGCGGACGGTCAGGACGCGGCGATGGCCTCGTCGTCGATAATTCAATGAGCTTGCCTGCCTGTAGAGCACCGAGACCCGCGCGGGGGAGCGCCCGATGAGTGCCCCGGGGCTCGTCCGTTCTCCGCAGGATCCCGCCGATCTGTTGCTGCGCGACGTGTGCGTGCTCGACCCGAGGCTCGACTTGGACGCGCGCCACGACGTGCTCGTGCGCGACGGCGAGGTGGCCGCGCTGGGAGCGCCGGGCACACTCACACCGAGTGCCGATATCGATATCGAGGTGGTGGAGGGGCGCGGGCGCCTGCGTCTGCTGCCGGCATTCTTCGACCCTCACGTGCACCTGCGCAGCCCCGGCCAGGAGCACAAGGAGGACATCGAGAGCGGCACCCGCGCGGCGGCTGCCGGTGGCTACTGCGGGGTGATCGCGATGCCGAACACCGACCCCGCGATCGACTCGCCGGAGCGCTTGCGCGCGGTGCGCGAGACCGCCGCACGCCAGGCGCACGTTCCCGTCGGCTTCTTGGCGGCGATCACACGCGGCCTTGGCGGTGAGGAGCTGACGGACATGGAGGCGCTGCGCGCGCTCGGCGCGCTCGGCTTCACCGACGACGGGCATCCCGTCGCCGACGCGGGCGTGCTGCGTGCCGCGCTCCGGCTCCAGTCGCAAGGGCCGCGCGGCGGCGGTTCGCGCTCACCTGGAGCGGGTGTGGGCAAGGCGGAGGGCTTCTCGCGCGGCGCTCGGCGCGGCGTCGGCGGTGTCCTCACCTTGCACGAGGAGGATCGCGCGCTCTCGCGCGGCGGCAGCATGCACGAGGGCGCGGTGAGCGCGGAGCTCGGCATCCCGGGCGTGCCCGCGGCGAGCGAGGCGACGATGGTCGCGCGCGACGCCGTGCTCGCGGGCTGCGAGGGCGGCCGTGTGCATTTCCAGCACCTGAGCTGCGTCGCGTCGGTGCGGGCGCTCGCCGCGGCGAAGGCGTGTGGGGTGGCGGCGAGCGGGGAGGCGACACCGCATCATCTGCTGCTGAGCGAGGAGGACGTGCGCGGCCTGGACACGAGCATGAAGATGAACCCGCCGCTGGCAACCGCGGCCGATCGCGCGGCGCTCGTGGAGGGTCTGCGCGACGGGACGATCGATTGCGTGGCGACCGATCACGCGCCGCACGCGCCGGCGGAGAAGGCGCTGCCGTTCACCGCGGCGCCGATGGGCACGACGGGGCTTGAGACCGCGTTCGCGGCGCTCTACACCGAGCTCGTGGTGCCGGGCGTGCTGGGCCTGGGGCTGCTGGTGGAGCGGATGAGCGCGGGGGCGGCGTTGTTCGAGCTGCCCGTGCCGCAGATCGCCAGTGGCGCGTCGGCGAATCTTGTGCTCGTCGATCTCGACGCCGAGTGGATCGCGGGGGAGCACGGCTGGCAGAGCCGCTCGGAGAACTGCTGTTTTGCGGGGCGGCGCCTGCGCGGGCGGGTGCTGCTCACGCTCGCCGCGGGTTCGATTGCCTATCGAGCGGGCGGGGAAGCCAAGCCGAACCCGCGCGCGCAGCGGGCCATGAGCGCGGAGCCGAGCTCGACCGCGGGTGCGGATCTCGGCGCGGTGAGCATATGAGCCTGCTCGAACGCGAGCGCGCGACGCTGATCGTCGTGGATGTACAGGAGGCATTTCGCCCGTACGCCTCCTTCGCAGGCGTCGCGCGGGCGTGCGCGAAGCTGGTGCAGGCGGCACGGATCATGGCGTTGCCGGCGCTCGTCAGCGAGCAGTACCCGAAGGGGCTCGGTCACACGGCGCCGGAGGTTGGCTTGGAGGCGGAGCGGCGCATCGAGAAGACGGTCTTCTCCGCGGCCCGCGCCGAGGGCTTCGATCTCGCGGGGCGCAACCAGGCGATCGTGTGCGGGATCGAGACCCACGTCTGCGTCTCGCAGACCGTGCACGACCTATTGGCGCGCGGCGTCGAAGTCCATGTGCCGGCGGACGCGGTCGGCTCGCGCCACGAGCTCGACTACGAGCGCGCGCTGGAGCGCCTGGAGCGCGCCGGGGCGGTCGTGAGCACGGTCGAGTCCGCGCTCTTCGAGCTGCTCGGGAGCGCGAGCGCGCCCGAGTTCAAGGCCGTCCAGGGGCTGATCGTCTAGATGCGCGCGCCGGCGAGAACGATCGTGCGGAGGTCGATCCTCTAGATGCGCGCGCCCGCGTACATCCTACTAGAGGACGGCATGCGCTTCGACGGCGAAGCGTGCGCCGCGGAGGCGCACGCGGTCGGCGAGGTCGTCTTCACGACCGGTATGTCCGGCTACCAGGAGTCGGTCACCGACCCATCCTTCGCCGGTCAGCTGATCACCTTCACCTACCCGCACATCGGCAACTACGGCGTGAGCGTCGAGGCGATGGAGTCCGCGCGCGCGTGGGCGCGCGGGGTGATCATGCGCGAGGCCTGCGACCGCGAGGACGCGAGCGGCGCGGAGGGCGGCTGGCTGCAGTGGCTCGCGGACTGCGGCGTGCCCGCGATCACCGGCGTGGACACGCGCGCGCTCGTGCGCCACATCCGCGAGGCGGGAGCGATGAGGGGTGGGATCTTTCCAGCGACTGCACCCCTCGAGGAGGCCGCCGCGCTGGTCGCGGCCGAGCCGCCGATGGACGGGCAGGATCTCGTGGGGCTCGTGAGCCCCAGTGAGGTCTCCCATCACGGCGAGGAGGGCGGGGGGCCACGGATCGCGGTGATCGACACGGGCATCAAGGGCTCGATCGTGCGCAGCCTGCTCGCGCGCGGCGCGCGCGTCTCGCTCTACCCCTGCACGACGCCGGCCGCCGAGCTGCTCGCGGCGGATGTCGACGCGGTGCTACTCGCCAACGGCCCCGGGGACCCCGCGGCGCTCGGCTACGTCGTTGACACCGTGCGCGAGCTCGTCGGGCGCCGGCCGGTGTGGGGGATCTGTCTCGGCCACCAGCTGCTCTGCCGCGCGCTGGGGCTGCAGACGTTCAAGCTGCCCTTCGGGCACCGCGGCGCGAACCACCCGGTCAAGGACCTGCAGACCGGGCGCGTGGAGATCACCTCGCAGAACCACGGCTTCGCGGTGCTCGGGCCGGCGGGGACGCGCACGATCGACAGCAGCCGCCCGGTGCGCTGGCACACCGACTTCGGCGCCGCGCAGCTCTCGCACGTGAACCTCTACGACCGCACCGTCGAGGGCTTGGAGCTGCTCGACGTGCCCGGGGGCGCGGTGCAGTACCACCCCGAGGCCGGTCCGGGACCGCACGACAGCGTGTACCTGTTCGACCGCTTCCTGCAGCGGATCGCGGAGGCGGCCGCATAGATGCCCCGGCGCGATGACATTCACAAGATCCTGATCCTCGGCTCCGGACCGATCGTGATCGGGCAGGCCGCGGAGTTCGACTATTCCGGGGTGCAGGCTTGCAAGGTGCTGCGCGAGGAGGGCTACGAGATCGTGCTCGTCAACTCCAATCCCGCGACGATCATGACCGACCCCGAGTTCGCCGACGCGACCTACATCGAGCCACTGCTGCCGGGGCCCGTCGCGCAGGTGATCGAGCGCGAGCGCCCCGATGCGCTGCTGCCGACGCTCGGCGGGCAGACTGCGCTGAACCTCGCCAAGGCACTGCACGACGAAGGCGTCCTCGAGCGCTTCGGGGTGGAGCTGATCGGCGCGAACTACGACGCGATCAGCTGCGCCGAGGACCGCGAACTGTTTGCCGCCGCGATGCGGGAGGTCGGCCTGCGGATGCCGGCGAGCGCGATCGCGACCGATCTCGAGGGTGCCCTGGACTCGCTGCCCGAGCTCGGCCTGCCGTGCATCGTGCGCCCCGCGTTCACGCTCGGGGGGCGCGGCGGCGGGATCGCGCGCACGCCTGAGGAGTTCCGGACGATCGTCGCGAGGGGCCTCGAGGCCTCGCCGATCGGGCAGGTCCTGGTCGATCAATCGGTCCTCGGTTGGGGCGAGTTCGAGCTCGAGGTGATGCGCGACCGCGCCGACAACGTCGTGATCGTCTGCTCGATCGAGAACGTCGACCCGATGGGCGTGCACACCGGCGACTCCGTCACGGTCGCGCCGCAACAGACGCTCACCGATCGCGTCTACCAGCAGCTGCGCGACCAGGCGATCGCGGTGATCCGCGCGGTCGGGGTGGAGACCGGCGGCTCCAACGTGCAGTTCGCGGTCAATCCCGAGACCGAGGAGATCCTCGTGATCGAGATGAACCCGCGCGTCTCGCGCTCCTCAGCGCTGGCCTCCAAGGCAACCGGCTTTCCGATTGCGAAGATCGCAGCGCGCCTGGCCGTCGGCTACCTACTCGAGGAGATCGACAACGACATCACCGGCGTGACGCCCGCGAGCTTCGAGCCGACGATCGACTACGTCGTCGTCAAGTGGCCGCGCTTCGCGTTCGAGAAGTTCCCGGGTGTCGAGGCGACGCTCTCCACGCATATGAAGTCGGTGGGGGAGGTGATGGCGATCGGGCGCACCTTCGGACAGGCCTTCGCGAAGGCGCTGCGCTCGCGCGAGCTCGACAAGCCGCCCCGCCTGGGCGCGGTCTCCGACGAGGAGTTGCTCGGCGGCCTCGCCGCGCCCGGACCCGAGCGCTTCGAGGCGATCCTCGAGCTGCTGCGCCGCGGCAGCGCGATCGAGCCGATCCACGAGCGCACCGCGATCGACCGGTGGTTCCTGCGCGAGCTCGCCGCGCTCGCCGTGGACCCCGAGGCACCCTTCGCGGGCGAGCGCACGTACAAGTCGGTCGACACCTGCGCCGCCGAGTTCCCCGCGCAGACGCCCTATTACTACTCCGCGTGGGAGCGACCGTCGGCGAGCGCCGGTCGGCCGGCCAACGAGGTCGACCGCGGCGAGCGGCGCTCGGTCGTGATCCTCGGCTCCGGGCCCAACCGCATCGGTCAGGGCATCGAGTTCGACTACTGCTGCGTGCACGCCGCGATGACGGTGCGCGAGTCCGGGCGCGACGCGGTGATGGTCAACTGCAACCCCGAGACCGTCTCCACCGATTACGACACCTCCGACCGCCTCTACTTCGAGCCGCTCACGCTGGAGGATGTGCTCGCGGTCGTGGCGGTCGAGCGACCCGAGGGCGTGATCGTGCAGTTCGGCGGCCAGACCCCGCTGAAGCTCGCCGCCGGTCTCGTCGCGGCCGGCGTGCCGCTGCTCGGCACGAGCGTCGACGCGATCGACCTCGCCGAGGATCGCGCGCGCTTCGGCGAGCTGCTCGGACGCCTCGGCTACAAGGCGCCGCCGTATGCCACCGCGCACACCATCGAGCAGGCCCTCGCCTGCGGCGAGCAGGTCGGCTATCCGCTGCTCGTGCGCCCGAGCTACGTCCTCGGCGGGCGCGCGATGGAGATCGTCTACTCGCGCGAGGGACTCGCCGACTACCTGCGGCGAGAGCGCGAGCCCGAGGGCTCTCCCGAGGCCACCCATCCGGGGAGCCACTCGGGGGGCTCCCGATCCGATCCGCGACTCAACCCCCAAAGCGCCGTCGAGGCTACGTCGCCCGCCAACACCGCGATCTTCCTCGATCGCTTCCTGGAGAACGCGATCGAGGTCGATGTCGACGCGCTTTGCGACGGCCGGGAGGTGTGGATCGGCGGGATCATGCAGCACGTCGAGGAGGCCGGCGTGCATTCCGGCGACAGCGCCTGCGTGTTGCCGCCGCACTCGCTCGGCGGCGAGATGCTCGAGCAGATCCGGGCGGCGACGAGGGACATCGCGCTGCAGGTCGGCGTCGTCGGGCTGCTGAACGTGCAGTACGCGGTCGTCGAGGGTCAGCTCTACGTGATCGAGGCCAACCCGCGCGCGTCGCGCACCGTGCCGTTCGTCTCCAAGGCGGTCGGACTGCCGCTCGCGAAGCTTGCCTGTCGGATCATGCTCGGCGAGCCGATCGCCGCGCTCGCTCTGCCGCGCGAGCAGGAAGGGCTCGGCTTCGGCGATCACATTTCCGTCAAGGAGGCCGTGCTGCCGTTCGACCGCTTCGAGGGTGCCGACGCCGTCCTCGGCCCCGAGATGCGCTCCACCGGCGAGGTGATGGGCATCGCGCGCGACTTCCCGACCGCGTTCGCCAAGGCGCAGGCCGCCGCCGGCGCGCCGCTGCCGCTCGGGGGCACCGCGTTCATCTCCGTCACCGACTCCGACAAGGACGGCGCGTTCGCGATCGCGCAGATCCTCAGCGACAACGGCTTTCGCATTCTCGCCACGCGCGGCACCGCGGCTGCGATCGAGCGCATGGGCGTGCGCGCGCAGGCCCTTAACAAGATCGGCGAGGGCTCTCCGCACGTCGTCGACTGGATCGAGCGCGGCGACGTCGACCTCGTGATCAACACCCCCACCGGCTCGGGCGCGCGCACCGATGGCTGGCAGATCCGCCGCGCCGCGGTCACACGCGCGATCCCCTGCCTGACGACGCTCGCCGCCGGCGTCTCCGCCGCGCGCGCGATCTCGAGCGCTCGCAAGGGCGGCCCCCCGCCCGTGCTCTGCCTGCAGGAGCTCCACCGCGGGCGGGACGCCGTCGAGGTCGCCTGATGGCGCTCGCGAGAGGCGGGCGTCTGACGGCGCTCGCGAAGATGGGCGCCTGATGGCACTCGTGGAGAGGGGCGTATGACGATGGCGCTCGCGCCTTTCGGGCAACGCCTGTTGACGGTCGCGGCTGTCGAAGAGCTAGGCGCCTACCGGGTGCTGCGCGTCAGCGACCGCGACGGGCCCTCGCCGGCGCCCGGCCAGTTCGCGATGCTCGCCGCCGCCGCGGGGTGGGGGGCGGGGGAGGACGAGCGACCGCACCTGCCGCGCGCGTTCTCCTACGCGCGCTGGCGCGAGGGCGAGGCCCATTTCTTGCTCGAGGACGTCGGGCCCGGCACGCGTCGCCTCTGCGAATTGCGCGTCGGCGAGCAGCTGCGGCTGCTCGGGCCGCTCGGCAACGGCTTCCGCGCGCCCAGCGAGGGTCGCCGCGCGATTCTGCTCGGCGGCGGCGTCGGGATCGCGCCGCTCGCGATCTGGCAGGACGCGCTGCTCGGGGAATCGGCCCCCGCCGGCTCGGATGCCACGGGTGGCAAGCGTCCGACGGTGTTGCTCGGGTTCCGCGACCAGGTGCGCGCTGTCGGCGCCGCGCTGCTGCACGACGCACAAGTCGCCACCGACGACGGCTCCGTCGGCCGCCACAGCCTCGTCACCGAGCTGCTCGACGAAGAGCTCGCGCGCGACGCGCACGCGACCGTCTACGCCTGCGGCCCCGCGCCGATGCTCGAGGCGGTGCGCGCGCAATGCGCCGAGCGCGAGGTGCCCGCGCAGCTCGCGCTGGAGTCCGGCATGGCGTGCGGCTTCGGCGCTTGCTTCGGCTGCGTCGTCCCGCGCCGCGACGGCGGCTACCTACGCGTCTGCCTCGACGGCCCCGTCATCGACGCCGCCGAGCTGCAGCGCGTCGACGCGCACGCCGGGGCCCCGGCATGAAGGACCACCGCGCCGGGGCTCACGTGAGGCTCAGCTGCTGCGGCTTCGAGCTCGCCCGTCCCCACCGGGCAACGATCTGCCGGTTCGCATGAGCGTCCGCTTCTGCGGCCTCGAGCTCGCGCATCCGGTCATCAACGCCTCCGGCACGTTCGATCTGCTCGCCGCGCGTGTCGCCTTCGGGGAGCCCGCGCTACGCGCCGACTTCCCGTTCGCGGCATTCGTGTCCAAGACGATCACACTTGAGCCGCGCGCCGGCAACCCGCCCCCGCGGCTCTTCGAGGTGCCCGTCGGCCTGATCAACTCGATCGGCCTACCCAACAAGGGCCTCGAGGGCTACCTCGCGCACGAGCTGCCCGGGCTCGCGGCGCTGCTCGCCACCTGCGCGGTGCCGCTGATCACCAACGTCATGGGCTCGAACGCCGAGGAGATCGCGACTTTGCTCGAGCGCTGCGACGAGCGCGAGGAGATCGCGGCGTTCGAGCTCAACGTCTCGTGTCCGAACGTCCAGACCGGTCTGGACATCGGTGCGGACCCCTCCGCGCTCGAGCACGTCGTGCGCGCCGTGCGCCCGGCGACGCGCAAGCCGCTGATCGTCAAGCTCACACCCAACGCCGCCGACGTCGCCGCGTGCGCCCACGCGGCCGAGTTCGCCGGCGCCGACGCGGTCTCGCTGATCAACACATTGCGCGCGATGGCGCTCGATCCCGACACGCGCCGACCGTGGCTGGGAGGGCGCACGGGCGGCCTCTCCGGACCCGCGATCCGCGCGGTCGCGCTGGCGCAGGTCGCCGCCGTCGCCGCGCGCGTCGCGATCCCGATTGTCGGCATGGGTGGCGTCCAATGCGCGAGTCACGCGCGCGACCTGCTGGATGTCGGCGCGACCCTCGTCGCGGTTGGCACCGAGAGCTTCCGCGACCCCACCACGGGTGCGCAAATCGCGCGCGCACTGCGCTGAGCGCCGGGTGCGCCCCATATCCCACGTCGCCTACCATCCTGGCTGCGCGGCCAACACGCCACGGGGCGAAAAGCCCTGCAAACACGCCTTGGCACTGTCCACTAGCCTCTACATACCTCAACCTCTGGTTGAGGTACAGATGAATTCGACGACCACGCCTCGATCGGGCACCGCAGGCGTGTAGACTCGCCGCCCATGGCGATGGCGACGGGCACGACGCCCTCAAAGCACTCCGCGGCCCCCGAGCGATCCCTCAACCAGCGGATGGATGCGCTCGCCCGAGCCAACCGCATTCGCACCGAGCGCGCGCAGCTCAAGCGCGACCTGAAGGCGGGGCGGCTCTCGATCCACACCCTCCTGCTCAACCCGCCCGAGTACGTCGAGACCGCGAAGGTCTTCGACATGATGCTCGCCGTCCCCAAGTACGGGCGCGTGAAGGTCAACAAGATCCTCACGCACTGCCGCATCGCGCCCAGCAAGACCATCGGCGGGCTCTCCGAGCGCCAGCGCAGCGAGCTCGTCTCGCTCTTGCGGCGCTAGTTGTATTCTCATTTGCAAGCTGCACCGGACGCGACGGCAGGAGTGGATCATGCGCTGTCGAACTCGGAGTCGTCCCACGAAGACTGGAAAATTCGCGCATGAGCACCGGTACCATCTCCTTCGACGCCTCGGACGTTCGCGACGCGGCCGACGCGGATCGCACCCTGCGGATTCGTGGGGGTCGCTCGCTGCGCGGCGAAGTGCATGTCCGAGGCGCAAAGAACACGCTGCCCAAGAACATGGTCGCCGCCCTGCTGACCGACCAGGAGTGCCTGCTGCACAACGTCGCTGGTATTCGCGACGTCGAGATCGTCGGGCGCATGATTCGTGCGCTCGGCGGTACGGTCGCGCGCGAGGGATCGGGGGAGATCAGGATGCGCGCCGACAACCTCGTCCCGCTCAGTCGAGAGGACGCAGCCGAGTTCTCAGGGCGCAGCAGGATCCCGGTGCTCCTTTGCGGACCCTTGCTCAGCCGCGTCGGCGAGTTCTTCATCCCGGACCTCGGCGGCTGCAATATCGGTCCTCGCCCGATCGACTTCCACCTCGAGGCGCTGGTCCAGCTTGGCGCCGCGGTGCAGGAGACTTCGGACGGCGTACGGCTGACCGCCAACCGCCTGCACGGTGCCAAGATCCGCCTGCCGTATCCGAGCGTCGGGGCCACCGAGCAGGTGCTGCTCTCGGCCGTCCTCGCGGAGGGTATAACGGAGCTCTCGAACGCCGCGATTGAGCCGGAGATCATCGATCTCATCGCTGTGCTCCAAAAGATGGGGGCAACTATCAGCGTCGAAACCGACCGGGTCATAACAATCAACGGCGTCGAGCGAATGCACGGGTTCGAACACAGCGCGCTTCCCGACCGGCTCGAGACAGCTTCCTGGGCGTGTGCCGCGCTGGCTACCGACGGACGCATCTTCGTTGCGGGCGCCCACCAACTCGACATGATGACCTTCCTCAACGCCTTCCGGCGTGTCGGTGGAGAATTCCGCGTGAGCGATGACGGCATCGAGTTCTGGCGCCGCGTCGGCTCGCTGCGTTCGGTTGCCCTGGAGACCGATGTGCATCCCGGCTTCATGACCGACTGGCAGCAGCCCTTCGTAGTCGCGCTTACCCAGGCCATGGGCGTCTCGATCGTGCATGAGACCGTATACGAGGATCGCTTCGGCTACACATCCGCGCTCAACGACATGGGCGCTCAGATCCAGCTCTACCGCGAGTGCCTGGGTGGACGTAAATGCCGCTTTGGGAGGCGCAACCACCTGCACAGCGCCGTCGTCGTGGGGCCGACGCCGCTACGCGGCACCGAGATCCATATCCCCGATCTGCGGGCGGGCTTCTCCTACGTGATTGCCGCCCTCGTCGCCGATGGGCTCTCCACGATCACCAACGTCGGCCTCATCCGGCGCGGCTACGAGCACTTCGAGGACAAGTTGCTCGCACTCGGCGCCGAGCTTGACAATGCGCCCGTCACGCTCGCAGTACCCTGACATACGACTCGACAGCTTCTCGCTCTTGCACGACGAACTCCAGAAGTCGATTCGCGGCGGGCGGCTGAGCCTGGGCGAGGGTGTCCAGAACAGCCCAATGACTGCCGTCGCGCGCGTGTTCGTCATAACCGGTCCCTCCGGCGTGGGCAAGGGCACACTGATCCGCGGGCTGATGGAGCGCCTGCCAGCGCTCGAGTTGTCCGTCTCGGCGACGACGCGCGCCGCGCGTCCCGGCGAGCGCGACGGTGTCGATTACCACTTCCTCGGCTCCGAGGAGTTCGCGCGGCGCATCGAGCGGGGCGACTTCGTCGAGCACGCCGACTACGCCGGGCGCCGCTACGGGACGCTGCGCAGCGAGCTCGACGCGCGCGTCGGCGCCGGCGTACCCGTCGTGCTCGAGATCGAGGTCCAGGGCGCCCGCCAGGTGCGCGCCGCGATGCCCGAGGCGCTACAAGTCTTCATCGCGCCGCCCTCGCTCGACGCGCTGCGCACCCGCCTCATCGGTCGCGGCACCGACGATCACGACGAGGTCGAGCGTCGCCTGCGCGTCGCCGAGCACGAGCTGCAGGCACAGCCCGAGTTCGCGCACGTCGTCGTCAACGACCGCCTCGAGGACGCGCTCGAGCGGCTCACCGCAATCGTCGCCGGCGAGCTCGACTGACCGCAGCCGCTCGCGGGGTGCAGTCGTCGGCCCACTACAATCAGTGCTCAACCACGAAAGGCCCGACCCAAGTGATCTCCCCTCGCATCGACAAGCTGCTCGAGAACGTCGACTCCAACTACGCCAGCGTCGTCGTCGCCGCCAAGCGCGCCCGCCAGATCAACAGCTACTACCACAACCTCGGCGAGGGCACCTTCGACGAGTTCCCGCCGCCGATGGTCGACACCGCCTCCAAGAACTACCTCACGATCGCACTCGAAGAGGTCGCGAATGGCAAGATTAAGTACCACTATCGGTAGCCGCCGCTAATTGGGCGGCGCCCACCAAGGCTTGCCAGCAGCGCGCCGGGGCTCTAAAACCGGGATATGTCCAGAATCCTGCTTGGGGTCAGCGGTGGGATCGCCGCGTACAAGGCGCTCGAGCTCGTGCGCTTGGCGACCGGCGCCGGTCACACCGTGCGCGTCGTGCAGACTCCAGCGAGCCGGCGCTTCGTGGGCTCCGCGTCGTTCGCCGCGCTGAGCGGCGCGCCGGTGCTCGTCGACGAGTTCGAGCGCGATCCCGCGCGCGGTGCGTTTCCCGACCAGACGCCGCCCGCGCACGAGCCGATCGGGCACCTCGAGCTGGTGCGCAACGCCGATCTCTACGCGATTGCGCCCGCGTCCGCGAACACGATCGCCAAGCTCGCGCACGGTCTCGCGCAGGATCTGCTGAGCAGCGCCGCGCTCGCCGCGACCTGCCCGCTGTTGATCGCGCCCGCGATGAACAACCACATGTACGAGCACCCCGCCGTGCAGGCCAACCTCGAGCTGCTGCGCGCGCGCGGTGTCACGGTGCTCGAGCCCGACCGCGGTCGCCTCGCCTCTAAGGGCGAGCGGGGCGTCGGGCGCCTGCCGGAGCCCGCGCGCTTGCTCGCGGCCTGCGAGGCGCTGCTCGCGGGCTCGACCGAGGGCTCCTGGCGCGGCCTGCGCGTGCTCGTCACCGCGGGCGGCACGCGCGAGCCGATCGACAGCGTGCGCTTCATCGGCAACAGCTCCTCCGGGCGCATGGGGCTCGCGCTCGCGCTCGCCGCGCGCGAGCGCGGCGCGGAGGTCACGGTGATCGCCGCGAACGTCGCGCTCGCGCGCCCCGCCGGGATCGCGTGGCAGGAGGTGCGCACCGCGGCCGAGCTGCAGGAAGCCTGCGAGCGCGAGCTGCCCATGTGCGACGTCCTGCTGATGGCGGCCGCCGTCGCCGACTTCCGGCCCGCCGCGCCCGCCAACGGCAAGCTCAAGAAGGCCGGCCGCGAGCGGCTGCGCCTCGAGCTCGAGCCGACCGCCGACGTGCTCCGCGGGCTCTCCGCGCAGCGGCGCCCGGGCCAGACCCTCGTCGGGTTCGCCGCCGAGCACGGCGCGGGTGCCCTCGAGCACGCGCGCGGCAAGCTGCGCGAGAAGGGGCTCGACGCGGTCGTCCTCAACGACATCTCGCGCGCCGACATCGGCTTCGAGGTCGACCGCAACGAGGTCACGATCCTCACCCGGGGAGACCGCGACGCCGCGGACGTGGACGGCGTGGGCGTCGAGCAGGTGCCGGTCGCGGCCAAGGCGCAGGTTGCCGAGGCGATCCTCGACGCGGTCGGTCGCTTGCGGGGCTGAGGGTCCGGTCCCGGAGCGGGGTAGCCGGGGCCTGCCGGGCCGAGGGGCAGGCCTACGGAGCTGGGCGGCCGGACCTGCCGAGCCGAGGGGCGGGGGCCTACGGAGCGGGCTGCCGGCCCTCTCTACAGTGAGAGGACCTCCCTCATGGACAGCGTGTACGAGCTCTACCGCCGGGGCTGCGATCTGCTGGGTCACGGCGACTACCAGGCGGCGATCGTGCCGCTGACGCGCGCCCGGGACCTGGAGCCCGACAAGACCTCGATCCGCGAGGCGCTCGGGCGGGCGCTCTTTCACGCCCAGCTCTACGAGCGCGCGGTCGCCGAGTTCGAGGCGATCGCGGCGCAGGCGCCGACGAACGACTACGCGCTGTTCTGCCTGGGCCGCGCGATGCAACAACTCGGCCGTCACCGCGAGGCCTGCCACCCGCTGGCGCTGGCGTGCTCGCTGCGGCCCGAGCGGCGCGACTACCGCGTCTATCGAGA
>DATHPS010000006.1:0-46182 GCA_035483545.1 Solirubrobacteraceae bacterium | reverse complement strand
AAGCTCCCTCATCGAAACGACCCAAGCCCCTCTCCCCCAACCCTACACACAAAGCGCGCCTGAAGTCAACCATGCCCAGGATGACCCGAACGAGAATCTATGTCTGCCGGCCACACAGCCGAACCAGCACACACGGTACCGCACGGTGAAGCAATTGTCAAGCCGCTAGGCGCACGCGCGACCCGCCGCCCCGGGATCGGGGTCCCCCCCCCCCCCCGGGGGGATTCCGGCCCCGTCCAGGGTCGCAACCCCGCTCGGCCTAGGCGCCCCACCGGCCTGTCCGATCTCTCGCCACGCATGGGCCGCGTCAGGCGAGCCGACCGCGCGTGTGCCTGGCAGGGCGTAAGAAATCGCGGCTTGCCCCTTGACGTACCTGGGCTCTACGGCCTAGGGTTTTGCGCCCCGCGCGAAATGGGGCGCCTTTCGGGGCTGCTGGTGGCTGGTGCGGAATCGAATATGTGGCCGGACGGGCGTTTGCGCGCCCGCCCGGCCTGTGACTACCGAAGAATGCGCTTCGGATGCCACGGCGCAACCGTAGCCGTGTTGGGCTGCGGTGGCTGGTCTTTGGCTTGCGGGCGGGTTCTTCGGGCGAACCGATTGGAGCCCCACCATGACGAGGATGACGATTTTTCCGGAGCTCGTGCCGCTTGTGCGGGATGGGTTGTACTTCGATTTGCAGGGCCGTCTGGAGGAGATCGACGGCGCGATCCGCTCTCGTGGCAGGCAGGACATCCGCGGCGTTGTCGAGGCTGGTCTCGCGCGGGCTGAGGAGGCGCGGGCGCTGTTGGATGCCGTGGGCTGGCTTGACGTGGCGGGTGAGCAGGCGGCCGTGGTTGATGTGTGCCGCCATCGCGAGTTGCTGCTGGGTGCGATCGCGACGCGGATGGCGTCCGAGCGCAGCGTGCAGGGCGACGGCGAGGCGAGCGGTGAGCAGCGCGCGCAGGCTTTCACCCGCGAAGGGCTGCTTGTGGAGCTCGCCGGGCGCGTGAGGGAAGCGTCGGACGCGAGCACTGGGGTGGCGGTGGTGCCGGCGTCGCTGGTGAGCTTGTTGCGCGAGGGGCTCGTGAGTGCGTTGGCGGATTGTGCTGGGGAGATCGAGGAAGACGGCCGGGAGCACCCCGGTGGCCTGGACGAGCGTCCGCTGCAGCGGTTCGACGCCTACCGCGCGCTGCTGGAGGAGCTCGGCCTGCAGAGCACCGTCCCGGCGGTGGGAGTGCGGCTCGATTTGTCGGTGCATCGGTGGGCGCTGGTGAGCGTGTTGCGGTGGCGGCGCGATTGCGAGCGCTATCTCGTGTGGTCGGTAGACGCGGCGCGAGCGCGGCGCTGCGCCGCACGCATCGAAGAGTTCATGTCCACCGCGGGCCTTCAGGAGCCGCAGGATCGCCGCGGCCCCCGCGCACGCTGCGAACCCCACGACGAGTCCTCCCAGCAGGTGGCGTGGGGATGGGAGTGATGCCGAGGCCCGAGGTACGACAGCACATGGTCTGCGACTCCGTGTTCCTGCAGGGCGCGAGCGTGCAGCCGCCGCCCGGGCTGCTCGCGCTCACGCTCCCGGGCGGGCTGATCGTGCTGCTGCGCCGCGGTTTACTGCGCGAGCTCGCCAGCGCCGCGAGAGAAGTTACCCAGGCAGCGGCACGTGGGGGCTATGAGCGCGACGCCGCGCGCTACCTGGGGCCGCTGGGGCGGCTGGACACGATCCGTGGGCTGCTCGGCCTCCTCGGCTGGGAGAGCCAGCCCGGGGAACCCGAGCCGGTCACGGTGTACCTCGATCAGTACCGCGGCGTGCTGCTCGGCGCCGCGCGTAACGAGCACGCCAACCAAACACGCCGCGCGCGGCGCGCATGCTCCAAGCAGGCCCGCGCGAAGGCGCAGGCCAGCCGGGCGCTCCTTGAGAGGCTGCTCGAGGCGATCGGCGGCACGCTATGACCCCCAGGCGCGGCGAGAGCTCGGCGCATTCGGTCGTGCGGTCCGCCAGCAGCAGATGAGCGCGGGCGAGCTCGCCAGGGGCGACCGCGACCGGCGTGCTCCTGGACATTTGATCGACCACGAGCGCCCCCGGCAAATTCGGAGGGGGGTCCCGCCCGGGTCTGCAGCGACATGGCTTTTGTAAAGAGCGCACGAGCCCTTGTTGTGAAGGGCCGTGTTGCTGTGAAAAAAAGCGGATCAAAGGTACTCAAGGATGAGCGGATCTTGGTCGGAGCCTGTCGTGGATCTCGTAACGGGCCGTTTGAGGTTGCTGGCGGACCCGACGCGTGTGCGGCTGCTCGCGCTGTTGGAGGAGGGTGAGGCGAGCGCGCGTGATTTGGCGGCGGGGATGCTCAGCACGCCGCAGAATGTCTCGCACCACCTATGCATCTTGCACCGGGCGGGGATCCTCGCGCGGCGCCGGGATGGTGCGTGCACGGTTTACTCGCTGGTCGATTACTCGGCGTGCCGGCTGCTTGACCAGGCGCTAGCGAGCGTCAAAGGCCAGCTCGACGAGCTAGCCGACCTCGTCAACCTCGCCGCATAAAACCCAGGCGGCTCCCTGCGGCCACACGATCCGCGCGGGCCGCTTGATGTCCGTGCGTGACGCCGGACACCGCGTGCGGCGCCCGGCTGCGGCTGTCGTGGGGCGCAAACGTGAAAACGCGCGTTTTCACGTTTGATGCAAGCGAGCGTTTTCACGTGATGTGCGCTTGTGGTGTTTTGGTGGGGTGGTGCTTACCGTCGCCGCCATGAACATTCTCGGTAGCACCAAACCGCAGCGGGTATCGCAGGGTAGGGGGTCGTGGTGACTGGCTTGTGGCGTAGTCGTCCGTGGCTAGTGCGCCTGGTCGCTGGGTGCGTGCTGGTGCTGTTCTTGGTGGACGCATTGAGCAGCGCCGTGGGTGGGATGGTCTTTGGCGGGGTCCTCACGGTCGCCAGCGTGTTTTTTCTTGTGAAGCGTCGCTACGGCGCGCTCGCGGTGTTCTTGCTGGTGGCGGTGCTGGTGGCATGGCTCGCCTCGCTGGTCTCTGAAATTGCGTTGGCGGCTGGCGCTATCGCCGGGCACCTCGCGTGAGCGGCGGGCGCGATGAGTGACGATCTGAAACCCGCTCGCTACCGCAACCCCGTCCGGTATTACCGCCGGGCGACACGGCCACCCCGGCGTGTGTATCGCCGTGGCGGGCGTCGTTTGGCGCTCTTGTCTGGGTGGGTGTCGTTTGAGTGGTTGGCGTGGGCGTTCGCGGCGCTCGTGCTGGTGCTGGTCCTCAGCCAACGCTCGATCGTGTTCGCGCTGGTGACGGGTGCGATCGTCGCTGTTCTGAGCGCGGGCGCGCATGGCCGGCGGAGTATGTGGCGCGCTGGCGCGGCGGGTTTCGCTGTGACGCTGCTGGCGGGGGAGGTGTTGGATTGGGTCGCGTGGCCGCTGCGCCTCGTGGTGTTTCCCGCGATCGTCGCGACGCTCGCACGCTACGCCTCACCGGACGGCCGGCCCGCATACCGGCTCTTCACGCGGTGGGTCAGCGCGCGGCTACGCGAAGGAAACCCCGCCCGCGAGCAGCAGCGAGCGACAGGCGGCGTGTGGGCGCCGCAGACATGGGTCGCGCCGGACGAGGGCTCCCCGGTGTTGCATTACGGGCGAGTGCACGGTCCAGCGCGGCTCGTGTTCGCGTGGCCCGTCGTCGTCACCGCTGGCGCGGGGCGGCTGATCGTTCGCCCCGCGTACGGGCATCAGCTACGCCCCGGCGAGTACATCGCGGAAGTGGTCGAACTCGACGACGGGCAGGTCGCGGAGATCCGCCGATGAGCCGCGCGCAACGGCCGGGCGGGCGGCGTGTGGGTCGCGGCGGGCATACCGCCGGCTCCTACCGGGGCGCCGCTGGTTCTCGTGTGGAGAGTGGCCCAGCCACTCGGCTGGTTGGCGAGTTGCCAGCCGGCTGGGTGCAGGCGATCGTGACGAGCCCGACCCGCAGCGAGGTTGACGGTGCGCCCAGCTGGCTCTTTAGGGAGCTGCGTCGCGTGTTGCGCGCGGACGGCACGCTGTGGCTACTCACTGCCGAGAAGTACCTTCCGGCGGCGCTCTCGGAGCGTGGGTGGATAGCGCAGGAGATCGACTGGGCGACACCTTTGCGTGTGGACCCCGCGGGCCGCGCGCGCCTTTACCTCTTCGTCAAGGGGCCCGAGTTCTTCTACAGCACCCGTGCGGTGGAGTTGTTCCTCGCGCCGCGCACACGAGCCGCGCTTGCGCGTCGGGAGGGGGCGGGTGGTGGACGTGGGTGCGCGTGGAGCCCGGAGCATCGCCGCGACCTCCTGCGGCTGTGCATCCTCGCGGGCACCTCCCGCGTCGCGTGCGGGGTGTGCGGCGCGCCATACACCCGCACCCCCAAGGACGCCTGGTGTGCGACATGCGCACACCAGGACCCACGCGGGCGGTGTCTGGTGCTCGACCCGTTCTGCCACCCCGGCACCGGCGCGCATGAGGTCGCGCCACGGCTGGGTCGCGTGTTCCTCGGCATCACCGCTGGCGGGGGTGGTTCTCGGTGACGGCGCGGCGCGCAGCGCGCGAGCAGCCACCGACTCTGGGAACCGTTCGTCAGCGGGGGAAGATCCTTGACTTGTTCGCTGGTGCGGGCGGCTGGGAGGAGGGCCTGCGCCCGCTCGGCCTCGCCGCGCTCGGGGTCGAGCTCGAGCCGTGGGCGTGCCGGACTGCGGTCGCGGCCGGGCACGCGCGGCTGCAAACGGATCTCGCGGCGCTTGACCCGCGGGAGTTCGCGCCGACGTGGGGTCTGCTGGGCTCCCCGCCGTGCCAGGCGTACTCGACGGCCGGTAGCCGTCTCGGGCACAGCGACAAGACGGTGGTCCTCGCGTGCGCGCACGAGCTCGCCGCCGGGAATGACACGCGCGGCGCGAGACTCGCGGAGTGTCGGGATGCGCGGTCGTTGTTGACGGTCGAGCCGTTGCGGTTCGCGCTCGCGCTACGCCCACGCTGGGTCGCGCTGGAGCAAGTCCCCGCCGTCCTCGAGCTTTGGCGCGTGTTCGCCGCGCTGCTCGCCGCGCACGGCTACCACACCGCGGTCGGGGTGCTGCGCGCGGAGTGCTACGGGGTGCCGCAGACACGCCGCCGCGCGTTCCTGATCGCCTCCCTCGACGGGCCCGTCTGCCTGCCCGCCGCGACGCACCGCTCCTATGACGCGCGCCGCAAGAGGGTCCCGGTCGAGGAGCGCGATCTTCAGCCGTGGGTGAGTATGGCCAAGGCGCTTGGCTGCCAGGCGGACGGGGTGGTGCAGACCAATAACCAGACCGATGATAGGCGTCGCCCGTGCGGTCTATGGCGGGCGCTTGGTGCGCCTTCGCATACGCTTGATAGCGCTTCGGGACAGTGGACGCTCCACCACCCGCGCTGCGGGGGGTGGGTGATGCGTAACCGGCCGAGGGACCCGGAGTGCCTACGCGACCCCGGCGCGCCCGCACCGACGATCACCGCCACGGGCAAACAGAGCTGGGTTCACCGCCGCCCAGCGACGACGGTCGCGTGTGACTCGCGCGTCGCGCGACCCGGCGCCAAGCGCAGCGCCGAGCGTCCGGGTGCACCGGGGCGCAGCCAAGACGCGCTGCGTGTCACGGTCGAGCAGGCCGCGATCCTGCAGGGGTTCCGGGCGGGGTACCCGTGGCAGGGTCCCCGCGGCTGGCAGTTTCAGCAGGTCGGCAACGCCGTCCCGCCGCCGCTCGCACGACGCATCATCGAACAAGCAATCACACCCGGCGAGTGAACTGTGACCTGGGCTGGCGCTGTGTTTGATGCTGGGTTTGCGGGCTCGCTGCGGGGCTCGTTTGTGGGCTCGATATGGGGCTCGCTTTCGGGCTCGGATGCCCGCTGGCGCCAGCTGCGGGGATCGCGTGTGTGGGCCTGGGGTTCCGCGGGGTGCGCATTTGCTGACTTCTCTATGTCAGAGGTATCTTCGTGAGACGTGGAGCGGGGGTGCTGTGGTTCGCGCGCGCCAGGGGCGTCCCTGGACCCGACACCTTCACCCCGACCGTGGTTCGGGCCGACCTCCAACCCCTCACTCCTCTCCTCGCTCTCCTGGCCTTCCTCGCGGCCGTCCTCTTCGCCCTTCGCCTCATTCTGACCCGTCGGTCCCTTCGGTCCCGTGTCCTGGTCGAGCTCGTCCCGGCCGACACGTTCGACCCCACGCCGGACGCGATCCGCAGGTTCGCCTCCCAGCTCGCGCGCACCCGCCGCGGATTCCTCCTCGGCTGGCTAGAGCGACCAGCCTCAGCGGTACGCATCCTCATCACGCCCGACACGCAAGGCGTCCTGCGCTACCGCCTAGAAGTTCCCGAGCGCGCCCGCCCAGCCCTCGCGGCAGCCCTCAGCGCCTACAGCCAAATCGACGTCCGCGAGTGCGAGCGCGTCACGCTCCCGCAAGGGGGGCGCACGGTCCGCGCGGAGCTCGCGCTCGCGCGCCCGGTCGGACAGCCACTCGGAGACCCGGGTTTGGACCCCGATCCACTGCAAAGCATCGCTGGTGTCCTCGGACGCATCAACGGCGCCCGGGAGTCCGCGGTCGTCGCGATCGACCTGCTGCCCCGCACACCCGCGCAATCTCGCCGGCTACGCAAACGGCTCTTCCGCGAAGCCGCGCGCTACGCCGAGACGCGGACCGCCAGCGCGCTCGATCTCGTGCTGGGCGAGCAGGCCGGGAGCCGTCCCGTCGCGGACACCGTAGACCGGCTCTTTCAGGCCCGCGCCCTGCAGCGCAAGCTCGACCCGGCAGACCCCCTCTTCGCGGTGCAGATTCTGCTCTGTGTCCGCGCGCGGGAGCGGGGCCGGGCGCGGTCGCTGGCGGGCGCGTTGCTGTCGTGTTTTGACGTGTTCGCGGGGGAGAACTATCTCCATGCGGTCGGCCTGCGCTTCGGCGGCCTCGGGTTCCTCGGCGCTGACACCCCCTGGCGACGCCACCGCTTCGACAGGCGCATCACGACCGGCAGGTTCGCGCCCGCGTGGGGCGAGAGCATCCTCGGCGCCTCAGAGATCGCCGGGCTGCTCAAGCCGCCGACCGCCAGGTGCATGGTGGAGAACGTCGCGCGCTGCGGCGGCGCGATCCCCCCACCCCCACCCGGCCTCCTGACGTACCACGGGCAGAAGGCGTTGATCCCGCTCGGAAAGATCACCGACCAGAAGGGGGAGCGGATCGTCGGCGTCCCGGTCAACGACACATTCTTCGCGTACATGGCCGGCCGCTCCCGGTACGGCAAGACCGAGACCGCGATCGGCCAGTTCATCGCCCTCGCACGCGCCGGGCACGGCGGCCTCTTCCTCGACCCACACTCCGACGCGATCAAAGACATCAAGCCCTACCTCACCGACCCCGGCATCCGCGACCGGGTCGTTGAGATCAACCTCGCCGACACCGAACACGACACGCACACCCCCGCATGGAACCTCTTCGCGCTCGAGCACCGCACCCGCGTCGAGGCCGCGGGGAAGGTCGAGGCGTTCGTCGACGCGCTCGCCGCCGCGCTGCGCTGGGACGAGCGCAACACCCGCGCGCTGAACCTCGCCACCCAAGCAGCCCAAGCCCTCATCGAGCTCGCCCTGAAGCTCCCCGCCGAGCTCGCACCCACCATCTTTCAAATCCCGACGCTCCTCTCAGACGACCAGTGGCGCACCGCCGTGCTGCCCGCGCTCTCACCCGGCACCCGCGGATTCTTCACCGAGCGATTCCCCCGCCTCTCACCCGACGCCATCACAGCAGTCACGAACCTCATCGACCGGCTCCGCGTCGCCAGGCCCGTCGCCGCGTTCCTCGGCACCCCCGTCTCCACCTACGACGCGCGCCGCGCGATCCGCCAAGGACTGATCGTCCTCGCATGCCCCGGCTCCGGGTCCACTCGTGACCGGCTCGTCGCGAACCTCCTCGTCTACGACGTCCTGCACGCCGCGAAGGCCAACGCCTCGATCCCACCGGAGCGGCGCCGCACGTTCTGGCTGTTCTGCGACGAGCTCCAAACCTATGACGGGCCGAACCTCCCCGCCCTCCTCGAGCAGTCCGCGAAGTACGGCGGCCGCGCGTTCCTCTTCAACCAAAACCCCGAGCGGCTCACCGAAGCGACCTGGAACGCCGTCACCACCAACCGCTCGCACCTGCTCACCAGCACCGTCAACGCGAAGGCCGCCGCGATGATCGCCCGCGAGTGGGCCGGCCAACTCGACCCCAAAACCCTCACCGCTCTCGCCCGCTACACCTACCTCGCATCCATCACCCACGGCGAGCGAACCACCAAGCCATTCCTCGTACACGGCATCACCGCACACGACCTACACGCCGAGCACCACCACCCCGACCAGCTCCCCCAGCTCAACGCCGCGATCGAGAAGACCACACCCCGCCAACCCATCGCCACCACGCTCGCCGCACACGAGGACCACGACCAGAACATTCGCCAAGCCGTCGAAACGCTCCAGGGCAACAACGGAAAGGGCGATCGTGTCTCCCGTGGACGGACGATCCGGCCAGCCGCCCCGTCCCAGGACGGCGGCTAATGGGCTCCCCCACACCGGCCGCGGCGCCACTGCCGTCGATCACCACCGAGCTGCTGACGAGCCTCTACCAGCACCGGCTGCTCACGACCGCGCAGATCCTCGCGATGCACTTCCCCGGCCGCACACGCCGCCGCGCCGAGGAAGTCCTCGCCACACTCACCCGGCGACGGCTGATCGCATTCGTGCGCCCCGGCCGCCGCAAGCCGCGTCTCTACTTCCTCACGCTCGCAGGCACCCAAGCCGTCGAGCAAGTCCCGACCCGCGTCGAGACGCGTCGCAAGCTCATCACACCCGAGCAAGCAGCCGGGCCGCTCTGGCAACACACCCTCGCCGTCAACGACACCGGCATCGCGTTCATGCGCGCCGCGCGCGAACGCGGCGACGAATTCGGCGCATTCTCCTGGCGCCACGAGATCGCCCACCAAGCACCCACCCCCGGACACACCCGCAGCGAGCTCCTCATCTCAGACGCCCTACTCACCTACCTCGCACACAACCCCGACGGACAACTCACATTCCACTACCGGCTGCTCGAGCTCGACCGCGCGACCGTACCCACCGACACCCTCGCCACCAAGCTCGCCCGCTACACCAACCTCTACCACCACACCCCCACCAGCCGCGGGCAACCAGCCAACACACCCACATGGCAGACCCACTACCCCATCTTCCCCGACATCGCCTGCATCCTCACCGGCGCACCCCGCCCAGCGCTCCAACGCCGCACGCAAACCGTCCTCGCACTCTGCCACACCGACCCCCACCTACAAGCCACACCACAAGTCCGCATCTCCCTCGCCCTCCTCCAAGACCTCCAAACCCACGGGCCACACGCCCCCATCTGGCACCAGCCCCCGAACCCCACACGAACCCTCGACTGGCTCGGAAGAGATCCCGATGTCGGACCAAATCCGTAAGGCGGCAGCTGCGCCCACAGGTCAGCGCCTTACCGCGTCTGACGTGATGACGGGGCGCGAGGTCGCTGCGCTCTTGCACGCCCCGGTCTCCACCGTAGAAGACTGGGCGCGGCGCAGCATCCTGCCAAGCGTGAAGATCGGGCGACGGCGGCTCTACATCCGCCAGCACATCGAAGCCGTGCTTACCGACCGCGCGCCGACGCCCTGAAGCGCGGGACCGGACTCGTTTGGTACCCACGGGTGGTACCCACGGCTAAGAGGGTCTCTGTCTCGGGCTTTGTGAGAGTCCCAAAACCCGCTTATTTGCAGGCACTTCAAGAGATGGGCCGTGCAGGAATCGAACCTGCAACCTTGGGCTTAAGAGGCCCCTGCTCTGCCGGTTGAGCTAACGGCCCGCGCGGACGCGCCGAGGGGTGCGGCGTCCATTGGGCTCCGCATTCTAGCCCACCCTTAGAACACGACGGTGCGTGCGCCGTCGACGATCACGCGGTCGTCGAGGTGCAGCGCGAGGGCGCGCGCGAGCACGACGCGCTCGATGTCGCGCCCGACGCGCTCGAGCTCGGCGACGCTGAGGCGGTGGTCGACGCGCTCGACGCCCTGTTCGATGATCGGCCCGCCGTCGAGCTCGGCGGTGACGTAGTGCGCGGTCGCCCCGATCAGCTTCACGCCGTGCTCGCGCGCGCGGCGGTAGGGCTCGGCGCCGGGGAACGCCGGCAGGAAGGAGTGGTGGATGTTGATCACCGGCACGCCGAGGCGCGCGAGGAACTCGCCGCTGAGGATCTGCATGTAGCGCGCGAGCACCATCACGTCGACCGCTGCGCCGTGCAACAGCTCCAGCAGCCGCGCCTCCGCCGGCGCCTTGTCCTCGCGCGCGACCGGGACGTGGTGGAATGGGATTCCCGCCGCGCGCGCCTCGCGCTCGAGGTCGGGGTGGTTGGAGAGCACCGCGACGATCTCCGCCTCGAGCTCGCCGCGGCGAGCGCGCCACAGCAGGTCGACCAGGCAGTGGTCCTGGCGCGAGACCAAAATCGCGACGCGCCGGCGCTCGCCCCAGAAGCGCAGCTCCCAGTCCATCGCAAAGCGCGCCGCGACCTCGCGGGCGAAGGCCGCGCGCAGCTGCTCGCGCGCCGCGGAGCTCGCCAGCACGTCCTCCAGGAAGAGCTCCGTGCGCAGGAAGAAGCGCCCGCCACTGGGATCCGAGGAGTACTGGTGCGAGGAGACGATGTTCGCGCCGCGCTCGAACAGGAAGCCCGAGACGGCTGCCACGATCCCCGGTCGGTCGGGGCAGCCGATCAGCAGGCGCGCCGTGTAGCGCGGCGCGAGCAGCTCAGCGGCGGCGCCCATCCGCGTGGCCTATTTTTTGGTCGAGGACGTCTTCGCGGGCGTCGTCGCGGGCACCGACGTCAGGGTTCCGCCGCCGGAGGATTTGAGGACCGTCTTTTTGCCGCCGACCGTCGCCGTATAGGTGCCGCTCGGCACCGCCGAGGACGCCGCGCTGGCCGCGCTCTCGCTGGGGTTCTTCTTGATCGCTTCCAGATACGCCTTGATGCGCTTGCGTTCGCCCGACGGGGCGAGGCTCACGGCCTTGGCCGCGGCCAGGTCGCCCTGGCCGGGGTTGTGGGCTTTGTAGGAGTACTCGGCGAGCGTCGCGTACAGCGCCGCGCTGGGCGGCTTCGTGGGGATCACGATCTGTAGCGCCGCGACCTCGTCGGCGGCCTGGTTGAGCCCTTCTTCGCCGTACACCGTCAGCATCCGCTGCGCGAGCGTCGAGTTGGGGTTGTGCGCCTGGAGCGTCAGGTAGGTGTTCCACGAGTGGGAAACCTGCGCGAGGAGCTGCTTGCCCTTGCTCGTGAACTGCCCGGTCGTGGGGTTGGAATAGGCTTCTTCGGTCGATTGATGCAGCTGCGCTTCGGTCAGGGCCAGCCACGCCTGCGGATTGTTCGGTTCGCGCTTGACGTGTTTCTGCGCGGCGGCGACCTTGGCCGTGAAGCTCGCGCTGCTGGAGCCGTTGTTTTCGGTCAGCGCGTTGAACAGCCCGCCGCCACCGCCGCCGACCCCCACGCCGAAGCCGACGAATCCAAGCAGGAAGATCAGCGCGAGGCCCAGGTAGATGACCTGCACCGTGCGCCGGCGGCCGCGGCCTCTGAGATCGAAGAGCATCAGTCGGAGAGCTTTCTGTCGATGTGGTCGATTATCGCGTTCACGCTGGCTTTGGGGTCCTCGCTCGAGTTCGGCGCGGGCGGGCCCTCGGGACTGCCCGGGAACGGCGCCGGAGAACCGGTGGACTCCCCACCCGAGGGCGGCGGCTCCCATCGGGGACCATCCGCCGCTGCCTCCCTCTCCCGCGCCGCGTCGCGTCGCGCCACATACGCAGCCACCAGGATACTCGCCTCGTAGAGAACGTAGAGGGGAATCGTCTCGAGCAGCAGCGTGATCGCGTCGCCCGGCAGGAAGGCCGCGACCGCCGCGCACGCGACGAGCGCGAAGCGGCGCCCGCGACGCAACTGGCGCGGTGTCACAAGGCCAGCGCGCGTCGCGCCGACGACGACGACGGGAACCTGGAAGACGAGCCCCATCGCGAGGATCACGGTGGCGGCGAACTGGTAGTACTGGTTGGCCTGGACCAGCACTTCGAACTGACTGCTGTTGAAGTTCTGCAGGAAGCGCACCGCCGCGGGCATCACGACGAGGTAGCCAAATGCCGCTCCCGCCGCGAATAGGAACGGAACCGCGATCACAAGGGGGCGCACCGCGCGTCTCTCACTTGGACTGAGCGCCGGCAGGACGAAACCGTAGAGCTCGAAGAGGATCACGGGCAGCGAGAAGATCAGCGCGAAGATGAAGACGACGGTGATCGTCGTCGTGAACGACTCGCCGACCCCGAGCGTGACGGGCTTTTTGCCCTGGGGCACGCGCGGGATCTTGGCGACGTCGGCCCGCAGCTGCGGGATCTTGGCCGCGAGTTTCGCACGGGTCGCGGCCGGCAGGCCGCTGGCGGGGGCGCTGAGGATGCCCGCGAGCGCCTCGGTGTCCTTGGCGACGTTGACCACACCCTGCTGCGCGAGCCAGGTCTGGCCCAGCGGACCTTCGCCTTTGGCGACCTGCTTCTGGGTCTGGGCGCTGAGCGGACGGTTGATCAGGTGCAGGAGGGCGTGGTTCTGCCAGAAGCACACGCCGAACGCAACCGCGAGCGCGATCCCGCCGACGATCAGGCGCGTGCGAAGCTCGTCGAGGTGCTCGACCAGGCTCAACCGGTCCTCGTGCCCGATCGTGCGGATCGCAGTGGCCATCTGCCTTCTGAAGCTATCACCGGCGGCATATCCGCACGCCTATGGTGGGTTATCCGGCCAATGCTCTGCGCAAACCTCGGTATTCGTGGACACGCGCTAAAGACCCCAGCGGGGCGCGTCGATGACTCGGGCGAGGACCACCATGCACCCCGACGAGAGCCATCAACGCGCCCGCCACCACGTGCGCCTGCCGAGCGGCAAGCAGATCGAGGTCGTCTATCTCGACAACCCGCTGCCACCCTCGCTCGACGGCCCGCTGCCCCCGCAGCACGCCAAGCCGAGCACCGAGCCGCTGCACGTCTGCTTCTACTGTGCCGGCGAGTTCGTGCATCCTGTCGACTGGGCGGAGGCCGGCGCCAACCAGTGGCGGATTCTGCTGCGCTGCCCCGAGTGCGAGGCCACTCGCGAGGGCGTCTTCGAGCAGAGCGCCGTCGAATCCCTCGACGACGAGCTCGACCGCGCGACCGGCACGCTGCTGAGCGACCTGCAGCGCATCACGCACGCGAACATGGCCGAGGAGATCGACCTCTTCGTGCGCGCGCTGGACGCCGATCTGATCGTCCCGTCGGATTTCTGAAAGCCAGCCCGGCCAGCCGCGGCGCGGGTGACTGCGCTGCCGGCGGCGCGCGAACGCCCGGGGGGCTGGCCGCTCAGCGATAGCGCTCGACGACGGCGTCCGCCACGAGATCCAGTAACGCCGCGCGATCGCTGGGCAGCAGACCGGGCAGCGCGGCCTTCGCCTCGGCCACGAACGCCAGCGCCCGCTCGCGCGCCTCGTGCAGGGCGCCGGTCGCGGTGATCCGGTCGCACAGCTCGGCGGCCTGCTCGGGCCCTTGCAGCGCGGCGAGGTCGACGGCCGCGAGACGCGGGTCGTGCGCGCGGGCGAGGATCAGTGGGAGCGTCACGGTTCCGTCGAGGAGATCGGCGCCGCGGGCCTTGCCGGTGCGCTCCACCGGCCCGGAGACGTCGAGCACGTCGTCGAGGAGCTGGAAGGCGAGCCCGATGCGCCGCGCGAACGCGCCGAGCCCGTCCGCGAGCGCACTGGAGGCGCCGCGCTCGGCGCTGGGCGCGATCGCGACGAGCGCGCCGAGGCGGCAGGCCGCCTCGAACAGCGCCGCGGTCTTGAGCTCGCAGCGACGCAGGTAGCGATCGACCGCGACGTGCGCCGCGTAAGCGTCCTCGCGCTGCAGCAGCTCGCCCTCCGCGAGCGCCGAGCTGGCGTCCGAGAGCGCGCGCAGCTGCGCGAGATCCTCGTTGCGCGCGAGCTCCGCGAAGGCGCGCGAGAACAGCAGATCGCCGGTCGCGATCGCGGTGTGCCGGCCGGCGCCCGCGACGACCGTGGGGTGTCCGCGGCGCAGCTGCGCGCCATCGATGACGTCGTCGTGGACGAGCGTCGCGGAGTGCACGAGCTCGACCGCGACCGCGGCGCGCACCAGGCGCTGCTCGCCATCGGCGGAGTCGTTGCCCTCTGATCCGGCGGCGGGATGGGGCACCGCCGAGACGCCGGGCCCCGCGCTCATGAGCGCGGGGCCACCGGCCGCTTCGCAGGCGAGCACGACGAGCAGTGGGCGCAAGCGCTTGCCGCCCGCCGCGACCGTCGCGGCGGCGTGCGCGGCGAGCGGTACGCCGGCCTGGGCGGTGACCAGCTCCAGGTGACGCTCGGCGTGTTGCATGCGCGCGCGCAGACCCGGCCCGCCGCGGCGCATGATCGCCGCGACCGCGTCCTCGTCCTGTGCCGTCGACCTGTGCGCGATGCCGCCCACCGCGCTCATCATGCGCTTTTCGGCGCGACGACGCCGGTGTGGATCGCGACGATGCCGCCCGCGGTCAGTAGACAACGAACGTCGCCGATCCCGGCGCTTTGCATTTCGCGCGCCAGCGCCGCGGGGGCCGGCCAGCGCTTCACGGAATTGGGGAGGTAGCTGTACGCGGCGGCGATCCCGACCTTGTCGGCGCTCCCACCCCTGCCGTTGCCCTTCCCCCCGGCTGCGCCGTTGCCGTTGCCATTGCTCTCGGCTCCGCCGGCGCGCTCGTCCTCGGCGCGCGCGGGTCGCACGCGCGTGGCGAGCGACGCGATCGCGCCGACGAGCGCTCCGAGGCGCGGCACGACGCGATCGAACCACAGCCCGTAGAAGTGCGAGAGCGGCGGGCGCGTGGGCGTGGTGAACTCGAGCACGAGCACGCGGCCGCCGGGGCGCACGACGCGCGCCATCTCCGCGAGGCCGCGGGGGAGATCGGAGAAGTTGCGCGCCCCGAAACCGACTGTCGCCGCGTCGAAGGAGTCGTCTGGATAGGGCAGCGCGAGCGCGTCGCCCCACTCGAAGCGAACCGCGCCGTCGGCCTTGGCGCGCGCCCGCGCGAGCATGCCCTCGGAGAAATCGCTGCCGAGCACCTCGCCGCCGGGCGCGACACGCCGCGCGAGCTCGAGCGCGAGATCGCCGGTCCCGGTGGCGACGTCGAGGACGCGATCCCCCGGCCCGACGCGCGCGAGATCGACGGCGCGCTCGCGCCAGCGGTGGTGCAGGCCTGCGGTCATCGCGCTGTTGAGCGCGTCGTAGACCCAGGCGATGCCGTCGAACATGCTCCGCACCTGGGCCGCCTCCAGCTCGCCGACGCCGGCGCCTCGCTGAGGAGCCATCGCGTCCCCTTTACTTCAGCTGCGCGAGGAAGTCGACGACGGCTTCGAACTTCTTCGGCGGCAGCTGCCTGAACGAGGGCATCGGCGCGGTCGGGTTGACGAGCGTGCGCGCGATGCCCTGGCGCGGGAGGCGCGAGCCGATGTGCGTCAGTTCGGGGCCGGGCCCGTTGTTGCCGTTCTCGCCGAGCTTGTGGCACGCGAGGCAGCCCGACTGGGCGACGACCTTGCGGCCGGCTTCGAACTGCGCGAGCGCCGCACCGCCCGCTTGGCGGACGGCCGTCGGCGTGGGCATTTCAACCGCGTAGGGCGAGCCGGTACTCGCGCCCTCCCAGGTGAGGAAGAACATCGCGCCGATCACGAACAGCGCGGTGACGGTCGCGATCGGGCGCCGCTCGGGGCGCCGCTCGGGGCCGCGGTCGTAGAACGGCAGCAGGAACAACAGGATCATGGCCAGCGTCGGGACCCCGATCGTCGCGAGCGGCACGAGGCTTGGTGGCTTGATCACGCGCAGGAGCTCGAACAGGAAGAAGAAGTACCACTCCGGGCGCGGCACGTAGCCGGCGGTCGTCGGGTTCGCCTTTGAGCCGAGCTCGGCGCCGAGGACGAGCGACATCGTGATGATGCACGCCATCACGACACACGCCATGATCGAGTCCTTGGCGACCGCGTAGGGGAAGAACGGTTTGCCTTTCGCCTTGAGGATCGCGTACTCGCGGAGGTATTCCTCCTTTTGACGCTGGTTCATCGCGCCGCCCCCGGTCGGGCGGCGGCGGGCGGCAGCACCACGGTCATACCTCCGACTCGCGCAGCTCGGGGTCTTTCTCGGCTTTGCTCCACGGCGGCGCGGTGGTGCCGAGCTTGGCGACCAGGTAGAGGTGGGCGCCGATCAGCGCCGCGATCAGCCCCGGTACGAGCAGCATGTGGATCGCGTAGAAGCGCGAGAGCGTCGTCGCCCCGAATTCGGGGCCGCCGCGCAGGAAGTCGCTCAGATAGGGCCCGAGCAGCGGGCCGGTGCCGTTGATGTTGACGCCGACGATCGTCGCCCAGTAGGCGCGCTGGTCGAAGGGCAGCAGGTAGCCGGTGAACGACATCACCATCGTCAGGATCAGGAGGACGACGCCGATCACCCAGTTGAGCTCGCGCGGGTACTTGTAAGCGCCGAAGAAGAAGGTGCGGCCCATGTGCAGGAAGACGAGCACGACCATCACCGTCGAGCCCCACTTGTGCATGCCGCGCACGAACTGACCGAGGAAGACGTCGTTGGTGACGTAGCGCACCGATTCGTAGGCGCCCCCGGAGGGATCGGGGCGGTAGTACATCGCGAGGAACACGCCGGTGACGGCCTGGTTGAGGAACGCGAACATCGTCGCCGAGCCGAGCGTGTAGAACCAGTTGGTGCCCTTGGGCACCTTGCGGAACATCAGCCAGCGCGCGGCGCCGCTCAGCGAGGTGCGCTCGTCGACCCAGTCGACGACTGCAATCCCCCCGTGCGCCGCGTGTTCGTGCGGACGGACCGTGCCGTTGCCCTCGCCCGGTCGCGGCGGCGGGGCCTGCAGCGGCTTGGGGACGGGGGGGGCGGGCAGCTTGGGCATGGGGGTCGAAGCCGCCTACCGGCGAATCGAGGGTCGCGAGGGATACGCGTACTGACCGATGCCGTCGAGCGGCTCCCCGGGGTCGCGCGGGGAGAAGCGGCGCAGCTCGCTGTTGACGCTGAAGCGCGAGCCGATCTGCACCTCGCCGTCGACGACGCGCGTGTAGAAGCGGTCGAGCGGGCGTACGGGGGGCCCGCCGACGGGGCGGCCGAGGAGGTCGTAGACGCCGCCGTGGCAGGGACAGATGAAGCGCTCGGCGGCGTCGACCCAGCGCACGGGGCAGCCGAGGTGCGCGCAGCGCGAGGTGATCGCGATGTAGGGCATCGTGCGGTCGTAACGATCGGTGTCGATCGCGGGGTTTTTGCGGCGCACGTAGACGAGCGTCTTGCCGGCCTCGCCGATGCCCGGGGTCAGCGTGATCACGACCGGGATGTAGTTGTTGTCGGGGAACAACTCGGTCGGCCCCGCGGTTTCCCAACGGTGCGGGGTGCTTTTGAAGATCGGCCCGATCGCGAAGCCGAGCGCGGGCAGCGTGAACGAGAGGGCGGCGATCGCGCCGGCACCGTGCGCCGTGCCGGTCATGAACCGCCGGCGCGTGACGGTCTCGCCCTCGAACGCGCCCGGTATTCGGCGGTCAAGGGTGTACTTGGAGGGATGCTTGTCGTGCTGGCTGGGCAAGGGAGAAAGTGCCTGGAGTTACTAAGTTGCTGTCTGCGTGCGGGGCTGCAAACAATATCGCTTGAGCGCAGGCGGGCGACGCGGTGTGGTCGCCGCGCTCAGCCGCGGTCGCGCGCGGCAGCCGCGGACATCTCCGCCAGCGCGGCGGGCTCGCCGGCGCGGGCGAGCGCCTTGGCGCGGCGGTGTGTCTCGCTGGGGCCCCAGCCGACAGCGCGCGCGCCGGCCGACCAGATCGCCGCGGCGAGGTCCTCACGCCCGGCGCCGTGCGCGAGCGCGGTGAGCGTGATCACGTCGGCGAGCTCCGCGACAGCGAGCAGATCGCCGAGCGCGACCAGCCGCGCGAGCCCGAGAGCATAGAGCTGATCGCCGGCGAGCAGGCCGAGATCGGCTTCCGGCGGCTGCAGCACGCGCGGCGTCCCGTAATGCAGGAGGTAGCCCTCGTAGATCGCCTCCAGCAGCAGCTCGTACTCCGCGGCGCGCGCTGCTGCGCGCGGCCCGCCCAGGGCAAGCTGCGCGGGGCTCGCGCCGTTCGTGCCGGCGCGAGCGCCGGCACCCACGAGCAGGCTCGCGAGCAAACCTCCCTGCTCGCTCAACAGCGCCGCCAGCCGCTCCAGGCCGTCGCTCACGGCAGCTCTCGGAACGCGGCCTCGGCTGCGGCGAGCGTGCGCTCGATGTGTTCGGGGGCGAGGGCGAGCGAGGGGAACCAGGCCTCGAATTGCGAGGGCGGTGGGTAGACGCCGCGCGAGAGCAGACCGCGGCACCAGGCGGCGTGGGCCTGCAGGTCGCAGGCCTGTACGTCGGCGAGGCTCCGCGGCGGGCGCTCGGCGAAGAAGACGGTGAAGAGGCCGGGGATGCTCACGACCTGTACGGCGCGCTCGCCGGCGGCCTCGCGCAGGCCGCTTGCGAGCTGCTCGGTGATCGCGGCAAGGCGTAGGTAGGCGGCTTCGTCGAGCAGCGCGAGGGACGCGAGTCCGGCGGCGACCGCGAGGGGGTTGCCGGAGAGGGTGCCGGCCTGGTAGACGGCGCCGGCCGGCGCGAGCAGCTCGAGCAGCTCCTTGCGACCGCCGACGGCGGCGGCGGGGAGGCCGCCGCCGAGGATCTTGCCCAGCACGACGAGGTCGCCGTGTACTTCGGTGAGCTCCTGGGCGCCGCCGCGCGCGACGCGGAAGCCGCTGATGACCTCGTCGAGCACGAGCACGGCGCCGCTCGTATCGGCCTGCTCGCGCAGCAGCTCGAGGAATCCGGGCCGCGGCGGCACGAGTCCCATGTTCGCGGGCAGCGGCTCGGCGACGATCGCGGCGGGCGCCTGGCGGCGGACGGTCTCAACAAGCGCGTCGGGGTCGTTCCAGGGGACGACGATAGTCTCGGCGGTGGCCGCGGCGCTGACGCCGGGGCTCGCGGGGAGCCCTTGCGTGGCGAGCCCGGAGCCGGCCTGGGTGAGCAGCCCATCGACGTGGCCGTGGTAGGCGCCGGCGAACTTGACGATCCGCTCGCGGCCGGTGGCGGCGCGGGCGATCCGCAGCGCGGTCATCGTGGCCTCGGTCCCGGAGGAGGTCATGCGCAGCATGTCGACGGCGGGCATGCGGCGCGCGACCTCTTCGGCGAGCTCGATCTCGCCGACGGTGGGCGCGCCGAAGCTCGTGCCCTGCTCGGCGGCGGCGTGGATCGCGGCGAGCACGTCGGGGTGGGCGTGGCCGTGAATCAGCGGCCCCCACGAGCAGACATAGTCGACGTAGCGGTTGCCGTCGACGTCGAGCAGCTCGGCGCCGGCGCCGCGCTCGATGAAGATCGGATCGCGGCCGATCGCGTGCATCGCGCGCACGGGCGAGTTGACGCCGCCGGGGATCAGCTTGCAGGCGCGGCGGTAGAGCTCGGCCGAGCGGGTGTCGGTGAGCGAGGCCATCAGACGCTGGCGCGCAGGCGCACGGCGGGCACGCTCGCGGGGAGCGGCCTCGGGCGGCGCTGCTCAGGCATGTTGGCGTTCCCAGTCCTTGTAGTCGTCGGTGAAATACAGGAGGCGGACCTTCTTGAACTCGGTCGAGGAGTAGAGCGTGGCGCGCTCGTCGATCCCGGTCTGCGCGGCGATCGCGTCGAGGATCGCGTCGCACTCGTCCTTGGAGCGCCCGTGGGCCATCGTGAAGACGGAGTAGGGCCAGTCGGCGTAGGTCGGGCGCTGGTAGCAGTGGGAGATCCCGCGGAACGCGGCCATCCGCGGGCCGAGCTCGGCGATGCGCTCGGCGGGGACCTTCCAGACGCCCATGCCGTTCGCGGAGAAGCCGGCGCGGCGGTGGTAGAGGATCGCGGCGACGCGGCGCAGCAGGCCGCGTCGCTGCATCCCGCGCAGGTGCTCGAGCAGCGCGTCGACGTCCATGCCGAGGGCCTGCGCGGCGGGCGCGTAGGGCTCGGAGGCGACCGGCAGGTCGCCCTGTGTGGCGCGGATCACGGCGATGTCGAGCTCGTCGTAGGGCACCGACTCCAGCAGCGCCTCTTGCTGCTCGGATCCCTCGCTGGCGAGCGCTTTGGTGTCGCCCTGCATCTCGAGGTCCATCCTGATCTTGAAGAGCTTGAGCGTGGGCAGCTGGCGGATCGACTCGGCGCCGGTCAGCTCGCCGAGCAGTTCGAGCGTGCCCTGCAGTCCAAGCGGCGAGTCGGGCTCGGTGGCGAGCGTGAACCACATGTTGAAGTCGTGGTTGCGCAGGTAGTTGTGCGAGACCCCGGGGTGCGAGTTGACGATCTTCGCGGCGCGCCAGGGGTGCTCGGGGTCGACCTTCGCGGCGACGAGCATCGAGGAGTAGCCGAGCGCGCGGGTGTCGTAGATCGGGGTGACCTGGCGGATGATGCGCTGCTCGAGCAGCTGGCGCACGCGCGCGAGCAGCTGCTCCTCGGGGATCTCCGCGGCGCGCGCGACGGCGGCGTAGGGCCGCGCCTCGATCGGGAAGCTGCCCTGCATCAGGTTGAGCAGGCGGCGGTCGAGCTCGTCGAGTACGACCGCGGCGCCGTCGCGGCGGCTGCGAGTCTTGGGGATCGCGGCGGCCGCGCGCTCGCTGGCGGTGGGGAGCGCCGTGTCGATATCGGGGGAGGCGTCCGCGGCGAGCCCGGCGGCGCCCGCGCGATCCGGGCCGGAGCCGGTCGGCACGGCGCTGGGGGTGTCTGCGGTGGTCAGCTCTGCTGGTTCAGCCATCGGGCGGCGTCCTTTGCGTGGTAAGTGATGATGACGTCCGCGCCCGCGCGGCGCAGCGAGGTCAGGATCTCGAGCACGGTGGCGCGCTCGTCGAGGTAGCCGGCGGCGGCGGCGGCCTTGACCATCGCGTACTCGCCGCTGACGTTGTACGCGGCGAGCGGCAGCGCGGTCTCCTGGCGCACGGCACGGATCAGATCGCCGTAGGCGAGGGCGGGCTTGACCATCACCATGTCGGCGCCCTCGCCGACATCGAGCAGCGTCTCGCGCAGCGCCTCGCGTCCGTTGGCGGGGTCGAGCTGGTAGGCGCGGCGGTCGCCGAACGCGGGGGCGGAGTCGGCGGCCTCGCGGAAGGGCCCGTAGAAGGCGGAGGCGAACTTCGCGGAGTACGCGAGAATCGGTGTGTCGGCGTGGCCCTCGGCGTCGAGCTCGGCGCGGATCGCGCCGACGCGGCCGTCCATCATGTCGGAGGGCGCGACGATGTCGGCGCCGGCGCGCGCGTGGCTGCAGGCGGTGCGCGCGAGCAGCTCGAGCGTGGCGTCGTTCTCGACGCGGGGAGGGGCGCAGTCGTCTGCGAGCACCCCGCAATGACCGTGGTCGGTGTACTCGCACAGACAGACGTCGGTGATCGCGAGCAGCTCGGGGAGCTCGGCCTTCAGCGCGCGCACGCAGCGCTGCACGATGCCCTGCTCGTCCCACGCGCCGGAGCCTTCGGCGTCCTTCGCGGCGGGGATGCCGAACAGCAGCACCGCGGCAATCCCGAGCGCGGCGGCCTCGCGCGCCTCGGCGACGGCCTCCGCGAGCGTGAGCCGCGCGACCCCGGGCATCGTCGCAATCGGCTCGCGCGCGGGCAGCGCGGGATCGTCCTCGCGCACGAACAGCGGCAGCACGAGCTGCCCGGCCCGCAGGTCGGTCTCGCGTACGAGGCCTCGCAGCGCGGCGCTCGCGCGCATCCTGCGCAGGCGCGTCTCGGGGAAAGCCATCCCTTTCGAGGATAGACCTCAGCGACTGCGCCCCAGCCCGAGGCATCGCGCGCGCACGACGCGATGAGAGGCGGTTGGCGCCTCGTGGGGGGCGGCGACGAGGCGCCTACTACTCCACGCGCCGCAGGCCCAGGCGCGCGAGCGCGGCGAAGAGCGCGGTGAGCGCGAGGAGGTGCGCGAGTGAGATCGCGAGCGAGGGCGCGGAACGGTTGACGGCGGCGTCGAGCGCCTGCAGCGCGGCCTTGTAGGGGAAGACGAACGAGATCGCGCCGATCGCGTCGTAGAGCCCGCCGGCGACCGCGCCGGCGGGGACGAGCGCGAGGAAGGCGAGCGGCAGCGAGAGCAGGAACGCGAGCAGCGACGCGGCGCGCACCTCGCGCGCGAGCGCGCCGATCGCGACACCGAGCGCGGCGAACGCGAGCGCGGCGAACGCGAGCGCGAGCAGCCACTGCGCGACGCGGCTCCATTCGAGTCCGACGAACGCGCCGATCCCGGCGAGCATCGCGAAGGCGAGCACGAGCGAGCAGCCCGCGGCGAGCAGGAGCTTCTCGGCGAGCAGGAGCTCGCGCGAGAGCAGGCCGCGCACGAGGCGCGCCAGCGTGTGCTCTTCGCGCTCGAGCGCGATCCCGCCGGCGGCGAGCAGGACGCAGACGAACATCAGCGAGATGCTGACGGCGACGACCACCGCGTAGGCGTCGAGCGGCGTGCGGCGGCCGTGCAGGAGCGTGCTGCGCACCGCGATCGGGCGACTCACCGTTTTCAGCACGCGGCCGCTGATGCCGAGGTTCTGGGCGGCGAACTGCGCGAATTCGGCGACCTGGGCGAGCGCAGCGCGGTGCGCGCCGGGGGGCTCGTGGCGCAGGACGCCGTGCAGGATGCCGGGGATTCGCTGCAGCCCGGGCAGGCTCTGCGGCGCGCCGGGCACGCCGAGGCTGCCGCCCTTGACGAGCTCGCCGATGACGGTCGCGGCGACCGCGCGGATCTGATCGGCGAGCTCGAGGTTCGCTTGCGCGAGCGCGGCTTCGATCGTCGAGTGCGCGAAGCTCTGCTCGAGCGCTTCGCCGTTGTAGATGACTTCGATCTGGCCCTGGTTGGTGACCGAGGAGAGCTGCGTGGCGATGTTCGCGGGGATCACGATCGCGGCGAGCGCGCGCCCGGACTTGACCGCCGCGACGGCTTGTGCGCGAGTGGAGACGGGCACGACCTGGATCTGCTGCAAGAGCGCGCTGTAGTAGTGAGCGACTTCCAGGCGGCGGCCGCCCAGTTCGACGCTCGCGCCGGGCGGCGAGAGGTTGAGCACGGCGACCTTCGGCTTGGACGGCGCGCGCGAGATCGCGAGGCCGATCAGCAGCGCAACGGCGATCGGGTAGATGATGAGCACGCCGACGAGCAGGCGCGAGCGCGCGAGGATCAGGAGGTCCTTCTTGAGCATCCACCTCATCGCTTGGCCCGCCGCTAGTGGCCCCGCTCGCGCAGGAACTCGACGAAGGCGCCTTCGAAGCCGAGCCCGCCGTCACTTCCGGCGGCGCGCGCGAGTGCGGCGGGGGTGCCGCTGAAGAGCAGCTCGCCGTCGGCGAGCACGAGCACGCGGCGCGCGTAGCGCTCGGCCTCGGCGACGTTGTGGGTCGAGAACAGCACGCCGCGTCCGCGCTCGGAGAGGCCGAGGATGAAACGCCACAGCCGCTCGCGCTGGCGCGGATCGAGCGAGGAGGACGGCTCGTCGAGCACGAGCACCGCGGGATCGGCGAGCAGGCCGAGGGCGACGTTGACGCGCTGACGATTGCCTCCCGAGAGCCGCTGCACACGCTCGTGCGCGCGCTCGCGCAGTCCCGTCTGCTCAAGCATCGCGACGACCGCGCCGCGCGGGTCCGCGACACGCTCCAAGCGCGCGAAGAGCTCGAGGTTCTCGGCGACGCTGAGCCGCGAGTAGACCGCGGGCTGCTGCGGCACCCAGCCGATCGCGGCGGTGCCGCCGAGCGCGACGGTCCCGGCGCTCGCGGGCTGCGCACCGGCGAGGATCGAGAGCAGCGTGGTCTTGCCGGCGCCGTTGGGCCCGATGACGGCGACGAGCTCGCCCGCGTGGGCCTCGACGTCGACGCCGCGCAGGGCCTCGCGCTCGCCGTAGCGCTTGGCGATCCCGCGCGCCACGAGCAGCGGCTCGCCGCTCGCACTCACAGGAACCCGTCCCGGCGATCCCAGGATTCGAGGGTCAGGTGGCGCGCGAGATAGACGAACGTCTCGCGCAGGATCGAGAGGATCGGCAGCGCGATCAGCGCGCCGACGATGCCGTAGAACTGCAGGCCGAGCAGCAGCGCGAAGATCACGAGCAGCGGGTTGATGCGCAGCGTGTGGCCGAATATCTGCGGCGCCACGATGTGGCCCTCGAGCTGCTGCATGCCGACGAACAGCAGCACGACCCAGACCGCACTGATCGGGTTGGTGAGCAGCGCGACGACGACCGGCGGCCCGGCGCCGAGGATCGGGCCGATGTAGGGGATCAGCTCCATCACGCCGTAGAACATCGCGAACGCGACCGCGTACTTGGCGCCGTCGGGGAAGATCCCGAGCTGCCCGAAGATGTAGAGCGCGAGACCGGCCGAGGCTCCCATCACGAAGCTGAACAGCAACTGGCCGCCGACGTAGCGCGAGACCGCGTGCTGGACGAGGGTCGGGTAGTCGTCGGCGGGGGTACCGTCGCCGTCGGGCATCGCGCGGCGCACGAGCCGCCCGATCGGCTCGCCGTAGACGAGCATGTAGACCGAGAGCACGAAGATCAGCACGAGGTCGAAGATCGCGCTGGCTGTTTCGGAGAGCAGGCCGCCGCCGAAGCTCGCGAGCGAGCCGGCACTTTTGGCGACTTTGTCTTGGATCGTCTGCAGCGCGGTCTTGCCTTGCTTGATGAACTGCACGTGGATCCCGTGCTGGTGCAGCCAGCGTTCGAGGTTGGCGAGCGATTCGTTGGCTTCGTTGACGAGCGCCGGCAGATTGTGCGTGAAGGACTGCACCTGGTGGGAGATCGGATTGGCCAGCAGGAAGCCAACTCCGACCAGGGTGAGGAAGAATGCGACGTACACGGCCAGCACCGCGAGGCCGCGCGGAAGACGTCCGCGCTGCACGAGTGCGACGGCCGGGTTGAGAATCAGCGCGATGATGGCAGCCACCACGAAGATCACGAGCACTTTGCCCGCCGCGCGCGCGAGCACCCACAGCGCGATCAGGATCAGCGGCAGCAGTACGAGCTGGACCCAGCGCCGCACGACCACACGCGGGGGCTCCGGCACGTCGCGGCGAGGCTCGTCGGTGAGCTCGCGCTCCTGCTCGGCCGGCGGCGCCGCCTCGGGCGCCTGCTGCTCCTCGACGCTCACGTCCCTCCCGTCATGGGCAGAGTATGGCTGAGGCGTCGGCCTCGATCCTGTTCGTCGGCGACCTCGTGGGGAGCATCGGGCGGCGCACGCTGCTGGAGTGCCTGCCCATTCTGCGCGAGCGCTACGCGCCGACGTTCGTGGTCGTCAATGGCGAGAACGTCGCGGGCGGCCTCGGGATCACGCCGAAGTCCGCTGACCAGCTGCTCGCGGCGGGTGTCGACGCGATCACGCTCGGCAACCACGCCTACCACCGCCGTGAGATCTATCCCTACCTCGACAGTCAGCCGCGGATCGTGCGGCCGGCGAACTACCTGCGCGGGCAGCCCGGGCGCGGGGTCTGCGTCGTGAGCTCCCCGGAGGGTCTGCGCCTCGGGGTGATCAACCTGAGCGGCAGCCTCTACCTGCGCGCGGGCCGCTCGGCGTTCGTCGAGATCGAGACGGCGCTGAAGGAGCTCGGCGAGGTCGATCACGTGCTCGTGGACATGCACGCGGAGGCGACGAGCGAGAAGGTCGCGCTGGGCTGGTACCTGGACGGGCGTGTGAGCGCGGTCGTCGGCACCCACACCCACATCCCTACCGCGGACGCGCGGGTACTGCCGGGAGGCACCGCGTACATCACCGACGTCGGCATGACCGGGCCGCGCGGCGGCGTGATCGGCGTCAAGCGTGAGCAGGCCGTGCAGGCGCTCGTCACGCAGATGCCGATTCGCTTCGAGACCTCCGCGGAGGACCCCTGGCTGAACGGGGTCGTGATCCGCTGCGCTAGGCGACTGCGAGCGGACTCGATCGAGCAGATCCTGATGCCGCGTCCGACGCCGCCCGCGGCGGCTTGATCTCTCCCTCGCGCGCGAGCAGCGCGACCATCACGAGCCCGAAGAACCACGGGATGTAGAGGTAGAACCAGTGTTCGATTCCGAGCTGGAGCGCGATCAGGATCGCCGCTGACGCGGCCGCGAGAGCGGCGACACCGGGCCGGCGTGGGACGACGGCGAGCGCGAGCGCGAGCGCCACCGCGATGGCCTGCACCGCGCTGCGCAGCCCGTGCAGGCCGTAGAGGCCCCACACCGAGAACGGCGAGCCGCGATTCTCCTGGTAGGCGATCGTGCGCTCGTAGATCTCGTGCAGCGAGTCGTGCGCGAGCGCGGGGATCGAGACGAGCAGCACCGTCACCGCGAAGGCGCCTCCGAACAGCGCGAACGCGAGCGGCCGGCGGCGGGCGGGCAACTCGCGCAGAGCGTGCGTCGCCAGCAGCGGCGCGAGCGCGAGCGGCGCGAGCTTCGTGAGGCCGGCGAGCGCCGCGAAGACTCCCCGCGCGGGTGGCGAGCTCGCGCAGAGCAGGACGGCGAGCAGCAGTACCGCGACGATCGTGTCGTTGCTGTCGCTCTCCAGCGCGTAGAGCGTAAACGGATAGGCGACCCAGGCGTAGGCGAGCGCGACGCCGAGCGCCGGGCCGCGGATGCGCAGGCCGAGCAGGAAGATCAGTGCGACCGCGAGCAGGTCGAAGACGATCGCGGTGGCGTGCGCCGCGGGGAGGTCGTCCCAGGTTCCGCTCCAGCCGAAGATCTGCTCGAAGGGCACGTAGAGCTCGTAGTTGACCGGCCCGTAGGTGTCGCCGTGTTCGTTGTCCGCGGGGTAGTGGCCGTAGAGCGGCTTGCCGTCCGTGATTCGCTGCGCGCCGATCACTCCCGCGTAGCCGACGTCGATCACGTTGGCGTCGGTGACGTTCAGCGCGATGCGAAAGCCGAGCAGGAAGACTACGCCGACCGCCAGCCACGGTGTCGGAATCCACGAGCGAGGCGGGCGACCGGCGCCCTTGCCCCAGAGCGCGAGTGCGAGCATCCGCGCGAGCAAGTAGAGCAGCGGCGGATAGGTGAGCGGGACCGACGCGTAGATGTTCCCGTGGTTGAAGAACGCGAGCGAGACCGAGAACGAGAGCAGTACCAGCAGGTCGAGGTGGGCCAGCGCGAACGGGCGGCGCCAATTGACGAATGGCACCATGAACAGCACGCACAGGGGCAGCCAGATGTAGAGCGCGTTGACGTGCCGCCCGAACGCGCCGGGGTAGCCGCGCGCCATCGTCCACGCGACCTGAAAGCCCGTCCACTGTTCGAGCACGCGACCGTTTTCGGCGATGATGACCTGCCCGATTTCCTTCTGCGAGCGCGAGAAGTAGCTCACCTGCCAGCGCCCGGGCCCTTTCAGGTACGCGCCGCCGTAGGAGCCGCGGTATTCGTGGCGCACACTGCGCAGCTTCGGCAGGCGGTTGGCGATTTCGAGCACCTGATCGGCCGACAGGCGGCGCCCGACGGGCGGGATCGAGGAGGGCGCCACGGGAATCGGCCCTTCGGAGGTACTCGCCGCGGTGCTCGCCGCGGTGCTCGCACCGCCGGTCCTCGCCGCGGTACTCGCACCGCGGTGCGTCGCGCCCACGGCGGGAGCGGACAGCGCCAGCAGGCAGCAGCAGCTCAGTGCGATCGCGGCGAACGTGCGGCGCATCGCCCGAGGGTACTCGCGGCTACACGCCAGCGCGGTCGGTCGGGCAGGCAGCGGGGGAGGTGTTTGTTTTTTTGCGATGTAGCAACCTTGAAGATATCGAGATATCTGGATATTTTGGGAGGTGCGGGGCCCCAAAAATAGAAGTCCACTCACGAGCCGCCCCGACGCCCGCGGTCACTCCGCGGCGAGCCCGAAATGCGCGCGGACCAGCGGCGCGACATCGCGAATCGACCACTGCCGCGGCGCGCCGCCAGACGCGTGCGACGGCGCTTCGCCGGACGGACGCGACGGCGCTTGACCGGGTGCCCGCGACGTGGGCGCGCCGTCGTGCGCCGAAGGGGCCCGCTCGTCGGCGAGCCCGCACATGACGAGCGCGCCGAGCGAGTCTTCGGCGCGCAGCGAGCCGTGGCTACCGCCGCCGACGTGCGCCTGGCCGCCCCAATCGAGGAACTCGTAGCCGGGGGCCGCCGAGAGCAGGACGTCGCCGGAGGTCGGGCAGAGCAGCGCCGGCCAGACGCGTGCGAGCGCATCGGGATAATGGGGGGCTTCCAGGAGACCGTCGCGCACGCGTGCGGCGAGCACGGCGAGCTCGCCGTCGAGATGCCATTGGCCGCCGCGCGCGTCGTGTACCGGCCCGCCGGGCGCGAAGCGCAGCTCGCCGACGGAGGGGCGCGCGATCACGCCCTCGATCGCGACGCCCTGCGCGTCGCACTGCAGCCACATCACGAGCTCGACGCCGTCGAGCGCGAGCGCACGACGCACGACGTCCGAGCGCAGCTTCTCCGCGTGGCTCTCGCCGAGCACGTAGACCATCGCTGCGCGCTGCGACGGGCACACAGCGATGCGGGCCTTCTCCTCCGCGGCCCGGCGACCGCTTCCACCGGCCCTCGCGCTCGGCCCGAGGACCGCGAGCTCCGCGAGCGCGGCTTGCAGGTCGAGCGTGCGCTCCACCAGCGCCTGCGAGTGGTCGGCCATCGCGATCACGGCGTACTCGGCCAGGAACTCGTCGATGCCGCCCGCAGCGTCGACGACCCGTGCGAGCTGCAGATCCGCGAGCGCGAGCGACTGCACCTGACCCTCGGGCCCATGCTTGTGGGAGTGCCAGTCGTTGTCCGGCAGCGAGAGCAGCATGAAGTCGCAGAGGTCGTGCTGCACCATGTACGCACCGACGCAGCCGCTGTGCTGGTCGCGCACGCCCGGCATTCCGAGCGTCGAGCGACAGCCGGTGCGGCGACTCGCGAAGATGTCCGCGTAGAAGAGCTCGCGCGGACCCATCACCGGATGGCGCGCGAGCGTGCTCGAGGCCAGCCGCGTGAGCGCGCTGTCGCGGCGCGGCTCGTGGCGGTGGCGGCCGCGGTAGATCAGGTAGGTCGTCCCGGCGGTGCGTACACCGGCGTCGTCGAGCGACTCGAAGACCGTCAGCGGCTGCGCGGCGAGGTGCGCGCGGTTCATGTTGTAGACGGTGTCGGTGAGCTGGCGCGCGATCCCGACGCGCTGGGAGGCGCGAAAGCTCGAGCCGTACTCGACGTAGCGCGACTCGGCGCGGTGGTACCAGTTCATCGCGGGGATGTGATGGCGCTCTTGGGCCGCGCCGGTGGTGATCGCGGCGGCGCAGACCGGCGTCACGGAGGGAAACGCGGCGGCGCAGTCCGGGACGTAGCGCCCGCGCCGCATCAGCTCGCCGAGCACCGGCGCCGCGCCCTCTGCGACCGCGCGCTCGAGTTGCGCGGGCGCCATCGCGTCGATCACGCAGAGCACCAGCTTTGGCGCGCCCAAGGCTCAGCGTCCCAGGATGCGCAGCCCGGCGTACTTCTCGCCCGCGCGGCGCCGCGCGGCGAGCGCGAGCCAGGCGAACGGCGCGAGCGCGAGGTAGCCGAGCGGGTGCAGCAGCGCGACCAGCGCGGCGAGCACGAGCGCGACCGAGTCGACGTACAGCGTGACGGCTTCCCGCGCGCCGCGGTCGGGCAGCCGCGCGCGGACGCGAGCGAGCAGCGGGCGCGTCGCGGCCTGCACGAGCGCGGCGGCGGCAACGCCCCCGACCAGCCCGGGCCAGCTGGCGTCGCCGTGCTCGCCGAGGGTGCCGGCGAACAGCACCGCCGCGATCCCCAGCCCAAGCCCGGCCCAGGCGGCGCCGAGCGGCCCGCTCTCGACGCGCGCGACCCCGAGTCCGAGCTGCAACCCCCATGCCACGACGAACGCGACGGTCAGCGCGAGCAGCCACCACCCGGCTTGCAGGAACGCGTAGCCGCTGTGCGCGAAGCTCACGCCGAGGTCGCCGCCGGAGGCGAGCGCGCCCGCGAGCAGCGCCGGCAGGAACGGACGCAGGCCCGCGGCGAGCGCGAGCCCGAGCCCGAGACCGATGTAGAAGACGAGGCCGTTCATGGGTGGCGCGCTTGCACCGCCGCGCGTCGCGTGCGCTACGGTGCGAAGCGCCATGACGATAGAGGATGAGAGCCCACCCACCCGCCGGGCCCGCCCGACTGCGCACGACCTCGACCGCTACGAGCGGCTGTTCGCGACGCGCACCCGCGGGATGCGCTCCTCGGCGATGCGCGAGATGATGGCGCTCACCGAACGGCCCGACGTGATCTCGCTCGCGGGCGGCCTGCCGGACACGAGCACGTTCCCGCCGGAGCTCTACGCCGAGCTGATGGCGCACGTAGCCGCCGACTCGACGGCGCGGGCACTGCAGTACGGGCCGACGGAGGGCATGCGCGTCACGATGGAGTGCATCGTGCAGGTGATGGCCGAGGAGGGAACCGCGGTGAGCACGGAGGAGATGATCGTCACGACCGGCGGCCAGCAGGTGATCGACCTGGTCTGCAAGGCGCTGATCGACCCCGGCGACGTGATTGTCGCCGAGGCCCCCACCTACCCCGGCGCGGTGCCGACGTTCGGTGCCTACCAGGCGGACGTGGTGCAGATCGAGATGGACGCGGACGGGATGCCGATCGATGCGCTGGAGGTAGTGCTCGAGCGCTTGCAAAGCGAAAATCGCCGTCCGAAGTTCATCTACACGATCCCCAACTTCCAGAACCCCGGCGGCGTGACGATGTCGCTGGAGCGCCGCCGGCGCCTGGTGCAAATCGCGCGTGAACGGGAGTTGCTGGTACTGGAGGACAATCCCTACGGCCTCTTGCGCTACGAGGGTGAGGCACTTCCGACGCTCTACTCGCTGGACGCCACCAACGCCGACCGCGACGGCAAGTCCGACTTCGTGATCTATCTCGGCACCTTCTCGAAGATCCTCTCCCCCGGCATCCGCCTCGGCTGGGCGGTGGCGCCGCGGCCGGTGCTCGAGAAGCTCAACCTCGGCAAACAGGGCGCCGACCTATGCTCCTCGCCCGTGACGCAGCTGTTCGTGGCGGCCTACTTCCGCGAGCACGACTGGCGCGCCTACCTGACCGAGCTGAGGACCCTCTACGGGCGCCGGCGCGACACGATGCTCGCGGCGCTGGAGGAGCATTTCGGCGACCGCGCGCAGTGGACGACGCCGCAGGGCGGTCTGTTCATCTGGGCGACGCTTCGCGGCGGCGTCGACACCACCAACCTGCTGGCACGCGCGGAGGATGTCGCGTTCGTGCCGGGGCGCGCCGCGTACATGGATGGACGCCGCGGCAGCTCCTCGATGCGCCTGAACTTCGCGGGGCTCCCGGACGAGGCGATCCGCGAGGGCATTCGGCGCATCGGCGAGCTCATGGGTGGCGACACCGGTCTGTTCGGTGCATTGATGGGGTCCCCGCCCGCCCCCGCCTCGCTCGCTCGCACCCCACGGGCGGCGTCGCCGGCTCCTGCGGGTGCCGGCGACGGAGAAGCGGGGGATTCAACCGCGGCAGCGCTCGCCGACGCGCTGCGCCCGGACGGTCGGCAGCGACGGAGGCAATGAGCACGGGCGGGGCAGCTCGCGGCGGGGCGGGCGCAGAACAGGCACCCAGCAGGCGCGCGCACCTGCGGCTCGCCGGCGACGCGGACGCGGAGGGGCGCAGGCCGGTGGTGGTGCTCAAGGGCGGGGCGTCACTGGAGCGCACGGTGTCGCTGCGTTCCGGCGAGCGTGCGCAACACGCTTTGAAAACCCTGGGGCACGAGGTGGTCGCGATCGACGCCGGACCGGAACTGCTCGGCGAACTGCTGGAGCATCGACCGCGCGCGGCGTTCGTGACGTTGCACGGCCGCGACGGCGAGGACGGCACCGTGCAGGGATTGCTGGAGGCGATCGGCATCCCTTACACGGGCTCGGGGCCTGCCGCGTGCATGCGCTGCACGGACAAGGCGCTCGCTAAGTATCTGATGCGTGAGGCCGGCATTCCGACGCCGGATTTCCGCGCCTTCAAGGAGAGCGCGGTCAGGGAGCTCGGGGTGGCGGCGGCGCTGCCTGTCATCGCGCGCGAGCTGGGGTTTCCGATGGTGGTCAAGCCGGCCAGCCAGGGCTCCGCGCTCGGCGTGAAGTTCGCGCATTCCAGCGACGAGCTGCCGAGCGCGATCGTGGGAGCGCTCTCCTATGATCGCAAGGTCGTGCTGGAGCGCTACGTCAAAGGCCGCGACCTCGCGGTCTCGGTGCTGGACTCCGAGGAGGGGCGGTCTACGCGTACGGGTCGCGCTACGGGTTGCACTCCCGAGCCGGTGGCGATGCCGGTGATCGAGGCGATCCCGCGCGAGCAGGACTTCTACGCGTACGAGTCGCGGTATGAGATCGGGATGACCACGTTCGTGTGCCCGGCGGAGTTGCCCGCCGAGACCACCGCACGCGCGCAGGAGCTGGCGCTCGCGACGTTCAAGCTGCTCGGCTGCCACGGCGTGGCGCGTATCGACATGATGCTGGACAACGACAGCGGCGAGCTGAGCGTGCTGGAGACCAACGTGGTGCCGGGCCTCACCGAAACGAGCCTGCTCCCGATGGCGGCGGAGGTCGCGGGGCTCGACCTCGAGGCGCTCGTCGCGCGGATTCTGCAGAGCGCGTTCACGCGTTAGGAGTCGCCGGCCGCGAAGTCCTCCGGGGAGACCTGATCGAGGAACTCCTTGAACTGCTCGACGACGTCCTCGGACTCCTCCTCGTTCTGCTCGAATTCGATCGCGGACTCGGCGATGACCTCCTCGGCGGCGAAGATCGGCGCGCCGGAGCGCACGGCGAGCGCGATCGCGTCGCTCGGGCGCGAGTCGATCTCGAGCTCACGGCCATTGACGCTGAGGGTGATCGAGGCGAAGAACGTGTTCTCGCGCAGCTCGGTGACGGCGACCTGGGTGCAGCGGACCTCCAGTTCGCCGAGCACGTCGCAGAGCAGGTCGTGGGTCATCGGCCGCGGGGTGCTCGCGCCTTGCAACTTCATCAGGATCGAGGCAGCCTCGGGATGCCCGATCCAGATTGGCAGGAACTTGCTGCCCTCGACCGTCTTCAGCAACACGATCGGCTGCTTGCCGACCATGTCGAAGCTCACGCCGTAGATGACCATCTCCTGCACGGAAAGTCCTCCGCTGTGGGGAATCCAGAGTATAGGTACCCGGTAGCGGCGCATTCACCGCGCGCCGCGCACGACGGACCTCGCCTCAGGTCGCCCGGAAGCTCCAGAGCTTGTTGCCGAGGAAGTTCAGCGGCATCGAGACCGCTACCGCCAGCGCCTGCGCCGGGACCTTGCCCATCCCCGCGCTCTCCACCAGAACGGTCAACAGCAGCAGGCTGAACACCTCCGCCACGAGGCTCACGACGAAGAAGCGCGGCGCTTGGAAGCGCGCGTTGCCCGCGGCGGCGTCGAAGGTCCAGTGGCGGTTGAGCAGGAAGTTGTTCAGCACCGCGACCAGCCACGCGAGCACGCTCGATACGCGGTAGTCGATCGCGATCGCCTGTGCGCACAGCGCGTACACCGCGAGGTTCACCACGAACCCGCTGCCGCCGACGATGCCGAAGCGCACCAGCTGTAACCAGTTGGCGGGCTTGCGCAACCCGTGCAGGATGCGCACGTGCGGGCGCGCCTGCGCGTTCAGCGCCTGCGAGCTCAGCGGAGCGCCCGAGCGGTGGATCGGGCCAGCGGTCGCCTCGTCTTGCATCCGCTCAGGGTAGCCGAGACACGAGTCCGAGCGCCCGCTAGCCTGTGCGGGAGTGGCTTCGCAGCAGACAGCCGGCACGGGCGCGCCGCGCCCAGGATTGTCGCGGTACTCGCTGGCGGGCGCTCTGCTGGGCGCCGCGCTGGTCGTCGTGGGCGTCGTGCTCGTGCTAGTGCTCGCGGTCGGCGGCTCGCAGCGCGCCGGCGCCAGGCCGCGTGTCGACGCGGCAACGGCGAACGCGGCAGCGGGTTCGGCAGGAGCGGGCTCGACAGGAGCGGGCTCGACAGCGACGGGCTCCTCGACAGCCGCGGGCGCCCGCGCCGAGGGCTCAGCGGCAGCGGGTTCGACCGCCGCGTCACGCGGCGCCTCCGCGCGGCGCGCGGTCGCGGAGACGCGCGACCCCGAAGAAGCCAAGAGCTTCCCGGTGGCCCCGGCCGCGGTGCACCACGCGCTCGCGACCAAGCCCGCGGCGGCGGCCGAAGAAGTGCTCGCGCCGGGGGCGCAGTCGAACGCGGAAGTGCGTGCGGAGCTCAAGCAGATGCATGCCGTCGAACGTGCCGCGCAGAAGCAGGAAGCGGCGACGACCTCGATCGTCCCCGGCGGCGACTCGATCGGGGGGGATGGCCAGCTGGCGATCCCGCAGGGCATCCCGGAAGTCGTGCAGCGCGTGATCGCCGGCGCGAACGCGATCGCGGACTTTCCCTACGTATACGGGGGCGGCCACGCATCGTTCGTGTCCAACTCCTACGACTGCTCGGGATCGGTCAGCTACGCGTTGGCGGCGGGCGGCCTGCTGAGTGCACCCGAGACGTCGGGGGCACTGGAGAGCTGGGGCGAACCGGGGCCGGGCAAGTGGATCACGATCTATGCGAACGCGGGTCACGTCTACATGTATGTGAACATCGGCGGGCGCTGGATGCGCTACGACACGGTCGGGCGCAGCGGCACCTACGCGTCGCGCTGGCAGCCCGACATCCGCTCCAACGCGGGCTTCGTCGCGCGGCACTGGCCGGGGTTGTAGCGCTCAGCGGTGCAGCGAGACGGTACTGAAGACCGTCGTGAAGATCGGGCTCTTGGCGGCGTTGCGCACTTTCAGGCGCAGCATCAGCGTGACGGTCTTGGCGCGGCGCAGGTGTTTGGCGGTGCGCTTGGAGAACTTGATGCGTACGGAGCTGTGGCCGCCCTTCGTGGTGACGAGCAGCGCCTGGCCGATCACCAGCGACTGCGGCGTGCCGGCCGGGAGTTCGCTCGCGGCACGACCGCCAATGCCGAGACTGTGCGCGGTGGAGGCCGCGAGCAGTACTTCGAAGCGGCCGGCGACCTGCTCGTTGACGTTGTAGTGCACGACGAGCCCCTTGCGCGAGACCTGCTTGAGCGAGCTGGAGACGGCCGCCGCGGTGGCGATGGGGCCGGGCAGCACGGGGGGCGTCGATCCGGAGCCGGAGCCTGGACTCGGGGCGGGCGAGCTCGCAGCCGGCGTGGCCGCGGGGCTTGCGCCGCCGCTGGGGCTGGGCGTCGGAGTCGGGGTGGGCGTCGGCGCGGGTGGCGGGGGTCCGGCTACTGTGATCACCTTCGAGGTGGTCGCGGTGTTGCCACCGACGTCGGTGATCGTGAGCGTCACCGTGTAGATGCCACCGTACTGGTAGGAGTGGAACGTGCTGGCGGCGCACGGTGAGAGCCAGGGCTCTGCGCAGAGCGTCGCGGGCGGGTTTTCGGCGGGCGCGCCGGGCGCGTAACCGGTGACTTCGGGCGAGCCGTCACCGAAATTCCATTTGTAGGTCGCGTAGGTGGGTTTGGCTTCCCCGCTGGCCGAGTACGCGGTGCCGGCATTCAGTGTGACGTCGGACTGCATCCCGTTGAAGCCGACGATTTCGCCCGCGTTGACGGGGTTGGGGTCGCTGAACTGCGGTTCGAGTTCGATGCCGGTGCGGCACTGGACGCCCGGGTAGGGAAGCTCCAGCGCGGCGAGATCGAAGGCACTGTTGAGGTAGTAGTTCTTGCCGCTCAGCGACTGGTTGTAGAGCGTGCCGGCACGCGTTTCCGGCTCCGCCGCGAGGCTGCCTCCGGTGGTGGGGGCGAAGAAGTTGCGGCACTCGTCGGTCACCTCGTTGCCCGCGGGGTCCTGCCACGCGTTGAGCAGCGGATCGGTGACCGTGTTCTGCTGCTCGACGGCGATCTGGTTGACGATCAGATCGGCCAGTCCGGTGTCGAACGAGCCATCGATACTGCGCTTGCCGGCGAGCTGGTTGGGCTCCTGATCGTGCTGGTTCTCGAGGCCCATCGCTTCGGCTTCGCGCTGCTTGCGCTGTTCTTCCTTTGTTTTCGCGTAGAATTCTTCTTCTTCCTTGGGGGTTGCCGTCTTTTCTTTCTCTTTTTCCTGCAATTCGCCGTTGGGCAGCGTGCCGGGCCCGAAGCCGCCGTCCTGACAGTCATAGCCGGGAGCGTTGTCCGCCGCGGACAGGTGGTTGTCGCCCTCGCCGCCTGCGGTCCAGGGAATCGCCGCGTAGATGATCGTGTTGGCGTCGCCGTCGCCGATCGCGCTGTGGTAACTGCAGAAGCTGTTCTTGTAGCTCTTGTATTCCGGCGGTTCGATGTAGGTTTCGTGTTTGCTTTCGGCGGTCGCTTTTTCCTGTTCGTCTTTTTCGATCACGGCGATCGTGCCTTTGAATTCCGAGCAGTGGCCTTCGCTAACGCAGACCGACACGCCGGGGGGCGTCAGTACATAGAAGATCGTTTCCATGCCCTTGTGCAGGTTGTGCTGCGCGACGAAGTTCGTGAGCTCCCGCTGAACCTCCGCGTCGGTGAGGCAGACCGGCGTGGTTTCTTCGAAAAGCGGGGCGCCGAATTCAAAGCGGTTGGGGTTCACGCAGCCGGCTTCGGGGCCGGGATAGGGAGTCGTGTCGGTGTAGCCGCCGAGGAACGCGGAATGGCTCGCGGCCGGCAAATTGGTCGCGTCGGTGTACTGCGCGTCGACCGCGAAGACGCTGGCGAGCTGGGTCCCGGCGTGACCGAGGTTGGCGAGGAATCCTTCGATCAGGCCCTGCCAGTCGCCGTGGTAGAAGTCCTGCGGGTCCCAGAAGATCGCGTAGGTGTCGACGTTGTGCATCACGGGAGCGCCTTCGTTGTTTGCAAATTTCGTGGCGGGCAGGTTCGCTTCGGCTTCGAGTTTGCCGAGGCCGTTGCGCTTCAGGTCGCCTTCCCAGTAGCGGGACACTTCGCGCGGCTGCAGGCCGACCTTGGTGATCCCGACTTTCTCGACGAATGCGGCGGCGGGCGTGGCGAGGACGGCGAGCGAGAGGCACAGGGCGATCAACGCCGCGGGCAGCGTGGCGGGATGGGTCGCGAGCTGCTTGGCGGTGTGCGCCGCACGCTGTCGCGGGGATGCCGCGGGATGCGTTGCGGGAGACGTCAGGCGGGGACGCGGGAGTGTCCGGGCACGAGCGGCGAGCATTCGCGAAATGAGCCTCACGGCTCCCTCATCGGCAGCGGGCACCGCTTTCCTTTAGCGGCGCTGGACGCGCTGCGCGTTCGAGCTTCAGCGAGCCGCAAGCTTGGGTGTCAATTTAAGCAGTTCCTTTCGCCAATGAACTATTCGCTACGGTAAAGTTCTCCCAAATTTGAATGCTCTCTGAACGCGGAGCGAGCTCCGGCTCAGCCTCCGCGGGCGAACAGCGCGGCCTGGCCCTGCCCGACGCCGACGCAGAGCGTGGCGAGGCCGAGGCGCGCATCGCGGCGGCGGAGCTCGTGCGTGAGCGAGACGACCAACCGCGCGCCGCTCATTCCGAGCGGGTGCCCGATCGCGATCGCGCCGCCGTTGACGTTGACGCGCGCGGGGTCGAGGCCGAGCTCGCGGATCACGGCGAGGCTCTGGGATGCGAATGCCTCGTTGAGCTCGATGAGGTCGAGGTCGGCGACAGTGGTGCCGGCGCGTGCGAGCAGCTTGCGTACGGCGGGGATCGGCCCGACGCCCATCACGCGGGGATCGACGCCGGCGGCGGCGGAGCCGACGAAGCGCGCGAGTGGCTCCAAGCCGAGGCGCGCGGCGGCCGCGGCGGAGGCGATCACGAGCGCGGCGGCGCCGTCGTTGACGCCGCTGGAGTTGCCGGCGGTGACGGTGCCGCCGTCGCGGAAGACGGTGCGCAGCTTGGCGAGCGCCGCGGGCGTGCTCTGGGGCCGGGGATGCTCGTCGCGCTGGACCTCGCCGACGGGCAGGAGCTCCTCGGCGAAGCGCCCGGCGGCATCGGCGGCGGCCCAGCGGCGCTGGCTCTCCAACGCGAAGGCGTCCTGGTCGGCGCGGCTAATACCCCAGCGCTCGGCGACGTTCTCGCCGGTCTCCCCCATGCTCTCCAGCGGAAACAGCTCGGCCATGCGGGGGTTGGGAAAGCGCCAGCCGATCGTGGTGTCATAGATCGTGCGATCGCCGCGCGCGAAGGCTTTCTCGTCCTTGCCGAGCACGAGCGGCGCGCGGCTCATCGATTCGACGCCGCCGGCGAGCGCGACCTCGATCTCGCCGGAGCGGATCGCCTGACAGGCGCAGACGACCGCGGAGAGTCCGGATGCGCAGAGCCGATTGACTGTGACGCCGGGAATCTCCTGCGGCAGCCCGGCGAGCAGCAGCGCCATGCGGGCGACGTTGCGGTTGTCCTCGCCGGCCTGGTTGGCGCAACCGAGGTAGACCTCCTCGATCGTGCTGGGGTCGAGGGATGGCAGGCGAGCGACTGCGCCCCGCAACGCGAGCGCGGCGAGGTCGTCGGGGCGGATGTGCGCGAGTGCGCCGCCGTAGCGCCCGACGGGGGTGCGGACGGCGGCGAGGATGACCGGATCGGATGTGGATGTCATGCTTCCTCGCTGTCGTGGTTTGCGGCTGTGCGCCGGGTTCGTGGTGTCCATGATCGTGGCATCATCCAAGCTGCGACTGGTCGCGCACACCGATCAGACGCCTGGCGTCCGCGGGTGAGGCGATCGGGCGATCGAATTCGTCGGCGAGGCGGACGATGCGCTCGACGAGTTGGACGTTGCTGCGCGCGAGCTCGCCGCGGCGGTAATAGACGTTGTCCTCCAGGCCAGTCCGCACGTGGCCGCCATAGAGGAGGCTCAGGACATTGACCTCAAGCTGATGGCGTCCGATTCCGAGCATGCTCCAGATCGCGCCGCTGGGGAGGCGACTGAGGAGGTGGGCGATCGTCTGTAGATCGGCGGGGGCGCCCCCGGGAACCCCGAGGCAGAACTGCCAGATGCCGGGCCCCTTGATCAGCCCTTCTCCGATCAACCGCAGGCCGTTCTGGATCATGCCGGTGTCGAACGTCTCGATCTCGACCGCGATGTCGAGCGCGTGCATGCGCTCGGCGGCGCGGCGCAGAAACGAGAAGGGGTTGCTGAAGACGCGCTCGTCGCCGAAGTTGATCGAGCCGCAATCGAGAGTGGCGAGCTCGGGTTCCAGCTCGAGGCACGCGAGCCGCTCGTCGAGCTCCGCGCGTCCGCCGGCGCTGCCGGTGCTCAGGTTCAGGATCGCCTCGCAGTCGCGTTCGCGGATGCCTTCGACGAGTCGGCGGTAGATCGCGCCGTCCTGGGTGGGCGTGCCGGTCTCGTCGCGGGCGTGGAGGTGAATGATCGCGGCGCCGGCGCGCCAGCTCTCGACGGCGGCCTCGACGATCTGCTCGACGGTGAGCGGGACGTGCGGGGTCTGTCGCGCGGACGTCACGCTGCCCGTGACGGCGGCTGTGATGATCACGGGTTGGTCCATGGCTTGCGCGTGCTGTGGATGCGTCCCCCCGCATCTGCGTGAGGCGCTAGCTTAGAGCTTGGGCAAACTGGCACGGCACGCCCAGGGCGCGTTACAGAGCACAGCACGACAACCTGCACCAGAGAACCGACAGGACACGACGGGCAGGACACACAGACACACGACGCGAGGTCGATGGCGATGAGCGCACCGCGGGTCACCTACGAGACCTTCACATCCAGCGAGAGTCAGGCGAGCGCGTTCAGCGAGGCCGTCGCGCGTGTGGGGAGCGGGCTTGGGGAGCAGCACCCGTTCTACGTCAACGGCACGGCGCTGCGTGGGGACGGGTGGGAGGAGGAGTATTCGCCGCACGACAGCCGGGTGTCGATCGGACGCTTTGCGACGGCGTCGATCGAGGACTTCGAGCGCGCGGTCGCCGCTGCGCGGGACTGCTTCGGCGAGTGGTCCGCGCTGGACTGGCGGGCACGGGTCGAGATCGTGCGCGGCGTCGCGAAGCTCGTCGCCGAGCGCCGCTATGAGCTCGCGGCGATCCTCGCGCACGAGGTCGGCAAGCCGCTGCTGGAGGCGCTGGGCGAGGTCGACGAGTGCGCGGTGTTGGTCGACTACTACTGCGATCAGATGGTCGCCAATGCGGGGTTCGCGACGGAGCTCGGGGAGCACGGCGGCAGCGAGCGCGCCTACAGCGTGCTGCGGCCCTACGGCGTGTGGGCGGTGATTGGGCCCTTCAATTTCCCGATGGCGCTGCTGCTGGGGCCGATCGCGGCCGCTTTGATCGCGGGCAACACGGTCGTCGCCAAGCCCTCCCCGCATGGCTATTTGAGCGGCCTCGCGGTGTTCGATCTGTTTCGCCAGGCGGGCGTTCCGGCGGGCGCGCTGCATCTGCTGACGATCCCCGAGGAGCGCCTGGGTGAGCGGCTATACGGCAACCGGGGGCTCGGGGGGCTCACGTTCACGGGTTCCTACGCCACGGGGATGAAGATCTTTCGCGGCTTTACGCTCGATCGCCCGCGCCCGGCGATCTGTGAGATGGGGGGCAAGAACCCCGCGATCGTGACCGCGAGCGCGGACTTGGGGAAGGCCGCGCTGGGCATCGCGCGCTCGGCGTTCGGCTTCAGCGGCCAGCGCTGCTCGGGGTGCTCGCGGGTGTTTGTCGCGCGCGAGGCGCACGACGAGCTCGTGACGCGGCTGGAGGAATGCCGCCGCGAGGTGCGGGTGGCCAGCCCGTTGGATCCGGCGACGCGGGTCGGCCCGGTGATCTCGCAGGCGTCGGTCGAGCGCATGCTGGAGGCGGTGAGCGAGTGCCGTGAGGCGGGCTGGCGGGTGTGCGGCGGGCGCAGCCTCGCCGCGGGCGAGCTCGGCCACGGCAACTACGTCGAGCCGGCGCTCGCCGTGGTCCCAGCCGGCGCGCGAGCGCCGGGCACCCGCGACGCCCGCTCCGGCGGGGGTGCGGCGGGCGGGTCAGGCGTCCGCGCGCCAGAGCGCGCGTGCGTGCTGCGCGAGGAGCTGTTCACGCCGTTCGTAGCGGTGCAATCGGTGGAGTCGCTCACAGACGCGCTGGCGCTCGCCAACGGCCTCGCCTTCGGGCTCACGGCGGGCCTCTACGCGAGTGAGCCGGCGGAGATCGAGCGCTTCGTGAATGAGATCGCCGCGGGGGTTGTGTACGTCAACCGGGAGGCGGGCGCCACGACGGGGGCGTGGCCTGGTATACAGCCTTTTGGTGGTTGGGAGGGTTCCGGATCTACGGGAGTCGGGGCAGGTGGGATCTACTACCTGCAGCGGTACATGCGCGAGCAGAGCCGGACGTTCGTCGGCAGCTGAACCCTCAGTGAGCAGACGCGCGATGAGTGGCCGCGCTATGGGTAGACGGGCCGAGAGTGGGCGCACCAGCGGCCACGGTGCGCATTCCCGATGGCGCCTGCCGGCATTACGAGCGAGGGCGCAGGCGAAGTGGTAAGCACACGCGCCTCGGTGGTCGTGATCGGGGCCGGCGCGGTCGGCCTGAGCACGGCGCTGCAGCTGACGAGGCTGGGGGTATCCGACGTCGTGGTGATCGACTCGACGCACGTCGCGGGCGGCTCCTCGAGCCGCTCGGTGGGCGTGGTCGAGACGCAGTACGTGGACCCTTTCGACATCGCGTTGCGCGTGCCCAGCAAGCGCGCGTTCCTCGAGCTCGAGCGCGACCACGGACTGCGCTTTACGCGCAACGGCTACCTGCGCATTGGCCACACCGCGGAGGATGCGCGGCGCTTCGAGCGCAGCGTCGCGGTGCAGCGCGAGCTGGGGATCGACGATGCGGTGGTCCTCGGCCCACAGGAGATCGCCGGACGGTTCCCGGATGTGCGCTGCGACGACGTCAGCGCCGCCCTCTACGGCCCCAGCGATGGCTTCGTGGACGGTCACCTCTACTGCGCGCTGCTGGCGGAGCTGGCGCAGGCGGGGGGTGCGCGCGTCCTCACCCACGCGCGGTGCGAGGGCGCAGAGGCGCTGGCCGACGGGGGTCACCGGTTGCGGACGGCAGCCGGCGAGCTCACGTGCGAGCTCGTGGTGAACGCCGCCGGGGCGTGGGCGCAGGAGGTCGGCGCGCAGCTGGGCACGAGCACGCCGATCCTGCCCCAGCGCCACGAGGCGGTGAGCATCCATCTGCCGCGCACGCTCGACTACATGATGCCGGAGGTGATGGACTACTCGCCCGCGGAAGGACGCGCGGGACTTTATTTCCGTCACGAGACCTTCGACATGTTCCTCGGCGGCCTGCACAGCGAGGAGGCGGTGCAGCCGGTGGTCGACCCGCACGCCTGGTTCGAGGGCGTGGAGCAGTCGTATGTGGAGGAGCTCGCGGAGCTGCTCCCCCACCGCCTGCCCTCGCTGGCGGGCGCGCGGATCGGCAGGGGCTGGGCTGGGCTCTACCCGGTTAGCCCCGACGGCAGGCCGCAGGTGGGACCGTGTCCGGAGAATGCGAGCGTAATCGCGGCCTGCGGCGTTGGCGGGTATGGGATCCAGGTCTCGCCGATCGTGGGGCGCCTCGCCGCCGAGTGGATCGCCTTCGGCGAGGCGCGCAGCTTCGCCGAGGCGGGGGAGCTGCTGCCGGGACGGTCGTCCCTGGTGAGCGGAACATAGGGCAAACAGGAGGGGAAGATGAGCACACAGGGACTGGAGGGACGGATCGGCGCGACGCCGGCGAGATACACGTCGGACGAGCAGCAGGGCGAGATCCTCGAGCACTTCGGGTACGAGCAGCAGCTCGACCGGGAGATGGGCTGGTTCTCCTCGTTCGCGGCTTCGTTCTCGGGGGTGTCGATCACGACCGGCGTGCTCCTCACCCTCCCATTCGTGCTGACACAGGCGGGAACGGGTGGTCTGTGGACATGGGTACTCTCCGCGTTTGGCTGCATGCTGATCGCCTCGATCTTCGCCGATCTCGCGGGGCGCATCCCCCTGGCGGGCTATGCCTACCAATGGGCGAGCCGTCTGACGAATCCAAACTTCGGCTGGTTCGTCGCGGTCTGCGGGCTGATCGGCTTTGGCGTGGGCGCCGCGGGCACGGCGTACGGTGTGACCCCTTACTTCCTCTCGGAGTTCGGGATCGAAACGACACGCAACGCGACGATCCTTGGCGCGGCCGCGCTGACGCTGATCGTGATGTTGATCAACATCGCGGGCATCCGCATCGCGACGACCTTCAACAACATCGCGGTGGTCACCGAGATCGTCGGCGGAGTCGGCGTCGCGATCGTGCTGTTCGTGTACGCGATCGTCGTGCACCCGCACCCCGCCTCCTTCTTGTTTCACCAGCAGCCCGGCGCACACGGCGCCTACTTCGGAGCTTTCATCCTGGCGTTCCTGCTCGGCGCGTACACATTCGCCGGCTGGGAGCTGCCCGCCGACTTGGCCGAGGAGACGCGCAACGCGACGACGGTGGCGGGGCGCACGATCTTGGCGTCGGTGATGGCTGTGGCGGTCACCGGCCTGATCCTGCTGGTCGGCTTCTCCTACGCGAGCCCCAACATCTCCACGACCCTCGGCGAAGCGCACCCGGTGCTGTCGATCATCCAGTACCAGTGGGGATCGACGATGCGGGAGCTCGTGGACATCCTCTTCCTGATCTCGTTCGTCTCGGTCGTGCTGCTGATCCAGGCCGGTGCGGCGCGGCTGCTGTTCAGTCTCGGACGCGACAATATGGCGCCCTTCGGCACCTTCTTCGGCAAAGTGCACGTCCGCTTCAAGACCCCGTACACGGCGCTGATCGGCACCGCGGTCTTTGGGATCGCGATGTTCGCGATCCCCGCGCTGATCTCTGAAAAAGTACTCGAATACATCCTCGGAACTGCATCCGTCGGCTTCAACCTCGTGTACGCGCTCGTCGCGGCGGTCTACCTCGTCAAGGCGCGCCGCGGCACGCTGCCGCAACAGTTCGGCAACTTCTCGCTGGGGCGCTGGGGCAAGCCGGTGGCGTGCGCGTCGTTGATCTGGCAGATCTTCTTGGTCGGCACGCTGACGCTCCCCGACATCAACCACAACATCGGGCTGACGACGTTGGCGATGATCGCCGTCGGGCTGGCGTGGTTCCTGGTCTGGGTTCGCCCGCGGGTGAAGCGGGGACTGGCCGGGCCGCATCGGGAAAGCGCGACACCGGTGTGAGCGCAAGCGAGGACGCCGGCACGGAGACGCTCGGCGAGCGCTACGCGCAGCGCTGGCCGCGGGCGCGAGCGACCTACGAGCGGGCAACTGACTCGCTGCCCGGGGGCAACACGCGCACGCAGACCCACGTGTCACCGTTCCCCGTCTACGCCGAGCGCGGGCGCGGCGCACGGATCGTCCTCACCGATGGCGTCGAGGTCGACGACTTCCTGCTGAACTACTCGGCCTCCGCGGTCGGTCACCGCCACCCGGCGGTGACCGACGCGATCGTGGCGGCGATCGAGCGCGGGGGACCGTTCGGAATTCCCGTTCCCACCGAGGTGGAGCTCGGCGAGCGACTGTGCGAGCGCTTCACGGGAGTAGAGCTGGTGCGCTTCACGAATTCGGGCTCGGAGGCGACGTTGCAGGCGGTGCGTGCCGCGCGCGCGTTCACGGGTCGTCCGCACATCGCGAAGGCCGAGGGCGGCTACCACGGCAGTCACGATCTCGTCGACGTCGGCGTGACGCGGTTCGGGAGCGTCCCCGGGGAGGCGCTCGCGGAGACGCGGGGGATGGCGCCGGGGGCGCTCGGTGGCGTGGCGGTGTTCCCCTACAACGACCTCGAGGCGGCGCTTGCCGTGCTTGAACCGCGCGCCGGGGAGCTGGCTGCGGTGCTGATCGAGGTGTTCCTCAACTCGGCCGGCGCGATCCCGGGTGAGCCGCGGTTCCTGCTGGGGCTCGCGCGCTGGTGCGCCGAGCACGAGGTGCTGCTGATCCTCGACGAGATCGCCAGCTGGCGCACCGGCTACCGCGGGGCCGGCGTCGAGCACCACGCGCTGCGGGGCGATCTGATTTGCCTGGGCAAGGCGCTCGGCGGCGGCTTCCCGATCGGAGCGGTCGGCGGACGAGCGGACGTGATGGCGGTCTTCGATCCGCGCCGCGCGGGCAGCGCGCGGGTCCGCCACGCGGGGACCTTCAATGGCCACCCGGTGGCGATGGCGGCCGGCCTGCCGGTGCTCGCGGCGCTCGACGAGCCGGCGATCGAGCGAATGAACACGCTGGGGCGGCGGCTGGCGGAGGGCGCGCGCGAGATCGGTCGCGATCGCGACCTGCCGCTCACGGCGACCAACTACGGGGGAATCGGCCGCTTGCACAACGCGCGCGAGCGCCCGGCCTCGGCGCGCGTCGCGCTGGCGCTGGCGCGGGAGCCGCGCGTAGACATCTATCGGGGCCTGCTGGAGCGCGGCGTGTTGATCGCGCCCGACGGGCGCTTCAGCGTCTGCACCGCGAGCAGCGACGCGCAGGTCGATCGCTTCCTGGCGGCGCTCGACGAGGTCGCGCCGCTGGCGCTTGGGAGCGGCGGGGTCTGAGTTCGGTATGAGCATCCAACCCAAGGAGGTCCGATGAGCAGTTCAGCTTCGCCGCAGGCGAGCCCCGATGGCCCGGGTGGCTCGCCGGCCACGACCCCGCTCGACGGGCTCGGCGCGGACAGCGTCGTCCGCGCCGCGCAGCTGATCCGGGGCGGCCGCGTCTACGACCTCGACTGCGGTCGCTGGCCGAGCATGCCTCAGTGGGACGGACACGCGCCCTTCCAGGTTCTCACCTATCGCACGCCGCGGGGAGTGCGTGTGCAGAAGGACTGGGACTGGCTGGGCGTGAACACCGTGAACTTCGGCATCCATAGCGAGCTGCTCTCGGGCAGCGCGCACACGGGGACGCACATCGATGCGCTCTGCCACGCGACTTGTGGAGCGGACGACCACTGGTTCGGCGCGAGCACCCCGGAGCACGATCTCGGCGACTTCGGCCCCCTCACGCACGACGCGGCGGCGATCCCGCCGATCTTCACGCGCGGGGTGTTGCTGGACGTCGCGGGAGCGCTCGGCGTCGAGGCGCTGCCCGCGAGCACGGAGATCGGTCCGGCGGAGATCGAGCGCACGCTCGACGCGCAGGGCAGCGAGATTCGCCCCGGGGATGTCGCGTTGATCCGCACGGGCTATCTCTCGGCGTGGCCCGACCGCGAGCGGCTCGCGCTGTACGCGGACGCGGGGATCAATCTGCAGGCCGCCGAGCTCTTGATGGACGCGGGCGTCGTGGCGCTGGCCGGCGACACCGAGTCGCTGGAGTGCCTACCTTCGGC
>DATHPS010000005.1:0-266328 GCA_035483545.1 Solirubrobacteraceae bacterium | reverse complement strand
CTGTCCTGCTCCTGCATTACGGTCTTCATGGCGGTTCCTCTCGTCTCAATGGACTTGTTTGCACTCGCCACGCTCCCAACACGAGCGGACGAGGCGGAAGGGACCGCCACTACAAACTTCTACGCGCTACGGGACAACCTCTCGCTGATCGTCACCGCGGCTCCGTATAGTGCGGCCCACGCCGAGTACTCGCTTGCGCCGGTGACGCATATTTCGCCTTCGGGTGCCAGGCAGTCGATGCCGAAGGAGAGCGTGTGTGCGTTTAGGCCGGTGATGGTGGGTATTTCTCCACCCTCGCCTGGTGGCGCACCGGTGTAGCACCGCTCGCCGTTTTGGATCGTGTCTTGGCAGATCTTGCCGATGATGGTGCCGTCGGCGCGTAGCGCCGACGACCAGTAGTTGTTGCCGTCTAGGTAGTGGCCGAGATAGCCTTCGTAGCTGATCGCTGTGATCGTCGTGCCGGGGGGTGCGGTGAATGTCCAGCCGGCGTTGCTGCCTGGCGGCGCGCCGCTTGAGAGGTGCAGTGTGTCGGTGGTCGCGAGGCCGCTTTCCTGGTCTGGCTGTCCACCGTCACCGCCGACTCGGTAGGGGCAGCTGCTGTGCTCGGTGTAGTCGTCCTGGGGGGAGGTGTCGCTGCTGGACCAGACCCACGAGTTGTTGGTGGCTTCGCGGTTGTAGTTGCAGGTCCTCACTTCATAGGTCCCTGCTGCGCTCGCAGCGGCTGGCGTCGACAGGCAAGCCACCGCCAGCACCATGAGCGCTATCGGAGCGCCGCGAGGGTTCATGGGTGTACTCCGCGTAGGGGGAGGGTGAGCCACGGCCCGGCGCGCTGGGCGTCGTAGGGGTCGACGTAGCGCACCCGCAGATCCCCGCTGGGAGGCGCGGTGAGGCTCGTCGTGTCGGCCCAGGTCACCCACAGCGCGCGGTGCTTGTGGCGCGCGTGGCTGGTGAGCAGCTGGATTTCGGTTTGTGCTTCGACGGGGCGCCCGGTCGTATTCACGGCCAGCTTGCTCGCGCGGCGCGCGAGCCGCACCCGGGGTCGGGGGAACCGTGCCAGGGCCTTCATGGCTTGTGATTCTCGCACCAGCGCCGAGGCGGGCGCTCCAGACCCCACGGTCTGTGCTGCCCTTGCGGCCGGCGCTGGCGTTGCCGTAGCGGCTGGAGTTGTGGATAGGGGTTCTGGGGCGGGCAGCGATGGGGTTTGGGGCTCGTTGGCTTCGCCTTCGCTGACGAGTTGCTGCAGGCCAGCATCGCGGAATGCACAGGCGATGTCTAGGACTCCCGCGTCGGCGCTGGTGAGCGCTTCCTCGCCGGCTGTTGGGGTGAGGGTAGGCTGATAGGCGTAGAGCGCTGTGAGTGCGGCGGCGGCGATCGCAGATGCCTCGCTGGTGCCCTGCCAGTAGTTGTAGTCCGCCGCACCGGAGTTCGGGTCCGCGGCGTCGAGGTCACAGCCGGGCGCGGTGAGCCGCAGGCCGGGGCCGTGGTTTGAGAACGAGCAGAACTGGCCGGTTTGGGTGTCGCTGGCGGCGACGGAGAGCACGCCGGGGTAGGCGGCAGGGTAGCCGACCGGGCCACCATCATCGTTGCCTGCGGCCGCGATAACCGCGACGCCGTAGTCGCTAGCGCGTTCGATCGCGTTCCCAAGCGACTGGTATTCCTGGCCTGAGGGGACCTGGCTGGTGCCGAGTGAGAGATTGATGACCCTGATGTCATAGCGGGCTTGCGCTTGCAGACAAGTGGTTATCCCGGCGGCGTAGCTGCCAAGCGGGAACGTGCTCTGCCCCGGTGAAAGAATGCCAACTGAGACGATCTGGATCGCGCCCGGCGCCGTGCCGAGCATACCCCACCCATTCAACGGCGCCCCGGCAAGCATCGCCATCACCGTCCCGTGGCTGCTCGGCGACGCGTCACTGATGCTCGCGCCTTCGACCGCTAGACGATCAACAACGACACCTTCGGTGTCGGGGTTCAAATCAACACCGGTATCGACGAGGCACAAGCCGGCCCGCGCGGCCGGCGGGGGAGCGTAGGACAGGAACGCGCCCTGGTCAGCGCGCGCCTGCGCGGTGACCATAACCTCTGTTGCGCACGCGGGTGTGGTCGCCGCGGCGCAGAGCGCCACGGCGACCACGAGCAAGACGGGCCTCCGCCAGCGCACCCACATCCGGGGGCGCTGGCGGAAGCGGGGGGTACTGGCGCTAGGTTGCCCTGACATCGACGGTGTCGCTGTACCCGCGGGTGTAAGGCAGCCCGGCCTGGCCACCGGGCACCACGGCGCGAAACGGGAAGCGGCCCGTCGCGCCCTGGAACTTGTAGGCGACCACGAAGTGCCCCGACGCATCCGTTCTCCTGGTCGCTCCTTCTGTATGTGAAGCAGGGATCGGGACCCAGCGGCCTTTGTAGTGGACCAGCAACTCCACCAGCGCACCCTGCGCTGGCACTGGCCCGAACACTTGGCCGGTCAACACGATTTCGCCTGCTGCGCTGACCTGCACAGGCGCGATGCTCAGTCTGACGCCGGCCGCGACGCTCTCTTTGACCCTCGCCTGCGCCGCATACGCCGCGTTGGCGGAGAACGCGCGGTAGGCGACCGTAACCGTCCGCGAAGGGCCGGCGGGAACCTTGACCGTGAACGTCCCGTTCGCCCGGGTCCTAGCGTGCGCGACCACACGGCTGGCAGTTGACTCTTGTGCTTGCGCGAGGATCGCGAGCGTCGCGCCCGCGATCGGCTCGCCCGTCGCTGCGCGCAGACGCCCGGAAACCTTGAACACCCGGCGCGCGAAGCTACGCGAGATCACCCGTTGATCTCCGAGCGTCAACTGCGCACTCTCACTTGCACCAACACCATTAGGCAAACCAGGACCATTGGAAGCCCCGGCGGATACCCCAGCCGACCCCACAGTAGAACCCGTGCCGGGGCTGCCCGCGCCACTGGCACCCGAACCGGAGCCGTCGCCGCTGCTGCTAGCGTTGTTCGAGGCCGAGTTGTTGCTGCTTGAGCCGGTGCCGGTGGCGCCGCTAGAGCCTCCGCTATTTCCTGAGCCTGAGCCGCTGCCGCCGGGGCCTGGGCCCGCGCCGAGTGAGCCCTGGGCTGGCGCGACCACGGCACTCGGAGCGGTCGCCTGTGTGCTTGACCCATCGCTGTCGGTCGCGGTCAGCAACATACGCAGCGTATGCCCAACATCGCTCGCCACCGGGGTGTAGGACGCACCCTGAGCGTCACCGATCGAGGTGCAGTGTTCACCATGCGAGTCGCAGTCCTGCCACTGGTAGGAGTAGGAGATCGACCCGGCGCCGCTCGGCGCCGACCAGCTACCCGGCAGCGATCCGACGGGCACGCCGACGACTAATTCGCTAGCGGTCATCGTCGGTAGCGCCGTGTTGGTTGGCGCGTTGCGTGTAGTGATGGAGCCCAGGGTGTTGGTGGTGGTGTTCCCGGCGGCGTCGGTGAGCGCGAGGTCAACGGTGTAGGTGCCGTCTTTGAGAGTCGTGCTGTCGAGCGGGTAGCCGCTGACGGCTTGTTTGATCGGACAGGCGTTCCAAGAGTCATACGCGCATTCCCCTGAGAAATCGAAGGTATGCGTGACAGCGGCCCCGCCGGCTTGTGGGGTGAGGGTGAGCTTGGCTGAAAGCAGCCCGCTGTCGGTGTCGCTGCCGGCGAAGCTGAGCTCCTGGGTGCCTGAGACGGTCGCGTTCGATGTGGCCGCGGAGGCCAGGGGCCCGGTCGCACTTGAGATCGTTGGCGGCGTGTTGTCCTGTAGCGTGAGGGTGATTTCGCTGAGCGCCGGCACCTGCGAAGCCGGGCTGAAATCGCACGTGGTGTGGCTGTGGTCGGTCGTGCAGTACACCGAGGTTTGAAAGTAGCGCGCACCTTGCGGCAGCGTCCAACTATCGGTCCTTTGGTAGCCGACGCCCGAGCTGTCCTGGAGTAGCGCGAGACAGGGAAGTTCCTGGCCTTCGGAGTCAAAACCAAGATATGCGTCATCCCCGGAGACGGGGGCGGCCGTGACCTTCGCAGTGAGCGAGCGGATCGTGACGTCCGGGGCGCTAGCGGGCACAGCGACCTGTATCCCGACTACGCCGCCGTTGCTTCCTTCCTCGGTAACCGCGCCGGACTGGCCGTTGCTCTCAACGAGATCACCGAGCAGGCCGCCGCTACCGCACCCGTCGCTCAGTACCGCCACGGCCTGAGTGCTGCCGGTGAAGACCGACCAGCCCGGGGCGATACTCGGCGCGCTCGCCGAGCACTGGCGCATCTGGTATGTGCCTGCTGAGGCGCCCGGCGCGCACGCGCCAAAACACAACAGTAGGCAGGCGAGTCCTCCCGCGAGCAGCGCGGGCGAGCGTGGGTGGAAGATTGGTGATTTACGGGATGACCGAGTGATTTTCATTGGTTTGACCTCTTCCTTGTTTCCAGCCTCCCGGGCTGGACTGTTAACGCGCGCGCTCGTCCCAAGCACGAGCCGGATACCTGCCACGACCCCGAGGGGGCCATGGGCTCCTGGCGAAGTCGTCATGTCTGCTCTGCTATGGGCTAAAGAGTCCACCGCCCCTCTGTTCTTCAGGTGGCGTCTGCAGAACACGCACAGGCACCGAGGCGGTGCGGGAGCTGGCTGGGTCTGTGAACTCGCGGTAGGCGTGTTCTTCGCCGCGCGAGACCGCTGGTGCCGGTGCCCGCGGCGCAGAGGTGGTTCGGGTGCTGGCGGGGTTGGCGAACTCTTCGTAGGCGCGCTCGCTCACCACGTGCCCAGGGCCGCCGGTGGCGATTACCCGGCCAGGTAGCTTGGGCCGACGTACTACCGGCGTCTTGACGCGCCTTGGCAGAGTGAGGGCTTGCGAGACCGGGGCCGAAAGAAGCGCTGTAGCGTTGGCAGCCGGCGGCTGTTTAGCGTTCACGTGGGCGTGCACCACACGGCGGTGGTGGGGGTGGTGGTTTGAGATGGCGTTGGTGATCGCGTGGGTGGCAGTGGCGGTGCCACCGGCGAGCGCGGCGACCGTCGCAATTCGCGCGAGCTTCGTGGCCGCTCCTTCACCGGTGTAGAGCGCTGCGAGCCTATGGACGGCGAGTTGCCTGGCCGTCCGCGCGCCAGCCCTCGCCTGCAGCCCGTGTACCAGCCCCGCGACTCGCCCGACCAGGCCGGTGACCGGTAGCGGCAAGATCGCGGCCGCGGCTTGACGCTGGAAGGTGGCGTGAAGGCGCTGACTGTTGGTGTTGTGCTCCGCACGGCAGCTCGAGCAATGGTCCAAATGGGCCGTTGCACGCTCGAGCAGCACGCAGCTGTCGCTGCGGCCTTCTTGGAGCGCTTTGATCGTCTGTGAGCGATATCCGCACAGCCGCCCGCGCTCGTAAAGGACCTGAAAGCGCTCGCACTTTCGGTACGCCTCACGAAGCGCGCGACGAACCTCGTTAGCTGGCCTGCCCAGGCGCAACGCGACCAGCCGATAGCCGGCATGACCGTCCAGGACGCAACAAAACGCGGCGTACTCCTCGTCGGAGAGCTCGGCTAGGAACTCCCGCACGAGTAGCCGATCCTCGGAAGCCAGTAGACGACTCTCGGGGTTCTCGTCCTGCGCGCGGGCCTGCTCGAGCACCTGGATACCGGGCGCGTTTGCGTGCAAAATCTCGCGGTGGGTACTCGCGTCGCGGTGGACGTTTAGAGCGCGACGACGAATCGAGACGCCGAGCACGTAGCGTAGCTGCCGCTCGTTAGCGAATCGCTGGCGGTAGAGCTTGAGCGCGGCATCGTGGTAGATGTCCTCCAGCTGCGTCGCACTCAAACCTGCGCACTCGCGGTAGGCGCACGCGCGGGCAAGCTCATGCGCGCGCCAGCGACCGAGCAGATCCCAGACCTGCTCGACGCTAAGCATGGCCGTTGACGGCGAGCGTGCTACTGCGTCTTCGTTGGTTGCGTGCTGAGCCTGCATGTCAGTCTCCTCCACGACGGTCGAATGGCCCGCGAAAGCCAGCCATGTGGAATGAGAATCGGTAGTTCCATCGTTTATGATTAGTTCAGTTCGGGGCGGGCTCCAACGGATGTCCACCGGGCGTTAGGGCGAGAAAAGCCCTCCCGACGTCTGATCTTCCCCGCCGGCCCCCTGCGCTTGGGCCGGTGTTTGCTGCTGTGCCGGCCGGGATTCCTGCTGGCGCTCGGGCGGCGGTGGCTGCGTGACTGGCATCGAGCGCTCCACGGGCACTGTCGACTGAGCGCCCGCGTCGGCTCGCCGCGGCGGACTGTGCACCACGCGGTGTGCGGCTGGGGTGTGCCTGCGGCTCCTATGTTTATCTGGCTTGCGCGGAGCAGCGCTGAGAGGCTTCCCGGTGCCCGCGCGCTGTCGTGCGAGCGGGAGGCGTGGAGTGTGTGGTTCGGAGCTCAGCCTGCGGCCCGCCAGAAACGCTGCCAGGAGGCTCAACGCGATCCCTGCGCACGCCGTTAGCATCCGCCCGGACGGCACACGAACGCCGATGCTAAGGGCACTCGCGCCTGCATGATCCAGGCGCAGCGGCGCACCGGCGTCCTGCTGGTCGGAGGGGACAGGTTCGCTGACGGAGGTCGGCTGCTCTGACAGCTCGGGGTCTGTTACGGGGGCTGCGGGGGTGCTGCGCGCTGGTGGGTGGTTTTGATCGCTCATAGCTTCTTACGCACGCGAGCTCCTTTAGGCGGCCAACAAATTTCGCGCGTCGAGGGCGTGCGAAATTCGCTGGCCGCTTGACCGGGCTCGCGTGCGCATAAGGACATGCCGCCGCCTGGATTCTCCGATGACCTGCTGGCGCTGGTCACCCGCCGCCTGAAAGCCGTCGCCGAGCCCAGCCGGATACGTATCGTCAAGTTGCTCGAGCAGCGCGAAGCCACCGTGCAAGACCTCGCCGATGAACTCGAGATCCCCCACCAGAACGCGTCCAGTCACCTCGCGCTTCTTTACCAGGCAGGGATCGTAAGCCGCCGCAAGGACGGGCGAAAGGTGTGGTATGCGCTCGCTGACTTCACCATTTGTCGCCTAGTCGAGCAAGCCGTGCAAAGCACCACCGGCTACGCCGAAGAGCTAGCCGCGATCACCGAACTCGCCGGTTACCGCACCTGACGCGCTCCCCTCCCAACACGCGCTGTCTGGGCGTTGAAGAACCCGCGTCGCTGCCACCGATGCTGGTCCGGCGCTTGCTGGCTGTTGTCGTGCGCGCGATCCGCAAACATGTATTTGCGTATCAGTTTATTTGTAGCCTATTCCGCGTGCGTTCTTTACCGTCTCCCTATGACTGTTTTTCATAGAGCAACTTTACAAGGAAGTGGGCCGGGCGAGAGTCACTTTTCGGGTGACGCGATGGCTCGGTTGTCTCGTTTGGTGGGGCGAGTGCTTTTATGGGCGTGCTTGCTGCTTTTGCTTGTTCGCGGCGCGATCTCGATCCTCGGCACTAGCCAGCGAATAGCGATGACTGTTCACAGCTTGACGCGGCCCGCTCACACCGAAATCTCCACGGAAGGAAAGGGGTGAGCGGTATGTCTAATAAGCAGCGTATTTGCGTGCTAGCGGTTCTCACAGTCTTGCCGCTGGTGTTGTTTCCCGGGGCGGCGTTCGCGTCGGGAAACGATGTCGGCAAGAACGTCGCGAGCCTGTTGAAGGGTTATGCAAGCGAGCTGTACGGCGGGATCGTAGGTGTAGTCAGCTTGATGTTCCTGGTTAACCGCCGGTACACCGAGCTAGCGGTTTTCCTCTGTGCAGCGATCGTGGTGGCGTGGATGGTGTTCGCCTCGAGCGACATCGCTAGCGCCGCGGAAGGCATCGGCAAACAGATCTTCGGGTGACCGAGGACTTCTGGACGCTATGAGTGATTCTGCGCACCCGATTCGCAGCTACCAGCGGATATTTAAACCTGACCGGCGGCTGTACCAGATCGACGGCCGGCAGATCCCGGTGCCGGGCGGCGTGCCGCTTGAGTGGCTCTGCTGGGCGGCTGGGTCACTCGTTGGGGTGCTGGTGCTCAGCCAGCACTCGATCATTCTTGCCGTGCTCGCCGCGGGCATGGCCGGCTTGCTTGGCCGCAGTTCCCATGGCTGGGCGGGTGGCCTGCTCGGGGCGCTGGCGGGCTTCGCGGGGATGCTGCTGGTGGGTGTGGCGCTTGACTGGCTTGACTGGCCGCTGCGGCTGCTCATCACGCCAGGGATGATCGCAACGCTTGCTGGGCAGTCCTCGCCCGACGGGCGCCCAGCGCACCGCTATCTCGCGTCGCTGGCCGCTTTTCGCCTACGAGCCAAGCGCCGGTCCCTCGACCGCGCGCTCGGCGCGGAGCGCCAGGAGCGTGTGTGGGCGCCACGAGTGTGGGTTGCGCCCGACGAGCATTCGCCAGTGCTCAAGCACGGCCGGGTGCGCGGCCCCGCGCGGCTGGTGTTCTCGCGCCGTGTCGTCGCGATTCCCGGACACGGCAGGTTCATCGTCCGCCGCGCCGAGGGCCACAAACTGCGGCGCGGCGAGCGGCTGTGTGAAGTAATCGAACTCGACGCAGGGCAGGTCGTGGAGGTCCGGCCATGAGCGGGTTCAGCTTGCGCTATGCGCAGGGCAACGTCCTCGTCGGTCGCGGCGGCGACAGCGCCTCGCTGTACCGGCTGGCGATGACCGCTTACCCGTATCTCCCGACGGGCGGGAAGTGGTCGCTCCAGCGGCGGCTGCAGCGCCTCGCGCACGTCCTCGGCGCCGACTTCAGCGTTTGGCGGGTCAACCGCGCGTACCCGGCCGAGGAATACGTCGAACACACGGCCAGGCTTCTCGACGAGCGCCACCAGGACCCCCAGGCGTGGCGCGCATTCCTCGAAGGCCACCAGGAGCGCCTCCGCCAGCTCGGATCGCACATCCCCGAGGTGTACCTTGCCGTCTCGCTCGCTGGAGCGCGCGCGGAGGGCGTGGGCTCCGGCCTTGTTCGCAACGTCGATCGTGTGCGACGCCGCGTCGAGGAGGCCGCCGGCATCGGCAGCGCCTCGCCGATCAGCGCTGGCGAGCTCTCAGAACTCGCCACCCGCGAGCAGCGGATGTACGAGCGGCTGAACGGCGTCATCCACGCCCGCCGCGCGCGGACCGAGGAGCTGCAGTGGCTCGTGCGGCGAAGCGTGTGTCGGAGTATCTGCGAGCCCGAGCTCGACCGCAACTGGCAGCCGGACGCGCTGATCCTGAACGCCCCCGGAGGCGGTGTCGCATTCGAGCCCCTGGCGCACGACTTGCGCCGCTTCGCGCAGGCCGCGATCACTGAGTACCCGCAGCATCTGCTCATCGAAAGCGAGCACGGCCGCTCCTACCAGGCGCTGCTCGCCGTCGGCTCCCTCGCAGAAGCCCCCGAGTTCCCCGGCTGGACAGCAGAGGTGCTGTTCGCGCCGCTTGAGTCGGTGCCGTGGCCGGTTGACGCAGTCGCGCACTGCCGCTGGCTCGGAAACCGCCAAGCGCTCTCGCAGGTCAGAAAGCGGATCGCCGACGTCGAGCACGCCTACCACGAGCAGGTACACGGCGCCGCGCACGGGCCGAGCGTGCTTGCCGGCGTCGACCGGGTCCTCGCGCGGGAATACGAGGCGACGCTGCAGGCCGGTGGGCAGCCGCCGATGCTCTACGCCTTCCTCGGGCTTGCCGTTGGGGCACCCGACGAGGACGAGCTAGAGCGTCGCGTCGCCGCCCTGAAAGAGCAGTACGGCGATATCACGCTTCACCGGCCGATCGGGGTTCAGTACCAGCTCTGGCTCGAGCACCTCGCACGAGCGGACGGGTGGGTCTGAGATGCGCGACTACACCCAGCAGCTCACCGTCGAGCAGTTCGGGGCGATGGTCCCAACGGCGAGCCGGATGGTCGGCTCCCAGCGCGGCCCATACCTCGGATACACACCCGTCGGGGCGCCGCTGCCGGTCCGCTTTGACTCCACACAGGCGCCGAGAGAAGACCGCGCGTCCGCCGTCCTTTTGATCGGCACCCTCGGCAGCGGAAAGACCGTCGCGGCGCAGGCAATCGAGTACGCCGCCGAGCGTCGCGGCTCAAGGGTTGTCGACTTCGACCCCAAGCCCGACCACGGGCTTCACTTGCTGCCCGAGCTCGCCGGCCGGATGGAGGTGCTCGAGCTATCGGGTGCACAGGCGCAGCAGGGCAAGCTCGACCCGCTCGCGATCGGCCTGCCCGACATCCGCGAGGAGCTTGCATGCTCCTATCTTCTAGAGCTGCTCCCCGGCAATGCCGCACGGTGGGAGAACGCCGTCAGCCTCGCGGTCAAGGACACGGTCCGCGAGCGGTCACGAAGCCTGCTGCGCACCGTCGACCTGCTGCTCGCGAGTGAGCGGCCCGGCGCGAAGGACGCTGGTGAAGCGCTGCAGGTAATCAGGGACTTCGGGCTCGCCCGCCTCGGCTTCGGGCGTGGTGAGGTCGGCGAGACCGAGGCTCAGGTGCCGGTCACGACGATCCGTATGCCCGGCCTCTCGCTGCCGGAACCCGGCGCCGGCCGTGACACATACACCCGCGCTGAGCGCGTGTCCGTCGCGACGCTTTCACTCGTCGCCGCGTACGCGCTGCAGCTCATCTCACGCGACCGCTCAAGACACAAGATTGTCGGTCTCGACGAGATCTGGTTCCTGCTTGCCTCGCCACAGGGCCGCCAGATCGTCCACCGACTGGTCAGGCTCGGGCGTGCGTTCAACGCGACGCTCTTGTTGGGCACTCACAGGATCGCTGACCTCGGCGACCTCGCGGAGCTCATCGGCGTCGTGTTCGTCTTCGGGCAGGACAGCGACGTGGGAGCCGCCGCGGCGCTGGGATTCATCGGACTTCAGCCGACACCGGACTTGATCGCGAAGGTCCGCGAATTCAGGGCGGGCCACTGCCTCATGCGCGACCTGCACGGCCGCGTCGGGGAGGTGCAAATCGACCTCGTCCACCCGCACCTCCTAAAGGCACTCGGAACCACACCACAGCAGCACGCAAGGAGCGTCGCATGAAAACCAAGACCCTGCGAGCGCTCAAATGGGTCGCTCGCCCCCGCCGCCTCATTCTCGCGTTCGCGCTCGCTGTCGGGCTGGTGCTCCTCGCGCACCCCGGCGCGCTCGCCGAGGACGTGTTCGGCAACATCGGCCCCGCGCCGCAGCTCCCGCCCGGCGGCTGGGTCGGACGCTACCCCGTCGAACGGTACTCGCTCGATCAGTACTTCTCGGCGATCTCTGTCGGTTTCACCAGCGGAGTTGACACCTCCGGGGTCGCGCCAATGATCGCGTACTTCGGAGCGCAGGTGCTTTGGCTCATCACCTGCTTTCTCGCGAACGGAGTGATCCTCCTATTCGCCCTCGCGTTCAACCTGAATCTCCTTACAGGTAACGGCACACCGGGGTCGGGGGCGCTGACGCCCGTCTCGCAGGCGATCCACAGCCTTTACACAAACACCTTCGGTACGCCGTGGCTGATCGCGATGGTGATTCTCGTCGGCTGCTGGGCGATGTGGAAGGCGCTCGTGCAGCGGCGGTACACCGAGACTGCCGGCGCCCTCGCGGTCTCCTTCCTGTACTTCATTCTCGCGGTCGGGATCGTCACGCAGCCCGAACGGACGATCGGCCCGGCGAGCAAGCTCTCAAACGAGCTGTCCACCTCGCTGCTGTCACTCACCAATGAAGGCGGCGTCGGCAGCGAAGCGAAGGCGAAGACCGGCGCTTCGAACCAGCTCTTTGAACTGCTCGTCCTGAACCCGTGGACGGTCCTTGAGTTTGGCGGGATCGAGCACTGCGCCAAGGTCAGCCACGGCAAAGCGCACTCCGTCGCAGTCAGGCCACTCAGCAGTGATCCCGCGAGGGACACGCAGCTCGCCTCCCAGCTCCAAAACGGGACCGAAGTCCAAGCCGAAGGCAAGACCTGCATCAACGACCGCAACAAGTACGCAACGCACTTTCTTGAGGCCCCGTTTCAGAGCCACGATCGCAACAGCGAGCACGAAGCACTCGAAAACGGCGATGAGGAAGACCTCCCCCACACGGACCCCGCTAAGGCGGCCGGCACGTACCCGCTTGGCGTCGCTGATGAGCCCGCCGCGGAAGCGATGGGCAAGGGCGGCCAGTACGAGCGGCTGCTGCTCGCGATCGTCATCCTCGTCGGCGAGGTCGGCGCGTACCTGCTGCTCGGCGCGCTCTCCCTCGGGGTGATCCTCGCGCAAATCCTGCTGCTGACGCTTCTCGCGTTCGCGCCGGTCGCGCTGCTCATCGGCATCTTCCCCGGCCGCGGCCACGACTTTTTCCGTAACTGGCTGGGCAAGCTCGCCAGCTACCTCGCCCGCAAGGTCGTCTACAGCCTCATCCTCGCGGTCGTCCTCGCCGTCTGCCAAGCGCTTGATGACGCGACAGGCAACCTCGGGTGGCTGCTCGCGTTCGCGTTGCAGGCCGCGTTCCTCTGGACCGCCTTCCTGCAGCGCGACAGGCTGGCCGCAGACCTCATGGCCGGCACCCTCGGCCCATGCGCCGCGCGCGAGGGCGGCAACCGCCTCGCGAGCCTGTACTACGCGACGCGGCTCGCTCGGATGATGCCCGCCCCGCACATCCCGCGGCGCTCCAGCTCGCAAGCGCCGCCAAACAGCAGCTCGTCCGGCAGCTCGGGGCCCAATGGCGAATCTCCCTCTGGCAGCGAAGGCCCCGAAGGCGGCACCCCACCGCCCGGCGGCGGCGCTCCCGGAGGCGGCGGAGGCGAAGGAAAAGCCCCCTCGTATGGCGGCGGGGCGCCATCAGGCGAAGAAAGCCCCGCGGCGCCTGAACCCGGCGCAGCGCGACCCGCTCACCACGAAACCCCGACGCACGGGCCTGGCGCACCTCCACCAGGCGGCGCATCGCTCGACGCCGAGGACCGTTCCGGCGACGCTCACGCCAGCACCATCGAGAGGCCACCAGCCGGTGGAGCACCGCCGTCTTCGCCGCACTCGACCTCGTTGCCGCCACGCGGCAGCGAGCATGAGAAAGACCTCGAACCGGACCCACAGCCGGCGATGGCACCGAACGCCAGTCGCGAGGCTCAACGCGAGGCCAAGCAGGAAGAGCGCGACGCAGGCATCGCGCAAGCGAAGCCGGCAGCGACCGAGGCGACCAGCACCACGCCTCCCGCCATCGGCCAGCAGCCGCCTTCGATTGCCACGACGCCTATGCCGACGGCATCGCGCCGCGCTCTGGACCCACCAGGCCCGCCATCCGCACCTGCCGCGCCGCCGCAGCCTTCACAGCCCGCGGGGGCAACGGAGCCGATCGCCGTCCCGGCGCCGAGCCCACCACGCGGCGAGGACGAGGCGCTCACGCCCTCCGTCGCGCCCGGCGCAGCCGAGCCCGTCGCGGTGCTTCTTCGCGCCCGGCAAGCCAACGCCTCATCCAACCCCGCGACCCAAGAGGACGAACTCGCATGAGCTGGCGAATCGAAACCGCAAACCCCTTCGTGCTCATGCAGGAGCTGCCGGATGGCTGGGCACAAACATGCTTCCTCCGCGCGCCCCGTGACCTGCCGGCGCCCTGCCTTCTCTCGATCCTCGATGACCTCCACCGGGTCCTTCGAGACGACGGCACGCTATGGCTCGCGCTACCCAGCCGCGGCGCTGACCGTCAGCTCCTCGAACTCGTCGAGGTGCTCGGCTGGCAGCGTCCAGCCAACAGCCGGGCCTACGCGAGCGCGCTTGGCGTCACGCTGTTCACCAAGCAGCCGGAGTTCCACTTCGAGCCACGACTGCCGATCAGCGGCGCCCCGAGCCGAGCGGAGCACCCGTGCCCGGCACGCGACCACGCAGCTTGCCGGCTCACTGCTCGCCGCGCTCCGCGCCGCGCTTGGTGTGTGCCCGCCCGCGGCGACATACCGGCACGGGCGATCGAGTGGTGCATCCTCGCCAGCACATCCTCGCGCGCGTGCGGCATCTGCGGCACCGCATGGAAGCGGCTCCCCGCAGGCAACGGCCGCGAAGGTCGCTGGTGGCCGGCGTGCCCTCACATCAAGGATCGCGGGCGCTGCCTGGTGCTCGAGCCATTCTGCGGACACGGCGCTGCTGGCGAGGTCGCCGTGCGCCTCGAGCGCAACTACCTCGGCGTCGAACACGACCCGAAGGTCGCCGAGCGCGCTCGCCGCCGCCTGCGCAGCACCCGCCCGGAGGCACAGAGATGACGTGGCTCGGCTACCAGCTCGGCCGGCCACTCGCTGAGCACGAGCGCCGCGCCGCCATCGCCGTCCTGTGCCTACTGCTGCTGGTCGCCGCAGTCGCGCTCGTTCTTACGCGGCCCGCGAAGCCCGCAGCCGCGAACGCCGGCCACGAACATCGAAGCCACGTCAGCCCAGCGGCGAGGATGCCGGCGATCCACGCGCTGACACCAGCCACCAAGGCGACGGTCGAGACGTTTCTCGGCGGCTTCCTGCAGTACATCTATGGACGCACACCCGTAGGCGCCGTCTCGGACGCCACGAGCGCGCTCATCACCTCGCTTGAGCAGCACCCTCCCCAAGTTCCCCAAGGGCTCCGGGCGCTCAAGCCCCGCGTCGTTGACGTACTCGCGGCGCCGGCCCCTTCGGGACGCCTGGAGGTGACAGCGATCGTCAGCGACGAGGAAGCCGTCGACTACCGCATCTCCCTAGGGCTCACGACCTCACGGGGCCACGAGCTCGTCGCCGAACTGGACCCCCAATGACCGGCGAGACCTCTAGCCGCGCGGGTCGTGCCCTCCGGGTGTGGCTCCTCGCCGGCTTCGCAAGCACGGGGATCGTGCTACTGGGCATAACCGCGGTCGCCGTCGCGATTCTCGGCGCGAGCTTCACCGGCTGCCAGCCAGGCGTCGAACATGGCTCGCCGACCTCGGGGCCGACACCGACCGCCTACGCGCTTCAAAGCATCACGCCCGAACGCCTGCACCTCTACGGGGCCGCCGGCCAGCGGTTCGACATCGACTGGTCGTTCTTGGCGAGCATCGCCGAGCAGGAGTGCTCAAGCGGCGACTGCGGGGGCGTCAACTCCGCCGGCTGCGCCGGCCCTATGCAGATCGCCTACGTCCGCGGAAGCGCATGCAGCCCAGGAGCCGGGCCGACACTTTGGGAACGCTACGCGGTGAACGCGGACCCCGGCCATCCGGTCTCGGTCAACGATCCGGCAGACGCGATCTTCACCGCCGCGCGCCTCCTGCGCGAAGACATGGGCGCCCCGCCGGCGGGCGGGACGTTCGCGGAATACCACCAGGCGGCGTGTCACTACTACGGCGCCTGCTCAGATGCGACAGTCAGCTACGCGGAAGAGGTAATGGCGCGTGCCGTGGAGTACGGGTTCAAGGGAGCTGGGGCTCCAGCGCCGAGCACGCCGACCGCGGCAGAACCCGTGAGCGACGGCTGCACCGCCGGTCCGCCAGCCCCCTCACCGGCCTCAAGCTCGCGGATCGTCCGTATCGCCGAAGAAGAGATCGGCCAGAGCGAGCACCCTCCCGGAAGTAACTGCACGATCTTTGGGCCGTGCGAGGAATGGTGCGCGCTGTTCGCATCCTGGGTGTGGATCAAGGCCGGCGTGCCGCTGGGAGGCTCGACCGCGGCGTACGGCTACAGCGGCTCGCTCTACACCTGGGCTAAGGAACACGGCGGGAGGGTTCTCCCGGCCTCAGCGACCCCGGCGCCAGGCGACCTCGTATTCTACGGCTCCGGGCCGGGCCCAGGCGAAAGCGATCACGTCGGCATCGTGCAGCGCGTCAACAAGGACGGGCGAATCTCAACGATCGAGGGCAACTACGCCGGCCAGGTCAGCCTCGTCGGCCCGTTCCTACCGGCGAACCCGATCGGCGAGCGCGCCCCGATCTACGGGTACGCACAGCCACCCGCAGCTGGAGCCAAACGGTGACGGTGATGCGCAAGCAACAACCGGGCCGGGGAACCGGCCATGAGGAAGGTGAGCAACATGCATAGCACGCAGCACTGCGGCGAGCTCGCCGCGGCAATCAAGACCTACGCCCCGAGAGGAGACCGCGGCGGGCGAGGGCATGAAGCCCGAGAACGTACCCGTCGAGCTGGTACTCGCCAGCCGGGCAAGATCGTCGACCTGTTCGCCGGAGCCGGCGGCTGGGCGGAGGGCCTTCGGATGCTCGGCATGAGCGCCCTCGGTGTCGAGACGAACGAGTGGGCGTGCGCGACCGCTGCCGCCGCAGGCCACGACTGCCTGCAGGCCGACGTCGCCGCGCTCGACCCGCTCTCGCTTTCGCCGGTATGGGGGCTGATCGGCTCGCCACCGTGCCAGGCATACTCGACCGCGGGGAAGGGCCTCGGCCGCGTCGACAAGCCGCTCGTGATCGCCTGCGCTCACGAGCTCGCCGCCGGGCACGACAGCCGCGCCGCGCGGTTGAGTGAGTGCGCCGACAGCCGGTTGCTCTTGACGGTCGAGCCCTTGCGGTTCGCGCTGGAGCAAGTGCCGGCGGTCCTTGAGCTATGGACGATCTTCGCCGGGCTTCTCGCTGTCCACGGCTACCACACCGCCGCTGGCGTGCTCTCCGCAGAGCGCTACGGAGTGCCCCAAACGCGCAAGCGCGCGTTCCTGCTCGCGTCGCTCGACGGCCCTGTGACGCTCCCCGCGACGACGCACCGCTCGTATAACCCGCGGCGCAAAGAGACCCCGCCGCAGGAGGCAGCCCTCAAGCCTTGGGTGAGCATGGCCGAAGCGCTCGGCTGGCAGGCCGGAGACCGAGTCGGGTTCCCGCGGCGCAAAGACACCCCAGGCAACCAGCCGAGCAAGCACGACACCGGCACCTACCGCAGTCGCGACCGGCGCCCCGGTACTCAGCCCGCGCCGAGGCTCACATCGAGGACGCGATCGTGGACGCGAAAGCCGTGTGTCCAGATCAGGCGCAGCGGCCAGCGAATAGCAGAGGGCTTCGACTCGACCGCTGCGCGCAAGCCGTCACGAGCAGAGTCAACCGCTGGCAAGCGCATGACATTGACGCGGGGCCGACGTGGCCCGCTCAGGACGGAGCGCTCGTCGTCCGCCAGCTCGCGCCGGGCGAGGGCGTCGAGCGCGGTGGCTGGGCATGGCGTAACGGCACCCACGCGCACGCCGCGATCCGCGACAGCCAGCACCCGGCGCCGACCGTTTTCTTCGGGCACGGCGCCAACACCGTGGAGCGGGTGCCCTCCGCGCCTGAGCCGCGACAGGGCGGCGCGCGGCCGAGGCAAATCGAGGAGCCAGCGGCGACGATGTTCGCCGTCGGGCTCGCAAAGGGAACCCCCGCATGGGCGGGCACGCGGCCAGCGACCACCGTTGCATGCGACCGGCGCGTACACCCACCCGGCCACAAGCACAACTCCAGCGACCCGCCGGGGCGCTACCAGCAGCGGCGCGGCGCGCACGCGGTCAGAGTCACGATCGAGCAAGCCGCAATCCTGCAGGACTTCCCCGCCGACTACCCCTGGCAGGGGTGCCCGCACCCGCCAGTTTGAGCAGGTCGGCAACGCCGTCCCCGCGCCGCTCGCGCACCGCGTACTCCAGCAGGCCGTCGCGCCAAGCATGAGCGGGCCGAGCGCCGATCCGAAGGAGCGAGGGTGAGCGTCCACACGCCGTCGCTCGGGGATGCTTTGCGCGAATCGTGCGAGGCGAGGCTGCGCGCCTTAGAGCCGTCGGCGCGCACGCGCCGTCGCGCCGGCAGGGCCGGGGCGGTGGCCGTGAATGGCGAGTTCCGTTTGAGGGTCCGTTTGCGGGTCCGTTTGAGGGTCCGTTTGCGGTGCCGTTTCGGCTCGGGGGCGTTCTCTGTTTTCCCCTGCACTCGCGGCGTTTTTCGGGGCTTCACGCTCGGCGACTTCTCTGTGTCCGCCGGTGAATCCCCTCCCTGTCGCCCGCTGATTGGAGATTCCCTGCGACTGGCGCTCCGCTCGCGCTCCGGTAGGTCGCCGGTCGCGCCGTGGGCTAACTGGCGTGCGAATGGCCGTTGTATGACTCCGCCGGTAGGTGGTCTGGTGACGTGCAGGTGCCTGTGCTGGCTGCCGCTCGCGTATCGTGTCGTCGCTGGTCGTCGTTGCCTGGTGGCGCCTTCGCCGCTGGCTATGCCCGCCCGTTCGCCGTTGGCGCTGCCAGCGCCCGCTGGGTGGAGTTGCGCCGGCCCGCCGTCGCTGTCGCGTCGGCGGGCCGGCAGATTGGGTAACGGCCGGCGCGCGGCGCCGCGCGCGCGCGGGCGGGGCGGTGGTACACGGTGAGTGGCCGCCAGTCCCAGGCCCCCCGGCCGCTCGCGGCGGTCGTCGCGGTGCTCGTGGCGTTCTCGGTTCTCGGCGCCGCGCGCTCGCCTGTCGGGCTACTGAGTCGAGCGCAGGCGCTCGCGCCGCTGGTCCTGATCCCGACGGTGGTCGTCGTAGCGCTCGCGTTGGCGTACCGAATGGCGGCAACGCGACGAGCGCTCGCTTCGAGGACTCGGCTGGTCGTGCTTGCCCCGGACTCGTTCGATCCGAGCCTCGATGCGGTCCTTCGCTGCGCCGCTCAGCTCTCGCGAGTGCGCCGGCTCGTCGGCGGCTGGCTTGACCCTCGCGCGAGGGCGGTCCGGGTGCTGCTCGACTCCGATCCCGAGGGAAAGATGCGTTACTCGCTGAGCGTCCCGTCGCGGGCGCTGCCGGCGGTGCGCTCTGCGCTCGGAGCGTTCGATCGCGTGCAGGTCCAGGTGATCGAGCCTAACCCGGAGCCCGCCATCGGGGGCGATGATCGCGTGGAGGTGGTGCGGGCTGAGCTGCGCCTGGCGCGGCCGAGCAGCGAACCGCTCGCGCATCTTCCGTTGACCCCTGATCCGTTGCAGGGCTTCGCGCGGGTGCTTGCGCGTCTTGATCCCGCGCACCGGGAGCGCGCGGAGGTCGCGGTCGACCTGCTCCCGACGACTGCGGCGACGCGTAGGCGCCTTCGCCGTCGGCTGCTGAAGGAGGCACTTCGCCGCGGCGGCGACTCGCAGTCACGAGGCGGGGATGGCCTGTTCGACTTCGGTGGCGGTGGGCGTGTCGGTCATCGCCTACCGGCGGAAATGGTCGAGCAGCGCGCCGAGCGCGAGGAGATCGCAGCGAAGCTGGTGCAGGCCGAGCCGATCTTTCGCCTGCAGGTGTTGATCCGCTGCTGCTCGCCGGAGCGCGGAACAGCCGTCGGGTGCCTCCAAGGGCTGCTGTCATGTTTCGACGGTTTCGCGGGAGCGAACTCGCTGCGCGTGGTCGGCGTTCGCTTCCTGGGGCTGGCGTTCGCTGGCTCGGATCTTCCTGGCCGCCGTGGCTGGTTTGACCATCGCATGAGGACCGGCCTGTTCCACCCAGTACGTCGCGACTACGTGACCGCCCGGGAGATAGCGGGGCTGCTCAAGCCGCCGACAGTGAAGTGCGCCGCGCCGGAAGTGCTGCGCCTCGGTCCGGCGGTGTATCCCGCGCCGAGGACGCTCCCGACGTTCACCGGGCAGGCGAACCTCGTGCCGCTCGGCCGGGTGGAGGGCGAGGACGGGCAGCGAAGGGTAGGGCTACGCGTCGAGGATTCGTTCTTCACATACACGGCGGGACGGAGCAGGTGGGGCAAGACCGAGCTCGCGCTGACGCAGTTCCTTCACCTCGTCCGCAGCGGCCACGGCGGCATGTTCCTCGACCCCCACCAAGACGCGGTGCAAAGAGTCAAGAGCTGCCTGACCGAGGAAGGCCTCGCCGAGCGCGTGATCGAGCTGGACCTCGTCGGGCCAAGGAGCCGACAGGGGCAGCCGGGCTGGAACCTCTTTGCCGCGCGGGGCCTCGACCCCGAGGCAGCCGAGCGCAGAGTCGAGGCGATCGTGGACAGCTTCGCCTCGGCGTTGCAATGGGGGGAGCGCAACAACCGTGCCCTCACGCTGACGACGCAGGCGACCGCGGCGCTGATCGAGCTCGCCGGGGTACTGCCCGATGGGCTGCAGCCGACGATCTTCCAGATACCGTCGATCTTGGGGAACCCGGAGTGGCTCGCCGCCGCTTTGCCGTTCCTCTCGCCGCCGCGCCGGCAGTTCTTCACCGAGCGCTTCCCGCGTCTCAGCGAAGAGGCGATCACTCCCGTTACGAACCTGATTGACCGGCTGCGCTCGTCGACGCAGCTCGCGGCGCTGCTCGGCGCGCAAAGCTCGAGCTATGACATTGCGCGCGCGATGAACGAGCGCAGAATCGTGCTCGCGTGTCCCGGTGCTGGTGGCACGAAGGACAAGCTCGTCGCAAACCTTCTGGTTTACGACTTGCTGCACGGCGCGAAGGCCCGCGCGTCGATGGCACCCGAGCAGCGGCTGCCTTTCTACGTCTTCCTCGACGAGGTGCAGACCTATGACGGCGCGTCGGGAGGGAACCTCGCGGCGTTGCTTGAGCAGACCGCGAAGTACGGCATTCGCGCCACGATGCTCAACCAGAACCCCGAGCGTTTGACCAGCGACACGCTGAACGCGCTGACGACGAACCGCTCGCATCTGATCACGACGGCACTCAACGCTCGCGCGGCGGCGCTGATCGCGCGGGAGTGGGCAGGCGACCCGCCAGCCCCGGCAATCAGCGGCCTGCCGAGGTGGACATTCATCGCGCAGGTCACACACCACGGGCGGCTCACGAGACCCTTCATGTTCAGCGGCGAATCTGTCGAGGAGCAGTTCGCCGACGCCTTCCACCCAGACGCTCTAGGAGACATCCAGGCAACGATCGACAAAGCATCGGGGCGCACGAGCGCCGCGGACACGGTCGCCGCGCTCGACACCCTCGACCAGCGGATCAAGGACTACCTGGAAGGCAAGGCCGGCGGCGGGAAAGCAACCGCGGAGGAGCCCTGGACGGCGCCCCCGCCAGCCGCCCAGGCACCCGACGTGAGCTTCATGCGCAGGCTCCGCTGCGACCACGACGCAGCGCCCTCCAGCGCGGGACGCAGGCGCCAGCCGCCCTGCCCGGGCACACGGCAGGCGCTCGCGGGAGGCACGCCATGACCGCTCGCGCGCCTCGCCCGCTGCCGCCGATCGCGACGTCGATGCTCGCGGGCATCTATGAACACCGCCTGCTCTCAACAACGCAGCTGCACACCCTCTACACACCGCGCGCCGGGGAGCGCTGGACGAGAACGGTCCTGGTGCTGCTCGAGCGCCGCGGGCTCCTCGAGCGCATTCGCAGTCCTCGCCGCCTCTCGCTTTGGTTCGTGACCGCAACGGGCGCGGACGCCGTAGAGGCCACGGGAGCAGCCATCCAGTCGCGGCGGAAGGTCACCACGGCAGAGCAGGCCGAAGGGCCTCTCAAGCAGCACACGATCGCGGTCAACCAGGTCGGTGTCGCGTTCGTACTCGCCGCGCGTGAGCGCGGTGACGAGTGCGGCCCGGACTCCTGGCGCAACGAGGCCGCTCACCCAATCTCCTCACCCCGACGCCGGACCGTCGAGCTCGTCATCGCGGACGCGCTGCTGACGTACCTCCAAACCGCAGCGGACGGCGGGCTCGCTCTGCACCAGCGGTTCATCGAGCTAGACCGCGGGACGCTCACCGCGGAGCAGCTCGCCGCGAAGATCACCCGCTACGCGAGGCTACGCAACTTCAAGACATCCCCGGAGGCCTCCGCCGAGCCCGCCTGGCGCGGCTACTACCGAGCCTGGCCACACCTGCTGGTCGTGTTCGCCGACCAGTCGCGCGCCCGGATGCGCCAGCGCCTCCAGCGCACGCTCGCGCTATCCGCATCCGACCCTGCGGCCGGCGGCGTCGCGATCCCCGTGTCGTTTGTCGCCCTCGATGACCTCTCGCGATACGGGCCATTCGCGCCCGTTTTCTTCACCGCCCAGGACCCCGAGCAGCCCGTCGACTGGCTCGGCCAAACCACAACACCAGGAGACAAGAACGATGCCTAGTCGAACCGCACCCCGCAAGTGGAGGCTCGTCGAAGGTAACTGCTTTGACGCGCTCGCGAAGCTCGAGCCCAACAGCGTCGACGCCGTGATCACCGACCCGCCTTACGGGATCGGTGTCAGCGGCCTCGAGTGGGATCGGCCGGCGCACTTCAATCCCGGCGGTCGCAAGCGCCGCCGGCCCCCGACGGAGAACCCAAACACGCGCCTCCAGCGGTTCTCGCGCGAGTGGAGCGCCGCGTGTTTGCATAGCCTCAAGCCTGGCGGCCACATCCTCGCGTTCGCGGCAGCCAGAACCTCCCACCGGCTCACCTGCGGCCTCGAAGAAGCCGGCCTTGAAATCCGCGACGCGCTGATGTGGCTACAGGGGCAGGGCTACCCCGCGACACGCCCGCTGCGAGACGGACTCGGAACCGGGCTCAAGCCAGCGTGGGAGCCGATCATCCTCGCCCGCAAGCCACTCGAAGGCAGCCTCGACCAGACGCTCGCCGCGCACGGCACCGGCGCCATGAACATCGACGCCTGCCGCATCGAACTCACCGCCCGGGACTGCCCGAGCGAAGGACGCAGCCACGGCCGCAGACTCACGGCCAGCCAACGAGGTCGCTGGCCCGCGAACCTCCTGCTCTCACACGGCTGCTGCACCGACAAGCAGTGCGAAGCCGACTGCCCGATCAGGCTGCTCGGCGAGCGCCATCGCTTCTTCTACTGCGCCAAGGCGCCGCGACGCGAGCGTGAGGCCGGCTGCGAGCAGCTCCCCCGCCGCGTCGTGCAGACGTTCAAGATCGGCGCGCACCAAGAGCAAATGTGCGCGGCGAACCCGGTCGCCAACGTCCACCCGACCGTCAAGCCGATCGACCTCATGCGCTGGCTCGTGCGGCTCGTGACACCGGCCGGCGGCCTCGTCCTCGACCCGTTCGCCGGGTCCGGCAGCACCGGCGCCGCCGCTGTGCTTGAGGGCGCCCGCTTCATCGGCATCGAGCGCGAGGCCGCTTATGTCCCGATCGCGCGTGCCCGGATCAGACACTGGGCACAGCCCGCGAAGCCGAGGCGGGAGCGTCGCCGAGGCTGCACCGGCGAGCCCGCGACGTGCTCCGCAGCGAGGAGGTAGACGACGTGTCCGCCACCGCCGATGAGCCACTGCTCGTCTCGAAGGAGCTGGCGGCGAGGCTGCTCTCGGTCTCCGTCGACACCTTCGAGCGAGCAGTCATGCCCGACCTCAGAGTCGTGCGGATCGGCCGGCGAGTCCTGTTCGGCGTAGCTGATCTTGGCGCGTGGGTAGAGGCGCACTCGGCCGTTCCGCTCGTCTCCGAATTGCCCCAGCACGCCTGCGAATCGGCGCGGGGGACGTCTCGGCTCGGAGCCTCGCTTCCTCTGCGGCGTCGAGGTATTGTTGACCGAACAACAAATACACGGAGCGGCGCGGGGGATTGAGGCCCGCGCCGCGCCGCTAGCAACTTGGAGGTGTCCCAAGATGCACGCTCAGATTAGCGAGCGCCCAACGCGGCGCAAAGTACGCGCCGACGCGACCGAGCCGGAGGCGTCGGCGCAGATCCTGCAGTTCCCGACGCGCAGCGCAGATGACCCCGACGCAGCGACAGCGCTCGCGCGGGTTGTGCAGGCGCTGAGCAAGCAGCAGTCCCTCATCCTCGGCCGGGAGATCGGTGTTCTCAGCCGCGCGATCGCTCAGCAGATCGCCGAAGCCGAGCCGATCGACGCACCGGAAGGACTCCGGCCCCGCCACTCAGAGAAGTGCGCGCTCAAGCGCAACGGCGGAGCCTGTAACTGCAACCCGCCGTGGGAGGCATGGGTCTGGTCGACCTTCGACAAAAAGAAGATCCGAAAGACCCTGTCGACCAAGCAGGCGGCTATCAAATGGAGGCGCAAGCACCTCGGCCTCGCCGAGAGCGGACAGCTACGAGCCCCCGCCCGGATAACCCTCGCGGAGACCGCGTACAGCTGGCTCGAGAAGGCACAGTCGGGAGAAATCCTCAACCGCTCAGGTAGGCACTACAAGCCGAGCATGCTCCGCACGCTGGAGACAGACTTCCGGCTGCGCCTGATCCCCGAGCTCGGGATGCACGTCATGAGCGACATCGAGCGCGCCGACATGCAAGCCCGCGTCGCCGTGTGGCAGGCCGCGCTCTCGCCGAGCAAGGTCCACGGCTGCATCAATGCAGCGCGCGTACTCTGGCGGGACTTCGACCTCGTCACCGGCAGTGACAACCGCCTGCTGACCGACCCGACGAAAGGTCTGCGACTCCCAGCCGTACCCGTCGGCGGGCGCGACCGGATCGCGACCGCTGACGAAGCCCACCGTCTCATCGCGGCCCTCAAGGTCGAGGACCGTACGCTATGGGCGACGGCGCTCTACACAGGGATGCGCCACGGAGAGCTACGCGCGCTACGCGCGGAAAAGATCGAGCTGGCCCTCAAGCGGATCAAGGTCCACGCCGGCTGGGATCAGTACGAGGGGGAAATCGACACCAAGACCGAAAAGGGCCGTCGCACGACGGTCGTCATCCAGCAGCTCGAGATGCTGCTTGTCGAGCACCTTGAGCGGACAGGCCGCACCGGGAGGGACCTGGTGTTCGGCAAAGACGCTGACACGCCCTACAACGCGAACACGGTCCACAACCGCGCACGCAAAGCATGGAAGGTCGCCCGCGCCCAAGAGGACGAAGAGGGCACGATCCCCGAGCACGAACGAATCCGGCCGATCGGCCTGCACGAGTGTCGCCACACCGCCGTCTCGCACATGCTCGACGCCGGCATCACCATCGACAAGGTCAGCAAGTTCATCGGGCACGCTTCGATCACGGTCACCATCGACCGCTACGGGCACCTGCTGCCAGGCGGCGAGGCCGAGGCAGCGGCCGTCCTCGATGAATACCACGCTCGGCGCCGCCAGCGGCGGACGCCAGTCCCCGCCTAGCGCGAAATTCCGCTGCGCGGGCCGCTATCCCAAGCGACCCGCGCAGCGTCCCGAGCGGAGGGGGGGAGATTCGAACTCCCGGTACGCCAATCAGACGCACAACGCTTTTCGAGAGCGCCGCATTCAACCACTCTGCCACCCCTCCAGGGGTCGCTAGGCAACACCCCTCAAGGCTAATGGATCGGCTACGGCCCCGGCAGGCCGACTATACCCGCTCTTCACCGACGGATCGCCCGAAAGCCGACTCGTCGTTCGAAGGGGCAGCAGCAACTAATTCGCCGCGATGCGCGCGGCCAGCGCTCTCGACCCCGCCCGAGGCCGTGCGCGCCTCGATTCGCGAACTGGTGCTCAGAGCGGAGGCTGCCGCAATGACCCGCTGCCGCCGCCCGGGCAGCGGGCTTACAAGCGCCTCACGTTCCGGCCGGCATTTCGAGGACTGGCGCGAGTTGTGGCACGAGCAGTCAGTTTTCGGCTCAACAGAGCCAAAATGCGGCGGTCTCGAAAACCGTTTCAGGCCTGATTGGTCTGACGAGGGTTCGAATCCCTCCCCCTCCGTTTTGGCCGGGTTGGTGGCGGTTGTTCGAACCCTGCTCCGACTGAAGGCCGGCCGCTCACTCGGTGCGTGAGGCGTAGATCGTGGTCTAGCAGTCCGGTGCCGTCGGCTTGTAGGTGCCGACGGGTGGACTACGCTAAGCGCATGGATGCACGCATCAAACAACGCGCCCTAACCCCCAGGTACACGATCAGCGAGGCTGCCACACTCGTTGAGCGACGCCCCGAGACGGTCAGTCGGTGGAGCTTCGGCCACGAACGTCTCTACAAGGGCCAGCCTCGCCGGGACGATCCACTGATCCCGGCAGACGGAGCCAAGGGTGGGCTCGCGCTGTCCTTCCTCAACCTCCTTGAACTCAAGACCCTCTCGATGTACCGGGGCGACGCTGCGCTCCAAGCCATTCGACGCGCCCTTGAGTACGTTGGCAAAGAGCTTGGCGAGCAACGTCCGCTGATGACCAGGCAGTTCCAGGTACACGGCGGCGATCTGCTCACGAAGTTCATCGAGACCGACGACGGCGCAATGCTCCTCAATGCATCCCGAGGCGGGCAGCTAACGGCGGAGAAGCTCGTTGAAGGCACACTCTGGACGCGAGACATCGACTACGATGAGGACGAGCGCGCGCGGCGCTGGTGGTTCAAGACCAGGGCTGTGCCAGTGGTCGTGGACACACGGGTTGCTGGCGGACACCCGATCACGGCTAGGACCGGTGTGCGTCTAGACGCGATTGCGACTCGCCATCGCGAGGGCTACTCGAACGACGATATCGAGCGCGACACCGGCGCCACAGAGGCCGAGGTGGTCGCGGCGATCCTGGCCGCGTGATCCGCGACCTCTACGTCGAGAACTCAGTCGGCCGTGCCCTGACTGACACGATCAATCGCTTCACGCAAAACCACGGGGTCACCGCGCACTTTCAGCACGACATACACCCCCAGATGCAGCGCCCCCAGAAAGGCGACGAGTGGTGGATCGCAGACATAGCGGCGCGGGGCATGGCGATTCTCACGCAAGATGCCGCAATTCTCGGCATACGCCAGAGGCTCCAGCAGGGAATCGTGACTGCTGAGCGACAGGCAGTCGTTGACAACGCGGCGCACGTCTTTGCGTTCGGCGACGCCAAATACAGCCAGTGGCAGAAGCTTCGTTGCTTGCTCGACCATTGGGATGCAATCGTGGCTCTGCTCGATACGCCAGGCCCCCAGGCAGGTGTGCTCCAGATCAGCAGCTTTCGCGCCGAGATCCTTCTCTAGCGCCAACGCACGACTACGGAGCGTCGAAGCGTCCAGCGCGCAGCTTACTTATGAGCTTCCACACAAGCTGCGGGTTCGATCTTCGCCTCTCCCTCTCCGTATCTGAGCCAGATTTGGCTTGGACAAGCGAGATTGGCGTTGGCTAAGATCTGGGTTCGAGTGGCGGTGCAAACCGCTGGGAGGAGCTGAAAGGGGCTCCTGAAGGGCGCGAGTTCCGCAACCACGCAAACTTGATGAAACGGGTATGAGCGAGGACGAGCTGGCTGGTGTCTTCGATATGCGTCGGCCCGCGCCAATGATCGTTGTGCCGACACCAGCGTTCTCGTTGGCGAGCTGCTGCGCAAGTAGCTCGCGCGAAAAGCGGGGCGAGTGTCGCTTACCGGGACGCCATATCGATCGAGGCGTCCCGGTGAGCGTGAACCCCTACCGCTACTACTTCTTTTTCTTCTTCTTCGTCTTCTTGGGGTACTTCTTGTGGGCCTGGCGCTTACAAGCCGCGCGCTTGCTCTTGGGCTTCTTGGCGCATGCCTTCAGCGCTTTCGCCAACTTCTGGGCGTTCGTCAGCGCCTTCTTGGGTTGCGTCGTTTTCGTCGGAGACACCGGCGTGGGGGTGAGCGGAGGCGGCGAGGTCAGCACCGGCCCGGGGAACGTCCCGGTCGTGAACGACAGCACGGCGCCGTAACTGACTCCATCGGCATTGCTCGCGACCGCGCGGAAGTAGTACGTCGTCCCTGGTTGCAGGTAGGGTCCGAACGAGCTCGAGATCACAACCGTCGTTCCGGATTCCGAGCCGGGCACGATCGCGGCCGACTCCGTCGAGCCGAGCGCGGGCGTGTTGCCGAATTCGAAGCTCATCGTCGTCTGCAGGCCCTGGGTATCGATCGTGCCCGTAAGCGTCGCCGACGTCTGGGTGACGCTTACCGGGCCGCCGGTAACCGCAAGCGGCGGCGTCGCGGGCGCGGTCGTGAACGTCATGTCCGGCCCGAACGTGGTTCCTTCCGCGTTCGTCGCGACCACCGCGTAGTGGTAGGTCGTACCCGGCGTCAATTCCCTCATCTGGGGCGTGCCGATGCCATGCGCTTCGTAGTTTTCGACTTCGTTGGTCGATTTTTCGATGGTGACGATCGGGGTGCTACGCCCGCCGGCATAAGGATTCGCCGCGGCGGCGCCACCGGCCGCTTCGTAGCCTTCCTGGCTGATGAAAGCGATGTACGCGATCGTCCGGAGCCCGCCTGGATTGACCGTTCCCGCTGCTTCGGCCATCGTTTGGGTGACATTCTGCGCCGCCCCCTCCGTGACGATTGGTGTGGCGCGCGTCGTGAATTCCCCTTCGGCTTTGCTTTCGCCGGTACCATTTTCCGCCACCAACCGGTAGTAGTAGATGGTGCGTGGCCGCAGGCCGCTCAGCGTGAAGCTCACCGGAATGAAGTTGAATTCCGCCGGGAGGGGGGAGCGTGCACCGACAACCGTAGTGGCACCCGTGAAAGCATTGTTAGTCGCATATTCCAGCTTATACGAGGTTTGTTGGTAGTCCGGATTGATCTGGGCTGCGATCGTGATGCTGGTCGAATTTAGATTCGAGGTCTGCACGCCTTCGAGGCTCGGTCTTTCCGCGACGAGGGTCGTGAATTCCCCTTCGGCTTTTTCTTCGCCGGTCCCGTTTTTCGCCACGACGCGGTAGTGGTAGGTCTTCCCCGATTCCAAGCCGGTGATGGCAGCGCTCACGCCCTGCGGTTCCGTGCCTTCGACAGTTGGCGGTTCGCATTTGACGCTTTTACCGGAGGGCAACGTTTCGCCGTATTCGACCACACACGATGTTTTTTCGTTCTCGGGATTCACGACGGCGTTTACGATCAACGCCGCAAACGGCGTGACGTTGGTTGCTTCCCCGTCCGTCACCGTGGGCTTGGCTTTGAGCGTCGTGAACGAAAGTGCTGCGCCCGTGGCCGTTTCCCCGGCGTGCGTCGCGACGACGCAGAACGTGTATTCCGTATTGCCCTCGAGTTCACTCAGCGGCGCCGTGGCTTTGATTTCCTTGCCCGTCGCTTCCGCTTCTTCTTGCGTCGCGGCTTCTTCGCAGTTTCCGTTTTTGCTGTAGCCGAAGTGGTAGCCCGCGGTGCCGCTTACTTTTGGGTTCACGAGACCGTTGAGCGTCGCGGACGAGCTCGTGATCGCACTCGCCGCCTCCGTCGTGGGGGTTTCCAGCGCCGCGAACGCGGGAGCGGCGGCCACGAGCGTGGACCCTCCAGCGAGCGCAACCACTACCACGGTGAGCGCGGAGACTCGTCTCAGAATGCCCGCCTGCATCCATCGCCGACCGCTGCCCGTATTCTGCCGCGCTTTGCTCATCCGTCCTCCCTCGATGCCGCTGTTGGCGTGACGCCCTATCTATCATCGCCGTGACACCAAAGCTGCACAAACTTCCCCCTCCCAGGGGCCAGGCTCAGCATCTGACGGCCCCTCTACTATCGACCGTCGCCCGGGGGGCCGTCAAGGCGTGTCTCTCACAGCGCCAAGACGCGGGCACGAGCCGCCAAAGCGTGTCTCTCACAGCGCTCGACGCGAGCCCGAGACCGTGGGTCAAGCCGCATCTCTCTCACGGGTCCTCCCGGGGCCGCGGGGCCTGCCGTCGCGCCGCGAAGAACTCGCTGAGCAGCGCTCCGCAGTCCACCGCGAGGAGCCCCCCGGCGACCTCGGGGCGATGGTTCAGGCGCGCCTCGCCGAGGACGTCGAGCACGCTACCCGCGGCGCCCGCCTTCGGATCGCTCGCGCCGTAGACGACGCGCGGGACTCGCGCCAGCACGATCGCCCCCGCGCACATCGAGCACGGCTCGAGCGTCACGTAGAGGACCGTCTCCAGGACCCGCCAGCCGCCGACCGCGCGTGCCGCCTCGCGCAGCGCGATCAACTCCGCGTGCGCCGTGGGGTCCTGGCGCACTTCGCGTTCGTTGTGGCCCGCCCCGATCACCTCGCCACCGCGCACGGCGACCGCGCCGATCGGCACGTCGTCGTGTTCTAGAGCATGTCGCGCCTCGCGCAGCGCGAGGCGCATGAAGTACTCGTCACGCGGAGGAGAGAAGCGATCGTCCATAGCCTGCGCCTCGAGCCCCGCAACCCGCGAGTATGCCGCCGCGGAGCCTCAGCGGTCATCATCATTACGAACCCCGTGTCCAGCAGCCCCCGCCCCCGCGCCTTCAGCTTCCTCTGCGTCGCCGTTGCACTAGCCCTCGCGGCTCTCCCGGCGCTATCCGCGCCGGCTCTCGCCGCGGCCCCCGCGGCCCCCTACGTGCCCGGGGTCGTCGTCGTCGGCTACGGCGCGTCGAGCTCGCCCACCGCGCAGGCAGCGGTCGCGCACGCCGCCGGAGCGGTCGATCCGATCCCGCTCGCCGAACGCACGCGCCTACTCACGCTGCGGCGCGGCGCCAGCGTCCCGGCCGCGATCGCGCGCCTGCGCCACACGCGCGACGTCGCGTGGGCCGTGCCCGACTATGTCGCCCACGAGTCCACGCTGCCGCCCTCGCGCGCAACCGCCGCCCGCGAAGACGCGAACGTCGACGCCGCGCTCAGCGCTACCGCGCGCGCCGCCTCCGAGTCGGCCCGACCCGCGGCGTCCGAACCCTTCCCCAACGATCCCGGCATCGCGAAAGTCGCGGGCGGCTGGCAGCAGCTGCAGTGGAACTTCGTGGGACCCTTCGGCGTCGATGCGCCCGGGGCGTGGAACAACCTGGTCGCCGACCGCGCGCCCGGCGGGCGCGGGGTGATCGTGGCGGTGCTCGACACCGGCGTCGCGTACGCGAACCGCGGGCCGTTTCGCATCTCGCCCGACTTCTATCCCTACCAGTTCGTCGCGGGCTACGACTTCGTCGGCCACAGCCGCTACCCCAACGACCGCAACGGCCACGGCACCGATGTCGCGGGCACGATCGCGGAGGCGACCAACAACGGCAAGGACCTCACGGGCCTCGCGTACGGCGTGCACATCATGCCGGTCCGCGTGCTCGACAGCGAAGGCAATGGCGACGCTTCGACGATCGCCAAGGGCGTACGCTTCGCCGTCAACCACGGCGCGCGGGTCATCAACCTCAGCCTCGAATTCCCCACGGGGATCGGCGCGTCCGACATCCCCGAGCTGATCTCCGCGCTGCGCTACGCGACCCGCCACAAGGTCGTCGTTGTCGCGGCCGCCGGCAACGAGGCGCACGCCGCCGCCGCCTACCCCGCGCGCGCGCCCAACGTGATCGCGGTCGGCGCCTCCACCGAACACGGCTGCCTCGCGAGCTACTCCAACTACGGCACCGGCCTCACGCTCGTCGCGCCCGGCGGCGGACCCGACGCGACGCTGCCGGGCGATCCCAACTGCCATCCCGAAGCGCCTCCTGGCCAGGACATCTTCCAGGTCACTTTCACGGGCTCCTCGCCGCGCAAGTTCGGGATCCCGGGCGGCTACGAAGGCACCTCGATGGCGACCCCCCACGTGGCCGCGGCCGCGGCACTCGTGATCGCGAGCCGTGTGCTCGGCAAGCACCCCACGTCCGCGCAGGTCGCTGCGCGCCTGACCGCGACGGCGCGCCCGCTCGGCGGCCCCGGCGACGCGAAGCTCTATGGCGCCGGCCTGCTCGACGCCGCCGCGGCGACCGCGCCCGGGGGTCCCGGCGCGGCGGTCAAATAGTGTCGTTTCGCGCCGCGTAGGGGCCAGACCTCGCCATCCGCGGCTCACTCGTCCAGCATCTCCCGCACCGAGAACGCGAGCACTCCGTCGCCCTTGACGTTTTCCTCGGCGCCGCCCCGCCCCCACAGGACCAGGAGCGGCTCCCGCACCGGGCGCGGCACCCGTTCGAGCTTCGCCGCGAGGCGCGTCAGATCGCGTCGTCCCAACGGTCGCGCCTGCCAGCGCGCCTCGCCGAGTAGCGCGCTCTGCGAGCCGCGCATGCCGAGCACATCGACCTCGCAGGGCTCTCCCCGCGCCGCCCACCAACGACCCACGACAAGGTCCTCCGGCAACCCACCGCGTGCCACTAGGCGCCGCGCGTGGCCCCGCGCGGTCTCCTCGAACACAGCCCCCACGTGGCGCAGCCACGCGGGGGACCTCCCGCGGATGACGGCCCCGCCCTGTCCGGCCTCGATCTGTGGGATCTCCGAATAGAGCACCCCAAACCAGAACGCGAGGTATGGATCGGCCAACTCGTAGGTCGGGCGCGCTCCTCTGGGAGCGCCGACCGGCAGCACCTTCGCGACGAGTCCCGCGCGCGCAAGGATCTCCAGCGGCCGCTCGACGCGCTGGTCGCTCTCGGCCGCGATCTCGCCAAAGTGCGTCCTGCCCCGCCCGATCGCGGCCAGAACGCGTGCGTATCCGCCGGCGTGGGGCAACTCCTCCGCGAGCATTCCCGCGGCGTCCTCGAGCAAGATCCCGCCGGGTGTCGCCGCGAGCCGCTCGAGATTCGCCTCGGTGCCCGCGTGTTCGTCCCACGCGCGCAGGTGCAGCGGGTAGCCCCCGCACGCCGCGTACGCTTCGATGAACGCCGCCGGCTCCGAGCGCGGCAGGAACGCGCGTGCCTCCCACGGATCGAGCGCGCCGAGCCGCAGTATGAGCGTCGCGCGGCCGCGCAGCGCGCCGCCCGCGCCGACCATCGCGTCCATCATCGCGACCGCCGAGCCCGTCAGCACGAGCATCAGCTGTGTCCCGGCCGCGATGTGATCCCACACGGCCTGCACGATGCTCGCGAAGCCCGGCGTGGAACGGACGAGATAGGGAACCTCGTCGAGCACCACCGCCAGCGGCTGCTCCGCGGCGAGCGCCGCGAAGAAGCGCAGCGCCGCCTCCCAGCTCTCGAAGCGCCCCCCCGCGAGGTCCGCGGCGCGGTCGCCGAGGCCGCGGCGCGTCGCATCCGCGAGCCGCGCCAGCTCGACGCCTTCCGCTTGCTGCGTCGCGCCGAAGAAGACCGCTCGCCGCCGCTGCGCGAAGTGCGAGAGCAGAAAGGTCTTGCCGACGCGGCGCCGGCCCCACATCACCACCAGCTGGGGCCGCCCGTCGACGGCCTGCCCCCATACCTCCTCGAGACTTGCAAGCTCGCGCTTGCGGTCGACCAACTCTACTAATGCCACACTACGATTGTACTACAAGAGCCGTGTACTACAAAGGCTTTGTATGACTAGAGCGGTCGCTGCTCGACGAGTCGTCGGCGCAGCAGCGGGTTGAGGATGCGGTACTCGCCGCGCCCCACCCGCTCGATGAGGCCGGCCTCGATCAGCTTCTTGAGCGCGCGGTCGGCGTCGCCGCGATGCATGCCCGCCGTGAGCATCCCTCCCGTGGCGACGCGCCGCGCGAGCTTGAGCGCCTGGCGGTGGCTTGCGCGGAGCTTCTCCGTGAGCTGGTCCAACAGCGCGCTGTCGCCGTGGTACGCCGCGTCGTATCCCTGTAGAGCCAGGTCGCGGTCGATTTCGCGACGGTCCAACAGAACGCTGAGAAAATGCGTCTGCTGGGCGATCAGCATCGTTACCCGCGGATGCAGCGCGCCGCACGTCACGATCGCCTCGAGCGCGTCATCCGCGATCTCGCAGGCGTCGGCCGCGAAGCGCTCGCGCAGGCCCGCGCGCCAATCCTCCGCTGCAATCTCGTGCAGGGGATAGAAGCCGCCAAAGCCGCTCAGCGCGCGTGCCGGCGGGGTGAAGAGATCGCGCATGACGTGCTCGATGCTGCCCGCAAAGAGGTAGGAGACCTGCATCGAGCGCTGGAAGATTGCGCGCATCCGCTTGGTCAGCGCATCGGGATCGCCGTAGGGCCGCCGCTCGCCGGCGATCTCCTGGAACTCGTCGAAGAACACCACACAGCGCCGCCCGTCCGCGAGCGCGGCGCGCTGTGGAAGCTCCAGCGCCTGCCCCAGCGCGCGCTGGGGATCCTGCGCGGCGAGTCCCGGAGTCAGCGCCAGCTCGACCGCGTCTCCCAGCTGACTGCGCAGCTTCATCAAGAGCGCGCCCTGCGCCGCACTGAGCGCCTGGCGCCCGAGGCGCCGCGCCTTGGGCAGCAGTTTGCGCACCGCGGGACGGTTGCTCAGCACCGCCGTCACGAGCGCCTCGGCGAGCTCCGCGTCGTCCGCGATGGCGAAGAGGTCGACCGCCACGACGTAGAGCCCTCGCGCGCGGGCTCGCACGAGCGCGGCCTCGCAGACGCTCGTCTTGCCCGTCCGTCGCGGACCCGCCATGACGAGGCTCGTGCCGTTCTCCAGCGCCGCCGCGACCTGGCGCACATCCTCGCGGCGGCCGATCATCTGGCTCGCAGGAATCGGCTCGTCGGTCGGGAACAGCTCTCCGCTCGCCTGGCGATGCTCACGCTGTACTCGACTCATGTGAGCATTGTACACAGATTTTGTGTACCGACTAGCCTTTGGCAGTACACACTAGATGTGAGCAGCGTACACACTTATTGTGTACAAGCTATATCCACCACTGCCGGCAGTCGCGTCGCCGACCCCGCGTCACGCGCGCGGCGTGCGCAATGCCCTACCCGCCGGCGCCGCGCGCGCGATGACCTCCGCCATCTCCGCGCAGAAGCGCTCGCGCCCGAAGCGCGTCGCGTTCGCACGGACCTCGGCCTCCTCGAGCCGCAGGCCCTGCAAGCGCTCGATCGCGCGCGCCAGGCCAGCCGGGCTGTGCTCGTCGAAGAGGACCCCGGTGCGCCCGTCGCGCACCGTCTCGCACGCGCCGCCGACGCCGTACGCGATCACCGGCACCCCTGCGGCCTGCGCCTCGACCGGCACGATCCCGAAGTCCTCCTCGCCGGGGAACAGCAGCGCGCGCGCGCCGCTCAGCAGCGTGTCGCGCATGCGATCGTCGACGCGCCCGAGGAACTCGATTTGGGAGCGCCCCGCGGCGGCCCGCACGTCGGCGAGCGCGCGTCCGTCGCCGGCAACCGTGAGCGCCACGCCCAGCTCGGCGCAGGCGGCGACGGCGAGGTCGACGCGCTTGTACGGCACGACGCGCCCGAACACCAGGTAGTAGTCCTCGGGCGCGCGCTCGAGCGCTAGGAAGTGCTCCACGTCGACCGGGGGATTCACGACCTCGGCCGCGCGCCCGTAGTAGCGCGCGATGCGCTCCGCGACGTGACGCGAGTTCGCGACGAACACATCCGGCGAGGCCGCCCCCACGAGATCCCGCCGACGCAGGTAGCGCAGCAGCGGCGGCAGCGCCACGCGCGTCAGCCCGCCCACCGGCTCGCCCTCCAGGAAGTCCTCCTCCCACGCGTAGCGCATCGGGGTGTGGCAGTAGCAGACGTGCAGCGCGCCGCGCGGCACGCGCACGTTCTTCGCGCACGCGTGGTTGCTCGAAAGCACCAGGTCGAAGCCCGACAGGTCGAACGCGCGGTACGCGCGATCCATCAGCGGCAGCAGCTTCTGGTAGTGGCGCGCCGCGCCCGGGATGCCGCTCAGGTAGGACGCGTGCACCGCGCGCTCCGTGATCTGCGCCGGCCACGGCGCCGGGTCGTAGATCGAGGTGAACAGCTCCGCCCGCGGGAACATCTCGAGCAGCTCCAGCACCACCTGCTCCGAGCCCCCCGGGACCGTCAGCCACTCGTGCACCACCGCCACCCGCGGAAAGCGCGCGCGCAACTCTTCCAGCAGCGGGAGACTCACCGACGCGAGACTAGCGATTGGCCCCCGCCGCACCTGGAATCATGACCCGCGATGCCCGCTCCCCCTCGCCTGCGCGGCCGCGACATCGTCTGCGTCGGGTTCGCCGACTGGGACACCGACCTCTGGACCAATCAGCACCACCTGATGGCGCGCCTCGCGCGCGATAACCGCGTGCTGTTCGTCGAGTCCCTCGGCCTGCGCCGCCCCCAGCTCGCCGGGCGCGACCTCACGCGCATCGCGCGCCGCCTGCGCCGCGGGCTGCAGGGCCCAAGCGCGGTCGACAGGCTGCACGTGCTCGCGCCGCTCGTGCTGCCCTTCCACGGCAATCGTGCCGTGCGCGCGCTCAACCGCCTCCTGCTCATCGCGCTCGTGCGCCGCGCGACGCGCCGGCTTGGGATGGCGCGGCCGATCCTCTGGAGCTACGTGCCGCAGGCCGAGCCCCTGGTCGATGCGCTGCGCCCGCGGCTCGTGATCTACCACTGCGTCGACGACATCGCCGCGCAGGAGCGCGTCGACACCGCGAGCTTCCGCGCCGCCGAGCAGCGTTTTGCCGCGCGCGCCGACCTCGTGCTCGCCAGCGCGCCCGCGCTCGCCGCGCGCATGCGCGAGCTCTCCAGCAATGTGATGTACGCGCCAAACGTCGCCGACACCGACCTGTTCGCGCAAGCGCTGCGACCCGGCGCCACCGACCCCGCGCTCGCCGCGCTCGCGCACCCGCGCATCGTCTTCACCGGTGCGATCGTCGCGGTCAAGCTCGACATCCCGCTGCTCGTCGCGCTCGCGCGCGCCCGGTCCGACTGGTCGTTCGCGCTCGTCGGCCCGATCGGGCCCGGCGAACCCCGGATGGACGTCTCCGCGCTCAGCCGCGAGGCGAACATCCACCTGCTCGGCCCCCGCTCCTACGCGCAGCTGCCCGACGTCCTGCGGGGCGTCGACGCCGGCCTGATCCCCTACGCCCTCAACGAGCTGACCCGCAGCATCTTCCCGATGAAGGTCTACGAGTACCTCGCGGCCGGCCTGCCCGTCGCGGCGACGCCGCTGCCGGCGCTCGCCGAGATCCCCGAGGTCGCCACCGCGCCCGACGCCGAGGGGATCGCACAGCTGCTCGACCGAGCGCTCGCAGAGGACAACCCCGAGCGCCGCGGCGCGCGCGCGCGCGCCGCCTGCGCGCACTCCTGGGAGCGGCGCCTGGACGAGATCGCGGCGGCGATCGACGCGCTGTGAAAGACCTGCTCGTCAGCACCCACACCCCCGTGCTGCGCTCCGGCCGCGCGTTGCGCACCTACGGCCTCGCGCGCGCGCTCGCCATGCACGGCGGCCTCGACCTGCTGTACGCGCGCTTCGAGGCGCCCGCGCCCGACGCCACCTTCGCCGCGATCCCGGGCATCGCGCTGCACGAGGCGATCCCCTCGCGCGGCGCGCCGCGCCTGCTCGCCTACGCGCGCGCCCGCGCCGCCGGCGTCCCGACTGCGATCGCACGCGGCGCCTCGCCCGAGCTCGCCGCCGCCGCCGCGCGCCTCGCGGCCGCACCCGACCGCGGCCGCGTGATCGCCGACGGACCCGTCGCCGCCGCCGCGCTCGCTCGCCTCGCGCGGCGGCGCCCCGTGATCTACAACGCCCACAACTTCGAGTCCGGCTTCCGCCACGAGCTCGACGACGCGAGCGGACTCGGCAGCGCGCGCACGCTGCGCGCCTTCGAGCGCGGCCTGCTCGAGCGCGCGAGCGAGTCCTGGATGGTCAGCGAGCCCGACCTCGCCGCCGCGCATAAGCTGTGCCCCACGGCGCGGCTGCGCCTCGTGCCGAACGTCCTCGACGTCGCCGCGATCGAGCCCGTGCGCGGCGTCGCGCGCGAGCGTCGCGCGATCTTCGTCGCGAACTTCGCCTACGCGCCCAATCGCGACGGCCTGCGCTTCCTGCTCGAGGAGGTGCTCCCGCGCGTGTGGGAGCAGCTGCCTGACGCGACGCTCGCACTCGTCGGCGCGGGGCTCGACGCGCCTCTCACCGCGACAGCCGACGCAGGCGCCTCACGCGGCGCGGACGGCTGGAGCAGCGCGAGTGGCTCCCACGAGAGTCTCATCGACGATCCCCGCGTGCAGACGCTCGGCTTCGTCGCGGACCTCCGCGCGACCTACGCCGCGGCCCGCTGTGCGGTCGTGCCGCTGCGCCACGGCGGCGGCACCCCGCTGAAGCTGCTCGAGGCGCTCGCCTACGGGCTACCCACCGTCGCGACCCCACGCGCCACCGCGGGCCTCCCGCTGCGCGACGGCGAGCACTGCCTGATCGCCGACGGCGCCGACGCGTTCGCCGCCGCGCTCGTTCGCGTGTTGGGCGACGGTGCGCCCGCGCTTGGGGAGCGGGGGCGCGAGCTGGTCGCCGAGCGCTACTCGGTGGAGGCGCTGGGCGAGTCGCTGGCGTCAGAGAATGGCCGCCACTGCGGGTAATCCGCCGCTCCCTCGGCGCAAAACCCCCGGGCCGCGGGTACTCGCCGACATCCGTCCAAGGACTATGCACGGAGTCTTGCGGCGCCGGTGGGCGCCGATAGAGAACACGACGACGAACATCGTCGATCAGAGCAGCAAGTGCGCCACGACAAAGGCACACCCGTCGCGAGGCGGGGTCGCAAAGCAAGGGGTCTCTTCGAGACAGCCCAGCTCCCGAAAGAGCACGAATGCCCACTTTCTTCCACTTCGGTCGCTATCTCGCAGCGGCTCTCACTCTCTTCAGCATCGCCTTCTTGGGAATCTCGAGCGTCGGTGTGTCCGGCGCGCAGACCCTTAATCGGCCGCAGTCGGCAAAGCTTGCGGTCGCCACGCAAGCCACGTTGCAGACCCGCTTGCACGAGCGTCAGCGCAGCGATGCAAAGGCTTCCGAGCGTTGCACGTCCCGCAAGCAGTCGAACTGCCTCAAGCGCCACGCGCGGCAGGCACGCTACGTCAATAAGAGCACTTCCTCCATCAGCGCCGCACTCTGGAAGCGCATCGCTCATAGAGCGGCTCCGCCGAGCCCCTCTTCGCCGTCATCAGGCTCAGGGGCGGGCTCGGGCACAGGCGGCTCAGGTTCGAGCAGCTCGGGCTCAGGGCAGGGCACGAGCAGCTCGGGCTCGGGATCCGGCGAATCGAGCAAAGGCGCCCCGACCGAAAAAAGCTCCGGCTCCAGTGGCTCGACCTCAGGCGAAAAAGGCTCGGGTACAAGCGGCTCGAGCTCCGGCGAAAGCCCCCCAACGAGCGGTTCAGGCTCCAGCCCCAGCTCGGAAACCTTCGGGCTGCCGTTCGTCAAGGGAATCACCGCCAACTTCGAGGGCGAAGGCCCCAACAACGTGCCCGAAGAGGTCTCCGAGATGCACTCGCTCGGCGTGAACTGGACTCGCGAGGCCTTGGACTGGTCGGAAGCCGAGCCCGAAAGGGGCGTCTTCGACTGGTCGAGCTTCGACCGCGTCGTTGCCGAGGCCAAGGAAAACGGGATCACGGTCCTGCCGCTCGTGGGCTACGCGCCGTCGTGGACCAGCCCCACGAACGCCGCCGCCTACGCCGAATTCCTCGCCGCCGCGGTCGCCCGCTACGGACCCGGCACCTCCGCGAACCTGCAGTGGTGGGAGCTGTGGAACGAGCCGTACTTCGCCTACGCCTGGTCCGGGCACACGCCCGAACCGGAGGCCTACGCACGCGACTATCTCGCGGGCGCCGAAGCAGCCAAGCGCGTCGCGCCGACGGTCAAGCTGCTGATCGCGGCGGACTACCAGGAGGCCGAACAGACAGGTGGGTCCACCGCGACTGAGCAGACCTGGATCGACGACATGTTCGCCGCCGCGCCGACGCTGGGCAAATGGATCGACGGCGTATCCGTCCACCCCTATGGTGGCGACCCCTCCACACCCCTCGCGACAACCGGCGGCTACCTCGACAGCAGCGGCGTGTGGGGCTTCCAGCGCATCGACACGATTCGCGAAAAGTTCCTCGCCCACGGCGTCAAGGTGCCGTTCTGGATCACCGAGGAGGGCTGGTCGACGTGGGACAGCAGCGAAGCGACGATCGCGCACTACTACTCCGACCTGATCACACAGATCAAGGCTCGGCCCTGGGTCAGGGCGCTGTTCCCCTTCGGCCTGCGCGAAGACGACCCCCACCCGACCAACGACCAGCCCGGCTTCGGGCTGCTGAAGTACGGCAGCCGCGAACCGAAGGCGGCGTGGCCGGTTCTCAAAGAAGGCTTCGCGACGCTCAGCTGAGATCGCGATGACGGAGTTGAGCGCCATCTGCCCTACCGATGGCGCTCAACCACCGCCGCGGGATTCCGGCGGAACCCGCTGGCGCGACTGGCATACTGCCTCGGTGAGCACCAGCGCGGTTCCCCCGGCGTCGCTCGCTGCCTCGCAACGCGAGTCCGATCTGTCGCACGGCCGAGAGTCGGCTGGAAGACGTACCCTCGGCCCAACGCAGATCGTCGTCGGACTCACCCTATTCGGCGCGATCCTCCGCTTTGCCACGCTCGACGTGCAGAGCATCTGGAGCGACGAGGCCGCCACGATCGTGCTCGTGCACCGCGGGCTGGGCGGGCTGCTCTCGCATATCTCCACCAGCGAAACCACACCACCCCTGTACTTCGTGCTGGTGTGGGGCTGGACCAAGGTCTTCGGTACCAGCGTATTCGCCTTCCGCTCCCTCTCGGCGCTCGTAGGCACGATCACGATTCCGGTCATCTATCTCGCTGGGCGTCGGATCTCGCCACGTGTCGGTATATGGGCCGCCGCGCTGACGACTGTCAATCCGGCGATGTACTACTACTCGCAGGAGGCCCGCAGCTATGCGCTGCTGATTCTGTTCAGCGCCGCGGCCCTGGTCTTCTGGCAGCGCGCGCTGGAGCGACCCGGCACGGCGCGACTCGCGGGGTGGGCGGCCATGTCTGCGCTGGCCCTCCTGACGCACTACTTCGCCGCATTCCTATTCATCCCTGAGGCGGCGATGCTGATCCGTCGCCTCGGCTGGCGCCGAGCGCTTCCGTGGGCAGGGGCGGTGGCGGCTGTGGGGCTCGCACTGCTGCCGCTCGCTCACAGCCAGAGCGCGCACGTGCTCGCGGGCAGTCACGGCAGCGCCACCTGGATCGAAGAAACGCCGTTGCTGTCGAGGCTCGCGCAGGTTCCCAAGCAGTTCCTCATCGGCCTGTACAGCCCCGAGGAGATCGTCACTACGCTGCTCGCGGGACTGCTCGCAGCGGCGGCGCTCACGTTGCTGGTCCGGCGCGGTGAGCGGCGCGAGCGCCGGCTCGCGTACGACGTCGCGATCGTCGCGGCGGTCGCACTGCTGATTCCCGCCGCGCTGGCTGTCACACATTTGGAGGATGTCTTCAACGGCCGCAACGTCATGGCGACATGGGTTCCGTGGGTCGTCCTGCTCGCCTGCGGCCTCGGCGCCGCCCGTGCGGGTCGCACGGGCACACTGCTCGGCGCCAGCATCTGCACGCTCTCGCTGCTCGTGATCGCCGGCGTGAACCTGATCCCCGGTTATCAGCGCGAGGACTGGCGGGGTATCGCCCGCGCGCTCCAGTCACCCGCCGCAACCCGCGTGATCGTCGCCCCAGAACTCGGCGCGACGCCGCTCTTCATCTACATGCACACCGATGAGAACATCCCCACCCCCAGCATCGCCGCGCACGAAGTCGCCTTCGTCGCGCTGAGCACCCCCCACACCGGCCACGCGCCGCTTGCCCCCGTCGTCCCGACCACGCCGCCGCCGGGCTTCCACCTCATCGGCGTCCGCCGCGCCGAAGCCTTCGCGATCTCTCGTTTCCGTGCCGTCGGCTCGGTCCCCGTGAGCATGCGCTCGCTGCGCCGCATCGCACGCGAACCCAAGGCCGAAATCTTCCTACAGCGCTGACGGCGGGGTTACGGCCTCAAAGAAGTCGGGCACCCCGCCCGCGACCGCGTATACGGCGCCGCAACTCGCGCAGCGCAGAGACTGCTCGTGCTCCGACGGCTGCCCCGCTTGCTGCTGCGCATCCCCTTGGAGTGGACCGTGACAGGCCGGGCAGCGCCACTGCGGGTCGTCCGCCGCCGCGGCGGGCGCCGTCGCCGCTCCCGCGGCGCCACCCAGCCCGGGCACCGTGATCAGCCAGTCGCGGTTGCGCAGTGGCTTCACGCGGTGAGTCGGCGCGCCCCATCGCTGCGATACGCGGTGATCGAGCCGATAGAAGACATCCCGGGCACCGGCCGGCAGGTAGCGACCGGCGCCGACGATCATCGCCAGCGTCGCATTGCAGCGAAAGCTGCCCAGCGTCGCCTGCGGACCAAACAGCCGCCGCACGGTGGCGGGGTCGAAGTTGTTGACATGCCCCTCGGCCCGCAGCTCGAAGTCCGGCTCGTGCTCGTCCTCGGTCTGACTCACCGGGGTCGTGACCAGCACGGTTCGCCGCGCGAGGCGCCGCATCTCCGCGACCATCAGGTCGGGGTCCAGCACGTGCTCGATCACCTCGGTGGAGTAGACGAGATCGAAGCTCCCGTCGGCGAACGGAAGCCGCGTGGCGTCGGCTGCGGCGACTGTGAGACCGTGTTTGTAGTGGGCCTTGGCGAGGGCCACCGGCGAGAGATCCACCCCCCACACGTCCACGCCGAACCGCTCGCGGACGAGTGCCATGAAGTAGCCCTCCGCGCAGCCCACGTCGAGCGCGCTCCGGAACTCGAGCCCCGCAAGCGCATCCAGCAGCGCGATCCGCCGGATGTAGTGCCGGAAGGCCGCCGGCGTGTAATCGCCGTGAGGATGATGATCGTAGGTCGAGAGCGCGCTGTCGACATCCTTGCGCACCGCGTGGGCGAAATCCCCGCGCGAGAGCGATTCGCGATCTTCGGTCACGAGATGAGCTTAGGGCCTGCTCCGGCTGGGGCGGCCGGGCCGAACGGGATCGGCCCCCACTGGATCCGGGGACGGGCGCCGCTAGCATCTGTCGCGCCGATGAGCGTGTCGAGTCGCTGGCCAATCGCTGCCGTCGCCGGAGGAATCCTGCTGGGTCTCGTCGGCGGAATACTCGTCGAGCGACGCACGAGCACGATGATCGAGTTGTGTCTGGTCATCGCGGCGATCGTCGCGCTCGCGATGCTCGGCGATCGCGCCTTCCCGTGGGCCATCGTCGCGTTTGTCGTCGCTCCCCTCTACCAGTTCACCGCCAACTCGACGGCGCCGGTGGGGATCAACCAGAAGGTGCTCTGCATCGCGATCGCCAGCATGACCCTGGCGCCGTGGCTGTGGTCGCTGGCGGTCGGCGGTCGGCGCACGCGACCGGGCGCGGGCCCGCTGCTGCTGGGCCTGCTGTACGGCTGCATGGCGTTGATCATCTACAGCACGCTCGGAGGGATCTCCAAAATGATCGCCCCGGGCATCTTCGGCTTTCTGTTCATCGGCGTGGCCTTTCTCTGCGCACGGCGCTTCGTCGGCCTACAGGGCTGGTCGGCTGCGGGGTTCGCCGGACTCGTGGCCCTGCTGCTGTTGGGCGCCGAGGCCGCCGCCACCGCGCCGGGTGAGCGGGTCGGGTACTTCGTCGGGTACCCGATCACCTACGGTGCGCTCCTGGTCGGCCTGCTGCCCCTCGGCCTGTTGTTCGCGTTCCGCCGCTCCCGGCTGCTCGCGGCCGTGATCGCCGGCGCCGCCGCGGCGATGCTGGTGCTCAGCGAATCGCGCAGCGCCTGGATCGCCGTGGGCGTCGTCCTGCTCGTACTCGCGGCGCTGCTCGCTCGCGCCCGCAATCTCCGCGCGTTGGCGCTCGTCGGAGCCGCGGTGCTGATCGCCCTCGGACTGGTCCTCGGCACAGGCTCGCTGCACAAGGTCATCGAACAGCGCATCAACGCCAAGACGGCCACGAGCGAGTCGGTGACACATCGTGTCTCGAGCGCCGAATACGCGCTGGAACAGATCGGCCGGAAACCGATCTTCGGCGCGGGCGCGCCGGGATTCTCAGCCGAAGAAATCAACAACCGCACGAGCATCGGCGCGATCGACGACGGCTATCTCTCGGTGACCGTAGACATGGGCCTGATCGGCCTCGCGGCCGCGCTGATCCCGATTCTGATCGCCCTGGCGGCGCTCACGCGCTGTCTGCGCTTCGGCGTCACCCCGCCACTCGAGCTCGCACTCGCGCTCGGGCTTCTGGGCATGGCCGTCGTCACCCTCTTCTACGACAGCTTCTACTGGGCCCAGATCGACCTGCTGCTCGGGGCGATGGGGGGCGCGCTGTCGCTGCGCGTCAAAGCGATCGGCGCTCAGGTCGGCGAGGAGACACCCTCGCGGGCCGGTCGCCCGCGACTGCCGTCGCTGGAGCCGCGCGGCGTCTCCGTGTAGTAGTACTCGCCGTCGGGGGCGCCCGCGACGCCCGTGATGACCAGGCCAAAGACCTTCCGTCCACTCTGCTCGAGGATGCGCCGCGTGGCGCGAATGCGATCGCGGCGGCTCGTTCCGGCGCGCGCGACGATGATCGCCCCATCGATCTCCGCCAGCCGTATCAAGACGCGCGTGTCGGCGACGGGCAGCAGCGGCGGCGAGTCGATGATCACGACCTCACCCGCCTCGCGCGCGGCGGCAATCACCGCCGACATGCGCCCCGCGCTCAGCAGGTCAGCCGAGTTGGGGGGGTTCATCCCACTCGGCATGATCGCCAGGTCTGGTTCCCCCGGCGGCGTGACGAGGTAGTCGGCAAAATCGTCGTCGCTGACCAGCAGGTCGGATAGCCCCGGAGCATCGGCCGAGACGCCCAACTGCGCCGCGGCGGTCGGACGCCGCATGTCGGCCTCGATCAAGATCACGTGCCGGCCGACCGCCGCGAGTGCACAGGCCAGGTTCACCGCCACCGTGCTCTTGCCCTCGCTCTCCTCGGCGCTAGTGATGAGAAAGCACCGCGCTCTGCCCGTCGGGTCGACAAAGCGCAGGCTCTCACGGAGCATGCGATAGGCCTCCCCAGCCGGTCCCGCGAGCTGTGCCGCGACCGAGCCGTCGCGGGGGAGCCGCGTCTGCGGGATGCTCGCGATCACCGGGTAGCCGCCGTAGACACGTTCGATGTCGTCGACCGTCTTCAGCCGCTTGTCGAGGAAGTCGACCAGCAGCGCGAGCCCGCAGCCGAGGAACAGGCCCACCAGCGCGCCCAGCAGCATGTCGCGTTTGGGCTTGGGCGAGACCGGCGTGCCATTGGGCTGCGCGGTGGCGATGACCTCGCCGTTGCCCGTCTGCACCGCGCGTAGCACGCGCAGCTGGCGCAGGCTTTCTTCGAGCTTCGGCTTTTCCGTCGCGCTGCCCGTTTCGAGCGAGCGCAAGACGAGTTCCTCGGCTTGCGCCACCAGCGCGCGATCGGTTTCGCGCTGGTAGACGATGTAGCCGTTCGCGAACGCGTTGGCGACCGCGGCCGCTTCCGCCGGGGTCGAGCGGGTCGCCTTGATCACCGCGATGTTTGCGTTCGCGCTCGGGGTCGCCGCTACAGATTCGAGCAGCGCTTCGGGCGATTCATTGGTGTGCAGCAGCTTGCGCGCCGCCGCGGCCGTGCTCGGCGAGGTCACGACGTCGATGTTCGTCTGCGTCGTGCGCTGCGGTTCTTCGGTGCCCGTCTGGTAGAGCCCACTGCCGAACAGCGCCTGGGCGAAGCCCGGTTCGCGGAAGAGCAGCTGCGCCGAGGAGCTGTACTGCTTCGGCGCGCGCAGCGAGAGCGCGGTCGCCGTGCCGAAGCTGACCACGAACACGACCGCGACGATCAGCTTGCGTCGCCAGAGGACGCTCAACAGCTCGAAGGGTGAGACGGTCGGCGCCGGCTGGGCGTCGAGCACGGGCTCTTGCTCGGCCACGGTCAGCCGCCAACCCACGCGGATAGGTTCAGCACTGCCCTCATCATAGGTCCGCGAAGCACCACCATAGGTGTATCGGGCCAGCGCGCTCGATTCTTGATCGCGATCTGCCCTGAGTACTCTGGAGCGCCATGATCTCTCCCAGCACGCTGCGTGTCGCGGTCGCCGACGTGCTCGACCCGGCCGACGTGCACGCGGGCTCGGGGGCCTCGGCGTCGCTGTTGAAGGCGCTGAAGGAGGTCGTGGCGGAAGCGGTGCCCTTGAGCGGAGAGCTACCGCCTCGCCTGGGCAGGCTCGCGCACCTCAGCAGCGTCGCGTCGCGGATGCGACCGCGGGACCTGCACGATCCGCGCGCCGCGGCGAAGCGCGTCCACGGCGCCGCGGCACTCGGGCGCCCGACGATCGCCGCGCGCAACCGGCTGATGCGCAGACACCTCGCCGCGGCTGGGGCCCTCGACGGGGTCGTGCAGCGGTGCGCCGACATGCTGTTGCCTGTCGGCTGCCGCATCGTAACGTTGGAGGACTCCACGGTCGTGCAGGCCCTGGAGGCATATCCCTGGGCACACCTCCAGGCGCTCTCCGAGCGCGAGATCCACCGCTACGTGGAACGTCAGCGACAGATCTACGAAGCGGCCGTCGCATGCTGCGGCGCCACTCATTGGGCTTCCGAGAGCATCGTCAAGGACTACGGGATTCCAGCCGAGCGCGTCCACACGGTCGGTCTCGGCCAGAACCACGAGCTGAGCGATGAGCCGACGCCGCGCGACTGGAGCGAGCCGCGCTACCTGTTCGTCGGGCGACGCTGGCTGCACAAGAACGGGCCCGTCGTGCTCGCGGCGTTCGCCCGTGTCAGAGAGCGCCATCCGAAGGCGCGGTTCGACGTGGTCGGCGATCACCCCCGCCTCGACGCGCCAGGCGTCGTCGGCCACGGGCTGTTTTCGCTGTCCGATCCTGGCGACCAGGAGCGCTTGGCTGCCCTATATCGCTCGGCCACGGTCTTCGCGATGCCCTCCTTGCACGAGGCGGCCGGGATCGTCTACGTCGAGGCGGGCGGCGCCGGCGTCCCCTCGATCGGCACCACCAACGGCGGCACCGCCACGATGATCGGGGACGGGGGGGTCGTCGTCGATCCGCTCGACGCCGAGCAGATCTTCGCGGCGATGCTGCGCCTCGCCGACCCCGAGACCGCGCAGCGCATGGGAGCGATCGCCTACCGCCACTCGCGGCTGTTCACCTGGCGCAAGGTCGCCGAGCGCCTGATCCGGGCGCTGGCGATTCCCGGCCTCGACACGAGCGGACTCGCCGACTACCTCTGATCGGCCGACCCGCTGCGGAGCGGCTCGAGCCTAGCAGGGGAGCCCGGTCGACTTCTGGGAGCGACGCCGGTCAGCCGGCGCTCAACGCCGCGAGCGCGTCGTCGAGAAAGCGCTCCTGCTCGTCCAGATACGGCCCGAGCCCGAACAGCTCCTGCGCGCGATCGAATGCCCTCGCCACGCGCGCGCGGGTCTGCTCGTCCTCGTTCAACACGCGCGCGAGCGCCGCCGCCGCCCCGGCCGCGTCGCCGCGCGCAAACAGCAGCGCGTGCTCCTCGTGGTGCATGCCCTCGCCGACACCGCCGACGTCGGAGGCAACCAGGGGAACACGCGCGAGGGCCCCCTCGATCGTGACCAGCGGAAACGGCTCGTCCCAGGTCGATGGCACGATCATCGCGCTCGCGACGGCCAACCGGCGCGCCGCTTGCGCGGGCGTCGCCGGACCGCGCCAGCGCATCGCCCCCTCCACGCCGAGGCGCTCAGCCAGGCGCCGCATCTCGGCACCGTATCCGTCGTCCTCCGGCCCGATCACCTCGAGCGTGGCGTCGATGTCGTGCTTGGAGCGCAGCCGCGCGAGCGCCTCGATCGCGACCGACACCCCCTTATATGGAGTGACTCGCCCGAGGAAGACGATCACCGGCGCCGGCGCCGGTTCGCGCACAACGGCGGCATAGAGATCGCCGTAGCGCGGAACAGAATGGCCGACCCGCTCGAGCACCGGCTCGACGAACGGCGGCAGGGGCACCATGCGCCGGATCGCCTCGGAGTTCCAGGAGATCGCGGTTCGCACCGGCGCGGTCGGGCGTAGTCGCAACGAGGGGAGCGTGTTCAGCGCGCGACACCCTCCTGCCCACACTGCTCGCGCCTGCCCGCGGCTCGCGGGCAGCAGCTCGCGCAGAAACTGATCGCGCACGAAGATCTCGCCGAACCAGTGCTCGCACACGCGAAACGCGAGCGGCACGCCGCTGTCGGCCAGCACACGCAGCGCGGACTGCGGGATCGCGGCCCCGTTCCACGCGTAAATCACGTCGGGCTTCCACGCGAGCGCGCGTCGCGCCGCTCTCACCGCGCGCATGGAGGCGAGCGGCGCGCCCAGCGCACCTCTCGCTCCCGGGGTAAGTCGCACGAGTTCCCGTCGAACCGTCACATGCTCCCGCTCGTCATCGCGAGCCGCCGCGCGTTCCGACACATGTTCCGACGCGTGCCCGGGCGCGCTCTCCCCACCATCCGCTAGCTCCCGCGCTCGTGCGGGAGCCTCGTCGCTCGTCAGCACGAGCACGTCGTGGCGCTCGCACAGCCGCTCGACCACGCTCGCGCACTCGACCTCGTAGCCGCCGCGTGCCACTGGCGGATAGAGGGTCGAGACGACAAGGATGCGCACGGGTTCCATACCGTAGCCATCGACCGTGCGCGTCTTGTTCTTCAACGAGGGCAACCTCGGCACCTACATCCTCGGACAGGGACAGCTCGACGCGGCGCTGCGCGCCGGGCTGAGCGCCGCCCCGGACGTGCAGGCGCGCTTCGCGGGCCTCACGCCGATGGGACGTTGGGAGCGCGCCGCCGCGATCCGGCGGGTGCCCGTGCTTGCGCGCACGAATCTCGATTTCCCCGGGTTGCGCTGGCATCTCGTGCAATCGCTGCGCGCTCGCGGCCAGCTGCGCCGCGAGCTGAGCGCGTGGCCGGCCGACGTGGCCCACGTCCACAGCAGCTCGATCGCCCTGACGATGGCCGCCACGATGCGCGCGCTCCCGGTCGTGCTCTCGCTCGACACGACGACGCACGATTGGTGGGCGATGCCGGCGTGGCGCCCGACGCGCGGCTATGAGTCGATCACGGTCGCCCCGAGCCGCGCGCTCGAGCGCCGGGCGCTGCGCGAGGCCGCGCTGGTGCTCGCCTGGACGGATTGGGCGCGTCGCGCGGTCGAGCGCGAGAGCCCGCGCGCGAACGTGATCACGCACCATCCCGGAATCGACCTGCGGCGCTACCGGCCCGCCGCGCGTCGCGAGCGCACCCGTCCCCGCGTGCTGTTCATCGGCGGGCGCTTCGTCGAGAAGGGCGGCGACGATCTCCTGCAAGCACTCGGCGAGCAGCTCGGGCGCGACCTCGATCTCGACCTCGTGACGCACGCGGAGGTGCCAGAGCGCGCGGGCGTGCGCGTCCATCGGCTGACCCCCTCCGATCCACAGCTGCTCGATCTCCAGCAGCAGGCCGACGTGCTGTGCCTGCCGACCTATGCCGACTCCAACCCGTGGGTGCTGCTGGAGGCGATGGCCTGCGGGACGCCGGTGATCTCCACCCGCGTCGGCGCGATCCCCGAGATGCTCGAGCAGGGCCGCGCCGGCGTGTTGGCACCCTATGGAGACCCCCGCGCCTTGGGCGAGACCGTACGCGCGGTGCTCGCCGACAGCGACCTGCGCACGCGGCTGGCCGCGCGGGGACGCGCGCGCTGCGAGCTGCACTACGACGCCAGAGCACAGTTCACGAGCCTCGTCGCGCACCTGGCGCAACTGCCAAACCGCTGATCGGCGGGCCACTACCGCGCCGATCGGGCAGGCCACTACCGCGCCAATCGGGCGCGGGCACTCGCGCGGGCACTGCGGCGTTGATCAGGCGGGCGTGCGGCGGTGCAGCAATACGCGCACGTCCTCGACACCCAATGCGCGTAGCCCGAACAGCAGCGCCGGATAGAGCAGGCAGGAGGCGACGACGAGCACCGCGAGCGATGCGTCTAGCACCCGCAATGCCTCGAGCGCGGCCGCCAGCAACCCAGCGGCGAGCAGCGTGCGACCGATCCGCCCGAGCCCGCGGAGGCGCAACTCGAGCACTCTGCGGATCGGCAGCAGACTCGCGCCGAAGACGACGATCTCGGTCGCCAACGTCATCCACGCCGCGCCCATGAACCCGATCAGCGGCACGAGCAGGAGGTTGCCCGCCACGTTGAGCGGGAGCGCCGCCAGGCTGATGACCAGCAGCCGGCGCTGCAGTCCCATCACGGTCAGCAGTTTGCCGTTCAGGTAGCCGAAGCAGATGAACACGAATGCAGCGAACAGCACCGGCAGCGCGGGCGCCGCGGCGTCGAATTCGCTGCCGAAGATCAGACGCGTCAGCGGCGTCGCGGCGACCGCCACGAACGCGAGCGCGCCAAACGAGACGATCGCCATCAGCTCCGCCGTGGTGCCGGCCGCGCGCAGCATCCGCGCGCGGTCCGCCGGCCAGGAGGCCGCGATGATCGGCGTCATCGTCGTCAGGACCGAGATCGGAACGAAGTGGGCCTGTTCCAGGATGCGGTACGCGGCCCCGTACAGACCGGCCGCCTTGCTGCCGGCCAGCTCGAAGACGATCACCTGGTCGATGTTCGCGTAGGCGGTGATCAGCACGACCGAGAACCCCAGCGGCAGGCCGGCGCGCACGAGCGGCGCCAGACGCTTGCGCGAGGGACGCGGCCAGTGCCCGATCAGCCGCCGCGCCGCGAGCGCCTGCACGATCGAGCCGACGGCGTTCGTGCTCGCCAGGGCGATCGCGAGCGCGACCATGTCGCCGCCGCGCCAGAAGATGACCGCGACCGCGACCGCCCACAGCACGCTGCGCAGCGTCAGCACGAGCATCGGCACGGTGTTCTTGATGCGCAGCTGGAAGATCAGCTGCATCGCGCCCACTCCATCGAAGGGCATCGCGAGGATCACGATCACGCCCGCGAGCAGCATCTGGCGGCTTTCCTGGAGCAGCAGGATCGCGGCCAGCGAAAGCGCCACGACCGGCGCAAGCAGGACCAGCCGCAGCAGCATCACCGCCCCGAGCCATTCGCGCTCCGACTCGGGCTCGCGCGCGGCTTCGCGCACGACCACGCCTTCCATGCCGAAGTTCGCGAAGTACGCGGTCAGGCTGAGGACCGCGAGGATCGTGACCCACTGGCCGTAGCCGTCCTGCCCCAGCGTACGCGCGAGCAGCGCCGTGACGAGCACGCCGAGGGCGAGATTCATGACGCGCGCGAAGATCTGCACGGCGATGTCGCGCGCTGCGCGCTGCTGGTTGGCTTGACTTGCGGCGGTCGTGGCTGCCACGGTGCTCCCGGATCGAGAGCAGCCACAATACGCCGCGCTCAAGCGACTGGCCGATTCTGCCGAGGTCGCTGTAGCATGCGCCATCTGAGCGAGGCCACACTGATCACCGGCGGCAGCGGCTACATCGGCGCGATGCTCGTCAAAGAGCTGCTGCAGGACGGGCGCGAGGTGCGCGTGCTGGACTCGCTGCTGCACGGCCAGGAGGACATCGCCGCCGAGCAGGAGCGCGCCGGCGCGCAGGTGTTCCGCGCCGACATCCGCGACGCCGAGGCCCGCCGGCAGGCGCTCGCGGGGGCGCACGCCGTCGTGCACCTCGCCGCGATCGTAGGCGATCCCGCGTGCGCGCTGGACCCCGCGGCCTCCGACGACGTCAACGTCCAGGCCACCCGCGCGCTCGTCGCCGACGCCAACGACGCGGGGGTGCAGCGCCTCGTGTTCGCCTCGACCTGCTCCAACTACGGCCGCATGGCCGACCCCGACGTGCCGATCGCCGAGGACGGTGAGCTGCGCCCGGTCTCGCTCTACGCCGAGCAGAAGGTGGGGATGGAGCAGCTGATCCTCGCCGGCGCGAAGACGGGGACGCTGACCACCCAACCGACGTGCCTGCGCTTCGCGACCGTCTACGGCGTCGGGCGGCGCATGCGCTTCGACCTCACCGTCAACGAGTTCACCCGCGAACTGTGGGCCGACCGCGAGCTCGAAGTCTTCGGCGAGCAGTTCTGGCGCCCCTACATCCACGTCCGCGACGCCGCGCGCGCGGTGCACACCGTGCTGCAGGCGCCCGTCGAGCAGGTCGCCGGCGAAGTCTTCAACGCCGGCCGCTCCGGGGAGAACTACCGCAAGCTCGACCTCGTGCAGGAGATCGGCAAGCAGATCGACCGCGGCACGGTCTCCTACGTGCACCGCGACGAGGACCCCCGCGACTACAAGGTCAGCTTCGACAAGATCCGCGCCGCGCTGCACTTCCAGACGCTGATGACCGTCCCCGACGGCATCGCCGAGGTGATCGCCGCGCTCGACGCAAAGGCGTTCGGCGATCCCTTCGATGGCCGCTACCGAAACGTCCCCTGAGCTTCCGCTCTTCGACCTGCGCCTGGAGGCGCAGGATCTGGAGGCGGTCGCGCAGACGCTGCGCTCGGGCTGGTTGACGCTCGGCGCGCGCACCGCGGCGTTCGAGGAGGCCTTCGCCGCGCAGCTCGGCGCACGCCACGCGGTCGCCGTCTCGAGCTGCACCGCGGCCCTGCACCTCGCCTACCTCGCGGCCGGCGTGGGCCCCGGCGACGAGGTGATCGTGCCCTCCTTCACGTTCACGGCGACCGCCGCCGCCGTCCTCTACTGCGGCGCGACGCCGGTGTTCGCCGAGATCGTCTCGCGCGAGCGCCCGAGCCTCGATCCCGAGGACGTCGCGCGGCGCATCACGCCGCGCACGAAGGCCGTCTGCGTCGTGCACTACGCCGGCTACGCCGCCGCGGCCGACCGCCTGCGCGAGCTCTGCGACGCGCACGGCATTGCGCTGATCGAGGACGTCGCGCACGCGCCCAGCGCGACCCTCGCGGGGCGCAAGCTGGGGACCTGGGGACTCGCGGGCGCGTTCAGCTTCTTCTCGAACAAGATCCTCTCGGTCGGCGAGGGCGGGCTGCTGTGCACCGACAGCGACGCGGTCGCGGAGTTCGCGCGCTCGCACCGCTCGCACGCGATGACCAGCGGCACCTGGGACCGCCACCGCGGTCTCACCGACACCTACGACGTCGTCGGGCTCGGCTACAACTACCGCCTCGACGAGCCGCGCGCCGCACTGCTGCTCTCACGTTTGGGGCGCCTGGAGGCCGACATCGCGCGCCGGCGGGAACTGGCGCTGCGCTACCGCGAGCTACTCGCGGAGGTCGAGGGGATTCTCGTGCCGTTCACGGACGCCGAGGTGCAGACCTCGTCCTGCTACGTGATGCCGATCATGCTCGCGCGCGACGGCCTGCAGTCGGTGGTTAGCGCGCGAATGCGCGCGACCGGCATCCAGACGAGCATCTTCTACCCCTCGATCCACTGTTTCAGTGCCTACCGCGAGCGTTTCCCCGACGTGTCGCTGCCGATCACCGAGCTGGCCTCGCGAACCGAGCTGACGCTGCCGTTCTATCCGCACATGACCGCGGCCGACCAGGACCGCGTGGTGCAGTCGCTGGCCGAGGCGCTCGTGACATGAACGACGAGATCGGCGTCGCGAGCGAGACCGCACCGAGCGCGTGGCGCGTGCCGCTCACCGATCTGGCGATGCCCGAGTGCGACGTCCAAGCCGTGCTCGACTGTCTGCGCTCCGGCTGGCTGACGATGGGGCCGCGCACCCAGGCGTTCGAGCAGGCGCTGGCCGGCTACCTCGGATCGCCGCACACGGTCGCGGTCTCCAGCGGCACCGCGGCGCTGCACCTTGCGTGCCTCGCAGCCGGGATCGGTCCCGGCGACGAGGTGATCGTGCCCGCGCTCACGTTCGTCGCGAGCGCCAACGCCGCCCGCTACGTCGGCGCCGAACCGGTCTTCTGCGACATCCGCGGCGCCGGGGACGGCGGTGGCGGTGACGACGGCAATGGCACCGGGGACGGCGGCGGCGGCGGCGATGGCGACGGCGGCTACGACCTCAACATCGACGTCGCGGACGCGGCGCGACGGATCACGCCGCGCACGCGCGCGATCGTCGCGGTGCACCTCGGCGGCTACCCCGCCGACGTCCTCGCGCTGCGCGAGCTGTGCGACGAGCGCGGCCTGATCCTGATCGAGGACTGCGCGCAGGCGATCGGCGCGCGCGTCGACGCAGCGGGACGCCAGGTCGGCACAGTCGGCGAGCTCGGCACGTTCAGCTTCTTCTCCAAGAAGCAGCTCTGCGTCGGGGAGGGCGGCATGGTCGCGACCGCCGACGAGGAGCTCGCGGCACGTGTGCGGCTGCTGCGCTCGCATGCGCTGTCGAGCAGCACGTGGGATCGCCACCGCGGCCACGATCCGGCCTACGACGTCGTCGACATCGGCTTCAACTATCGACTCGACGAGCCACGCGCGGCGCTGGGCCGCAGCCGCTTGGAGCGGCTCGACGCGGACATCGCGCGCCGCCGCGAGCTCGTGCGCGCATATCGTGAGCGCCTCGCCGACATGCCGGGACTGGAGTTCGCGTGGGACGCGCGCGCCGTCGAGCGCTCCTCGCACTTCTTCTTCCCGATTCTCCTGCGCGACCGCGAGGCGCGCGACGACTTGCGCGCGCGGCTCAAGGCCGTGGGTGTGCAAACGACGTGGTATCCGGCGCTGCACACGTTCACCGAGTACCGCGGCGCGACACCGGCCGACGGCCTGCCGCGCGCGAGCGAAGCGGCGGATCGCCACTGCGCGCTGCCGCTGAGCGCCACGATGGACGAGCGCGCGCTGGAGATCGTGGTCGAGGAGGTCCGCGCGGCGCTCGCCTGAGCGCGTGCGCGGCGCACCGCGCCGGGAGTCACAGCGGCGCGATCTCACCTGGCCGGCACCGCGGCGCGAGCGGCGCTTAATCCGGCGGGATCAGCCGGTCGCGGACCCGCTCGAACTCCTCGAGTGCGCGCTCGTAGTCGTCGTGGCGCCCGATGTCGAGCCAGTAGTCCTCGCTGGGCCACGCGCGCACGGTCTCCCCCGCCGCGATCAGACGCAGGACGAGATCGGGGAAATCCAGCCGCTCGCCGGGCTCGACGTAGGTGAGCGCGCGCGGCGCGAAGCAGTAGACGCCCATGCTCGCGGTGTAGTCGATCGAGGGCTTCTCGTCGTAGCCGGTCAGGCGCGTGGGGTCGCCGTCGTCGCCGAAGCGCAGGACGCCGAGGGAGATCTGGACGTGGCGCGTCTTGGTCGCGATCGTCGCCGCGGCGTCGCTCGCGCGGTGGCGCTCGAGCAGTGCGCCGTAGTCGATGTCGGTGAGCACGTCGCCGTTCATCACGAGCACGTCGTCGTCCTGCAGACCCTCGATCAGCGCGAGCGCGCCGACGGTGCCCAGCGGCTCCTGCTCGCGGTGGTAGTCGATCGGGATCCCGTACGCGGCGCCGTCGCGGAAGAACGCCTCGATCAGCTCGGCGAGATAGCCGGTGGCGACGGTAATCCGCTCGAAGCCGTGCGCCTTGAGCTGGCGCACGACGATGTCGAGCACCGGGCGGTCGCCGATCGGCATCAGCGGCTTGGGCAGCACGGTCGTGTAGGGGCGCAGTCGCGTGCCCTGCCCCCCCGCGAGGATCACCGCGCGTCGCGTGGGCGTGGAGGGACTCATCGCCCAGCGTCGCGCCTGGGCATCGCGCAGCTCATCGCGTAGCACCGCTCGCGCTCGCCAGCGCCTCCCGCAGCAGCCGCTCGATCTCAGCTGCGACGACGGGCGCGGCGTAGGTCCGCTCGGCGTAGGCGCGCGCCGCGGCGCCCTCGCGCGCGATCCGCGGCGGATCGTCGAGGTAGCGCGCGAGCAGCGCCCGCAGCGCGCCGGGCTCGTTCTCGGGCGAGGCGATGCCGCCGAACTCGGGGGCGATCATGTCGGCGACCCCCTCGGCGCCCGTGGCGAGACAGGGGCGCGAGGCGAGCATGCCGAGGATCACCGCGCGCGGCGCGCCCTCGGTGGGACTGGGGCAGAAGACCGAGACGTCGAACGCGGAGAGCACGTCGGGCACCTCCTGGCCGGGGGTCGCGATGAAGTGTGCGCGCGCGCCGAGCGGCGCCGCGAGCTCGCGCAGCTGCGCCTCGGTCTCGCCGCTGCCGGCGAGGATCAGGTGCGCGCGCGGATCCTCGAGCTCGCGCACCGCGCGCACGACGACGTCGTTGCGCTTCTTGGGGTGAAAGCGCGAGATGCAGCCGACGACGAACGCGTCCGCGGGGATGCCGAGCTCCCGGCGCACCCGCGCGCGCCCCGACTCGGTGTAGCGGATCTCCTCGGTGCGCAGCACGTTCGGGACGACGACGACCTTCGCGGGATCGACGCCGACCGCGCAGACGGAGTCGAGCGTGCCCCGCGAGACCGCCATCACCAGGCGCGCCTGGCGCGCCGCGGCGAGGTACGCGCGCCGCGGCAGGCCCTTGCGCAGCGGGAACGGGACCGGCCCCCACTCGGCCCACACGACCGCGCGTCGCGCGCGCTTGGGCAACGCCAGCGCGAGCAGCTGCTCCTTCTTGTAGTGCAGCAGCAGCACGTCGTAGGGCTCTTGCGCGGCGAGCGCCCGCCGCAGCCTCCATACCAGCAGCGGCCAGCGCGCAGCCAGCCCCACCCAGCTCGTGGTGGAGAGCTTCGGGCCGATGTCGATCGGAAGGACCCGGACGCCGGTGTCGCGCCCGATGCCGGGCATGTCGGTGAGCATCACGATCTCGTTGCCGCGCGCGCGCAGCGCCTCGAGCATCTCCACGGCGGCAAACTCCGCGCCGCCGCTGGAGTCGGTGGTCATCACGCTGACAAGCTTCATCTGCGCCGTATCATCCTCCCTGCAGGTGCGCGAGGACTTCACATCCAAGCTTCGCCCCGGCAAGGTCCGCTCCGCGCTCGCGCGCCGCTGGTTCGAGCGGGAGCTGGGGCGCACGCCGCTCAGCGGGCGCGGCGAACCGGTGGCGCTCGGAACCCCTTACGGCGGCTGGATGGCGCCCGCGGCGCTGATCCAGCCGGGGTGGATCTGCTATTGCATCGGCGCCGGCGCCGACATCTCGTTCGACCTCGAGCTGATCGAGCGCTTCGACGTGCGCGTGCAAAGCGTCGAGCCGGTCGAGCATTACGTGCGCGCGGCGCGCGCGGCGGCCGCGGCGGCCGGCGAGGAGCCGCGCTTCGCGGCGTACCGCGCGGCGATCGCGACCACGGATGGGCCGCTGCGGATGCAGCGCACGCACAACCCCGAAGGGCACGCGCTCTCCAGCGCGAACCTATTTGAAACGCACGAGTTCGAGGAGGTCCCGGGCCGGACCCTCGCGAGTCTCGCGCGGGAGCTCGGACACCCGCGCATCGACCTGCTGAAGCTCGACATCGAGGGCGGCGAGTACGACGTGATCCCCGCGCTCGACCTCGAGGCGCTCCAGATCAAGGCGCTCGCGGTGCAGTTGCATCACAACCGCGGCGTCAGCGCGGCGCGGCGGCTGATCGCGCAGCTCGACGCGCGCGGCTTCGAGCCGGTCGCGATTAAACCGGCGGTCAAGCTGACGTTCGCGCGGCGCGACCTGCTGGGCGCGTAGCGACTACGGTGGCGCCGATGCCCCGCGCGCGCATCTCGGCATGTCTGATCGTGCAGGACGAGCACGAGCGTCTGCCGGCGGCACTCGCGAGCGTGGCGTTCTGCGACGAGACGATCGTCGTCGACGGCGGCTCCACGGATGACACCGTCGCGCTCGCGCGGGCGGCGGGGGCGCGGGTGATCGAGAGCGCGTGGCGGGGCTTCGCGATCCAGCGCAACGTCGCGATCGACGCGGCGCGCGGGGACTGGATCCTCGAGGTCGACGCCGACGAGCGCGTCTCGCCGGCGCTGCGCGCGAGCATCGAAGCGCTACTCGCACAGCCCCCGGAGGGCGTGGACATCGCGGTGTGCGCGCTGCGCAACCGCTTCCTCGGCGGCCCGCTCGGCCCGTCGGCGAAGTACCCCGCGTATCGCTCGCGGCTGTTCCGGCGCGGGTCCTACCGGCACGACGAGTCGCTGACGGTGCACGAGGGCCTGGAGCTGCGCGAGCTGCCGGCGATCCTCGACGGCGACCTCGAGCACGAGCTCGCGGCGACGCCGCGCGAGGCGCTGCGCGACATGTGGAGCTACGCGCGCCTGGAGAGCCGCCAGCTCGCGCGGCCGCGCGGGGCGCGCGGGGCGCGCGCGTATCTGAAGGGGATCGTCGTGCGCCCCACGGCGAAGTTCGCCTACCGGACGATCCTCGACGGCGGCTGGCGCGACGGCTGGCGCGGGCTGCTGAAGATCTCACTCGACGTGAGCTCCGACGCGCTCGTGTGGCTGCTCGTGTTGCTGCGCCGCGGCGGCGCCGCGCGGGACGCGCGGGCGGGAGGGCGCGCGGCGGAGGGGCGCGCGGCGGAGGGGCGCGCGGCGGCGGCGGAGCACTTCGGACGGCGGCGAGCGGGGCCGGCGCGAATCATCGCGGTGGCCGGTCCGGGCCGCGCGGCGGCGCACGCGGCGCTCTGGCTCGACGAGCTGCGCGCGCGCGGGATCGACGTGGTTCTCATCGGCGAACCAGAGCGATCGTCTGGTGAGGTCCCGCAGCGGGCGGTGCGGCGCATCGGACCGCTGCTCGTCCTGCGCGCGCTGGAGCACGAGCGCCAGATACGGCTCGCGGACGCGGTAGTGCCATTCGGACGACGCGCGGATCTCGTGCTGCGTCTACTCCCGCGCACGCTGCGCCCGGAGATCGCGGGCCTCAGCGGCACGCTGGCGCCCGAGCAGGCGTTCGCGCTGATCGAGGCGGCCCTGGTGTCCAGCGGTTAAGGCGGCTCAGGTGGTCCTGATGATCAGCACCGAGCAGGGCGCGTGGTGGGAGACCTTGTTCGGCACGGAGCCGAGCAGGAAGCGCTTGGCGCCGGTCATACCCTTGTTGCCGACGACGATGAGGTCGGCGCCGCGCTCCTCGGCGACGTCGAGGATCGCGTCGGCGGGGTCGCCCTGGCGGGGGTAGACGTTGACGTCGACGCCGGCCTCGCGCGCGGGCGCGGCGGCGGCGTCGAGCGCGAGGTCGACGTCCTCGCGGGGGTTGATCGCCCACTGGAGGTCCTCGGGGGCGTCGCGGCGTTCCTCGCGCAGGCGCGGCGCGGGGACGGGCTCGTAGGCGCTGACGATCTCGAGCGTCGCGCCGACGGTGCGCGCGAGGTCGGTCGCCTGGCGCACGGCCTCGCCGGCGGTCTCGGAGCCGTCGGTGCCAACCACGATCGATTTGAACATGACCTGAGCCTCTCCTCGCCTGGGGGACGGTGCGCCTCGATCATATCCGCGCTCACGCCGGGGCCGATTCCGCGGCGGGCCGATTCCGCGGCGGCCAGACTCCGCGGCGGGCCGATCCGCGCGAGGCCCTAACGTTCGCGGCAATCGTGATCGACCTGCATTGCCACGTGCTCCCGGGCATCGACGATGGTCCGCCGGCGTTCGCGGGCTCGCTGGCGCTGGCGCGGATCGCGGCGGCGGCGGGAACGCGGATCTTGGTGGCGACGCCGCACGTGAACTGGCGTTACCGCAACGAGCCGCGGACGATCGCGCGGCTGGTGGCGGAGCTCAACGGGCTGCTCGCGGCGGAGCGGGTGCTTACGGCTGCGGGGACGCCATTGGAGGTGCGCGCGGGCGCGGAGGTGGCGCTGACGGCGATCGCGGAGCTCGATCCGGCGCAGCTGGATCGCCTGACACTCGGCGGTGGGCGGTGGCTGCTGGTGGAGCCGCCGTTCGCGGCGGTCGCGCCGAACCTCGACGCGCTGCTGCTCGACCTGCAGCGTGGGGAGCGGCGGCTCGTGCTGGCGCATCCCGAGCGCTGCCCGGCGTTCCGGCGCGAGCCGCGGATGCTGGGGCGACTGGTGCGCGCGGGCATGCTGACGTCGGTCACGGCGTCCTCGCTGACGGGGCGCTTCGGCGAGGAAGCGCGCGAGTTCGCGTTGGGGATGGCGCGCGAGGGGCTGCTCCACAACGTCGCGTCCGACGCCCACGACGAGCTCCAGCGCCGACCCGAGATCGGCGTCGAGCTCGAGCGAGCCGGATTGGGGGCGCTGGCGGAGTGGCTCACGGAGGAGGTGCCGCGCGCGATCCTCGAGGGGGGCGAGATCCCGCCGCGGCCGGCGCTCGCGACGCCCGCCGGCGAGCCGGCGCGACGAAGCAGGTGGCGTTTGCGCCGCTAGGCGCCCCGCACGTTTGGAGGAGCTCAAATTGGAGTTCGTTCCGCTAGGCAATCATTCGCGAACGTAAGGTTCTCCAAAAATTGAATGTCCTCGAGCCCGGGGCGCCGCGCGCGCGGCGCGCACACTCGTCCCGGGGTCGATCCGCGCCAGCGACCTCACGCGAGCTTGGTGATGGCGACGATCATCCCGATCAGGACGAAGAGCACGATCGCGACCTGTATCCAGATCCAGTTGGCGGGCATTGCGACGGACAGCGTAGTGCGCCTTCTATCGTGTGGGAGTGGCAGGATGCCACGCTCGCTCATGGACGATCTCTCTCGCAAGCTCCTCACGACGGTCGCACTCGCGCTGGCCACACTGGCTTGGCTGGCGCCGCCGTTGGCGAGCGCCGAAGGCCGCGGCGTAGCGGCGCGGCGCGGGACGGCGCGGCTCGCAACAGCACCGAGCGGCGGGGCGCGGCGCGGGACGGCGCGGCTCGCGACAGCACCGAGCGGCGGGGCGCGGCGCGGCGCGGCGCGGCGCGCGGCGGCGGCGGCGCCGCTGGGCGGCTTGAATATCACGTCGGTCCTACCGAACCAGCCACTGGCGCTGGCGGACAGGGAAATCGCGCTGGCGCGGAGCGTGGGGGCGAAGCTGGTGCGCGTGGACGTGCCGTGGTCGGTGATGCAGCCGCGCGCGCCCGGGGTCTTTGCGCCCCAGGCGCTGGCCTTCCTGGACCGTTTAGTTAGCGACGCGGCGGCGAGCGGGATCCGCGTGATCGCGACGGCGGACAACACCCCGTGCTGGGCGTCGTCGGCGCCGGCGAAGCTGCTGCGCAAGTGCGTGGCGGGCGGCGCGAGCGCGGCGAACGCGTGGCCGCCGAACGACCCGGCGCAGTACGCGGCGTTCGTGGCGGCGCTCGCGGCGCGCTACGGGACGCGGCTGGCGGCGATCGAAATCTGGAACGAGCCGGACCAAGCCAACGAAGACTACTTCGCGGGACCGGAAAAACCGCGGCGCTATGCGGCGGTGCTGCGCGCGGCGTATCCGGCGATCAAGGCGGCGAACGCGCGCGTGCCGGTGCTGGCAGGCTCGCTGGTGGGCTCCAACGGGGTGTTCCTGCGCGCGCTGTACGCGGCGGGGATCAAGGGCTACTACGACGGCCTGTCGGTGCACTTCTACACGCTGACGCTGGGCTCGCTGCGCGCGATCCACGAAGTGCAGCTCGCAAGCGGCGACTCGACGCCGCTGTGGCTCGCGGAGTTCGGCTGGAGCAGCTGCTGGCCTTCGCACAAGGTGCAGCAGGAACAGGGGTGCGTGACGCCGCAGATCCAGGGGGCGAACATCGCGAACCTGTTCCGCGCGCTGGCGCGTACGCCGTACGTGGCGGCGGAGGTGCTCTACAAGCTGCGGGACTCGCGACTGGAAGACTTCGGGGTGCTGACGGGGGCGCAGGCACGCAAGCCCGCGTTCGGGGCGCTCGCGGGGGTGCTGGTGAACCCGTTCGGCAACCCGAGCCCGGTGACGCTGAGCCTGCGGCGCACGGGTGACAGATTGGTCGCGAGCGGCGGCGGCCCGGTCGGGGACTACATGCAGCTCGAAGTCTTCAGCGGGACGACGCTGCGCTACCGCGCGCTGTTCACGCTGAACAGCTTCAATCGCTACTCGATCGCGCTGCCGTCGGTGCTCGGCACGAGCGGCCTGCGGGTGCGCGTCTTTCAGTATTGGGCGGGCATGAGTCGCGCCGCGCAGCGCAGCGTCTGAGCGCTACTCGGCGTTGCGGAAGAGCGCGCCGAAGGTGAGCGCGAGGATCTTGAGGTCGAGGCTGAGCGACCAGTGGGCGATGTAGTAGTTATCCCACTCGACGCGCTCGGCGAGCGAGGTCTGGCCGCGCAGGCCGTGGACCTGCGCCCAACCGGTGATCCCGGACCGGACGCGGTGGCGGTCGCCGTAGCGCGCGATGTCCTGGCGGAAGAGCTCGACGAACTCGGGGCGCTCGGGGCGGGGCCCGATGAGGCTCATCTCGCCGCGCAGGACGTTGAAGAGTTGGGGGAGCTCGTCGATCGAGGTGCGGCGCAGGAAGCGTCCGATGAGGGTGCGACGGTCGGGGCCCTCGACGCCGCCGGGCGCGGTGTCGCCGCCGAGCATGAACTCGAAGGCGGTGATGTCCTCGGCGGTGAGGGCGTGGGGTCCGTTGGCGTCGACCGAGCCGTTGGCGACCTTTTGCTGGTCGCGGAGGTCGAGGCGGTCGAGCTCGTCCATGCGCATCGAGCGAAACTTGTAGAGGTCGAATAAGGTGCCATCGCGCCCGACGCGGCGCTGGCGGTAGAGGACGGGGCCGGGCGAGCTGAGGCGCACGACGAGCGCGGCGCAGAGCAGCAGCGGGGAGAGCAGGATCAACAGCGCGAGCGCGAGGATGCGGTCGGAGGCGTGCTTGAGCGCGAACTGCAGGCCGCGCGGGTTGACGCTCGTGAAGGACATCAGCGGCAGCCCGCCGACGGTGTCGTAGCCGACGCGGTTGTTGATCGTGTCGAACATGCGCGGGACGACGGAGACCTCGATGCCGAGCTCCTGGCAGCGCTGGATGAGGCGGCTGACGCGGGCGTCGGCGACGGAGGAGAAGGCGACGATCAGGTTCTTGACGGCGGTGCGCCGCACGACCTCGTCGAGATCCTCGGCGGTGCCGAGGACGGGGACGTCGCGCCCACCGACTTCGGCGAGCGGGCGGGGGTCGTCGTCGAGGAAGCCGACGGGGCTGAGGCCGTACTCGGGGTGGTCCTCGAGGCGGCGCGCGACCTGGGCGCCGACGAGCCCGGCGCCGACGATCAGGACGGGGCGCCCGATCGCGCCGCGACTGCGCGCGAGGCGCTGCGCGGAGGCGAGCGCGATCCGCCCGCCGCCGAGCGCGAGCAGCGCGTACAGCCAGGCGTGCACCCAGATCGACTCGGTGGGGACTTCGCCGTTGGCGAACTGGCCGATCATCGCGACGGCCATCGCGGCGACCGAGACGGCGCTGAGCACGGGGGCGAGGCCGTCGAGTATCAGCGCGCGCAGGCGCGTGCGGTAGAGCCCGCGCAGGTAGAGCAGCAGCATCGTCAGCGGCGGCAGCGCGAGCAGGGGCGCGCGTACGGCGGAGATGTGCAAGGTCGCGTGCAGACCGCCGAGCGCGAGTGGGAGCGCGAGGCAGAGCAGCACGAAGTCGACGGTGGGGCGCAGGACGCTCCAACCGGGCTCCTCGAGCGCGCGCTGGAGGGGTCCGTGGAAGATGCCGGTCGCCGCGGAGCGCGGTCCGGGCGCGCGGCGCGTCGTGGAGCGGCCGCCGATCGCGGGCAGCGAGGGGCTGGTCGTCTGTCGGGTGAGGCGTGGTCCGTTCATGGGAGGGGGGGCGTCCTTGTCCGTTCTCGTTTACGTCTCACTCTGTTTCCTGTGGGTTCGCGCTCTAAGCACTCAATCATGCCCGGTTCGCGCCAGACGAACCGTCGCGAGCGCGACGAGCGCGAGGGCGCCGCTGGCGAACGCGAGCGCCAGCAGGTCGGAGCCGGAGAGCCACGATGCGCCGCCCTCGCTGTTATCAACCGCCGTGGCGGCTCCAAGGTGCGCTGAGTTTGGATTCGCGCCTGCGGCGCGCGGATGCATGCCGGGGGCGGCGCCGCCGGCGGTCGTGGCGCTCGCGCCTGAGTTGGTACCGCGGCCGTGTTGCGGCGTGCCGGTCGCGTGCCGCTGGCCGGTCGCGGAGCGGCTTGCGGCGCCTTGCGCGCTCGTCGCGCTCGAGCTGCCCGCGACTTCGCCGGATGCGACCGCCGAGCCACCGCCGCCCGAGCTGCCACCGGAGCGGCCGCCGGGACCATTGACAAGCGAGGCACCGAGGATCGACTGCGTGCCGGCGCCGGGTGGCCCGTAGCCGCTGAGCAGGGGGCCGCTGGCGCGCGCGGCGGCGGGCAGGAGGACGCTCGCGACGAGTACGAGTGCGGCTGCGGTGGTGCGGTGGCGTCTCATGTCTTTCCCGACCTTGGGTTTTGCTGTGGCCCGAGCGACCGGTGTCGCTCTCCGTGCCTGTGCCCTGGCATCGACTCCTCACTCATTGACGTGGGCGGCTCCACGGCCGCGACACCGCCGAGCTTCGGCGCATCGAACAGGCTCCCCTCCAAAGTAGCGAAGGTTGGTCGCGGTGTCGAGTAAAGAAACACACCATTCGCTAAGTAATTTCGTGCAGCACTAGGAGAATTGTCGAGCGTTGGCGAGGATTGAGCGGTTCAGCGCGTCGACGTCGACGCGCTGGCCGCGGCGCGCGAGCGCGAGCGCGCCGGCGGTGATCGGGTCGCGGGGATCGAGCCGCGCGGCGCGCTCGAGCAGTGCGAGCGCGCCGCGGCGCTGCCCGCGGGTGGAGGCGATCGCGCCGCGCTCGAGCGTCGCGTAGGCGTCGCCGGGGGTGCGCTGCAGCGCGAGCGCGAAGTCGTGGTCGGCGCGCGCGAGTTCGCCGAGGCGCAGCGCGATGCTGCCGGCGAGCACGTACGGTTCGTCGCTGAGCGGGTTCAGACGCGCGGCGTCGTTCAGGCGCGCGTAGGCGGTGGCGGGTTCGCGGAGCCAGATGCGCGCGGCGCTCTGCGCCTGCAGCGCACTCAGCCAGGGCGCGGTGAGCGAGACGATCGCGACAAGCGCAAGCAGCGCGCCGCCAAGCGCGAGCGCGGGCCGGGCACGGCCTAGTCGCGGGCCGTCGCGCCTCGGGCCGTCGCCGCGCGACGCCGATCCGGTACCACCCACGGGCAAGGCTGCTGCGCTGCGCGGCTCGAGATCGGCACCGTGCGGCTGCCGTGCGCGCCGCGGGGCGAGCGCGCAGGCGAGCCCGAGCAGCGCGAAGGCGGGCGCGCCGAGGCCGGCGAACTCCCAGAACCAGTCGAAGGAGCCGTGGACTGCCCAGTAGCCGAAGCCGGCGAGGGCGGCTGCGGCGACTGCGCGCGCGAGTCGATCGGGGGAGCGCGCAAGCGCGTGCCAACACGCGAGCAGGGCGGCGCCGAGACCGGCGAGCGCGAGCAGCGCCCCGAGGAGGCCGGTCTCGGTGAGCGTGCGCAGCTCGACGCTGTGCGGATAGTGCGGGGTCTCGGTGCTGCGGCCGTGCGCGAGGTAGGGCTCGGCGAAGTTGTCGGCGCCGATCCCGAGCAGCGGGTGCGCGGCGAACTCGTCGAGCGCGACGCGATAGAAGTCGTAGCGGTTGCTGCCGAACCCGGCGGTGAGGCGACTTCCGGTGTGGCTGTTGGCGGCGTAGCCGCTGGGGCTCTTGAAGGTGTCCCACGCGTGGCGCGCGCGCGTGATGGGATTGCCCGCGGCGATCCAGCCGCCGGCGAGCACGACGATGAGCGCAGCGATCGCGAGGGCGCCGACGCCGCGGTGCACGCGTGTGGCGGCAGCCCGCGGGAGCGGCCCGCGGCGGCACTCGATCGCGGCGGCGGCGGCAACTACGAGCGCGACGGCGAGCGCGGCCGCGAACATCGCGAGGGTCGCGCTGTGGATCGCGGCGACGGCCCCCCGACCGGCTTCGACGCGTTCGGCGACGCGCAGCACGGCGGGCCCGGCGGCGGCGATGCCGGCGGCGACGGGGACGAGCACCGCGAACGTGCGCACGCGTGCGGGGAGCAGCGCGAAGACGAGGACGAGCAGTACGGCGGTGCTGTAGAGCGAGCCACGGCTCTGGCTGAGCAGCGCGACCTCGGCGAGCAGCACCGCGCCGCCGGCGAGCGCGCCGCGCAGAGCCCACGGCAGCCGCCGCGCGCGAGCAAGCAGCAGCGCGGGCCAGAACGCCATCAGCCACTGCGCGGCGTTCGCGTTGACGTAGCCCGCGGGGTAGACGAGGCGGCCTTCGGGCAGCAGCGCGGCCAGTTGCGAGGCGCTGCCCGCGGCGGCGTCGACGTGCAGCGCGACGTGCGCGGCGAGCGCGACCAGCGCGAGCGTCCACGCGCAGAGCAGCAGCGCCGCGCTCGCGCCGCGCTGGGGCCAGCACGCGAAGAGCGCGAAGACGAGCAGGTAGAGCAGTGTGCGGTTCGCGCCTTCCCACGCGTCGCCGGGCACGCCGGCCCAGAGGATCGAGAGGAAGCTGAGCGCGGTGTAGGCCGCGAGGCACAGCAGCGCGATCCGCACCGCGAGCGGGATCTCCGCGACGCGCGGGCGTACCGCGAGCAGCGCGATCGCGAGCAGCGCGAGCACGATCAGCGCGCCGGGGGCCCAGTGGGTGAGCGGGTAGCCGGCGTCGCTGCTCGCCCACACGACCATCAGCACGAGCGCGGCGAGCGCAGGGACGGTCACCGGGGCCTCGCGCAGGGCGCCGATCAGACGCGCCGCGGTCCCGGGCGCGGGCCGATCCTCGCTCGGCGGGTCCATCGTTAGCATCGCGGCCGAGGCTACCTTGACGCGCGGCGCGCCGCGCGCGGCCGAGCACCCATAATCGAGTCGTGCCCGAGACCGCCGAGCTCGCCGACTTCTACGAGGAGGGGTACTCGCAGGATCCCACGAGCGCCGCGCGCGCCTCGCGCTGGCGCGCGCTGGGGGCGATGGGCAAGGCCGACCACGTGATCGCGCTCTGCGCCGCTGCCGGACTCGCGCCGCAGCGCACGCTCGAGGTCGGCTGCGGCGACGGCGCGCTGCTCTGCGAGCTGCACCGCCGCGGCTTCGGCGGCCGGCTCGCAGGCGTCGAGATCGCGCCGGCCGCGGTCGCGATCGCGCGGGCACGCGGGGAGATCGAGCGAGTCGAGATCTATGACGGGCGACTGCTCCCCGCCCGCGACGGCGAGTTCGAGCTCGGCATCCTCTCGCACGTGCTCGAGCACGTCCACGACCCCGCCGCGCTGCTCGCCGAGACCGCGCGCGCGTGCCGCGCCGTCGTCGTCGAGGTGCCGCTCGAGGACAACCTCTCGGCGCGCCGCGCGGCCAAGCGCGCGCACGCCGCGGAGGTCGGGCACCTGCATCGCCTCAGTCGCGCCGCCGCGCGGCGGATCGTCCACGACGCCGGCCTGCGCACGGTCGGCGCCACAGGGCCCGAAATGCGCGGCGCAGACGGACCGCGGATGACCGGCGCAGCGGGACTGCGCATCGCCGGCGAGCTCGAGGACGCGCTGCCGCTAGAGGTCCACCGCTTTCTCGCGTCATCGGCGAGCGCCGCGACGGTCAAGTGGGCACTACGCGCCGGCCCGCATCGGCTCGCTCCGGGTCTCGCGCGGCGACTGTTCACGGTCCACTACGCCTGCCTCTGCCTGCCGCGCCAGCCGTAGCACCTCACACGCGAACCATCCGGGACCCCGGAGGGGTCCAATCCAAGTCCCTCAATTGGGTCGCGATGCCGGCCGCGTAGCGCCGGCGAGCAGCAGCGCGAGTACGCGGCCCATCAGCTCGTCCGGGACCGCCTCCGGGTCCGCCATCTTCTGGTGCGCGATGCCGTCCGCGAGCGCGTCGATCGCGATCGCGAGCTGCTCCGCGGGCAGCTCCAGCTCGAGCTCGAAGTCGCGCGCGCCGTCGGCGATGAGTCGTGTCAACACGGCGCGCGCGCGCGCGAAGCTCGCGGCGACCTGGCGGCGGACCTTGGGATCGCGCGCGGCGTAGGCCCAGAACTCCATGAACAGCAGCTGCAGCTCGGGCTCGCGCTCGATCATCGCCATCCAGCGGTCCGCGCCGCCGCGCGCGCGCTCCGCGATCGTGGCGCGCTCGCGCACCGCCTCCGCGATCTCGCGCGCGTGCTCGTCGATCTCACGGTCCATCAGCGCCAGGAACAGCGCCTGCTTGCCCTCGAAGTTCGAGTAGAGCGCACCCGTCGAGTAGCCCGCCTCCGCCGCGATCTCCTCCACCGACGCGCCGTGGAAGCCGCTGCGCGCAAAGACCTTGCGCGCGCCGTCGAGCAGCCGCTCGCGCGTCAGCGCCTTGCTCTGCTCGCGCGTCAGGCGCGTGCTCTCGCGGGACAAACGCGCGCTCGACACCAGCTCATCGTACTTCACCGAACCTTCCTTATTGCGATAGCGAGCGTTATTCGATAACGTTCGCTATCGGAAGGTCCCTCATGCGCTCCGCGAGCTGCCGCCGCGAGGTGCCGCGGCGTCGCCGATGACCTGAGCCGGAATGGCGAGATGTCGGTCGCCAGGTGGGGGGCGCGCGTGGGGGACTTCATTTTTTCTACTTCTTTCGAGCACCCAATCATTTCATTCTGTAAGGAACTCCAAAAAATGAACCTCGAATGGACGCGCACCGCGCGGAGGAGCAGATGATCATGGCGAGCAGCTCGAGCACCAAGCCTTCACGCGATGCGGCCGCGCCCGTCGGCTCGTGGCCGACCGCGGAGAGCCTGCCGACCGACGCGATCTCCTACGCGGACCTCTACGCGCGCTGGGAGCGCGGCAACTGGAGCGCGACGGAGCTCGACTTCACCGAGGACGCGCGCCAGTGGCGCGAGGAGTTCACCGAGTTCGAGCGCCGGGCCGCGCTGTGGAACTACGCGCTGTTCTTCTGGGGCGAGGACGCCGTCGCCGACAACCTCTCCCCCTACATCGACGCCGCGCCACGCGAGGAGCAGAAGTACTTCCTCGCCACCCAGCAGGTCGACGAGGCGCGGCACGCGGTCTTCTTCAAGCGCTTCATGCACGAGGTCTGCGGGATCGGCGACGGCTCGATGGCCAGCGGGCTGAACGCCATCAAGCCCCAGCTCACCCCTGGCTTCCGCAAGATCTTCGACCGCCTCGACACGATGGCCGACGAGCTGCGCGCCGACCGCTCGCGCACACAGCTCGCCGCCGCGGTCACGCTCTACCACATCGTCATCGAGGGCGCCCTCGCGCAGCCCGGCCAGCACCTGATCTACAGCTACCTCGAGGAGCGCGACATGCTGCCCGGCTTCCGCGCCGGCATGGCCAACGTCGCCGCCGACGAGCAGCGCCACATCGGCTTCGGCGTCAAGCTGCTCGCGGACCTCAAGCGCGAAGACCCCGTCGGCGTCCCCAAGGCCGTCGCCGGCCTGCTGCGCGACGTCATGCGCTACACCGCCCAGGTCCTCATGCCACCCGGCTGGGACGAGAGCTACGTGACGTGCTTCGGCTACACCTTCGACAAGGTCGGCGGCGAGGGCGCGACCTCGCTGATGACCAAGCTGCGCTCCGCCGGGCTCGCGCCCGAGACCCTCCCGGGGCCCGCGATCATGCCGCCCGGTCTCGACCCCGTCGAGCTCTCCCAGCGCGGGCGCCGCCTCGCGCAAGCCGGCATCATCGGCGTCCGCGAGGGCCCCAGCGAAAAGGATCCCGAGATCCTCGAGCTGCTCTTCGACACCGTCCGCCGCCAGGTCAATCCCAACCACGGCCTGCGCCGCCCGACGACCTTCCAGTGGGAGTTCACCGACCCCGACGTCCCCACCTGGCATCTCACGGTCGACAACGGCTCCAGCACCGTCGCGCCGGGCGAGGCCTCGTACGCCGACGTGCGCCTCAGTCTCTCCTACCAGGACTGGGTCGACATCGTCGGCGAGCGCCTCAACCCCGCGCGCGCCGTCGCCACACGCCGCCTGCGCCCGCGCGGCAACCCGCTCGCGCTGCGCAAGCTCGCCAAGGTCTTCCCGCGCGCCTGAGCCATCGCGCTCCTCGCACAAGTGGCTCGGCCCCGGGTGGGCACGCGTTACGGTCCGAATTCCCTTTCCGCCGGGTTGGCTTCCGCGTGGGGGGCTCCCGCGCGAGGGGCTCCGGCCTGACGGGCTTCCACGTCGGGGGCTTCCGCGTCGGGGGCTCCGGCCTGATGGGCTTCCACGTGGTTGGCTCCCGGCGTTGGGACTCGCGTCGTCGCGCCGGGCGCAGCGCGCTGTTCCGGGCCGAACTCACGCTGCGCCGGTTCCACCGCGGCTGCCCGTGAGGAGGCGGCGGCGCCTGACGCGTGGACCTTGCGCGAGCCGCCTGCGGCGCTCGCGAGCGCCGCGGGCCGCGTACGCGTCGCGCCCCGCGAATCCGCGACCAGCGGCGCGCGGCCGCCGAGACCGCCCGCGGCGCCCGCGCTCGCCACGCGCACGCCGCTGCGAGGCCCGTGCCGCTGCGCAGCCGCCGCGTGGTGCGGCAGCCCGGTAACCGCCACGCAGCCGATGCCCAGCGCGAGCACGCAGCCAACCGCGAGCTTCGCACCCCCCACACCCGCGCCCGTGCCCACGCTCGCACCCACACCTGTCCCGGCGGCGGCCCCCGTGCCAGCACCCACACCGGTACCCGCTCCCGCTCCGCCCACACCGGTACCCGTTCCCGCTCCGCCCACACCGGTCCCCGCGCCCGCACCGGCACCGACGCCCGCGAGCCCCCACGGCAGCGCGATCGGTGGCAGCACGGCGGCGAGGCCGCGCAGCGAGAGCACGTAGCCGCGACAGGCGGGGCACTCGCGCTGGTGGACGCGCGCGAGCTGGTAACGCTCGCCGTCGGGATCGAGGATGCCGAAGGCGAGCGCGCGCATCAGCGATGCCTGCTGCTCGCACCACTCGCCGCCGCGGATCGCGCGCAGGACGTCGCCGACCTTGCGCGCGACACCGGGCTCGCCCGCGCGGCGTCCCTCCATCAGTTTGCGCATCGCGGTCTCCCCGATACCCATGCGCGCGGCGGCCTCCGCGCGCGAGAGCCCATGCAGGTAGCAGAGGCTCGCGGCTTCGCACTCGCGCCGCGAGAGGCGCCCGCGCATGCCCTCGAACAGCTCGCGCAGACGCGCGCGGTCGTCGAGCGTCGCGGCGAGATCGGGCTCGGTCGCGATCCGCTCGACCCGCCCGCCGAGGAGGCCTCGCGCTCGTGCGTGAGCGGCGCCGCGCGCGCGAGCGGCGCCGCGCGCATCGGCGCCGCTGTGCGCGGCCGCGAACTGGGGCTGCTCCGCGGCGCGCCGCAGACGCGAGCGGTGCTCGTCGATGGCGCGCCGATACGTGACGACCGTCAACCAACCGACGGGGTTCGCGACGTCGCGGCCCGCGAGGAGGGCGGCGTAGAGGCCTTGCCATGCCTGCGAATAACAGACCCCGAGGTCGCCCGCGTCGAGCTGCACCCCCTTGGCGCGCAGGCGCGCGTGGACGATCGCGAGGACCTGCTCGCGCCGACGCTCGAACTCGTCGCGCAGCAGGCGCTCGGCGCGATAGCGGCGCAGAGGCAGCGGGCTCATTGGTGTAGAAGCAGCGGGCTCATCGACGCAAGCTTACGCAACTATGTGCGACTGAGTCGAATCGTACTAGTAAGTCGCGTCCTGTCTGTCGGCGTTTTCGGCACAGTGCGTCCAAGCGCCGCACCGGCAGTGGCCGTCGGTATCGTCAGCGAATCGCACCACCCGCGACACCTACAGGCGCCTCGACGGCCCCGCTCCCGCCACCCCCGCAATGCGAGCAGATCCTCGGCATCCCGCTCGCGATCAGCGACTACGAGGGGGTGATGGACTGGATGGACGCGACGATCGCCGCCGACGCGCGTGCGTACGTGACCGCCGCCGCGGTGAACCTCGTGATGAGCGCGCGCGAGGACCCAGCGACGCGCGCGGCGGTGCTCGGCGCGACGCTCGCGCTCCCCGACGGGCAGCCGCTCGTGTGGGCGCTGCGCGCGCTCGGGCACGCGCGCGCGACGCGTGTCTACGGGCCGGATCTGATGGCGCACTACTGCGCGCGCGCCGCGCGCGCAGGCACACCGATGTATCTCTACGGCGGCCGCACGCCCGCCGCGCTCGCGCTGCTCGAAGAGCGCCTGCGCGCGCGCTTCCCGGGCCTGCGCATCGCCGGCGGCTACTCGCCGCCGTTTCGCGCGCTGAGCGCGGACGAGGAGGCGCGAGTGGTCACGGCGATCGACGAGTCCGGCGCACGGATCGTGTGGGTCGGCATCGGGCAGCCCAAGCAGGAGCTCTGGATGCACCGCATGCGCCCGCGCCTGCGCGCGCCGCTGCTCGTGGGCGTCGGCGCCGCGTTCGACTTCCACGCGGGCCTCGTGCGACAAGCGCCACCGTGGATGGGGCGCAGCGGCCTCGAGTGGGCCTACCGCCTCGCGCGCGAGCCGCGCCGGCTGTGGCGGCGCTACGCGCGCTACAACCCGCGCTTTGTCGCGGGTTTCGCGGCGCAGTACGCGCGCGAGCGCGGTCCCGGCCACAGACGACCCTGACGGCGCGTCCACGACGGTCAAAATCGTCGGGATCGGCTTGCGCTAGCGATGTTTAGCCGAGCCGCTGCCGCTAACCTGCACCTCGATGTCGGCTCCACAGCAAACCGCGGACGTGGCGGTGATCGGCCTGGGCCGCGTGGGCCTGCCGCTCGCGCTGTCGTTCGCGGATCGCGGCCTGCGCGTGATCGGCGTGGACAACGATCCGGTGCGTCTCCGCGCTGTGCGCGAGGGCGTGATGCCCTTCCAGGAGACCGGCGCGCAGGAGCTGCTCGACCGCGTACGCCGCGCCAGCGGCTCCGCCGCGACCGATGCGGGCGCGGCGGCGGCCGGCGGCGGCCTCGAGCTCTGCGAGCGCGTAGCGGATGCGGCGCGCGCGCGGCACATCGTGATCACGCTGGGGACGCCGTCGTTCTCGCACATCGAGATCGACATGCGCGACATCCGCTCCGCGCTCGACGACCTGCTCGGGGTGCTCGCGGCGGGGCACTCGCTGATCCTGCGCTCAACCGTCGCGCCCGGCACGACGGAGTTCGTCGCGGGCTACCTCGCCAAGCACCGCGGCTTTCGGATCGGCGAGGACGTGTTCGTCGCGCACGCCCCCGAGCGCATCGCGGCGGGGCGCTTCCTGGAGGAGATCGACACGCTGCCCTGCATCGTCGGCGGTGTCGGCCCGCGCTCCGGCGAGGTCGCCGGCGAGCTGTTCGGCGTGTTCGACGCGCCCCTCATCCAGACCACGCCCGTGCAGGCCGAGCTCGCGAAGATCTGGGCGAACATCCTGCGCTACGCGACGTTCGCGCTGCCGAACCTGCTGATGATGGACTGCGAGCGCTACGGCGCGAACGTGTTCGAGGTGATCGACCTCGTCAACCGCGACTACCCCCGCGGCGGGCTCGCGCAGCCCGGCCTCACCGCGGGCACGTGCCTGCGCAAGGACTTCGCGTTCTCCGAGGAGCGCTCCAACGCGCCCGGGATGCTGCTCGCGGTCTCGCGCGTGAACGAGTCGGTGCCGCTGTTCCTCGTCGAAGGCATGCGCCGCCGCCTCGGATCGCTCGCCGACCGCAAGATCGCGGTGCTGGGCCTGGCGTTCAAGGCGGACACGGACGACGAGCGCGACTCGCTCGCGCACAAGCTCGTGCGCCTGCTCGAGCGCGAGCTCGCGGACGTCGCGATCCACGACCCCCATGTCCCGACCCCGACGGCACCGATCGAGCAGGTGCTCGCAGACGCGGACGCCGTCGTCGTCGCCGCCAACCACAGCGAGTTCCGCGCGCCCGCGACACTGGCCGCAATCGCAGCGCTCGCGAAGGAGGACTGTCTCCTGGTCGACCCCTGGAACTGCTGGGGCGCGGGCCAGGTATTCGCGTACACCGCCGAGCTAGCCGCGGTGGGGTCCCGATGAGCCGAGTGCTCGTCACCGGCGGCGCGGGCACGATCGGCGCGGCCGTCGTGCGCCGCCTGCTCGCCGATCCGCGGTACGAGGTACGGGTATCCGATCAACGACCTGCACCCCAGTGGATGCGCGAGGGCTGCGAGGTGCACACCGGCGACCTGCGCCAGCTCGCCGAGGCGCGGCGTGCCACGGGCGGCTGCGAGCAGGTGATCCACCTCGCCGCGATCGTCGGCGGGATCGCGAACTTCCACCGCCTGCCGCACACGTTGACGGAGGTCAACAACGCGCTCTACAACGCCGTGATCCGCGCGGCGCTGCAAGAGGAGGTCGAGCGCTTCACGTACGTCTCGTCCTCGATGGTCTTCGAGCGCGCGACCGAGTACCCAACGACCGAGGCGCACCTGCCGGACTGCCCGACGCCGCGTTCGGCTTACGGCTACTCGAAGCTGACCGGCGAGGTCTACTGCCGCGCGGCGCACGAAGAGCACGGCCTGCCTTACACGATCTGCCGGCCCTTCAACGCGTACGGCCCCGGCGAGGTCCCGGATGCCGAGCCGGGCATCGCGCACGCCGTGCCAGATCTGATCGCGAAGGTGCTCGCGGGCCAGCGGCCGCTACAGATCTTCGGCTCCGGCGAGCAGACGCGGACGCTCACCCACATCGACGACATCGCCGACGGCGTCGTCACGGCGATGGGCGCCGCCGCGGCGCTGAATGAGGACTTCAACATTTCCGCCGCGCGCGAGCTCACCGTCGCGGAGATCGCGCGCATTGTCTGGGAGGCCTGCGGCGAGGACCCCGAGGAGCTCGCGCTCGAGCACCTGCCGAGCTTCGACGTCGACGTGCAGCGCCGCTGGCCCTCGGTCGAGAAGGCCCGCGCGCTGCTCGGCTGGGAGGCCCGCATCGAGGTCGAGGACGGCATCGCCGCCACCGTCAAGTGGCTGCGCGAGCGCGAGGTGCCGCTGCACGCCCGCAACGGGTCCGCCGTCGCGTGACCCGCCTCGACGCAAGCCGGACCATCCGTCGCGTGACTCACCTCGACGCAAGCCGGACCATCCGTCGCGTGACTCACGATCGCGCCGCGCCGCGCCGATAGGCTCAGCCAAGATGACCGTCCCCCTCTTCGACACCTCCGCCCCGCTCGTTCCCCTGCGCGAGGAGCTGCGCGCTGCGATCGAGCGCGTCCTCGATTCCGGCCACTACATCCTCGGCCCCGAAGTCCAAACCTTCGAGCGCGAGTTCGCCGCGTACTGCGGCGCCGCCGAGGCCGTCGGCGTCGCCAACGGCACTGACGCGATCACGATCGCGCTGCGCGCGATGGGCGTCGGACGCGGCGACGAGGTCGTGGTGCCCTCCTTCACCTTCTACGCCTCCGCCGAGGCCATCCCGCCGACCGGCGCGACGCCCGTCTTCTGCGACATCGACCCCGACACCTATTGCGTCACCGCCGAGACCGTCAAGGCCGCGCTCACGCCGCGCACGAAGGCCGTGATCGCGGTGCACCTCTTCGGCAACATCGCCCCGATCGCGGAGATCGAGGCACTCGGCGTGCCTGTGCTCGAGGACGCCGCGCAGGCCGCCGGCTCGCGCATATGCGGCGACGCCGTGAGCGCGGACGGGAGTGACGGAGGTGCGGGCGAGCGCGGTGGCGGCACGAGCGAGCGCGACGGCGCGCCGGCGGCATCTCCGCAGGCCCGCCCCGGCGCGCTCGGCACCGCCGCGACGTTCTCCTTCTTTCCCTCTAAGAACCTCGGCTGCTTCGGCGACGGCGGCGCGATCACGACCTCCGATCCCGCGCTCGCCGAGCGCGTGCGCGTGCTGCGCTTCCACGGCTCCCACGACAAGGTCTCCTATCAAGAGATCGGCTACAACTCGCGCCTCGACGAGCTGCAGGCCGCGATCCTGCGCGTCGAGCTCCCCCACCTCGATGGCTGGGCCGACGGGCGCCGCGCCGCCGCCGACTACTACGCGCAGGCCGGCCTCGGCGAGCTGGTGCAGACGCCCGTCGCGACCGCCAACGCCGCGCCCGCGTGGCATCTGTACGTGATCGCCCACAATCAGCCCGAGCGCCTCGAATCGGCGCTGGCCGGCGCCGGAATTGGCCACAAGCCCTACTACCGCGTCCCCATCCACCTACAGGAGTCGATGCGCGCGTGGGGCACCGGCGCACAGCTGCCCGCGACCGAACACGCCGCGCGCACCCACCTCGCGATCCCGATGAGCCCCGTGCTGACACGCGAGCAAGCCGCCGAAGTCACAACGGTCGTGCACGAATCCCTCGCGTAGTCGCCCATCCGTGCCTCCCGTCCCGGCCACCTACCCGTCCCGGCCACCTACCCGTCCCGGCCACCTACTCGGGCCGGCCACCTACCCGGGCCGGCCACCTACCGTCCCACCGTTCCCCCGCCCCCGCCGGCGCTCGAAGTACATTCAAAATTATGAGTTCTTTGCAAGATGAAACAATTACGGATTGCAAAAAAGATCAAAAAGAGAAGTCCACATCCGCGCCTCCCCGTGACGTTCCGATCCGCGGCGAGACGATCAGGCTCGGTCAGCTGCTGAAGCTGGCCGGCATCGCGCAGAGCGGCAGCGAAGCCAAGGCGCTGCTGGCGGCGGAGGCAGTGGCGGTCAACGGCGAGCGCGAGGCGCGCCGCGGGCGCCAATTGCACCCCGGGGACGCAATCCGCGTCGACGCCGAAGACCTGCGCGTGATCCGCGCCGGCGACGCCGGCCCCTGATCTGCAACCGGTGGCGGCAACGCCGATCTGCAGGCCGGACGAGCACGGCTCCGCGCCAGGTCAGCGCCAGCGCTCGACCAGATCCTCGTCGGGGACCGCGCGCACCATGCGCGCGGGCACCCCGATCGCGACGCCGCGCGGGGGCACGTCGCGGGTGACGACCGCGCCGGCCGCGACGAACGCCTCCTCGCCGATCTCGATGCCCGGCGTGAGCACGACGCCGCCGCCCACGCGGCACGCGCGGCGCAGGGTCGCGCCCCGCAACGGCGTCTCCGGCCCGTGGCGGTTCATCGTGTCGTCGTTCGTCGTGCTCGCGCCGGGACCGACGAACACGTCGTCCTCGACGAGCGAGAACGCCGTCAGATACACGCTTGTCTGCACGCGCACGCGCGCGCCCACGCGCACGTCGTTGTCGACGACACTGCCGCGTCCGATCACCGAGCCCGGCCCGATCCGCGAGCGCTCGCGGATGTAGGCCTGGTCGCCCACGATCGAGCCCGCGCCGATCTCGGCGCCTGCGAACACCACCGCGCCGCAGCAGACCTTGACGTCCTCGCCGAGCTTCAACCCACCCGTCTCGCCCTCCGCGGAGGAGCCCGGCGCGAGCCGCGGGCGCTTGCCCAGCACCGCGTGGTCCTCGATCACGCAGCCCGCGCCGATCGCGGTGCCTGCGTGCACGACGACGTAGGCGCCGAACGAGACGTCCGGGGCGATCTCGACGTCCTCGCCCACCATCAGGCCGGGGCCGCGCGGATCCGGCTGCAGCTCTCCCGTGGCGCTCACGGCGCGCAGTCTACGGTGTTGCAGCACAACTCGATCATCTTCGAGCGAGACCACGACCGCGCAGGATGCGCATAGACACAGTCTGATCGATCTCCCGGATCGCTACCGCCGTGTGCCCCAGGGCTCCCATCGCACCGCTTCGAAGTGGCTTGTAGCCAAGCAGTTGATGTCCAAGAATGGAGGCGTGGACGTCACGCGTCGCGTATCGCTCACCTCGCTCTCCTCGGGGGCGGGTTGTGGTTGCAAGCTAGCCGCCGCCGATCTGCTAGCGGTCGTCCGTAGCCTGCCGTGCCGGACCGACGAACGTCTTCTGGTGGGCTCTGCGACTGGCGACGATGCCGCCATCTTTCGCCTCCACGACGACCTCGCACTGGTACAGACGATCGATTTCTTTACGCCGATCGTTGACGATCCTTACGACTTTGGGCGCATCGCCGCCGCGAACGCGCTGTCGGACGTCTATGCGATGGGTGGCACACCGCTCACGGCGATGAATGTCGTCGCGTTTCCGTTGAAGGAGGTCGGCGGAGATGTGCTGAGCGAAATCCTGCGTGGGGGGCTAGATGTCGTGGACGGCGCTGGCGCGATCCTAGTAGGCGGCCACTCGATCGAGGACGCCGAGCCGAAGTACGGCCTGGCGGTGACGGGCGTCGTCGATCCCGCGTCGATGACGACAAATGCCGCGGGAGCACCCGGTGATGCGCTCGTGCTCACGAAGCCCCTCGGCGTCGGGGCGATCGTCACCGCGCGCAAGCGTGGACTCGCCCCCGCGAGCCTTCTGCGCGATGCGATTGACGTCATGGTCGAACTGAACAGCCGGGCGGCAGAGGCGGCGCTGGGCGCGGGGGTGCGTGCGATGACCGATGTCACAGGGTTCGGATTGCTCGGCCATCTTCACAACATCTGCCGGGAGAGCGGACTCGCCGCGACAGTCGACTCCGACGCCGTCCCTGCGATCGCCGGCGTCGAGACTGTGCTCGACAGCGAAGACGCCATATCGAGAGGAAGCCGCCACAACACCGAATGGGCAGCGGGCTTCGCGACCATCGATGCCGCAGTCGAGCCCTGGCGAATGCGCCTCCTAGCGGACGCCACCACCTCCGGCGGGCTGCTCATCGCCGTCCGCCCTGAGCATGCACACGCGCTACCAGGCAGCGTAATCGGTCGGCTCGAAGACGGACCGGAAGGAACCATCACCGTACATTGAATGTCCGCTCGAGGCTTCACCTCACGTATATGACCAGGGAGCGGCCAGGGGCCGGTGCCCCGAACGGCCTTCAAAGCCGTCGGCGGCGCGCTGCGCGCGCCGGGAAGGTTCGACTCCTTCGCCGCTCCGTCGGGCCGAGCTCGAGATGAGCGCCGGCCCGCTCACGCTTGGAACCGCGGGCCACATCGATCACGGCAAGACGACCTTGATTGGCGCATTGACAGGAGTCGATACCGACCGACTCCCCGAAGAGAAGGCGCGCGGCATCTCGATCGCGCTCGGGTATGCCCAACTGCAGGTCCCTTCGGGCCACGTGCTATCGGTGATCGACGTACCCGGCCACGAACGCTTCGTACGCACGATGGTCGCCGGCGCGACCGGAATCGACCTCTTCCTGATGGTGGTCGCGGCGAACGACGGGGTGATGCCACAAACCCGCGAGCACGCGGCGGTGCTCGCGGCGCTCGCCGTCGAGCGCGGTGTCGTGGCCGTGACGAAGGCTGACATCGCCGACCCGCGCCGCGCCGTCGAGCAGGCCCGCGAGCTGCTGCCAAATTGCGAGGCCATCCCGTGCTCGGCGCACACCGGAAGAGGCTTGGAGAAGCTTCTCTCGGCTCTTGATCGCGTGCTCGACAGGTGCGCGAGTCGCGCGTTCGCGCCTGGCGAAGCCGTGCTCCACATCGATCGTGTCTTCACCGCGACGGGTCACGGGACCGTCGTGACCGGCACCCTCTGGTCGGGCGCCCTCGCCCGCGGCGAAACGCTCGCATTGCTGCCAGGAGACACGCCGGTACGAATCCGGAGACTAGAGGTGCACAACGAGCCTCGCACCAATGCACAGGCTGGCCAGCGCGTCGCTGTCAACCTCTCGGGCGTCCGAGCGCGCAGCGTTCGGCGCGGCGACGTCCTCGCCACACCCGGCTCACTGCGGGAGAGCTACACGCTGGACTGCGTACTCGAGCTCGAGGATGCTCAGCACGCCGCCATCGTACACATCCACCACGGGACCCGCGACGTCCGCGGACGTCTGGCAGCGCTGGGCGAAGATCTCTGGCAGCTGCGGCTCGAGCGGCCGCTCCTCGCCGCCGACGGCGATCGCTTGGTCCTACGACGTCCCTCACCTCCCGGAACGCTTGGCGGAGGCGTCGTGCTTGACGCGAGCGCACAGCGTCGCGGGCGTGGGCTGCAGTATTTGGAGCGTCTGCGACGCCGCCGCGACGGACAACCCGAACCGATCTCGGGCCTCCCCGCAGCGCCGTCCGGGCGCGCCGGATCCGCAGTGAATGCAGGACCGCGCGAAGCGCTCGCGGCGACCCCGGGGGAGCTCCTGGCGCTCGAGCGACGCTTGCGGGAGGCTGGCACGCACCCGCTCACACCACAGCAGCTCGACGCCGCTCCTCACGTCCTACGCGCGCTCACGACGAGCGGCGCGGCCATTCGCATCAGCGGCCAGCTCTACGTACACGCGGAGGTCGTCCTCGCCGCCCGCGAGCTGGTGATCGAGCTGATCGAGCGCGACGGCTCGGTTACCCTCGCTGGCTTGCGCAACGAGCTTCACGCGTCACGCAAGCCAGCGCAAGCGCTATTGGAGCATTTTGACGCGACCCGCGTCACGCGCAGGCTGCCCGACGACAGCCGCATACTCTCACCTCGCACGGCACGAGAGCGTGTCATTAAACATGAGCGCTAGCGCGCGTTCCGCACCGACCGCAGTTGCGAGTCGTGATCGCTAGCGAAGGCTCCGAGCCGCCGGAGAATGTACGCAGACGCCTGCGCGAACTACCTGCGGTCGACCGGTTTGCGGAGGCCTTGCGCCAACGCCATGGGAATACCGGTCTGTCGCCCACCGAGGCGACCGCGGTCGCGAGGGCCATACTTGTCGAGTACCGTCGGGAGCTGCTGACCGATCGCGCGGGCGAAGCAGATCTCTTTGCACGTGCCCAGGACAAGCTCGTTCAGCGGCTTCGCCGTGTGCTCAACGGCACCGGTGTGATTGTCCACACCAACCTCGGTCGCGCTCCACTCGCCGATACCGCCGTGCAGGCCGTCACCGCCGCCGCTCGCGGCTACCTCAATCTCGAGATCGACCTCACCAGCGGCGCTCGCCGCACGCGCGACGCCCACGTCTCGGAGATCCTGTGCGAGCTCACGGGGGCCGACGACGCGTTGGTAGTGAACAATGGCGCCGGCGCTGTCTTGCTGGCGGTAGCCGCACTCGGCGGCCCGAATCGATCGATCGCCGTCTCGCGCGGTCAGCTCGTGGAGATCGGCGGCGGCTTTCGGATACCCGACGTCATTGCCCAAGCCGGCGCTCGCCTGATCGAGGTCGGTACGACCAACCGCACCCGCATCGAGGACTACGGCATCGCGCTGCAGGAAGGCGCCGACTTGGCGTTGCGCGTTCACACATCCAACTTCCGCATGCTCGGCTTCGTGACCGAAGTCGACATCGAGACACTCTGCGGACTCGGCGTTCCGGTCATCGACGACATTGGCTCCGGCGCCTTCGCCGAGGACCTCGCACAGTTGGCGGATGAGCCGCCCATCCGGCGTTCGGTCGAAGCCGGAGCCGCCGTCGTGTGCTTTAGCGGCGACAAGCTCATCGGCGGTCCCCAGGCGGGGATCATGGTCGGCTCCGCACGAGCCATTGGAGCCTGCCGCAGGCATCCCCTGCTGCGAGCACTACGCGTCGGGCGCCTTCCCTTGGCGGCCCTGATGGCGACTCTCGCGCTGTACCGCGATCCCGCGCGGGCGATGCGCGAGATACCCGTCTTGGCGATGCTCAACGCCGACGCGAGCACGCTGCATCAACGCGCCGAACGCCTTGCCGAGAGGACGAGCGGTGAGATCTTGCACGGCGTCTCAAGAGTCGGGGGAGGCGCCCTGCCGGCCTTCGATCTCGCTGGCCCCGTCGTCGCACTCGACGCGCGCGCCGATCCCGCTCCCCTGGCCGCCACTCTTCGCGCCGGGGACCCCCCGCTGCTTGCTCGGATCGCGCGCGACAGGGTCGTCATCGATCCGCGAACCCTGCTGGACGGGGAGATAGACCTCGCCGCCGACGTGGCCGGCAAGGCTTTGTCGGATCAAGGCGTGTAATGCGCTCCACGATTGGATGCCGATCGAACCGACGCGGGCACCGTTAGTCGGCCTCTTTTGGGATGGCCGTCCGGGGCACCCGTGACGTACCGCTGACCCGTATGAGCACATGAGGCATCCACCAATTCCACCTCCCCAACAACACCATCGTGGCCGGCAGCAGCACAAGTCGGGTCAACGTCGCGTCGATCGCAACCGCAACGGCGGCCCCCACGCCGATCTCTTGAACGACAGGGATACTGGTAGCGATGAAGGCCGCGAATACGACAACCATGATCAGCGCCGCGCACGAGATCGTACGGGCACTGCTCGACAGACCCTCCGCGACCGCGCGCCGGTTGTCCGCGGTGAGCCAATAGCGCTCCTGGATTCGTGTGAGTATAAATACCTCGTAGTCCATCGACAGGCCATACACGACCGCGAATACGAGCGGTGGCACGTAGGTCTGGATATGCCCCAGCGACTCAACGCCAAATATGGGACTGAGCCAGTCGAATTGGAAAATCATCACCAGCACTCCCATGGCAGCCCCAACGGACAGGAGATTCATCACGACAGCCTTGAGAGGAAGGATCGCCGATTTGAGTACCGCGAAGAGACTCACATAGCTCAATATCAGGACCGCCACGATGACCATCCACAGATTGCCTGCGATCTCGCCACCGGCGTCGACCACCGTTGCGGTGGTCCCTCCGACCGCCAGCGCGGCCCTTCCGGTTACACTCGCGTGTTTGGGCAATTCGCGACGGAGTCGTTCCACCGCAGCGATCGCAAAGTTTGACTCAGGGTCGTGACGAAGGGTAGCCATCAGAGCATATGCGCGCCCGTCGGCCGACGTCATCAGTGGCGTCACGCTGGCAACTTCGCTGTCCCTACCGAGCGCTTCCTGCATTCTCACGAGCGACTCCCGGTCTGCGCGCGCCACTTGCGACGAGCTGTACGCCGCCGTGACCAGCACCGGGGAGTCAACGTCGGGACCCTGCAGCCGCGCGGCGATTTCCGTCGCCTCACGGGTCTTGCTGTCGCGCGGCAGCTGGCGCAGCGAATCCGTGCCGAGCTTGATCGCGAACACCGGCGCCGACAGCCCCAACAGCAACGCGCAGCTAAGCACAGCGCTGACGCCAGGTCGTCTCACCACCGCCGTCACCCAGCGATCCCAGAAAGTCGACCGCCCGGCAAAGCCCAGACGCCCAGCCATCGCGACCAGCAAGCGCGGTCGACTGACGAGTCGTTCGCCGAGAATCGCGATCAGTGCCGGCAGGACGACGATCGCCACGACGACCGAGATCGCGCAGACGACTATGGCTCCGCCAGCCATCGAGCGAAGAATCGTGTTCTTGATCAAAAATAGGCTGACGAGCGACAGGACTACTGTGCCCCCCGCGAGTGTGATCGTCCGTCCGGAGGTCTTCATCATCGTCGCGCGCGCGCTTTCACTATCGACGCCGCGCGCAATCTCTTCCCGGTACCGCACGAGCATGAAGAGGGAATAGTCAATTGCGACGCCAATCCCCAGCATCGACGCGATGTTGACAACGAACACCGATAGCAGAAGCAGATGTGAAAGTCCGTAGATCGCCGCCCCGGTGAGTAGGACGCTCGAAAGACCGAGGGCCACCGGCAGCAACGCCGCGGTCAGAGAGCCAAAGATCACGACCAGGACCAGCAGGACCAGTGGGAACGCAAGGCTCTCGCTGCGTTTGGCGTCGTGCTCTGAGAGCTCATGCACCAGGGCTACCTGCACCGGCCATCCGATGAAGCGCACCGTCACGGGTCCATGCTGTGCTCTTTCGGGCTGCAGCTTTTTGAAGACCGCGGTTGCGTCGTCGATCGTCTCGCGCACACCGGTGTGCACTCCAACCGGAAGAATTGACACATGTGCCCCTACCTCGGCAGCGCTCTGAAGAATAGCGCCCAGCGGAACCGCGGCCCCCGTCGGCATATCGTCCTGTACTCGTTTGAGCGCCTGGAAATAGTCGACCGGTGTGGCGTTCGGCGCGCCTTCGATCAAGAGCGCGATCCCCTCGACCGTGACCGTCGGGAAGTATTTGGCCATCACTTGGGCGGCTCGGTCGGACTGGCTGTTGGGAACTTCAAATCCTCCGCTCGTGAGCCGCTCCCCTTGGCGTTGCGCAAAAGGGATCGCGGCTAGGACCACGATCGCCCAGGCCACGACTATCGCGATCCGCCGGCGACCCGTGAGATGCGCGATTCGCAGCATCCTCAACCCTCCAGCGTCGTCGGGAGGAGGTCGCCCACCACGTCGTGTGGCTTTCCGGCGGGAAACGGCAGCAGATCAGTGTAACCATGATAACGATCCTGCGCGCGGCGAATCGCCGAGATCGGCACGATGAGAGCGATCACGACTATGCCGGTGAACATGACCTTGCCACCCCACTGAATCCCACCGACAATCAGTAGAAGCGCGTTGAAGATGGCAAGTCCCAGGGCAAGCCAGGTCATGGGTCTCGCGGCGAGGATGTGGGCGCCGCCGCGACTGTTGCGTTCGAGCACGACAAATGCCAGGGGCATCAAGACAAACACGACTAGATACCCAACGTTTGCAGCCGCAACGACGTTCACCACGTTAGTTCCAAATATGAGTAGCAAAACAACTATCACGGTCCCGTCCCACAACATTGATCCGACCGGCACTCCCCGGCCCGTGGTAAAGGCGAACTGACGCGGCATGTAGCCGTCGCGAGTCATCTGGTAGACAGTGCGCGAGGAGCCCACGATGAAAGCTTGAGCTCCGAGGATCAACGCCGCGGTGAGCATCACGCCTACAACCGTGCGGCCGATGCTGCCGAATACCGCCTCGGCGACGGGGAGGAACGTGACGAGCGGATCTTCGGTGAGGCCATGGGCTCCGACCAGTGCGAGCATCAAGAACGGCAACAGGCCAAAGGAGACAAGCCCCACTCCGCCCGCGACATGGAGCGCCCGCGCCGCGCGGCTTTCCGCATCGCACATCTCGGCGACAATCGTGGATGCCATCTCAGCGCCATACGCCGACCACGCGGTTATGAAGAGCCACTTGACCAATAGCCCCCACGTGTTCGCCGACCGCCATGCATGCGAGGGCACCGCCACGGGATAGAGGTAGCTCAAGTGCAGCAGCGAGGGCTGGACGAGCGCGCCGGCGAAGATCGCGGCAAGGGGGATCAGGGCCGCGGCGGCGGCGACGGTCGCCACGCGCATGCTGATCTTGAGCCCGAGACCGTTGACGGCATAGAGCACGCCGCCGAGGACCAGTGCGAATGGCAAAGTTCCGAGGCTCGGCCAGACCGTCTCGCGCAGATATGTCGCGGCGAGGATCAGGTTGACTGCGATCCCCGGGGTCCACGCGAACCAATAGCTCCAACTGGAGATGGCGCCAAAGATCGGGAGGGATCGCCCGACGGCGCTGTGTGTATAGGTCGCCGTTCCTCCGGCACGGTCGAACAAGCTCGCCGCGAGCCGCGCCAGGAGCAGGCACTGCAGCGCGCCAATCGCCGCCGCCACCAGCCAGATGAAGGGCGAGACCGTACCCAGTTCCTGCGCCATCGGACCAAGCGACACGGTTACGAGCAGCGCGGCGCCGAGCGTGACCACGATTGAGCTACGCCAGGTGACAGTCCGCGTCAGACCGGCGGCGCTCCACGCGGCCATTCGCCCTGTCAAGACGCTAGGCGCTCGCGGTGAGCATTCCTCACCCGAGGCGTCCATGCGGGGGACTGACTCCGTCATTGCCGCTCGCTCTCGCTCTCTGTCGTCGCTGATTGCCGGTGGCTTTCTCGACTAAGCCTCGATTAAGCAATCGGGCCTTGCCTCGGCCATGTGAGATTCGATGACGGCAAGCGATGTCGACCAATCCGGCAGTGAGCCGTGGTGGAGCATGTAGCCGTCGAGGGCGACGATCGGCAGCTCGTTGGCTCCCTGTGCAAGTAGGCGGTTGCCGAGATCCGGTGGAACAGCCGCAAAGCCGAGATGGCCGCCGACTCCGAGCTTCGTCACCGTGGCGCACGCGTCCAAGCGCGAGCGTAGGAACTGCTCGTACTGGTCGAGCTCACCCGGGTGACAACATCCATCCTCGATCAAGACGATTTCATGCACGGGTACCTCCTATATCGATCTGTCGGCTGGCTGGCTTAGGCTGCAGGGCGCGCATATCTGCGTTCGGCGCGGCGACCGGTTCCAATGGGCATACGACCACCCCGCGGTCAACGGCGAGCTCGTCCATGCGCCTCGCGTAGGTGGGCGATGGAGAGCCGACCGAATGCTCCCGGATGCCCTCGCAGGCGAGCAGATAGGTCTCAGCGAGGCAGGCGAAGCTGTCGCGCCCGGAAGCCAGACGAAAGTCGCGCGCGCAGGAATAACCGGGTATCCGCACCACGCCGCCCCTCGCAACTACGATGTCGCGGTCGACAAAGGCCGCGACCCTCTCGTCATCTATGTTGTGTGGCTGTGCGATGTCGATCACGATCGCACCGGCGCGCAGAACTCTTGGGGCGATCGCCGCGGAGGGACTGTTGGTCAGCGACAGGACTATGTCGGCTTCGGCCGCCCCGGCCAGTCCGCGGCCGACGACGGCACGATCGAGGAGGTCGCCGAGCAGACGCTCGACCCGCTCGCGCGTCGGACCGATCAGAACGAGCTCGAAACCGTCATCTGCAAGCAAGCGGGATACTGCTTGTCCGACCGACCCGGTGGCCCCCAGGATGGCGACGCGAGCATTGCCCGTCGCTGGAGACCACGCGGCGGCCTCCACGACGTTTCGGCGCGCGACGGCCGCCGTCAATCCGTTGCCGTTGGTCAAGGTGACGTGCCGTGGCACGTGTCGCAGCAGAGCTCGCCCTCCCGCAGTCGCCGGCGCCGTGAGTGCTCCGAGTCCGATAACGCGAGCGCCACGCTGGACGCCTAGGCTCATCGCGTCGACCACGGCTCGATTCCCCTCCGGAGTCAGAATGCTCTCGGGGAGACGGGGCACGCCGACGATCTCGCCCCGCACTGCCGATCCCATGAAGAGCACGTCATCACAGACCACCGGGGGATTGGACGTCACCTTGCGCACGAACTCCTCGTCGGAGTCGCTGTATTCGCGCAGCAGGGATCCGCCCGGCATCGTCAAGAGCTCCTCGTGGTCGCGGGGATGCACCAGGAAGGCAAACCACGGGGGCTGGCTGCTGCTCAGGTACATGTCGGCAGACTCCCGTGACTGCAACCCGCGGCGGCACACAGCGGCGCCCGGAGCCCGCGTGCCGTGGCGTCTGCGGGCGCGGCGATACACGGGCACCATGAACGCGATCCATGCATCATGCGGCCGCCATCAGTGGAATCAGCGCCATCGACCCCTCGAAGGAGATGTGGGTCACGTCACCCCCGAGGTGGCGGGGCCAGCGGAGCATGAAAGTCGTCTTGTAGATCGACATCGTCGACCTGCCTTCGCGTAGTACCGTCAGCCTGTCCTCCAAACTGGAGGAGATGCGGCCGTCTCAGCCACCGCCGGCGCCGGACCACAGAGATCCCGGCAGAAAGTCCATGCGCCCGAGCGCCCGCCAACCCGAATAGTCATCGGTCACCTGACAGTCGTCCGTCGCCGTCGCGCGAATCGGATGCAGGAGATTAGGGTCGTGGCGGCCGCTCGTCACGAGGTCGTACAGCCCCGGGAAGACCAGCTGGACGTTGTAGCGGACGCGCAGCTTCTTGCGCTCAAAGTCGACGATGCCGAAGTTACTTCCCTCCGGCGAGTCGGGATCGAGCATCAACGTTACCGGACCGGAATCGATTGACTCCGTATTGTTGAGCGGGACCTCGATGCCCTCGCGGCAGATCCCATAGAGCCCAGCCAGGCGAAAGATCACCTGGCTGTCCGGCTCGGGGTGGGCTCTGCGCGCATCGATCTCCTCGGGACTCAGACGCAGCTCTGGATCAAAGGTCGCCATTCCGATTCCTTCCAACTAATGGATCAGTCGAACGATTCAAATCGTTATACCAGAAGCCGCCGTGAAAGGCCAGGGCGAAATCGGGGATTTGACCTCACCGCGGGAGCCAAGGGGACGCAGCGCCCAGCTGTCATTCCTCGACGGCCCTCAAGCCAAGCCCGCGCGAGGACTCCAGACGCCGCGGAGGCCACTAGGCATCAGCGGCCGCTCGCCGCTCGCCTCGCAGAAGGTGCTTAAGCGCGGGCTCCGTAGGCGATCGCCCGTGATGTGAATTACAACCTTTCCGCTGACCCTGGTGGGAGACATTCTAACTCGCCGTTTCGCCCGGCAATGCGCTTGCATAAAGGTGCGGTCCCTGGATAAAGCCGACCGGACCATCGGGGAGTCGGGCCGATGCAATGATGTCGGCTAATCCGAATACTATCAATGAATCCAATGGACACGTCAACCGGGAGACCTCCGCCTACGCTGCTCGAATACAGAGATCCAGAGGGCTTCCGTGGCTTCCTCGCGTACTCGGGCACCAGCAGGCCCCTCGCAGCAGGAGGCCTACGTGTCCAACGGGGTCTGACGGGCGAGACGATCGTGGCACTGGCCGAGGCCATGCGACTCAAGGAGAACGTGCTCCAATTGAATGTCGACGGAGCCAAGTGCGGCATCGATTATGACCCGACCGCGGACGGCAAGCACGCAGCGATGCGTCGCTTTCTGCGCTGGCTCAGGCCTGAGTTGGAAGACCGCCTCAGCGTCGGCCCCGACATGGGAACTACGTTCGCCGAGATCGAGGCGCTCGCACGAGCCGAGGGCATCCCCTCGGCGAAGGCTGCAATCGCGCGAGCGCAGGGACTATCGGAGCTTCAGGTCGTTCGGCGCTTGAAGACCCTCGACTCCAAGGTGGGGTCACTCACGGTCGGGGCACGCCGCGCCGGTCAGGCACTTGCACATGCAGCGCTGGCCGCAGCGCGGCACCGGGGGTTGTCCGCGAACGGACGGCCACTCAGCTGCGCTCTACAAGGCTTCGGGACACTCGGCCGTGGAGCGGCCGCCACGATGCGGGAGGCCGGCGTCGAGCTCACGACCATCGCCGACGAACACGGATCCCTACGCTGCTCTGCGGGAATCGATCTGCAGCGACTGCTCGCCGCCGATCGTCGGGCGCCATTGGCTTCGCCTCAGCAGGCGACGACAACATCTGGATCGCGCGAGGCCGTGCTCGCAGAGCCCGTGGATCTACTGCTGCTTGCGGCCTGCGAGGACGCGCTCGCGCTCGAGGACGTCGAACGCGTGCGCGCCCCCATAGTTGCTGTCGGGGCAAACAACGGCCTGCGCGACGAGGTGGAGACCGCGCTTGGTGAGCGCGGCATCCTCGTGGTCCCCGATTTCATCGGCGGCGCCGGTGGCTCGGCCGCGATGGACGCCCTGTTCTCCCCGGCGGTGTGCCCGGACCCCGTGACCGTTCTCGCCCACGTCGCGCTCATCGCACGCACACTCGTCGAGCGAACGATGGCGACTGCCTGCAAGGCAGGTGTCTACCCGCGCGAAGCGGCCCTCGGCATCGCCGAGCAAGCGGCGCTATCGGGGGATGCGCGCCCCTACGGCCTGCGCGTCCTGCGCGACATCGCCCGACCGGCACGTGGCTATCCGTGCGTGGGGGTATGACGATGGCGAGCGGTGAGACGTCAGATCATCGCGACGGGGCTTGCACCGCTCATCACCCCCACGAACGGGGTCACATCACGGACTCGCTCTTCTACAGACACATGTACGCGACCGAGGACAGCAGCCGCCTCTTCTGCGATCTCTGCCGATTTCAGCGCTGGCTCGACATCGAGGCTACGTTGGCGCTCAGTCAGGCGGATGTCGGCATGCTGGCGCGCGAGGCGGCCGACGCGATCGCGGCGGTTGCCCGGATCGAGTTGCTCGATATGGATTGGGTCAGGCGCGAGATCCGTCGCACCAGTCACTCCCTCGTGGGTCTCTTGCGCGCTCTCCAGCAGGCGTGCCCCGAAGACGCCGGACAGTTCATCCACTACGGCGCCACCACCCAGGACATCCAGGACACCGCGCAGGCGCTCGAGATGCGCGATGTCATGCAAATCCTGGAGGAGCGGCTCGCCGATAGCCTCGACTCGCTGGTCGGTCTCTGTCGCCGGCACGGCCACGCGGTGCTGCCCGGCCGCACCCACGCACAGCCGGCGCTGCCGATCACATTCGGCCTCAAGGTCGCGACCTGGATCGATGAGCTACTCCGGGGGCTGGAGCGTCTGCGTGAGGTCAGGCCGCGGCTCCTGGTGGTCGAGCTCTTCGGGGGCGTCGGATCGATGGCAGCCTTCGATCGCGATGCGCTACGCCTACTGGAGCGCTTCGCGGCGCGTCTCGGTCTCGGCATTCCGGCACTTGCCTGGCACGCATCGCGAGACCGCGTCGCGGAGTACATATTCACGCTAGCGTCGATTGCGGCGACGCTCGCGCGCATCGCCGACGAGGTGCGAACGCTCTCGAGACCAGAGTTCGGCGAGCTCATCCAGGCGTGGCATCACGGCAAGGTGGGCAGCAGCACGATGCCGCACAAGCGCAATCCAGAGGAATGCGAGCAGGTCGTCGTGCTCGCCCGCCTCGCCGCTGCGCAGGTACCGGTCTCCCTGCAGGCGATGGTGGTCGAGCACGAGCGCGACTCGCGCGAGCTGCGCACCGAGTGGGTCACGGTCGCCGACGTCTCTCACTACACGCTCGCCGCCGCGGGCTTCGTCTCTAGGATCCTCGCAGGACTCGTGGTGGACGAGCAGGCGATGACGCGCAACGCCTCCCGCGTCGCAACAGAGCTCGGCACGGAGCGGCTCATGCTGTTGCTCGGCGAGCAGCTCGGCAAGCAGTCAGCGTACGCGCTCGTCTATGAGCTCGCGCAGGCCGCAAAGAGCGACGGACGACCGCTGCGCGAGGTGCTCATGGGCAATGAGCAGGCGCGCAGTAGGCTGAGCGTCCAGGAGATCAACACCGCGTTCGACCCGAGCAGCTATATCGGCCACTCGCCGCAGCTTGTCGAGCGTGTGCTCCTCCACGCCGAGAGCTGGTTGGCGGAAAGGCCACCCCGGGCAGCCAGCGGGGGCTGAGAGAGCCTTGAATCGCCCTCCGCCCCGCGGCGAGACACCCAGGCGCGGGTCTCGAGAGCTTTACGAGGCCACGCAGATCGAGCTGCCGCATGCGCACCTGCAGGTGCTCCTGAGACACGCCCGCCGGAAGCTCGAGGGCCGGTGGGTCAGCGGCGAGACCCGGGAGCATCAGGCATTCGGCCTGCTCGCCGGACGGATGACGGGCACCGCGATCCGGACAAGCGGCGTATTTCCGCTCCTGCGTAACCTTCGCGGCGACCCTCGAGCGGGAGCCGATCTCGACGCTGCCGTGAGGGCGCTGGCGACGCCATCGAGGACGCCCCTGCGCCGTCGTGGATGGCTCGCCGATTCGCGGGAGATCTTCGCTGTATACCGCCGCTGCGAGGTCGTCGGCGATCTCGTCTACGGCAGCTACCACATGCACAAGGTGAGCTGGAAGCACGACCCCTTGCGAGACACGCCCACCCCGCTCGACAATGCCCTGGGAGTGAATCAGGGCATCTGGATGTTGATCGTCTCGATGGTCGATCCACACCAGCCTCGGTTGCGCGCGTTCTTCGAGGGCGACAAGGATCGTGAGGTGCCCATAGCGATCACCGAGTGAGCCGCGTCCCGGTCACCGTGCCGGGGAGCCTGGAGCCCCGTCTGCTCTATCTTTCACGGGCCTCCACGTGCCGCTGAATGATCGCAATCAATTGTCCAACCGTCTCGAGACCCATGATCCGCTCGTGTGGAATTCGAATCGAGTGCCTCGACTCGATGTCGGCGATCGCCGACATCAGCGTCATCGAGTCGAGCCCGAGAGACGCAAGCTCCGCCTCGGGCGAGAACCGCTCCAAGAGCGCGTCCGGATCCAGCTCCGCGAGCTCGCGGCGGAGCTCCTCGAACAGCATCTCGCGATCGGCGGCGCTAGCCACCTCAGCCCGCGATGCCCCGGCCGGCACCCACGGTTCCTCGTGAAGAAGCGAGTACCGGCAGTTCCCGCGCGAGATAACGCATCCTCGTCTCGGCCCGCCTGACCTTTCCGCTACTCGTCTTCGGCAGCGTGTCCTTTTCGATCACCACAGCGTCGGCGACGACGATGCCGAGGTGGGCGCGGACGCGTGCCGCGACTGAATCTGAGATCTCCTCGACGGAGTCGACGTCGCGAGCCTCGACGACCACCACGACTCTCTCTACGCCACTCTCGTCTCGATATCCGAACGCGACCGCGTTGCCGCGGCGCACGCCGCTAACGTCCTGCGCTGCCCACTCGATGTCATGCGGGTAATAGTTGCGACCGCGGATGATGATCATGTCCTTCTTCCGACCTGTCAGAAACAGCTCGCCGTTATCCATGAAGCCGAGATCCTGGGTGTGAAGCCATCCATCTCGAAACGCTTCCGCGGTGGCCGCCTCGTTATTGTAATAGCCACTCGCGACGCTTGGTCCACGAAAGAGAATCTCGCCCTCGCTGCGATCGCGCTGGAGTCGGCCGTCGGCGTCGACTATCGCGAGCTCGTGTCCCGCCATGGCGCAGCCACAGGCGACGATCTCGTGAGCCGGCTCGTCACCGACAGCGGAGACCGCCAGACCGTTCTCGGCAAGCCGCTTACGCGAGATCGACAAAGTGCGCAGGCCCCGCCCCAACCGCGGGAAGGACACGGCGAGCGTCGCCTCGGCCATGCCATAGCTTGGGAAGAACGCCGCCGAATCGAAGCCTGCCGGAGCCAGGCGTCGGGCAAACGCGCGTAGCGTTTCGCCGCTGATCGGCTCGGCGCCACAACCCGCCACACGCCAGCAGGACAGATCCCAGCCGAGAACTTCCTCGGCTTGCGCTCGACGTGCGAGTAGCTCGTACGCAAAGTTGGGCGCGAAGCCGATCGTACCGCGGACGGCGTCGATCGTCTCGCACCAGATCTGTGGACGGCGCACGAAATCCAGCGGTGAGATGTACCACGTCGACCCCTGCGCGAGCAGCGTGAGAACCACGAGACCAAGTCCCATGTCGTGGTACATCGGTAGCCAACTGACACCGCGGTCGATCGCCGGGTCGAGGGCGAGATGATGCGAGATCGCGCGCGCATTCGCAAGCAGCGAGCGATGGGTTACGACCACGCCTCGCGGCGCGGCCGTGCTTCCGGATGTGAACTGCAGAAAAGCGATGTCCTTCTCATCGGGAGGTTGAAGCGCCACATCGATCGCCGAGCCCTCGACCTCGTCCAGGGTCAGCAGGGGCAGAGCAAGATCGGTTTCCTCGATAAGGACGCGCAACTCGGGAACCGTAACGATTGCAGCAGCTTCGGAGACACTTGCAACCAACTCGAGGTGCCTGATGTAGGAATCGAGTCGATTTAGCATGAAAGGGGGAAAGACCGCCACCGGCACGACTCCGCAGCAGACCGCGCCGAGGAACGCCTGCACGAACTGCTCCTCATCGGGCAGGATCACGACAACCCGCTCCCCCTTCTGGAAGCCCATGCCGCGCAGCCCACGTGCGAAGACAAAGGCCTGCTCGCGCAGAGCCGGCAAGGCGACTCTGCGCTCGGCGCCTGCTGCGAGGAAGAACAAGGCTTGGGCCTCTTGATCTAGAGCTGCGACTACCTCCGCGAGAGTCTCGCTGGGGCGCGGCATCGTCAGCCCCCCACGTACGCGTCGCGAACCCGACCGGAAGCGCTGTCTGGCATCACAAAGCTTGGGTTCTGAGTCGACAAGCGGCGTCTCCAAGAGAAGAGCAAGCGGCAGGGTTTGCTGCGGCTAATTGAATCATACTAATAATTCCAGTAGTTTTGGGACGCAAAGATGTCGGTTTTACAGGTTGACCACGACTGGCGATACCGCATCGGCGGGCACATCCGCATCCAAGGAGACCGGCCCGCGACCGAACACGATCCCAGACGTGGAGCCACCGGACTAGAACACGCCGATTACAAGGTCGACGCGGAGGGTAACCCAGATGTCCAATCAGGTCGGAAACGTTTTGGAATCGCTGCGCAGAGTCGCGACAGGGGATATCGCTGCCGCGGCAGCGGCCGTCGATCGCGATCGCGCGTTCCCCGCAATGGGAATGGAAGCACTTGCCGAGGCGGGCGCTCTCGGACTCGTGGTTCCTGGTGAGCGTGGCGGCGCAGGAGGAGGGCTCGGCGCGCTGTGCGACGCCTGCGAGGCTCTCGGTGCGGCCTGCGCGTCGACCGCGATGGTCTATCTGATGCACGCGGTCACGACCGCCACGGTGGCGGGAGGCCGCGGGGAGCGCGCGGCCGGCTATCTGGAGGGTCTCGCCGCGGGACGACTGATCGGCACGCTCGCATTTAGCGAGCGTGGTACCGGCGCCCACTTCTACGCGCCCGAGCTACGCGCGACGCGCGTCAACGGCGGGGTCGAGATATCGGGTCGCAAGAGCTTTGTGACCTCGGCCGGACACGCCGACATCTACCTGGTGCTGGTGCGGGGCGTAGACGACGAGGGACTGGACTGCTTCGCCGTCGAGCGCACCGCGGAGGGCGTCGGCTTCGACGGTCAGTGGCGAGGCCTGGGCATGGCCGGAAACTCGAGCATTGCTCTAGATCTTGATGGTGTCGCGATCGAGAACGCGGCGCGAATCGGCGTCGCGGGATCCGCGGACGAGCTCGTCTTCTCGGTTGTCGCGCCCTACTTCCTCGTCGGGCTGGCCGCCGTCAACGTCGGGATCACGACCGCTGCACTCAAAGCCGCTGTCGAGCACGCTGCGGGTCGCCGCTACGCCGATGGGACCTCCCTCGCCGAGGTCCAGGCGATCCAACACCAGCTTGCCGACATGGACATCGCGGTTCGCACGGCGCATCTGCTCGTGCGCGAGGCCGCGCGGCTTGGCGACGAAGGCGACTCCGATGCGCTCGTGGCGATAATGGAGGCCAAGGTGCGTGCGACCGACACAGCTGCCGAGGTGACGCAGCGGGCATTGGAAGTGTGCGGCGGACAGGGCTACACCCCGTCCTTGCCAATCGAGCGTCATCTGCGTGACGCTCGCGCGGGAGCGGTGATGGCGCCCACCAACGCGGTGCTACGCAGCTGGATCGGCAAGGCCACCCTCGGTCTCCCGGTGCCATGAGCTCGCCGCCACAGACGACCGTGGCCGCGGTCGCCTACCATCCGCGCGTCGTCACGATCTGGGAGAGCTTCTGCGAATACTTCCGAGATGAAGGCTGTCCTACCGACTACGTTCTCTACTCAAGCTACGAGCGACTTGCGCAGGCAGTCCTCGAACAGACGGCCGACATCGGCTGGAACACGAACACGGCGTTTGTGGCACTTGATCGCAAGCTGGGAGAAGAGACGCGTATCCTCGGGATGCGCGATCTCGACGCGAAGTTTGCAACGGTCATCGTGACGCGGCACGGCGAGGCATTCGACACGCCGTCGCAGCTCGCCGGCCGCCGCCTCGCGCTCGGCAGTCGCGATTCCGGCCACGCGGCGATCCTTCCGCTCTACTACTTGAGAGAGCAGGGCCTCGACGCACGATCTGCGTGCCCGCTCCTGCGCTTCGACACGGATCTCGGTAAGCACGGGGACACCGGCGACTCGGAGCTGCGCGTCGTGAGGGCCGTTGCCGAGGGCGCCGCAGATGCGGGAGCACTCGCAGATGCGACGTGGGCGCGATTTCGTAGTGAGGGCTTGGCTGCCACCGGCGGGCTCGAAGTCGCGTGGCGGTCTCCCACGTACTACCACTGCAATTTCACCGCCCTGTCCTCTTTCGATGACGAGCGCGCCGCTCGCTGGCAGGCATGCCTGCTCGCGATGAGCTACGACGATCCGCGAATGCGCCCCGCGATGACGCTCGAGGGAGTGCGCCGCTGGCTGATTGGCGACCGAAGCGGTTACGCATCGCTCTTCGCGGCACTAGAGCAGGAGCGCCCGACGGTGTGAAGCCCCGGCGCCTCGATGCCGAGCGACTCGAGCTAGGGGGCGGCTTGGAGGTACTCCTGCAAGCGACTCTCGCCGGGTTGCGCGTGGGCGAGCTGGTGGACGTCGCCGTCGCCTCCCGTGCCGCAGCGCTAGAGCTCCCCGGATGGGCGCAGTTGAACGGTCACGAAGTCGTCGATCGGCGCCCCCGCGGCCGCTCGGGGCAGATCGTGAGGCTGCGCCGCGGACCCGGCGAGCGAGTGCTGGCTCAGGTGCCCGTGGCGGAGCGATCCGCTCCGCCACTTCGCCGCGACGGCGAGTTCCACACAGCCGACCTGCGTGGCCCCGCGGACCCGCCGGAGACGATGCCGCGCGAGGCCGGGTTCGTGCCTGTCGGCGCCACCGCAGAGCAAGGCGCCCCCGCGTTTGACTGGCGCTTGCACGAGCGAGTTGCGATATGGGCTCCCGAGGTCGCCCACCTGGGCGAGCAGGCCTCCGCTTCGCAGTGGGACGCATCGCGCGACGTTCCCTGGGAGGCCGCCCGTGGCCTCCCAGAGCATCTCGAGCGCGCAGTGGCGCAGGTCATGACCTTCATCGCTCAGAACGAGTACGCGGCGCTATATGTGCCGGCAGGCTTCTTGCCACAGATGCATCCCTCCTACGTCGAGCTCGTGATGTGGCTCTCAAGCCACGTGTATGACGAGGCCCGCCATGTCGAGGTGTTCACCAAGCGCTCCCTCATCGGTGGATATCGAGGATATGCCCTTGCTTCCACCGAGCTATCGCTGCACAGCCTACTGGCCGAGCACGATTTCACCGCGGCGTCGCTCCTCTTGAACGTTCTCGGCGAGGGCACGTTCCTCGATCTCCTGCGCTTCGTACACCGACATGCCCCCGACGCCGCGACAGCCGCGGCTGCGCGCCTGGCACATCGCGATGAGCGGCGCCACGTGCACTTCGGGATCTCTCACGTACGCCACGCTCTCTCCGACGATCCTCGGCAGCGAGCCACGCTCGTCCGCGCCGCCGAGCAGCGAGCCGCGAAGCTGACCGAGATGTCTCTCAGCCCGCTCCTGATCGAAGGACTGACGATCATGGCCGCCGGCTCGCTCGTGCCGGCAGCGCTCTCCGAAGGCGCCGATGCAGTCCGTGCACTGATGCGAAGGATGGAGCGCAATCGCATTCGGCGTCTGCGATCGGCTGGCTTTGACGCCAACGAGGCCCGCTACATCTCCGATTTGCACACCCCTAATCTCATGTGACAGCCCAGCCGCTACCGCGCACCAGCGAGGGGGACGGTGGTCGCGAGACTCGATGCCTACTCGGGTGCCAAATGGTCGCCGCGGCAACTACGAGCTTGCCACGCCGTTGTACACCGCTGCGAGCCGCGCCGCCACGACATCGGGGTCACAGATGTCACGGACCCGCGCTCGCGCGCGTGCGCCCGCGCCGGCATCCTCGCGCAAGCATTCGATCGCCCTCGCCAGCGCGCTGGGATCGCCCGCCGGCACCAGACCCTCCTCGCCGACCAGCTCGGGGAGCGCCCCGACTTGACTGGCAGCGACCGGCAGACCCGCCGCCATCGCCTCCGCCGCCGCCAGCCCAAACGTCTCGGCCGAGCGCGAGGGGACCAGTGCCAGTGCAGCTCCCACTCGCAACTCCGCCAGCCGCGCGGCGTCTACGCGGCCGACGAAGCGAACCTCCCCCCCCTCGCCGGCGCGCCGAGCCAGGACCTCACGCTCAGCGCCATCCCCCGCCACCACGAGCGCGACGCCGGCGATCCGGCACGCGTCGATTGCCACGTCGACTCCCTTCTCCGCACTCAAACGCGCGACCACGAGCGCGTAGGGATCGCCCCGCGACGTCGACCGGCGCTCGTCCACCGTTGTCGACTTGCTCTCGCGCTCGCGTGTCCCAGCGACGGGCGTCGCCGCGGCGGCCAGCGCACGCACCGGCGGTGCCAGCACGTGCACGCGCTCCCACGGCAGCGGCGCGCCAAGCTCGCGCAACCGCTCGCGCGCGAAGACGCTCGGCACGATCACCGCGTCGGCCTGCTCGACGATGCGCCGCTGCCACAGCGCGAGTCCCGCACCGTACGCGAGCGCCTGCGCGCGGTTGCCGCGGCAGTCACGCAGAACCCCCGGCAGCGTGTTGCGCCCGTGGCAGCGCGTGCACTCCGCGCCCCGCGTAAAGCACACCCCAACCGCGCACACGAGCCGGTACTGGTGCAGATGCAGCACCACGCGCGCGCCCTCCGCGCGCGCCGCCGCCAGCGCGCGCCAGCCGAGCGTCGGCTGGAGGTTGTGCGCGTGCACGACACGCGCCTGCGTGCTCCGCACCGCCGCCGCGACCTCGCCGGCGTCGAGCCCGCCGCGCAGCAGACCAGCCGCCGCGCGCCCGCGCCCCACGGCGACCGAGTCGCGCGAGAGCAGCTCCACGGGCTCGCCGAGGCGCTCGCGGACGAGCCATGCGAGGTCCTCCACGACGCGCTCCTCCCCGCCAGTGGTCCGGTAGCGATTGTGGAGAAAGAGGATCATCGGTCGGCGCGCCGGCCCGCGCCGAGTGGGCGAGGCGTTACGCAAACCTAGAATGTTCTTCGCATCCTCGCCCGCACCTCTCCACGCCTCCCGTTCTTCCAGACCCGACCTTCGCCCGCACCTCTCCACGGATTCCAATCTCCTCCCCGCGACCAGCCATCCCCCCCGCCTCGATCGTCATCCCTACGCGCGGGCGTCCGCGCTATCTCGAGGTGGCGCTCGCCTCGATCGCGCCGCAGGCCGCGGCGGCGGGCGCGGAGGTGCTGGTCGTCGACGACGCGGGTGACTCCGCGGCGATCCGCGCGATCGCGGAGCGCTTCGGCGCGCGCTACGAGCCGCACCCGCGGCCGCTTGGTTTGAACGTCGCGCGCAATACCGGCGTCGAGCGCTCGCGTGGCGAGCTCGTGGCGTTCGTCGACGACGACGTCGAGGTCTGCGCGGGCTGGCTCGACGCGCTGCTGCGCGCCGCGCGCGAGCACCCGCGCGCGCAGGTCTTCACCGGCCCGATCCGCCCGCGCTTGGAAGGGCGCGCGCCGCGCTCCTGCGGGCGCGAGGGACCCCCGATCACCGCGCTCGACCTTGGTGCGCGCGACACCGACGACGTGCGCTACGCGTGGGGCGCGAATATGGCCGTGCGCCGCTCCACGCTCGACCGCGTCGGTCCCTTCGACGTCGCGCTGGAGTACGCCGGCGACGAGCAGGAGTGGCAGGACCGCCTCGCCGCGCGTTGCGGTCCTGGCCGCGTTCGCTATGTCGCCGCCGCCGCGCTGCACCACCGTCGCGCCGGCGCCGATGCGCGTCTGCGCGCACTCGCCCGCGCCGCGCGCGCGCGGGGGCGAGCGGCACGCCGCTTCGACGCGTGGCACGACGACGCGCGCGCGCCGAGCCTCGCGCGCGAGCTGCGCACGCTCGCCGGCTGCGCCGGCCACGTCGTGCGCTACCGCTGCCCCAACGGCGTCACGATGGTCGCGCACAGCCTCGGGCGCCTCGAACAGGGCTGGCACGAACGACGCTTCCGTGACGGGCGCGCGAAACCTCCGCTGCCGGCGGCCAACAGCAGCCATAGCGCCGCGAGCCCCGCGGCCGCTCCCGCCCCCACCGAGGACTTCCTCTCCGGCGAAAGCGGGACCGTCGGCGGACTCGACGCGGTGCGTCGCGAGCTCGTCGACCGACTCGTCGACGCGCGCGAGATCCTCACCCTGCAACGCCCGCGCCTCGCGCGCGCCGCCCGCCGCGAGCCGCCGCGCCGGCGGGTGCTCGTGTTGAGCGTCGCGCGGCCCGAGCACGCCGCCCGCAGCGCCGCGATCTGTGCCGAGCTCGAGCGCTCGCGCCACGACGTCGACCTGCGCCTCTCCCCGCCCGGCGAGGCCGGGAAGTTCGAGAACCTCAACCGACTGCTCCCCGGCGTCGCCGCGCGCGCTGGCGACGACCCGGAAGCCACCGTCGCCGCGCACACCGGCGACGACCCGGAAGCCACCGTCGCCGCGCACACCGGCCACGACCCGGAAGCCACCGTCGCCGCGCACCCGATCCGCGACCTCGCGAGCTACGACTGGTTGCTCGTGATCGACGACGACGTCGCGCTCCCTCAGGGCTTCCTGGATCGCCTGCTGTTCCTCGCCGAGCGCTTCCAGCTCGACCTCGCGCAGCCCGCGCACCGCGCGCGCTCGCACGCGGCGTGGCGCGTCACGCGCCGCCGCGCCGGGGTCCTCGCGCGCGAGACGCCGTTCGTGGAGATCGGTCCCGTGACGGCGTTCGCGCGCACGACGTTCTCGACGCTGCTGCCCTTCCCGGACGCGCTGCGCATGGGCTGGGGCCTCGACCTGCACTGGGCCGCGCTCGCGCGCGAGCGCGGGTGGCGCTGCGGCGTGCTCGACGCCGTCGCGATCGCGCACACCGCCGCGCCCGCCGCCGACGCGTACTCGCGCGAGCGCGCGATCGCCGAGGCGCGCGCGTTCCTCGCGACGCGGCCCTACCTCAGCGCCCGCGAGGCGCAGCTGACCCTCCGAACCCACCGCGCCCTGTGAAAGTCGCTGTCGTCGCCGAGTTCTACCCGCGCCGCGGCGACCCCGTGCTCGGGGTCTGGGCGCATCGTCAAGCACTCGCCGCGCAGGCCGCGGGGGTCGAGGTGCACGTGCTCGTCCTGCACCGCCTCGTGCCGCCGCGCGCGTCGCTGAGCGCGGGGCCCGCCGGCGCCGCGCGCACGTTCGCGGCGCTCGCGCGCGAGCCGCTGCGCCAGGAGCACGACGGCCTGCGCGTGAGCTACGTCCCCTACGTCTCTCCGCCGCGCGCGCGCGCGTACGCCTCCTGGGGAGCGTGGGCCGCTCCCGCGCTCGCGCTCGCTCTGCGCCGCCTGCGCCGGCGCGAGGGCTTCGATTTGATCCACGCCCACAACGCCGTCCCCGCCGGGGACGCGGTCCAACGCGCCGGACTAGACGCGCCCCTCGTCGTCTCCGTGCACGGCGGCGACGTGCTCTACACCGCTCCCCGCCAGGCCGGCGGCCGCGACGCCGTGCAGCGCGGCCTGCACGGCGCGCGCCTCGTGCTCGCCAACAGTCACGGCATCGCCGACCTCGCACGCGCGCACGGCGCACGCGAGGTGCGCGTGGTGCATCTCGGCGCGGACCTCCCCCGCGCCCCCGACTCGCCCTCCGCGATACGGTCGCCCGACTCCGATCCCGCCTCGCTGCGGCCCGCCTCGCTGCGGCCCGCCTCGCTGCGGCCCGTCTCGCCCCCGATCCGCCCGGGGGCGCACGCCCCGCGCTTCGATCCTCCTTCACTGGTGACCGTCGGCCACCTCGTCGCGCGCAAGCGCCACGCCGACGTCCTGCGGGCGCTCGCCGTGCTCTCCAAACGCCACCCCGCGCTGCGCTACGCGATCGTCGGCGACGGCCCCGAGCGCGTCGCCCTCGAAGGGCTCGCCGCGCGCCTCGGGGTCGCGGAGCGCGTCGAGTTCTGCGGGCAACTCCCCCCCGCCGCCGCGCTCGCGCGCGCGCGGCGCTGCACGCTGTTCGCGATGCCCTCCACCGAGGAGGCCTTCGGCGTCGCCTACATCGAGGCGATGGCCGCGGGCCTGCCCGCGATCGGCTGCCGCGGCGAGCCCGGCCCCGAGGAGATCGCCGCCGCCGGCGACGGCTTCATGCTCGTCCCACCCGGCGACATCGAGCGCCTCACGCAGCGCATCGACGAGCTGCTGTGCGACCCGCAGCGCCTGCGCGAGGCCAGTCGCCGCGCGCGCGCGACCGTCGCCGAGCACTTCACCTGGGAGCGCTGCGGCGCGCAGACCGTCGCCGCGTACGAACACGCGCTGCGATGAAGTCCGTGCTGTTCGTCACCGGGCACGCGCCCCGCGACCGCGTCGGCGCCTTCGCGCGCCTGCACGAGCGCGAGCACGTCGAGTTCGCCCTGTTCGGCGGCCACTCGCAGCACGGCTTCGAAGTCGCCGCGGGGGATGCCTGCGACGCGCACCCCGCGACGGACGCCGCCGCGCGCGCCGCCGCGCGCGATCTTCCCTTCCCCCACCGTCACGTCGCCCAGCGCGAGCTCGGCGCACTGGCCGCCTCGGGGCGCTACCGCGCCGTCGTCTGCTCGACCGGCGGCCGCCTCGCGCTGCCAGCCGCCTGGGCCGGCGCGCGGCGCGCGCGCACCCCCCTGATCCTCTGGACCTCGCTCTGGGCACACCCCCGCAGCGCCGCCCACCTCGCGAGCTACCTCGCGCTGCGCCGCCTGTACCGCTCCGCCGACGCCGTCGTCACCTATGGGCCGCACGTCAGCGCCTACGTCCGCGCGCGCGGCGCGCGCAACGTGCACATCGCCCCGCAATCCGTCGACAACGCCTTCTGGGCGGCCCCCGATTTGGCGAGCGCCGAGGTCGCGTCCGCCGCCTCGATCTGGCCCGCGAGCGCCGCCGTCAAATTCCTGTTTGCGGGGCGCGCGAGCCGGGAAAAGGGTTCCAGGGCGCTAATCGAGGCCTGGAGCGATTCAGGCCTCTCCGCGCCCTCCGCCGCGCTCGTCCTCGTCGGCGTGGGATCCGCCCCCCCTTGGGTCCCCGCCGGCGGCGCGGTGCGGCGGGACCTGGTCTGTCTCGACCCCCTCGCCCCGTCACGACTGCGTGCGCTGTACGCCGCCGCCGATGCGCTCGTCGTTCCCTCGATCCCTACCCGCACCTTCCGCGAGCCGTGGGGGTTGGTTGTCAACGAGGCCATGAACCGGCAGCTGCCTGTGATTGCAAGTGACGCCGTCGGCGCCGTCGCCGGCGGCTTGGTGCGCGACGGGCGCAACGGGCTCGTCGCGCCCGCGGGAGACACCGCCGCGCTCGCGCGCGCCCTGCGGCGCCTCGCCGCCGACGCGCCGCTGCGCGCCCGCCTCGGAGCCGCCGCGGCCGCCGACGTGCGCGCGTACACCCACGACGCGTGGGCCGCCGGCTTCTCCGCCGCGCTCGCGAGCCTCGGTCTTTCCGGGGAGGGGCGCTGGTAGCGTGCGTCACTTGCCCACGCCGCGAATCGTCATCTCGAGGGCCGCCGCACCGCTGCTCGCCGCGCTGGCGCTCGTGCTGTGCATCGCCGCCCCCGCGTCCGCCGCACACGTCGGCGCCAGGGCGAGCGCGAGCGCCGCGAGCACGAACAAGATCCTCGAAGAGTGCGGCGAAGGCAAGATCCCGAGCGGCTTCAGCCAGCAGGCCTACGACCAGGCGCTCAAACAGATGCCGGCCGAACTCGCCGAGTACAGCGACTGCACGAGCCTGATCCACAAGGCCCAGCGCGCCGCCGCCGGTGGTCTGAGCGCTGGCGCGGGCGGCCCCGGCGCAGGCGGCGCGAACGCCGCCGTCGCGCCCCCCACCCCCGCCGAACAGCACGTCCTCGAACACGCCGCGCGCGCCGGCGGCGCCCCCGTGAAGGTCGGCGGCGAAGTCGTCAACCCCGGCGTCGTCCACGTCGATATCGCCTCCGCGCTCGCCAGCCTGCCCACGCCGCTGCTCGCGCTACTCGCGTTCCTGCTCACCTGCGCGCTGCTGCTGCTCGGCCGCGGCGTCCTCGTGCGCGTTCGCGCCCGCCGCTCGGGAGCCTGAGATGTCGACCCTCGCGACCGCGCCCCCCGAGCCCGTCGCGCCCGCCGGCGCCGATCCCGCGGCGACCCGCCGTCCTGCGGCGTGGGAGCGCATCTGCGGCGACGATCGCGCGCGAGCGCTTGCGCGCGCGTGGCCCGCGCTGCTGGTCGCAGTCGTGTTGTGCGTCATCACCTTCATCGCCGGCGCCGGGCTGAACCTCGGCCCGACGACCGCCGTCGAGATCGGGCTCACCGTGGGCTGCGGTCTCGCGATCGCCGCCGCGGTCCTGCTGACCCCGCGTGGCCGCGCCGCGTACGGGCTGTGGCCCGCTGCGTTGCTGCTCGCCTTCGCCGCGCTCTCCGCGCTGTCCGTCGTGTGGTCGGTGCAGCCCGACGAAAGCTGGCAGGCGGCCTCGCGCCTGTTCGCGTACAGCAGCGTCTTCGCGCTCGCCGTGCTGCTCGCGCGCGCCGCGCCGCGCCGCTGGTCCGCGGTGCTCGGCGGGGTGTTGCTCGCGAGCGTCGTCATCTGCGGCTACGCGCTGCTCACGAAGGTCTTCCCCAACCGCCTCGGTACCCAGCAGATCGTCTACTACGCGCGCCTGCGCGAACCCTACGGCTACTGGAACGCGACCGGGCTCGCCGCCGCGCTCGGTGCGATCGCCTGCCTGTGGCTCGGCGCGCGCCGCAGCGGACACGCGCTGCTCAGCGCGCTCGCGTATCCCGCGATGGCGATCATGCTCGTCACGCTGATGCTCGCGTACTCGCGCGGCGCGCTCGCCGCGCTGATCGTCGGCGTCGCGCTCTGGCTGTGCCTCGTGCCGCTGCGCCTGCGCGGCGCCACCGTGCTGATCGTCGGCGGCCTCGGCGCCGCGGTCGTCGTCGCGTGGGACTTCTCGCGCGGCGCCCTCACGACCGACACCGCGAAGCTCGCCTCCCGCGTCCAGGCGGGCCACCAGCTCGGCGTGCTGCTCGCCGCGGCGCTCATCGCGCTCACGCTCGCGGGACTCGCGATCGGCTTTCTCAGCGGCCGCCGCGCGCCCTCCCCCGCCACGCGCCGCCGCGCCGGCATCCTCCTGTCGAGTCTCCCCGCGCTCGCCGTCATCGCCGTCCTCGGCGCGCTCGCGGTCAGCCACCGCGGCCTGTTCGGCAGCGTCTCGCACGGGCTCGGCTCGCTCACCAATCCCAACGCGACGGTGCCCGCGAACGGACCGGGGCGCCTGACCGCGGTCAGCAGCGCCCGCGCGCGCTACTGGCACGAGGCGCTGCAGGTCTTCAAAGCCCATCCCCTCCTCGGCGCCGGCGCCGAAGGCTACGCCACCGCCCGCCTGCGCTACCGCACCGCGCCGCTCAAAGTCCAGCAGGCGCACGGCTTCGCGGTGCAGACGCTCGCCGATCTCGGCATCGTCGGCATGCTGCTCGTACTCGCGCTGTTCGGCGCCTGGCTCGCCGCCGCGGGACGCGCCACCCATCCGCTGAACCGCTGCTGGAGCCACTGGCGCTGGCGGCGCTGGCCGCTTTCCGACCGCGACGACGCCGCGGGCGTCTACACCCCTGAGCGCATCGGCCTGCTCACGATGCTCTGCCTCGTCGCGACCTTCGGCGTGCACTCGTTCGTCGACTGGACCTGGTACGTGCCCGGGCTCGCCTGTACCGCGCTGCTCTGCGCCGGCTGGCTCGCCGGCCGCGGTCCGATCGCGGCGCGGGTCGCGCTGCCCGGGGTCCCTGCCGGCAGCGCCGCGAATGAGATCTGGGGCAGCCACGACGCGACCAGCGCGGGCGTCGACGCGAGCCAAGCGGACGCGCGGCGCGCGCGGTGGCGGGGGCTGCGCACCGACCCCGAAGCGATCGCGGTCGCGCTCGCGGTGGCAATCGCGGCGCTGCTCGCGGCGTGGACGGAGTGGCAGCCGCAGCGCTCGCAGGACGCGCAGAGCCAGGCGCTCGCGCTGATCGCGCGCGACCCCGCGGGCGCGCTCGCCGCGGCGCGCGCCGCGGTCAGCCGCGATCCGCTCTCCGCCGAAGCCCTGATCACGCTCGCCGCGGTGCAGCAGGGCGCGGGCCAAGGCGCGAACGCCGCCGCGACGTACGAACGCGCGGTGCACCTGCAGCCCGCGAACTGGCAGACGTGGGAGGCGCTCGGCGAATACGAGCTGCACCTCGGCGACTCCCGCGCCGCGCTGAACGCGCTGCGCGCCGCGGTCTACTTAAACCCGCAGGCCGTCGCGCCGCGCGCGACGATCGGCGAAGACCAGGAATTGTTGACGCTCCAGAACGACTACTTACAGGCCTTACGCGCGGTGAGCGCGAGCGGCGGCACGGCGGCGGCCAGCCTCAGTAGCGCGCGCGGCGCGCGCTCGCGAGCAACACGCGGCGCGCTCCCGGAGCTCCGCCGATTGCGCGCGTCGTGATCGCCTCGAAGCCGAAGTCCGCGAGCAGCGCGACGAGCGCGCGGCGCGTGTAGAAGCGCAGGTGATCGGCGCGCGGATCGAAGTGCGCTTCGAACGCGCGCGCACCGAGCGCGAGTCGCGCCCGCGTGAGCGCATCGTGCGCGGGCGTGCTCAATAGCAGCGTGCCCCCCGAGCGCAGCACGCGGCGCACCTCCGAGAGCCACCCCGCGGTGTCCGCGACGTGCTCGATCACCTCGCCGGCCCAGACGACGTCGAAGCTGACGTCCGCCAGCGGCCACGGACCGCTCGGCGCGACACGCCGCAGGTCGAGCCCGAGCTCCGGCCACCGCGCCCGCGCGCGGCGCAGCGGCTCCGCGGCGACGTCGATGCCGACGACGCGCGCGCCGCGCGCGAGGAGCGCCTGCGCGAAGCGCCCCTCGCCGCAGCCGACGTCCAGGACGCGCGCGCCCGCGAGGACGTGCTCCAGCAGGAACGCGAGGCGCCGCTCGAAGTCCGACGGCAGCAGGCCCTCCGGCACGTCCTCCCAGAGGGCTTCGTGGTGGTCGCGCGGCGCGGCGCGCGCGTCCGCTCCCTGCTCGCGCTCGACTTCGCCCTCCTCACCCATCGCTTCTCCAGACCCCGCGCTTATCGTTCTTGCGGAAACTACGCTGTCATCTCTAGCGCTGCCGCGCGAAACCCATTAACGTGACCCGCGTGCACGTCTCGGGGAGCGACGTGAAGGGCCGGCGCTGCCTGTGAAGGTCGCGTTCGACAGCCGTCCCGGCGGAGGCGCGCACAACGTCGGGCACTACGCGCGCTGCCTTTTACGCGCGCTGCGCGACACGGCGGGCGAGCGCGACGAGGTGCTCGAGACCCACCGCCCGCGCGGCGCGGAGGTCTTCCATGCGCCGTGGCTGGAGGGGGCGATGCTGCACAGCCCGTGCCCGATGGTCGTGACGATCCACGACTGCGGCGCGCTGACCCGCCGCAGCGAGCGGCTGCGTAGCGGCGGCGTGCACCTGCGCCTGCGCCACCTCGCGCTGCAGCGCGCGACGCACGTGATCGTTCCCGCTGAGATCGTCGCCCGCGAAGCCATCGCCGAGCTCGGGCTCGAGCGCGAGCGCGTCGTCGTGATCCCGCCGGCGCGAGACGCCGCGGCCGACACGGCAGGCGTGGGGATAGCGGCTCCGCAGCTAACGATCCACGCGCCGTTGCCGCCGTCGCCGACGCCGCCGGCGTTGCCGGCGTTGCCGGCGTGGACGTGGGAGGACGCGGGCCGCGAGACGTGGCGCGTGTACGAGGACGCGCTCGCGCGGCCGACGCGCCCGTGCGTGAGCGGCTTCGGCAGACGCCGCGCGGAGCGAGCCGCGCGGCGCGCTTCGCTTCAGTAGGCGCCGCGGCGGGAGAGGACGGCGGGGATCGTCTTCAGCAGAATCGTGAGGTCGAGCGCGAGCGACCAGTGCTCGAGGTAGATGAAGTCGAGGTGCACGAGGTCGTCGAAGTCGAGCTCGGAGCGACCGGAGACCTGCCAGAGGCCGGTGATGCCGGGCAGCACGAGGTAGCGCTTGCGGTGCCACTCGTCGAGCTGTTCGAAGTCGCGCTCGGGCAGCGGTCGGGGGCCGACGAGCGACATCTCGCCGCGCAGGACGTTGACGAGCTGGGGGAGCTCGTCGAGCGAGAAGCGCCGCAGGAGCCGCCCGATGGGGGTCGTGCGCGGGTCGTCGCGGATCTTGAACAGCGCGCCGGAGGCCTCGTTGAGCCCTTCGAGGTCGGCCTGGCGGTGCTCGGCGTCGAGGTACATCGTGCGGAACTTCAGGCACGCGAAGGGCCGCTCGCCGATGCCCTGGCGCATCGAGTGAAACAGCGCGGGCCCGCGCGAGGTCGCGCGCACGGCGATCCAGATCGCGAGCAGCAGGGGACTCAGCGCGATCAACAGCAGCGTCGCGCCGATCGCGTCGAAGGTGCGCTTGAGCGCGAAGTCGATCCCTTCGAAGACGGGCGGCTTGAGCTCGAACAGGGGCACGGACTCGCCGGGCACGAACTCGGCGCGGTGGATCAGGATCTCCATCGTCGAGGGCGCGATGCGCACGCGCACGCCGCGGCGGTGGCAGCGATCGACGAGCCCGACGGCCTCGCCCTGCGGGAAGCTGGGGTCGGCGATGATGACCTCGTCGACGCGCTCGTCGTCGAGGATGCGCTCGAGATCGGCGAGCGACCCGAGCGCGCGCAGGCCGTTGGCGGGCAGCGCGCGCAGCGAGAGGAAGCCGACGACGTCGATGCGCGATTGCGGCGCGTCGGCGAGCGCGTGCGCGACCTCGCGGATGTGAGTGCCGGTGCCGACGAGCACCGCGCGGCGCTGGCGTCCGGCGGCGCGCATCAGCGCGCCGGTGCCGCGCTCGTAGACGGAGCGCAGCGAGGGCACGTAGAGCAGCGCGAAGGCGAGCGAGCCCCAGAAGATGTAGAAGCTCGAGAAGTGCTGCCCGCTGACGAGCGCGAACAGCAGCGCGACGAATGTGACCTGGAAGAGCGAGGCGACGATGCGCGTGAGGCCGGGCCGCTGACCGCGCCCCGCATAGAGGCCGGAGCGCGCGAACAGGAGCGCGGTCACGAGGTAGGCGAACGCGAGGATCTGCTTGGTCTCTTCGTAGGCCTGCGTCGCGTCGACGTGGCCGAGCACGGCGGCCTTCAGGAGCAGCGCGGTGAAGATCGCGAGCGTGAGGCCCGCGAAGTCGAGCGCGAGCAGCGAGAGGACGCGCGCGACGCGCCGCGCGGTCTCGACGCGCAGCAGGAACGAGATCGCGGGCGGGCGCTTGCGGCGCATGTCGCGATCGCTGGTCTCGCGCTGGGCGGTCGCTGCGGAGAGCGCGGGAGCGCTCGCGTGGCGCTTGGGCGCCCTGACGATCGGTCGTGCGGGCAGCGTGCCGGCGGCGACGGACGCGGGGTGCTCGGCGTGCTCAGCGCTGGACGTCCGCGAGGAACGGGTTCCCATCTCGCTGTTCACAACGCCTCAGGGTCGCAGATGTAGCGGTCGCGTAGCGGTCTGCGCCTTGCAGGCGGGTGGCGGCCGTGCGACTGCGACCCGGCCTCAGCCGACGAGGACCTCGACGCCGGAGTCCTCGATCGTGCGCTGCAGGCCTTCGCGCAGGGAGACCTGCGGGGACCAGTCGAGCAGCTCGCGCGCGAGCGCGATGTCGGGGCGGCGCTGCTTGGGGTCGTCGACGGGGAGGGCCTCGTAGACGATCTCGGAGGTGGACGAGGTGATCTCCTTGACGGTCTCGGCGAGCTCGAGCAGCGTGAACTCGTCGGGGTTGCCGATGTTGACGGGCTCGTGGTAGCCGGACTCGGCGAGCGCGATGATGCCGCGGATGAGGTCGCTGACGTAGCAGAACGAGCGCGTCTGGCGGCCGTCGCCGAAGACCGTGATCGGCCGGTTGGCGAGCGCCTGGCGCAGGAAGGTGGGGATGGCGCGGCCGTCGTGCGGGCGCATTCTCGAACCGTAGGTGTTAAAGATCCGCACGATCGCGGTGTCGACGCCCTGCTGGCGGTGGTAGGCCATCGTGAGCGCCTCGGCGTAGCGCTTGGCCTCGTCGTAGACCCCCCGCGGCCCAATTGGGTTGACGTGGCCCCAATAGGACTCCGGCTGGGGGTGCACGTGGGGGTCGCCGTAGACCTCGCTGGTGGAGGCGATCAAAAACCGCGCGCGCTTGGCCTTCGCGAGGCCGAGCGTGTGGTGGGTGCCGTAGGAGCCGACCTTCAGCGTGTGCAGCGGCAGGCGCAGGTAGTCGATCGGCGAGGCGGGCGAGGCGAGGTGGTAGACGAAGTCGACGGGCTCCTGCACGAAGTAGGGCTCGATGATGTCGACGCCGAGGTACGTGAAGCGCTCGGGGTCGCGGATGTGCTCGATGTTCGCGAGCGAGCCGGTCTCGAAGTTGTCGGCGCAGATCACGCGGTGCCCGCGCGCGAGCAGCTCGTCGCAGAGGTGCGAGCCGAGGAAGCCGGCGCCGCCGGTGACGAGGCAGGTGGCCATTCCGCGGGAGGATAACCTGCCCAGCCGACGCCGGTCATACCCTCCGCCCGCCGACTGTCCTTATCATCCGGTTATGGCAACCGTCGAGCACGACCCCGGGCCGAACCCGCCACGCGGCGGGGATTCCGAGCGTCTCACCGTCGCCCCGATCGTGGGCCCCGACGATCCGCGCCGCTTCACGGACTCGGGCATCGAGATCGAGCCGCTCTACACCGAGGCCGATCTGCCGGCCGACCTCGACCTGGGCGAGCCGGGAGAGTTTCCCTACACGCGCGGCCCGCACCGCGAGATGTACCGCAAGCAGACGTGGACGATGCGCCAGTACGCGGGGTACGCCTCGGCGAAGGAGTCCAACGAGCGCTACCGCTACCTGCTCTCCAAGGGCACCACGGGCCTCTCGATGGCCTTCGACCTGCCGACGCAGCTGGGGCTGGATTCCGACAACCCGCGCTGTCTGGGCGAGGTGGGGCGCACGGGCGTGGCGATCGACACGATCGACGACATGCGCACCGCGTTCGACGGCATCCCGCTGGATCGGGTCTCGACGTCGATGACGATCAACGCGCCGGCGGCGTGCCTGCTGCTGCTGTACGAGCTCGTCGGCGAGGAGCAGGGCGTGCCCAGCGCGCAGCTGCGCGGGACGACGCAGAACGACGTGCTCAAGGAGTACATCGCGCGCGGCAACTACATCTACCCGCCGGAGGCCACGATGCGGCTGACGACGGACCTCTTCCAGTACTGCCACGAGCGCGTGCCGAAGTGGAACACGATCTCGATCTCGGGCTATCACTTCCGCGAGAAGGGCTGCTCGGCGGTGCAGGAGGTCGCGTTCACGCTGTCCTCGGGGATCGCGTACGTGCAGGCCGCGATCGAGAAGGGCCTCGACGTGAACGAGTTCGCGCCGCGGCTGGCGTTCTTCTTCAACGGCCACAACAACGTCTTCCAGGAGGTCGCGAAGTTCCGCGCGGCGCGGCGCATGTGGGCGCACATCATGCGCAAGCGCTTCGGCGCCACGAACCCGAAGGCGACGATGCTGCGCTTCCACACGCAGACGGGCGGCGTGACGCTGACGGCGCAGCAGCCGGAGAACAACATCGTGCGCGTCGCGCTGCAGGGCTTCGCGGCGGTCTGCGGGGGGACGCAGTCGCTGCACACCAACGGCTTCGACGAGGCGCTCGCGCTGCCGACGGAGCGCGCGGCGAAAATCGCGGTGCGCACGCAGCAGATCCTCGCGCACGAGTCCGGCGCGGCGGACACGGTGGACCCGTTCGCGGGCTCCTACTTCGTGGAGTCGCTGACCGACGAGATCGAAGCGCGCGCGAACGAGCTGATCGGCAAGGTCGACGCGCTCGGCGGCTCGGTCAACGCGATCCAGTTCATCACCGGCGAGATCGACGAGTCGGCGTGGGGCTACCAGGAGCGCTACCGCATCGGCCAGGACATCGTCGTCGGCGTGAACAAGTACGAGGAAGAGGACATCGAGGTCCCTGACCTACTGCGCGTGGACCCGGCGTCCGAGCGCGAACAGCTCGAGCGACTGGCCGCCTTCAAGGCCGACCGCGAGCAGGCGCTGGTGGAGCGTCGCCTGGAGGAATTGCGCGCGGTGGCGCGCAGTGGCGAGAACCTGCTCCCGGCGATCCGCCAGGCGCTGAAGGAGCGCTGCTCGCTCGGCGAGGTCTGCGGCGCGATGCAGGACGTCTTCGGCAAGTACGCGCCGACGTTTTGAGGATGTGAGGCAACCGGTCGCATGCGACCGGTTGGGAGGGGTCGCATGCGACCCCTCCAGGAACGGCCACATGTGGCCGTTCCCCGGTCGGCGCATGCGCCGACCGGACCCTTAGGATCTTGTCAATGCTCGCCGCCTCAGCCTACGAAATCGTCCTCGCCCTGCACATCATGGCCGTCGTGATCGCCTTCGGCGTGACGTTCGCCTACCCGATCATGTTCGCGGTCGCCGCCAACCGGGATCCGCGTACCCTGCCTCTGATGCACCGCGTGGAGTACACGATCGAGCGCACGCTGGTCAACGGCGGCCTCGTTGTGGTCGTCGCCGCGGGCATCTTCCTCGCCAGCGACGGGCACCTCTGGAGCGAATTCTTCGTGCAATGGGGTCTCGGCGCCGCGATCGTGATCGGCGGGCTCGTCGGCTCGGTGATGATCCCGACCGCCAAACGCGCCGAGACGATCGCCGCGCGCGACGTCGCCGCGGCGGGGGACGGGGAGGTAGAGATGAGCGATGAGTACCGCGCGCTCGTCCGCCGCCTCTCAACCTTCGGCCCGCTGCTCAGCCTGATCGTGCTCCTCACGATCGCAGTGATGGTCATCAAGCCGTAGGCCGGGCGAGGCCGGGTCGGGCCAGGTCCACCAAGGTGAGAGCGAGAGCGAGGAGGGCCAGGTCCACCAAAGTGAGAGCGAGGGCGAGGGCAGGAGATGTTAGTTCTATTTTTCGTGTTTCTTACGGCTTTAAACAGTTCCTCGCCGTAAAGAACACGGAAAAAAGAACCTCTTGCATGGCCCACGCGTTTAGTTCGCGCGCGCTCGGACCCCCGCGCGGCGGTCCTCCCGGCGTCCTGGCCCCGCGCGGCGGCCCCGCCGAGCAGCCTCGTAGCCAGCGCTCCCCCGATACCCTTGCAAGCGATGAATCCTGAGGGCTATCGAGTCGCGGTGGTCGGCGCCACCGGCCAGGTGGGCACGCTGATGCTGCGCCTGCTGCGCGAGCGCGCGTTCCCCGCGCGCGAGGTCGTCGCGTTCGCCTCGGCGCGCTCGGCGGGGCGCGTGCTCGAGGGCGCCGCGCCGGACGGCGGCGATCTCACCGTGCGGCCACTCGAGCAGGAGACGATTCAGGGCTTCGACCTCGCGCTGTTCTCCGCGGGCGGCGCGACCTCGGGCGAGTGGGCTCCGCGCTTCGCGGACGCGGGCGCGGTGGTCGTCGACAACTCCTCGCGCTGGCGCATGCAGGACGACGTCCCGCTGGTCGTCAGCGAGGTCAACCCCGACGCTCTCGCCGGCCATCACGGGATCGTCGCGAACCCGAACTGCTCGACGATGCAGATGGTGGTCGCGCTGAAACCGATCTACGACGCGGCCGGCATCGAGCGCCTGGTGATCTCGACCTACCAGGCCGTCTCCGGCACCGGCCGGCAGGCGGTCGAGGAGCTGCTTGACCAGTCGCACGCACTACTGCATGAGCGCGAGATCGCTCCGCCGCAGTCCTATGCGCACCAGATCGCGTTCAACGCGCTCCCCCACGCGGGCTCGTTCGCGGCTGGCGAGGACCACACCGACGAGGAGCGCAAGCTGATGCACGAGACGCGCAAGATCCTCGGCGACGACGCGATCCGCGTGAGCGCGACCTGCGTGCGCGTGCCCGTCGTCACAGGCCACTCTGAGGCGGTGAACGTGCAGACCCGCGAGGAGCTCTCGCCGGAGCGCGCGCGCGAGCTGCTGATCGCGGCGCCCGGTGTGACGGTCCTCGACGATCCCGGCTCGGCGCTCTACCCGCTGGCGATCGACGCGGCCGAACGCGACGACGTGCTCGTCGGGCGCATCCGCCGCGACCCCGGCCACGAGCGCGCTCTCGACCTCTGGATCGTCGCCGACAACCTCCGCAAGGGAGCCGCGACGAACGCCGTGCAGATCGCGGAGGCGCTGCACGAGCGCGGGCTCCTCGCACCGCGCGCAACACCGACCGCAGCGTAGCCGTCTACGACCGACCGCAGCGTAGCCGTCTACGGTTCGGGCCAGGCCCGTAAGAGCTCGTCCGGTGTCAGCTCCACATCCAACCCGGCGTCGGTGACGAAGCCGCGACGCGAGACACCGACCAGCCGCGCACCGGCGGCCCCGGGGACGCGACTACGTTGCTCGATCAGCTCCTGCGCGTCGGGGCGGGTGAAGAGCGCGTTCTCGCGCCACTTGATCGAGCCTACGAACGAGACCGCCGTCGGCTTTGGATCGGCCGCACCGACGAGATCGACCTCTGGCACGTTCGTGCGTGTCCAGTAGGCCCCGACGTAGCGCGCATCGCCGAAGCGCTCGCTGGGCAACAGTCGCTCCAGCGAACGCCTGACGACAGGCTCGATCGCGCGCCCCCGGAAGCTCGTCCAGTCGCGCTCGACACGCTCGAGCACCAGGTCGCCACGACCCCGGTCGATCTCATCGATGCCCGGACCGATGAAGCGCAACCAAAAGCGCAGGTAGGGATCCGAGATCATGTATCGCCTGCTCTTCAGGCCGGGCGGCGCAGCGTACGGGAGGGCCGACTCCACCATGCCCTTGCTCACGAGGCTCTTCAGTACGGTCGACAGACTCGCCTCGTTGCCAACTCCGCTGCGCCGGCCGATCTCTGTGAAAGCCCGCTCGCCGTGACCGATTGCAGCGAGCACCTCCCGGGCCTGCAGCTCGGCCGGGAACTCGGCGTCGAGGATGCGCAGACCGTCGACTACCAGCGGGCTCGCCGGGTCGAGGAGCTCTCTCCCGAGAAACTGACGTCGCGTCGAGCTCGGCGCCCAGGAGCGCGCGAGCATCGGCAGACCTCCAACGATCAAAAAGCGGTCGAATGCCTGCGCGCCGTCCGCACCGCTGAGCACAGCGAGGTCTCGCGGACTGAACGGCTGAACGACCATCTCGCGCGTCGGCCTGCCATAGAGCTCGGCCGGATACTCGGTTAGAGCCCGCATCATTCGCATGTCGCTGCCGATACATACGAGCAGCACAGGTCGATGCTGCAACTCGCGATCCCACGCCTCCTGGATGTCCGCAGCCGTGCCCGCGTCGGCTTCGACGAGGTAGGGCAGCTCGTCGATCACGACGATCACGGGCCGCTCGCGCGTGGCACCCTGCTGCGCCAGCCTCAGCGCCGCCGGCCAACTATCGAAGCTAGCACCGATTCGCACCGTCTCGGCCACCGGCAAGCTCGAAGCGGCGAGGGCCTTTCGGAATCGCTCCAGAGCATCCGCGCTCGTCCTGCGCGGAGCCTGGTAGAAGACATACGGCAGCTTCGAGGCCTCGATGAACTCCTGCACGAGCCGCGACTTGCCGACCCGGCGCCTACCGCGCATCCAGATAAAACCTCCCTGCCCGCTCTCGCGCAGATGCTCCAGTTCCCCTAGGAGCAGCTCCAGCTCGTGCTTACGTCCCACGAAGGCAGTTGGCATGGCTAAACTATAGTAAGCTAAACTTTTCTATTTGAAACTTTAATCTTTTATAGTTCGATATTGGGTAGGTCGGAGAGCTTGTCCTTGTGCGTATCGCCACACTGAAGGACTCGCGTGAGAACGCGCGAACAAGATGCACGATGCCCTCCTGCGAAGTGCAGCGCACCCTCGTCAAGTCCCCACCCGAGCTGTGGGCCGAGCTCAGCGACCCCGAGTCGCTCGCGCGGCACCTCGGCGAGTTCGGCGATATCCGCATCGCCCGCGTCGAGCCCGAGACCGCGGTCGAGTGGGAGGCCGGGGATGTGCGCGGCGCCATCCAGCTGAAGGCCTCCGGGTGGGGCACCAAGGTCACGCTCACCGCCGTGCGCGAGGTCGCCGACATCGAGGCGCCCCCCGCGGAGGTCGCGCCGCCAAAACCCCAGGCCGTCGCCGAGGCCGACCCGCCGCAGGATGAGGTCGCGCAACCGCCGCCCGACGCCGTCGTCGAGCCGGAGTCCGAGGCCATCGTCGAGCCGGAGCCGGCGGCTGTCGTCGAGCCCGAACCCGAACGGCGTCGGGGATTGTTCGCGCGAATCTTCCAGCGACGACGCAAATTGCTTCCGATCGACGAGCCCGAGGCGCTCAACGAGTCCGAGCCGATCGACGAGCGCGAGCCGATCGCCACGGAGGAGCCCGCCGCGCTCGACGAGCCCGAACCCGGCCCGACGGAGGCGCCCGCCCCGGAGCCCGCAGCCGAGGAGCCCGCAGCGGCTGGGGCGCTCGCGACCGCGGAGCGCCCAGACCTCGCGGCGGAGCTCGCAGTCGTCGAGCAGGCGATGGTCGAGCAGGACGCGGCATCGCTCACCGCCGTCCTGGACCGCCTGGGTGCGGCCCATCACCGCCCATTCTCGCGCGGCTGAGCGCGCAGCGGGGCGCGCCGCGGATAAGATCACGCGCCCGATGACGCGCGCCAAGGCACCCGAGACCTACGAGGAGAAGCTCGCCCAGCTGCACGAGCTGCGCGCGGCGGCGCTGCACTCCGCCCCGGAGGCGGAGGAGAAGCAGCACGCGCGCGGCAAGTACACCGCGCGCGAGCGCGTCGAGAAGCTACTCGACCCGGGCTCCTTCCAGGAGCTCGACACCTTCGTGCGCCACCGCACGCACGACTTCGAGATGCAGAAGAACCGCCCGTGGGGTGACGCCGTCGTGACTGGCCACGGCACGATCGAAGGGCGCCGCGTGTGCGTGTTCAGCCAGGACTTCACGGTCTTCGGCGGCTCGCTCGGCGAGGTGATGGGCGAGAAGATGTGCAAGATCATGGATCTCGCCGCGAAGATCGGCTGCCCCGTGATCGGCATCAACGACTCCGGCGGCGCGCGCATCCAGGAGGGCGTGGTCTCGCTGGGCTCCTACGGCGACGTATTCCTGCGCAACGTGCGCTGCTCGGGCGTGATCCCGCAGATCAGCCTCGTGATGGGCCCCTGCGCGGGCGGCGCGGTGTACTCGCCGGCAATCACGGACTTCATCTTCATGGTCAACGAAACCTCGCACATGTTCATCACCGGCCCCGACGTGATCAAGACCGTGACCGGCGAGGAGGTCGGCTTCGAGGAGCTCGGCGGGTCGATGACGCACAACACGAAGTCCGGGGTCGCGCAGTTCGCGGCGGCGGACGAGGACGCGTGCCTGGAGGACTGCCGCTACCTGATGAGCTTCCTGCCGTCGAACAATCTGCAGACGCCGCCGCGGGTGCAGCCGACGGACGACCCGCTGCGAATGGACGCCGAGCTCGACCACGTGGTTCCGGACAACCCGAACAAGCCCTACGACATGCGCGACGTCGTGCGCTTGATCGTCGACGACGGGGAGTTCCTGGAGGTGCACGAACACCACGCGAAGAACATCATCTGCGGCTTCGTGCGCATGGACGGCTACACGGTCGGCGTCGTCGGCAACCAGCCGGCCCAGCTCGCGGGCGTGCTCGACATCGACGCCTCCGCGAAGGCCGCGCGCTTCGTGCGCACGTGCGACGCGTTCAACATCCCGCTGCTGACGTTCTGCGACGTCCCCGGCTTCCTCCCCGGCACCGCGCAGGAGTGGGGCGGCATCATCCGCCACGGCGCGAAGCTGCTGTACGCGTTCGCCGAGGCGACCGTGCCGAAGGTGACGATCATCACGCGCAAGGCCTACGGGGGCGCGTACGACGTGATGTCATCCAAGCACCTCGGCGCGGACTTCAACTTCGCGTGGCCGACCTCGGAGGTCGCGGTGATGGGCCCGGAGGGCGCCGTGAACATCATCTACCGCCGCGACATCGCGGGCAGCCCCACGCCGGATGAGCGCCGCCGGAAGCTGATGGATGACTACAAGGCGCGCTTCGCCAACCCCTACACGGCGGCTGAGCGTGGCTACATCGACGACGTGATCGTCCCGCACGAGACGCGCCCGAAGCTGATCGAGGCGTTGCGCACGCTGCAAACCAAGCGCGAGCCCGGCCCCAAGCGCAAGCACGGCAACATCCCGCTCTAGCGCCTACGCCCGGCGCGTTCGCCGAGCAGCAGCCACCAGGGGTAGGTGGCGAAGAACAGCGCGGAGACCACGTGCGTGCGCCGTCCGGCGCGCGCGGGGTCGAAGCGGAAGACCCCGGAGTTGAGCATCCAGTCGCGCCCGCTGCGCGCGCGGCACGCCTTCCAGATCGGCCGCGTCCAGGGCCGGTCGAGGTAGAGCGAGATGCTCGTCGCGAGAAACGCGGTCGCAGTCGCGGTGTGCACCGCGCGCGCGGTCGGCGTTCGCTCGGGCATCAGGCGACCGTAGGCGCGACCGGTCGCGTAGAGCCAGGGCGGGTCGATCAGGAAGGACACGGGCGTTCAAGTAGATGGTAGGCCAGGCGCGTCGCGAGCGCCATGATCGTCAGCTGCGGGTTGACGCCGAGCGAGCTCGGCATCACGCTGCCATCGGCGACGTGCAGACCCTCGACGCCGTGCACGCGCAGATCGCCGTCGAGCACGCCGCGCGCGGGGTCGGCGCTGGCGCGCGCCGTCCCGAGCGGATGGAACGCCATCAGTTTCAGGTCGCGGGCGCGGGCGCGCTCCGGCGAGACGCCCGGCGGGAGCGGCAGGTAGACCTCGCGCGCGCCCGCGGCCTCGAAGAGCTCCCGCAGGCGCGCGAGGCCGGCGCGGAACTTCGCGACGTCCGGCTCGCCCAAGTCGTAGCGGATCAGTGGGCCGCCCATCCTGCCGACCCCGCGCACGCGGTCCCGCGTCCCCACACGGCGACCCGCGACTCTATTCGCACTCCGGCCCGCCAGCGCACCCACGCGGTCCCCGCCGAGCTCAGCTGCACGCGCGCCGCCGAGATGCACCCGCCCCCGCGAGTCGTCGCTGACCATCAGCCCGAATTGCGCGAGCCGCGGGTAGCGCGACATCGCCGCGGCGTGGCGCGCGCCGGTGAGCGGCAGCGCGAGCGCGACGTAGGACGGCGGCCCCGCGACGCTCTCGAAGAGGACGCCCTCCGCGGCGAACTCATCGACGTAGAAGCTCTGCGGCACGCCGCGCGCCATGTCGACCGTCTCTTCCATCAGCGCGAAGGCCGCGGTCGCCGGGTGCAGCACGAGGTTGCGCCCGAGCTGCCCCGACGCTCGCGCGAGTCCGCTGCGCGCGAGCAGCAGCGGCGTGTGGATCGTGCCCGCCGCGAGCACCACGCGCGGCGCGCGGACTTCGAGCTCGCGCGCCGGCCGGTCCCCGCGCCCGGAGGCGGCCTCGTGGCCGCGGCCAGCGGCGGCGCCCGCGGCCGTGGCGGCGAGCCGAGCCTGCACTCCATTCGCGCGGCCGCCCTCGACGAGAATCCGCTGCACGTCCGCGCCCGTGATCACCCGCGCGCCCGCCGCCCGCGCGCGGGGGAGGTAGGTGATGCCGGTGTGCTGCTTCGCGGAGGTCGGACAGCCGAACGCGCAGACCCCCGAGCCCACGCAGCCGCGCGCGTTACGGCGCAGGTAGCCGTGCGACCAGCCCAGCCGCTCCGCACCGCGCCGCGCGACCGCCGCGTTCGCGCCCGCGAGCTCCGGCGTGACCTCCGCGACCGACAGCGCGCGTTCCACGCGCGCGAAGCAGCGCCCCAGCTCCGCCCCGTCGAGCTCCACGCCGTGCTCGCGGCGCCAGCGCTCGAGCACCCGCGCGGGCGTGCGAAAGCACGTGCCGGAGTTCACGAGCGTCGTGCCGCCAAGACCGCGCCCGAGCGGCAGCAGTACCGGCGGCGTCCCCAGCGTCGTCGTCTGCGCGCCGTCGCGGTACAGGCGCCCCAGCATCTCCAGCGGCCGCGCCGTGAAATCGTCCGCGTCGTGCTCCGGGCCCTGCTCCAGCAGCACCACCCGCGCCCCGCCCTCCGCCAGCTCCGCCGCCGCCACCGCGCCGCCCGCGCCCGCGCCGATCACGCAGACATCCGCCTCGAGCATCTCCCTCACGGGCGCCCCTCCGCGCGGCGCAGCGCGCGGCCGCGCGCGACAACGGCCTCAGCGTCCCAGCCGAGCGCGCGCGCCGGGGCGTCCGCTTCGAAGTGCGCGGCGGCGAGCAGACCGGTGGTGAGCTGCGCCGCGGGCGCAAAGCGCGCCAGCAGCCGCGCGCCGCGCGGGCGCCGCGCCAGCGCGAGCAGCGCCCGCAGCCCCGCGCGCTGCGGTGCGGGGGCGGCGGCGAGGAAGCCGTCGAGCGGCCGCGACATTCGCGTGAGCGTACCAGCGCCTTGGCTGCTCAGCCAAGGATCCAGATGAGCGCGACGTCCGTCAGACTACGCCGATGCCCGACCGCCGCCCCCGACTCGAGCCGATCTCTCCAGCGGCCTCCCCGATCGAGGCCGCCGCGATCGTGGGCGCGCTGGAGCGGTTCATGCGCGAGACCGCGCCGCCCCTCGCGCCGCTCCCGGCGACGCCAGACCCGTGGGCGCGGGCGGCTATCCTCGAAGCGGTCGGACACGAGGACGACTCGCCCTCGGCCTGGGGAGATCCGCTCCGCTGGAGCTGAGTTTCGCCACCTCCGGCGCCGAGCACCTCCCACCCCCTGTTTTCCAGTCCTGGATAAATACCCGAAAGTCGCTAGCCTTTAGGGCTATCCTTCTGCTGTCCCCTCTCCGCCGGCAGTTGCAGGTGCATATCGAAAGAGCCCGGGTCCGCCCGGATCAGGAGGTCTAGTCAACGATGGAGTCAGCTTCGCCACCCAAGGCCCCGCGCGGCACGCTCGAGGACCCCGAGATCCTGCAGAACGTGCCCGGGCACGTGATCCCGATCCTGCAGCGCGAGTTCGACGACTTCAAGACCGAGGCCACCAAATTCCTGGAGGGCGGGACGCCGGAGGACGAGTTCATCAAGTTCCGGCTCAAGCAGGGCGTCTACGGGCAGCGCCAGCCCGACGTGCAGATGATCCGCGTGAAGCTGCCCTTCGGCGGGATCACGCCCGAGCAGCTCGAGAAGTTCGCCGACGTCATCGAGCGCTACGTGCCGCTCAACAAGGGCCACATCACCACGCGCCAGAACATCCAGATGCACCACATCCCCCTGCCCGACGCCGAGCGCGCGATCCGCGAGCTCGGCGAGGCCGGGCTCTCCAGCCGCGAGGGCTGCGGCAACACCGTGCGCAACGTCACCGGCGATCCCTGGGCCGGCGTAGCCTCCGACGAGCTCTTCGACCTCACACCCTACGCGGGCGCGTACGTGCGCTACTTCGTACGCCACCCCACCACACAGGCGATGCCGCGCAAGATCAAGACCGCGTTCGACGCCAGCGCGCCCGGACGCGCGATCAGCGAAATCCACGACATCGCCTACCGCGCGCGCGTCCGCGAGATCGACGGCCGCGGCGAGGTGCGCGGCGTGCAGATGCTCGTCGGCGGCGGCACCTCGATCATGCCGCGCAAGGCGCCCGTGCTGTACGAGTTCGTCGAGCTCGACAACGGCGACTACCTGAAGATCGCCGAGGCCGTCTTCCGCATCTTCGACCGCCAGGACTGGCTGCGCGTCAACCGCGCGCGCGCGCGGATCAAGGTGTTCGTCGACAAGTTCGGGATCGACGAGCTGCGCCGCCAGGTCGAGGAGGAGCTGCAGGGCGAGTGGGTCGCCGAACGCGACTTCTCGATTGAGAATCGCCTGTTCCTCGACGACGAGCGCGAGAGCGCGCCCGCTCCGCCGAGCACCTACGGGAGCCCCAACGGCGACCTCTCCGAGTTCGAACGCTTCCGCGCCGCGAACGTGCGCGCGCAGAAGCAGGACGGGTTCGTCACGGTCGAGGCGAAGATCACGCGCGGCGACCTCACGCCCGAGCAGTTCCGCGGCCTCGCGCAGGTCGTGCGCGACTTCTCCGGCGGCTACGCGCGGACGACCGTGCAGCAGAACGTCGTGCTGCGCTGGGTACGCGAGGAGAGCGTCTACGACGTGTGGCGCGCGCTGTCGGCGCTCGACCTGGGCGACGCCGGCTCGCGCGAGATCGACGACGTCGTCTCGTGCCCCGGAACCGACTCCTGCAAGCTCGGAATCACGAGCTCGATGGGCCTCAACCGCGCCGTCCAGGAGCGCATCGAAGCGATGCAGCTCACCGACCCACTGACGCGCGCGATCCACATCAAGATGAGCGGCTGCCCCAACGGCTGCGGCCAGCATCACGTCGGCTCGATCGGCTTCTACGGAGCGTCGATCAAAGTCGGCGAGCACACCATCCCCGCCTACATCCCGCACGTCGGCGGCGCCTTCGAAGGCGAGCAGATCGAGTTCGGCACGCGCCTGAAGCAGCGCCTGCCCGCCAAGCGCGTGCCCGACGCCGTCGAGCGCTGGCTGCGCCACTACGAGGCCAACCGCAGCGAGGGCGAGGCGTGGGGCGCGTTCGTTGCGCGCGTCGGCACGCCCGAGCTCGAAGCGCTCGTCAAGGACCTTTCGCTGCCCGTCGACTTCGGCCTGGAGACGATGAACCAGTTCATCGACTGGAACCGCGACGTGCCCTTCCAGGTGATCCGCGGTGAGGGCGAGTGCGCGGTCTGAGCGACAGCCAGCACGATCTCGCGGCGCGCGAGGTCACTTCGCAGAGCGACGTCCCCGCGGAGCTGACCACGACCCTGCGCGAGGCGGTCCAGCGTCACGGCGGCGAGCACGTCGTGCTGCTCTGCTCCTTCCAGAAGGAGGAGTCGGTGCTCATCGACGAGCTGCTGCGCATCGACGGCGGGCGCGACGTGCGCGTCGTGACGATCGATACGGGCGTGCTGTTCGATGAGACGCTGCAGACGTGGCGCGCGTTCGAGGAGCGCTTCGGGATCGCGGTCGAGGTGCAGGATGCGAGCGACACCGACGGCAACGGCTGGAGCGGCCCGGAGCACTGCTGCTCGCACGCGAAGGTCGCGGCGCTGGCCCGCGCGCTGGACGGCGCGGAGGCGTGGATCACGGGCATCCGCCGCGAGCAGGGCCCCACGCGCGCCGACGCCGAGCCGATCGAACACGACGCCGCGCGCGGGATCTGGAAGTACAACCCGCTGGTGTCCTGGACGGAGAAGGACCTGTGGCGGCGGATCCACGAGCGCGAGCTGCCGTACAACCCCCTGCACGACCAGGGCTACGCGTCGATCGGCTGCGCCCCGTGCACACAGCCCGGCAGCGGCCGCGAGGGCCGCTGGGCCGGGACAACCAAGACGGAGTGTGGGTTGCACGTGGAGACCGTCGGATGACGCTCGCGGCGGCGCGCCCGCAGCTGAGCCATCTGCGGGCGCTCGAGAGCGAGGCGATCCACGTGATGCGCGAGGTCGCGGCGGAACTGGAGCGTCCGGTGCTGCTGTTCAGCGGCGGCAAGGACTCGATCGTGCTGCTGCGCCTCGCCGAGAAGGCGTTCCGCCCGGCGCCGTTCCCGTTCCCACTGATGCACGTCGACACCGGCCACAACTTCCCGGAGGTGATCGAGTTCCGCGACCGCCGCGTCGCGGAACTGGGTGAGCGGCTGATCGTGGCCAGCGTGCAGGAGTCGATCGACAGCGGACGCGCGGTCGAGGAGACGGGACCGCGCGCCTCGCGCAACCGACTGCAGACGGTGACGCTGCTCGACGCGATCGCCAAGCACGACTTCGACGCGGCCTTCGGTGGCGCGCGCCGTGACGAGGAGCGCGCGCGCGCGAAGGAGCGCGTCTTCTCCTTCCGCGACGACTTCGGCCAGTGGGACCCCAAGAACCAGCGCCCCGAGCTGTGGAACCTGTACAACGGGCGCATCCGCAAGGGCGAGAACGTGCGCGTCTTCCCGCTCTCGAACTGGACCGAGCTCGACGTCTGGGAGTACATCGCGCAGGAGCAACTCGAGGTGCCATCGATCTACTTCGCGCACGAGCGCGCGGTCTTCAGCCGCGACGGGATGCTCTACGCGTGGCGCGAGGGCGTCGAGCTGATCGACGGCGAGCAGGTGTTCAGCGAGATGGTGCGCTACCGCACGGTCGGCGACATGAGCTGCACCGGCGGCGTGCGCTCGCGCGCGCTGACCCTGGATGAGGTCGTCACCGAGATCGCCGCGACACGGATCACCGAGCGCGGCGAGACGCGCGCCGACGACCGCGTCTCGGAGGCCGCGATGGAGGACCGCAAGAAGGCCGGGTACTTCTGAGATGGCCGTGAGCACTTCGACACACGACCATCTCAGGCGCGATCGAGCATGACCCTGGACCTGCTGCGCTTCACGACCGCGGGCTCCGTCGACGACGGCAAGAGCACCCTGATCGGGCGACTGCTGTACGACACGAAGCAGGTCTTCGAGGACCAGCTCGAGCACGTCGCGGAGGCGAGCATGCGCCGCGGCGGCGAAGGAGTGCTCGACCTCGCGCTGCTCACCGACGGGCTGCGCGCGGAGCGCGAGCAGGGCATCACGATCGACGTCGCCTACCGTTACTTCGCAACGGCGCGCCGGCGTTTCATCATCGCGGACTGCCCGGGCCACCAGCAGTACACGCGCAACATGGTGACGGGCGCCTCGACGGCCGACCTGGCCGTGATCCTGCTCGACGCGCGCAAGGGCGTGCTGGAGCAGTCCAAGCGCCACGCGTTCATCAGCGTGCTGCTGGGGATACCGCATCTGGTCGTGGCGGTCAACAAGATGGACCTCGTCGACTACTCCCGTGCACGCTTTGAAGAGCTCGTCGGCGAGTTCGAGAGCTTCGCGCAGAAGCTGAGCGCGATGCCGGGCGTGCCGATGGGCAGCGCCCTCGATCTCGAGGGCGAGCGGCGCGCGGGCCCGGAGGTGACGTACATCCCGATCTCGGCGCTCGAGGGCGACAACGTCGTGGACCGCTCGCAGCGGATGGACTGGTATCAGGACCCCGCCCGCCAGCCGGTGCTGCTCGAGCTCTTGGAGGAGGTCGATGTCGCGTACGACCACCCCTACGATCGGCCGGCGCGTTTCCCGGTGCAGTGGGTGATCCGCCCGGCGCAGGCGCGCTCGACCGTCCCCGCCCCCGCCGCCGCGTTGAGCGAGGACTACCGCGGCTACGCAGGCCAGCTCGCGAGCGGCGCGCTGCGCGTCGGCGAGGACGTCGTCGCGCTGCCGAGCGGACAGCGGACGCGGATCGCGGCGATCGACACGTACGAGGGGACGCTCGAGGAGGCGCTCGCGCCGATGTCGGTGACGCTGCGACTCGAGGACGAGTTGGACGTCTCGCGCGGCGAGCTGATCTGCCGTCCGGAGCAGTCCCCCACGGTGGCACGAGAGCTGCGGGCCGACGTGTGCTGGCTGAACGCGCGCCCGCTGCGGCCGGGCGCGCGTTACGTGATCAAGCACACGACGCGCAGCGCGACGGCGATCGTCGACGCGCTCGAGGACCGCGTGGACGTGCACACGCTGGAGCGCGCGCCGGCGCCGGCGGAGCTGGAGCTCAACGACATCGGCAGCGTGCGCCTGCGCACGAGCGCGCCACTCGCGTTCGATCCGTACGTCGGCAATCGGCGCACGGGCAGCTTCATCTTGATCGATGAGGCGACGAACGAGACCGTCGGCGCGGGCATGGTCGCCTCGGCGACCGGCTGATCGCGCGGACGTCTCCAACTTTTCGATCTTTTTTCGCCGATTTTCCGCGCGCGGATTTCTGGCGGTTGAGCGGGATTCGGACCCAAATTGTGCGATCGCACAACGCGAGGGCTGAAAAACCGTCTTTGCGCACATTGACGCGGGCGGCTCCACATGCGATAGTCCCCGGTGTTCCAACTGCCGAATCAGACCGACTCCTGGAACCACTTTCGCGGGGGAGAAATGCCGAAGCGCCCGCTCCAACTTCAGAGGCAGACGCTCCGGCACCCATCACACCCAGCGAATGCCGGGTACGAAAGGAGATCGGTCAACATTCTACAGATGTTTCCGAAAAATGTTTTTAGGCCGTTGCGGCCATCGAGCTCAACTGGTGTGGCAGCCCTCGCGGCCGTCCACCCGGGCAGGCCGGCGTCGAGCGCGAAAGCGCGCCAGGGCGACGCCGTAATGCTCGCGTCCGGGGTTTGTGGAGCGCTTATCCCGGACGCGGGCCGCCTGCCATAGCGCAGGAGGCCGGCGCAGTCAAGCGGCTGCGCCGGCCTCCACCGCGCCCCGCGCAGCACGCGCGGGCATGGAACTACTAATCTGCGGCGCGCGATGTTCACGAAGGTCCTGGTGGCAAACCGCGGCGAGATCGCCGTCCGAATCGTGCGCGCCCTGGAGGAGCTGGGGATCGCGTCGGTGGCGGTCTACTCCGAGCTCGACCGCGACGCGCTGCACGTGGCGCGCGCGGACGAGGCCTACAACCTCGGCGAGGGTCCGGCCGCGGAGAACTACCTCAGCGTCGAGAAGATCCTCGACGTGGCGGCGCGCTCAGGCGCGGAGGCGATCCACCCGGGCTACGGCTTCCTCGCGGAGAACGCGCCGTTCGCGCAGGCGTGCGCGGACGCGGGCGTCGTCTTCATCGGGCCGCCGGCGAGCGCGATCGAGGCGATGGGCTCGAAGACCCGCGCGCGCGAGCTGATGCAGGCGGCGGGCGTCCCGATCGTGCCGGGCACGACCGAGCCGGTGGCGAGCGTGAAGGACGCGCTGAAGATCGCGAAGGGCGAGATCGGCTTCCCGGTGGCGGTCAAGGCGGCCGGCGGCGGCGGCGGCAAGGGCTTTCGCGTCGCGCTCACCGAGGACGAGCTGGAGGGAGCGTTCGAGGGCTCCAGCCGCGAAGGCGAGAAGTTCTTCTCGGACCCGACGGTCTACCTCGAGCGCTACCTGCACGACCCGCGCCACGTCGAGGTGCAGGTCCTCGCGGACACACACGGCAACGTGATCCACCTCGGCGAGCGCGACTGCTCGATCCAGCGCCGCCACCAGAAGGTGATCGAGGAGTCCCCGGCACCGGAGTGGGTGGTCGACGCGGCGCTGCGCGAGCGCATCGGGCAGATCGGCGTGGAGGCGGCGCGCGCGGTCGACTACGTCGGCGCGGGCACGATCGAGGGCCTGTTCTCCGCGCGCGAGGGCGCCGAGCCGGAGTACTTCTTCCTCGAGATGAACACGCGCGTGCAGGTCGAGCACTGCGTGACGGAGATGACGACGGGCATCGACATCGTCAAGGAGGGCATCCGCGCGGCGGCCGGCGAGCCGCTCTCCTACCGCCAGGAGGACGTGGTCCTGCGGGGCCACGCGATCGAGTGTCGCATCAACGCAGAGGACGCCTCGAAGAACTTCGCGCCCGCCCCGGGGAAGATCGGACGCTACGAGGAGCCGCGGGGGCCGGGCGTGCGCGTGGACTCGGGCGTGGGCGCCGGCGGCGAAGTCTCGCCGATGTACGACCCGATGGTCGCGAAGCTGATCGTGTGGGACGCGGACCGCGAGCAGGCGACGCAGCGCATGCTGCGGGCGCTCTCCGAATACGAGATCGAGGGCCTCAAGACGCTGATCCCGTTCCACCAAGCGCTACTCGCGACCGAGCAGTGGGCGCGCGGGGAGACCTGCCGCGACCTGCTCGAGGACCGCAAGTGGCTGAAGACGCTCGCATTCGAGCCCGCCGCGCCACCCGCGACCGACCCGGACGAGGAGCAGGAGCGCGTCGAGCAGTCCTACACGGTCGAGGTCTCCGGCCGTCGCTTCGACGTCAAGGTCGCCGGCCCGCCCTTTGCGGGGGGCGCAGGTGGCGCGGGCACCTCCGCCGGGGGCACCAACGGCACAGCGACTGCCGGCGCGCGCAAGGCACCGCGCCGCGGCGAGCGTAAGTCGGCCGCGGGCGGCGGCCCGGACACGCTCCCCTCGCCCCTGCAGGGCAACATGTGGAAGGTGCTGGTCAAACAGGGCGACACCGTCCAAGAGGGCCAGCTGCTGTGCATCATCGAGGCGATGAAGATGGAGAACGAGATCACCGCGCACAAGGCCGGCGTGATCGCGGAGCTGCCGATCGCCGAGGGTGAGCCGATCGCAGCGGGCGCGCCGATCGCGACGATCACGAGCAAGGGCGCGGAGGACTGAGGCAGCGCCGGCCGCGGAGGCCCGCGACGCCGCGCAGCTTCCGCAAGCTGCGACTGGAGCTGTACGGGATTTCCGGTACAGAATGTTTCTAGGATCGCCGCTGCTCGCGTAGCGTTGTTCCGCTCGCGGAATAACGAAATATGCAGGCGATATGCGGGCCGGGAAGATGGCTGGCGTCGCGGCAAAGCGCCCCCCGCGACGCCTCGGCTTGACGACGCTCGAGCCATCCGCGAGAGTTCGTCGGCCGCTTGCCGCGACATGTATGAGTCGCCCGCGCGAAAGTGAATTGACGATGCAAAATGAGCACGACCGTCGAAAGCACAGCCGTCGTTGCAGCTCCGAGCGAGCAATCGTGTCGGATCTCGGTTGTCATCCCGTGCCTCAATGAGGCCGAGAACATCGAGGCGTGTGTCACGGCGGCGCTGCGCGCGCTCGAGCGGGCGAACATATCCGGTGAGGTGATCGTCGCCGACAACGACTCGGAGGACGGCAGCGCCGAGCTCGCCAAGGCCGCCGGGGCGCGCGTGATCCACGAGCCGATGCGCGGCTACGGCAGCGCCTACATGGCGGGGTTCGCGAATGCGCGGGGCGAGTACATCGTGATGGCCGACGCCGATCTCACCTATGACTTCGACGAGATTCCACGCTTTTTCGCGGAGCTGGAGGCGGGCGCGGACATGGTGATCGGCGATCGCATGCAGAACATTCACCCCGGCGCGATGCCGTGGCATCACCGCTACATCGGGAATCCGTTGCTTTCGCGCTTTTTGAACCTCCTTTTTCATACCGGCGTGAGCGACGCGCATTGCGGCATGCGCGCGCTGCGCCGCGATCGCCTCGAGCTCTTGGATCTCCGGGCCACGGGAATGGAGTTTGCCTCCGAGATGGTCGTGCGGGCCGCGAAGGCGAAATTGGACATCCGCCAGTTCCCGATCGAGTATCACCCGCGCGGCGGGGAGTCCAAGCTCTCGAGCTTCCGCGATGGCTGGCGGCACCTGCGGTTCCTGATCCTTCACTCCCCGCGGCACCTCTTCATCGCTCCGGGCTGCGTGATGTCGGCGCTCGGCGCGCTGATCTCGCTCGCGGTGCTTGCTCACGTCGATATCTTGGGTCGGCGTTGGGAGCTGCACACACTGATCGGCGGCTCGCTGCTGCTGATCGTGGGGGTTCAGGTGATAACCCTCGGACTTTGCGCCCTAGCCTACGCGACGTATCTGATGGGAGAGCACGATCCTTGGTTTGATCGTATGTCCAGTCGCTACCGTCTCGAGCATGGCCTCGTCCTCGGCGGCGCCTTCGCGCTGGTGGGGGCGGCGATGATCGTCGCGATCTTGCTGGAGTGGGTCGAGCGAGGACTGGGCAGTCTGGCAGACGAACGCCTTGCGATCGTCGCGGCGACGCTCCTGGTCTTGGGCATCCAGATCATCTTCAGCTCTTTTCTGCTCAGCATCCTCGGTCTGCGGCGACGGTAGTGCGAATCAAGGTTGTGCTGGGCGCGGGGATGCTGCTGAGCATGGTCGCGCTCGGCGTAACGCTCTCCCACAAGCCGTCGATCGTGACTAAGACGAATCTGAGCTTCACGCACACGCAGATCGCCGCGACCACGGCCGCCACCGGGGCCTGCCAGCGCGAAACGCTGCCCGAGGGCACTTCGGCGATACGGCTCGGCCTCACCACCGTGCTGGGTCCCGAGGTCAACGTGAGGGTGCTCTCGGGCTCGCATCTGCTTACCAGCGGCCAGCGGGGAGCAGGTTGGGAGGGAGCTTCGGTCACGGTTCCCGTGAGACCGCTCGCGCGCGCTTACTCACCCGTCAGCCTGTGTTTTCGGTTGCGCGATCTCAACGGGCCGGTCGCGATGCTCGGTGTGCGAACCGCCAACGCGGCTGCCGTCGGCGAAGAAGGCAAGCAGCTGCCCGGACGGCTACATATCGAATACCTACATCCGGGCCGCAGACGGTGGTGGTCGACGATCGTCGCGACGGCGCGACGCCTGGGTCTGGGACGTGCCGCCGCGGGCACCTGGAACGCGCTGCTCGTCTTGACCCTCGCCGCGACGTTGGTCGCGCTCTCCTACTGGCTGCTCGCGCGGGATCTGCGGTGAGCGGGCGGCGCGTGCCGCTCACCGGTTGGGTCTGCGCGCTGGTTGCGCTGGTCAACGCGGGGTGCTGGTCGGTGATATCGCCTCCGTTTCAGTTGCCTGACGAGCCCAGTCATTTCGCCTACGTGGAGCATCTTGCGGAGACCGGGCACTTGCCGTCCTCAGACGGGGAAAAGTACCCCCCGGCGGAGGGAGTCGCATTGACTTATCTACACCAGCCCGAGGTCAGGTTCTCGCAGGAAAACAAGCCCATTGCCTCAAAGGCGGAAGAGCAGACCCTGGAGGCGTGGCTCACGTTTCCCCTTTCGCGCAGTCAACCCGGCGATGCCGGGGTCGCGGCGTCCGAGCCGCCGCTTTACTATGCGCTCGAGACCATTCCCTACTTCCTGGGATCGGGTGGCACGGTGCTTGACAGGCTCGCGCTGATGAGACTCTTCTCAGCGGTACTCGGCGGCCTCACAGCGCTGTTCGCGTTCCTGTTCGTGCGCGAGACCCTTCCCGGCACGCGCTGGGCGTGGACGATCGGCGGTCTCGGCGTCGCGCTGACGCCGATCCTCGGGATGATGTCGGGCGCGGTCAACCCGGACGCGCTCCTGTTCGCGGTCTCGAGCTGTCTCTTTTACTGCCTCGCGCGAGCCTTCCGGCGAGGACTGACGCCGCGCTTGGCTGTCGTGACGGGTGCGGTAATAGCTACCGGCCTCATGACAAAGCTGATCTTCTTGGGCCTAGCACCGGGCGCGATCTTTGCGCTATTCGCTCTCACCCTCAGGGAAGCGCGGCTGTCCCGACGCGTCGCCTACCGCTCACTCGCCCTCGCGCTTCTGGTAGCGGCGGCTCCTGTCGGCCTGTATCTTCTGGACGACGCCCTCTCGGCTCAGTCGACACTGAAGTTTCTTTCGACCGGAACGGGTTTTGTCGGAAGCGCGCACCGGTCGATCGAGGGGGCCATATCCTACATCTGGCAGTTCTATCTTCCGCGCCTGCCGGGCATGACGCCAGCGTTTCACGGTATCGGCGGGCCGCAAATCTGGTTCGAACAGGTAGTGGGAAAATATGGCTGGCTCGACACGACTTTTCCGGCGTGGGTCCTAAAAGCCGCGCTGGCTCCGGTAGCAATCCTGGCGGCGCTCTTGCTCAGCGGACTGGTGATGAGCCGGCACGCCCTGCGAGCGCGGTGGCTGGAGATCGCGGTCTACGCGATCATGGGACTTGGCCTGCTCGTGATAATCGGCGCCGACGACTATCGCGGTCGGGTTCCCGGCGAATATGCGCAACTGCGCTATCTAGCGCCGATGCTCGCGCTCGCTGGCGCCGGCCTGGCGCTCGCCGCGCGTGGGGCGGGGCGCCGCTGGGGGCCTGTCGCGGGCACGCTGATCGTGTTGGTGATCCTGGCCCACGACCTCTTCAGCCAGCTATTGGTCATCTCGCGTTACTACGGCTGAGCGCGAGCCTGCAATGGCGGTGCGCTCGACGTTCTGCGCGAGCCTTGGCCGTCGATGCGCTCGACGTTCTGCGCGTGCCGAGCCCGCTGGGCGCGGCTGCGGCGGCCGGAAGGCAGCGCGGCCTCGGCGCCGCGCTCGCGCAGAGCGCTCAGGTATGCGAGGTCGTCGGCGATCACGGTCTGCGCCGCTTCCGCGGCGAGCGTGGGCCCGTGTCCGGGAACGACATGCGTGGCGCTCTGCGCGAGCAGCCGCAGTTGCTCGAGCGTCGCGAGATAGCTTTCGAGCGGGCCGCCGGCGGGGCCGCCGGCGTCGAAACTCGCGTCGAACGACGGCAGCTCCACGGTGGAGAGGTAGTCCCCGGCGACGAGCACCCGCGCCCACGGGATCAGGACCGCGACGCCGTCCTCGGTATGCCCGCGCGTGGGGTGCAACTCGAGCTCCGCGTCGCCGAGTCCGCAGCGGCCCGGGACGGGTAACGCTTGCACCGCGCCCAGCGCAAGCGGCCGCGGGCGCTCGATCAGGAACTCCTCGTCGAAGTGGCGCAGCTCACGCTGCGCGGCACCGGGCGCGGCGCGCAGGCGCGCGGCGGTGGTCTCCGCGCAGCCGAGCGCGAGGCCCGAGAAGGCTAGTCGCCCCAGCAGGTGATCCCAGTCGCCGTGCGTCGCGAGCAGGCCGCTCGGAGCGGGGAAGCCGGCCTGCTCGAGCAGCGCCGGCAGCGCGTCAAGCTCGTCGGGGAGGATCGGCGAGTCGATCACGAAGCACTCCTCGCCGTGGCGCACGATCACGCAGTTGGTCTGCCAGATCGCGCTCGTCGCGACGAGGACGTCGGGGTGCAGGGCGACCGCGCGCACGCAGACCGTGGAGCCGATCAGCGGTCGGGCGCCGAGCGCAGCGCTGCGGGCGCGGCAGGGAGCGCGGCGAGCCCGGGCGCGGCGCGACGCCCGGCGCGACTCACGCGATTCCCAGCAGCTTCGCGGCCTCGCGCAGATTGTGAACTTCTGCGGTCGGCTTTTTCTGCGAAGCGTCGAGCGTCGCCTTGGTGCGGTTGACCCAGATCACCGGCACGCGCTGCTTGAGGCACGGCTCGACGTCGTGGTAGTGGCTGGAGGCGACGTGGACCCAGCCTTTCTTGCCGCCGACGCGGCGCGCGCACTCGGTGAAATGCGCGGGTTCGGGCTTGTAGGAGCGCACCTGCTGCGCGGTGACGACGAGGTCGAAGTCGGTCGGGATGTGACGGCGCGTCTGCCCGAGGAGCTTGTCGTCGATGTTCGAGAGCAGCCCGAGTTTGTACTTCTTGGCGAGCTTCTGCAGCTGGATGTTGGTCTCCTTGAAGGGCTTCCAGCGCTGCACGGCGTCGGGCAGGAAGCCCGAGCGCGACGTTTCCAGGGGCCACTCCATGCGTTTGGCGATCTCGAGCGCGGTGCGCCGCAGGACCTCGGCGTAGAGCTCGTAGGAGCCGGCCTCGATTTCGCGGGAGACCTCGTGGAAGAGCGCGAGCAACTCGGCGCGGTCGATCGAGATCCCGTCGCGCTCGGCCTCTTTGGCGAACGCCTCGTAGATGCCGGTCTCCCAGTCGATCAGCGTTCCGTATACGTCGAATGTGACGAAGGTGACATTCTTCGGGATGGGCATGCGGTCGGCATTATGCCCTGCCGGGGGATCGCGGCGCGCTCTCCCCCTCTTCAGTAGCATCCCGCGCCGCGATGGACCTGCTCGAGTACCAAGGCAAGCAGCTGTTCGCCCGCCACGGGCTGAGGGTCTCCGACGGCAAGGTCGTCACAACCGTGCAGGACGCGGTGGCGGCCGCGGACGAGGTCGGCTATCCCGTGGTCATCAAGGCGCAGGTGCTGATCGGCGGCCGCGGCAAGGCCGGCGGCGTGAAGCTCGCGGACAATGGGGAGCAGTCGCGCGAGCACGCAACCAACATCCTCGGCATGGACATCCACGGGCACACGGTGCGCAAGCTGTGGATCGAGCACGCGAGCGACATCGCGACCGAGTACTACGCGTCGGTGCTGCTCGACCGCGCGGCCAAGCAGCCGCTCGTGATGTTCAGCACCGAGGGCGGCGTCGACATCGAAGAGGTCGCGGAGCGCACCCCGGAGAAGCTCGTGCGCCACCACGTCGACGCATTGCAGGGGCTCTCGCGCGAGGAGGCGGTGCAGATCGCCACCGAGGGCCGGGCCGACGCGGACGTGATCGACGGCGTCGCCGACGCGCTCCTCGCGCTGTACGAGGTGTGGATGCAGGAGGACGCGACGCTCGCCGAGATCAACCCGCTGATCGTGACGCCCGAGCGCGAGGTCAAGGCGCTCGACGCGAAGGTCTCGCTCGACGGCAACGCGCTCTACCGCCACCCCGAGAACCAGGGCCTCTCCGACGCGGAGAACGAAGACCCGATCGAGCGCCGCGCGAAGGAACAGGGCGTGCAGTACGTCGCGCTCGATGGCGACATCGGCATCCTCGGCAACGGCGCGGGCCTCGTGATGTCGACGCTCGACGTCGTCGCGCAGGCCGGCGGGCGACCCGCGAACTTCCTCGACGCCGGCGGCGGCTCGGATGCCGCGAAGGTCAAGCAGGCGGTCGAGCTGATCCTCTCCAACCCGTCCGTCAAGGCAGTGCTGTTCAACATCTTCGGCGGGATCACGCGCTGCGATGAGGTCGCGAAAGGCCTGATCGCGGCGTTCGAAGACCTCAAACCGTCGGTGCCGTTCGTGGTGCGCCTCGACGGCACCAACGACGTCGCGGGCCGCGAGCTACTCGAGCAGGCCGCGCTGCCCAACGTGCACGCGGCGAAGACCATGAACGAGGCCGCCGAGAAGGTCGTCGCGCTGGCGAAGGGGAGTCAGAGCTGATGGCACCTCGCGGCGCTCTCATCCGGCAAGGCCGCTCGCTGCGCGATGCCGAGGCGAGCTGCTGATGTCGGTGCTGATCGACAACGACACGCGCCTCGCGGTCGCGGGCATCACGGGCCGCGAGGGCTCGTTCCACACACTCAATAACCGGCGCTATGGGACGAACGTCGTCGGCGGCGTGACGCCGGGCAAGGGCGGGCAGGACGTCGAGGGGATCCCGGTGTTCGACAGCTGGGCGGACGCGGCGCGCGAGACGCAGCCCAACACGGCGATGATCTTCGTGCCGCCGCGCTTCGCGGCGGACGCGATCCTCGAGGCCGCGGCGGCGGGCATCGAGTTGATCATCGCGATCACCGAGGGCATCCCCGCGCACGACGAGTTGCGCGTCTACAACACGCTCAAGCGCGACGGGGTGGGCGGGCGTCAGACCCGCCTGATCGGCCCGAACTGCCCCGGCATCCTCTCCCCCGGCAAGGCCAACGTCGGCATCATCCCGGCGTCCTTCTTCAAGGAGGGCAACGTCGGGGTGGTCTCGCGCTCGGGCACGCTGACCTACCAGATCGGCAACGAGATCGCGCAGGCCGGCTTCGGCAACAGCTCGATCGTGGGGATCGGCGGAGACCCGGTTCCGGGCTCGTCCTTCGTGGACATCATCGCGCTGTTCGAGGCCGACCCGCAGACGGAGCTGATCGTGCTCTCCGGCGAGATCGGCGGCTCGGCGGAGGAGGAAGCGGCGGACTACATCGCCGAGCACGTGAACAAGCCGGTGCTCGCCTACATCGCCGGCTTCACGGCGCCCGCGGGCAAGCAGATGGGCCACGCGGGCGCAATCGTCTCGGGCAGCTCGGGCACCGCCGCCGCGAAGGCGCAGGCGCTGGAGGCGAAGGGCGTGCGCGTCGGGCGCACCCCGACCGAGGTCGCCGAGCTCGCGGTCGAGATCCTGCGCGGGTAGCGCAGGCGCCACCCTACAGCGCGGGATCTCCACGCCGACGCGCGCAAGCGCGCGCCCGGGACTCATGCTCGCGCGCGATCGAGCCGAGTAGGATGGATGCCAAGCTCCCGCGGCATACCTCGATGACCGACATCTTCGCCAGCGAACCCAGCGCGCCCGGTGGTGGCGCCCCCCCGGAGAGCGCGCAGCAGCCGGGCGACGTGACGGGCACGCTCGCGGAGCTGGAGCGCAAGCTGCGCGAGCTCGAGCGCGAGCTGACCTCGATCGGTCGCCGCGATCCGCCCGCAGCCGAGCCCGTGCCCCCTCCGGCGAGCGCCCCGCCTTCGCAGCCGCCGGCTCCCCAGCCGCCGGCTCCCCAGCCGCCGCCGGCCCAGCCGCCGGCTCCCCAGCCGCCGCCGCCCCAGCCGCCGCCGGCCCAGCCGACGCCCCCGCCGATCTTCTCGCCGATCTCCTCGCAACCGAGCGGCCGCTTGGTCGACGAGGCGGTGGAGCGGTCGGAGCCGCTGGAACGGGTGCGGCCGAGCGATGCGCAACTGGCGAGCCTGGCGGAGCTGCGTCGCTTCCGGGATCGCCTGGAGCGCTTCGCGCGGGAGCTGGCGACGGAGTACGACGCGTTGCTGGGGCGGGTGATGACGGGACTCTCCACGGCGCCGGCACGCGCGACGTCCGCAGCTGCGGCTCCGACCTCGACCGCGCAAGCGTCGTCGCTACAAGCCTCGCCCCCGCCGGCACCGGTGGCGACGCCAGAGGCGGCGGCGGCGCAAGCGGGTGAGAACGCGCTGTTCGAGGGTCGGGTGGAGATGGGGGTGGGCCCGTTTTACGACATCGCGTCGCTGGGAGCGTTCGAGCGGCGCTTGGCGAGCTTGCCGGGGGTGAGCGAAGCGGCGGTGCGGCGCTTCGAGGCGAGCCATGCGGTGGTGGATGTGCGGCTGGCGGCGCCGGTGGCGCTCGTGCGGGAGCTGCGGCGGGCGTCGGGGAGCGACTTCAGCGTGCGCGAGGTCGCGAGCGGGCGCATCCTGTTGACGTTCGACGAGTCCTGAGCGCGCCTTCGCGTAAGCTACGCGGCGTGAGCGATTCGACGATCTCCTTCGCGCGCGGGGCGCCGTCGCTCGACATCGTGGATGTCGAAGGGCTGCGCGAGGCGGCGGCGCGCGCCTTCGAGACGGACCCCTCGGGGACGACGGCGTACGGGACGGCGGTGGGCTACCCGCGGCTGCGGGCGTGGATCGCGGAGCGTCACGGCGTGCCGATCGAGCGGGTGATGGTGACGAACGGCTCGATGCAGGCGGACGCGTTCCTATTCGAGGAGCTCGTGCGGGCGGGCGAGGACGTGGTGGTGGAGCGCCCGACGTACGACCGCACGCTGCTGTCGCTGCGCGAGCGCGGGGCGCGGGTGCACCAGGTGGAGCTGCTGCCGGACGGCATCGACACGGATGCGTTGGCGCGTCTGTTGAGCGGGGAGTCTGGGGAGCAGCCCAATGGGCTGCGACCCAAGTTGGCGCACATCATCCCGAACTTCCAGAACCCGGCTGGCTACACGCTTTCGCCGGAGAAGCGCGAGCGACTGCTGGCGCTGGCGGCGGAGCACGACTTCGTCGTGTTCGAGGACGACCCGTACGTGTCGCTGCGCTTCAGCGGCGCGATGCTGCCGACGATGCTCTCGCTGGACGCGGAGCGCGTGGTGTACGCGTCGTCGTTCTCGAAGACGGTGTGCCCGGGGATCCGCGTGGGCTATCTGGTGGGACCGGCGGAGTTGATCGCGGCGATCGTGCGGCGCGCGACGAACACGTACATCTCGCCGAGCATGGTCTCGCAGTCGATCGTGTACGAGTTCTGCGCGTCGGGCGCGTTGGAGCGCTCGATCGAGACGGTGCGCACGGCGCTGGCGAAGCGCGCGCGGACGCTGGAGACGGCGCTGCGCCGCGAGTTGCCGGAGGCGGAGTTCGTGACGCCGGAGGGCGGCTATTTCATGTGGGTGACGCTGCCCGAGGGCACCGATGTGCGCGCACTCGAGCAAGCCGCGAAGGAGCGCGGCGTGGCGTTCGTGAAGGGCACCGACTTCCTCCTGGAGGGCGGCGAGAACACGCTGCGCCTCGCCTACTCGGGCGTCACGCCCGAGCAGATCGAGGAGGGCGTCACGCGCTTGGCAGCCGCGCTGCGCTCGCTGCAGGGCACGCCCGTCTGACCGTCCGCCTCGCTGACGTGCGTCAGCGGCCATACCTCTGCTGCCCCAAGACGAGCTGCTCGGGCAGCGCGGTGCGCGGCGGCGGCGAGGGGTCGGCGATGACGGAGACGGTCTCGGCGACGCTGGGCGTGAGCGTGCAGCGCCGCCCGTCGGCCGTCTCGACGACGACCTCGCGGCGGTCGCGCGCGGCGAGCGTCCCGCGCAGGCCGGGCTCGAGGCCGGACTCCTTGAGGTAACGCAGGAGGTCCTCGGCCTCGTTCTCGAAGCGCAGCACGTGGACGGAGGCGCCGATCTCGACGTCGGCGAGCGGCACGCCGGGCAGGCGGGCGCCGGCGACGATCGGGTGGCCGTGGGGGCAGGTCTTGGCGTCGCCGATCGCGGCGAGCATGCGCGCTTCGAGCACCGGGGACATCGCGTGCTCGAGGCGCTCGGCCTCCTCGTGGACCTCGTCCCAGGGGATCTGCAGGATGTCGGTGAGGAAGCGCTCGATCAGGCGGTGGCGGCGCACGATCGTCTCCGCCTGCTGCGCGCCTTCTTCGGTGAACGCGATCGCGCGGCTCTGGCCGCGCGTGATGTAGCCGTCGCGTTCGAGGCGCCCGATCATCTCGTGCACGGTGGGCGCGGAGAGCTGCATCGCGCGCGCGACGTTGGCGCCGCTCAGCGGCAGGCCCGCCTCCTGGAGCCAGAAGAGGATCTGGAGGTACTCCTCCTCGCCGACGGTCGCGCTCTCGCTGGCCATGTCGGGAGCGATGCTAGTGCACGCGTCGCGGCTGCGCCGGGCGCCGGGCCTCAGACGGCCCAGCCGACCGGCTGCTCGCTGAGGCGCCTCATACGCTCGGCGATCGGGCCGAGCAGGTTGGCCGGGAGCGCATCGGTGAGTTGATTGCGCCTGCGCACCCGCAGGTTTCGCAGGACCTTGAACTTGAGGATTTCGTCGAAGGCGGGGCCTCGTGGCTTGCGTTCGGGGCGAAATCCGACGCTGCGCATGGCCACATCCAACGTGAGTGGCTCGAAATAGGACATGTGGACCTCGGGTGTGACATAGGACCACCGTGTCAGCTTCTCGGCGAACGGCTGCGCATTGCCCGTGGTTAGGAAAAACACGCCGCCGGGACGCAACGCGCTGCGAATCTCGCGGAGCGTAGCCAGCGGGTCGGGAGTGTGCTCGATGACCTCGACGGCGGTGACGACGTCGAAGCTTGCGGCTTGTTCGTTGAGCTCCTCCGCGGAGAGGATCGGGATTCCCCGCTGCCGCGCGGAAGTCACGATCGCGCCCTCGTCAAAGCCAAATGCCTGTACCCCCGTGTTGGCTCTCAAGTAACGGACCAAGCCACCGTTGCCGCAGCCGAAGTCCAGCCAGCGCAGACCATCGAGGTCTCCGAGCAATTCGTTTATGTACTTGGCGATGCCGGCCCACTCGTAGACACGAATTGTGTGATTGGGGCAATCGAGCTCAAAGCGGTAATCGACCATCGGGTCCGCTCCTGCGCCTTCGTAATATCGCTCGTCGTAAATTCGCTCGTATTCCAGCCAGGGGTCGACAAGGAAGGCGAAATGACAACTCGGACAGCGCCGCATATGGTAGTTCCGTTTACTAAAACGACCATAGACGACGCCCACCGGCCTGCTCGGTCCGCCGCAGATGCGGCACCGGGTGTTAGTGTCTGTGTCGGTGTCGGTGTCACCGTTAAGCATGATCCAATGATACAGAAGCAGTTCATCATTTGGCAGATCTGCGCAAGCCCGCGAGCGCGACCGGCCGCCCCGCGGGGCTGGGATCCTGATGAGGGACGAGGCGCTCGCTCAGCTCGAGAGCTGCGCGAAGACGCACTCGCGAGGATCCTTGTCCTCGCGCCAGCGGCGCAACTTCGCGCCGTGACGGATACGCCCGGCGGTGACGTGATCGAAGTCGATCTCGACGACGAGCTCGGGGCGCAGCGCGACCCACTCCAGATCGCGCCCGGCGCTCCAGCGACTGGGCTCTGCCGAGCCCCGCGCGCCGGTCTCGAAGGGGGCGAGAAAGCCGACGAGACGGCGCTTCTCCGCTGCGGAGAGGCCTGAACAGTGCCCGACGACGCGCAGCTCGTCCCCGTCGTACAGCGCGAGGATCAGCGCTCCGACGGTGCCGGATTCCTTGCCCGGACGCCAGCCCGTGACCACGGCGTCGATCGTGCGGATGCGCTTGACCTTGACTGTCCCGCGCCGCTGGCCGGGTAGGTACGAAGCGGCGCGCTCCTTCGCCATCGCGCCCTCGGCCTCGCGCAGCCAGCGCTCGGCCTCGCGCACGCTCGCGACTGTGGGCATCAGCTCGACCGGCGAATCCGCAAGCGACAGGTCGCCCGAGAATGTTTCCAACGCGGCGCGGCGGGCGTCGAATTCGAGCGCCAGCAGACTCTCCTGCTCGCGCGCGAGCAGGTCGAAGGCGACATAGACCGCGGGGGTCTCCGCGGCGAGCAGTTTGACGCGCGAGTCCGCGGGATGCACGCGCTGCCCGAGCGCATCGAAGTCCTCGCGCCCGTCCTTGCCGCGCACGACGATCTCGCCGTCGAGCACGTAGCGGCCCGCGGGGAAATGGAGCTCGGGAAAGTAGCGCCCCAGGGGACGTCCGTTGCGCGACTGCAGAAAGACGTCCTCGCCATCGACGAACGCGATGCAGCGGAAGCCATCGAGCTTGATCTCGTAGAGGTACTCCTCGCCGACGGGCAACTCGCGGCGCGCGAGTGCCAGCTGCGGCTTGAGCGGCGGTGTGATCGGCAGGCTCATGTGCGCCCCTCCCCCGCAGCGCCCGCGCCCTTCGCGCGGCTCGGCTGCACGCGGCGCGGCTCGCCGCGCTGCTTGCGGAAGTGCGGCGGCCACGGCGCGTCGCCGAGCCCGTCGCGTTCGTCGCGCGCGGCGAGCTCGATCAGGCTCTGCAGCGAGCCGGCGCAGCGATCGATCTCGGCGCCGGGATCGCCGCGCTCGCGCAGGCGCGCGGGGACCGTGTCGAGTCGCAGCTCCGCGGGCTCGACGTCCGCGACCTCCTCCCACTCCAGCGCGCACGAGACGCGCGCGTCGGGGACCGCGCGCACGGAGTACACCGAGGCGACGGTGCGGTCGCGGGCGTTCTGGTTGTAATCGATGAAGACGCCCTCGCGCTGCTCCTTCCACCAGCGCGTCGTCGCGCGCCCCGGCATCCGCCGCTCGACCTCGCGCGCGAGCGCGAGCGCGGCGCGGCGGACCTCGTGGAAGCCGTAGCTGGGCGCGATCCGCACGAAGATGTGGATCCCGCGCGAGCCCGAGGTCTTGGGGAAGCCGCGCAGGTCGTGCTCGTCGAGCACCTCGCGCACGCCGAGCGCGACCTCGCGGACCTCCGCGAAGGGCACCTCGGGCTGGGGATCGAGGTCGACGCGCAGCTCGTCGGGATGGTCGAGGTCGGCGCGGCGCACCGGCCACGGATTCCAGTCGATCACGCCGAGATTCACGCCCCACACGAGATGCGCCGCGTCGTCGACCACCAGCTCGCGCGCGTGGCGCCCGCTGGGGAAGGTCACGGTCGCCGTCTGCAGCCACTCCGGCGCGGAGTCCGGGACGCGCTTTTGAAAGAACGGCTTGCCCCGCACGCCATCGACCCAGCGCTTCATCACGCACGGCCGCTCCCGCAGGCCGAGCAGCACCGCCTCGTGGCACTCCACGTAGTAGTTGACGAGGTCGAGCTTCGTGAGGCCGCGCTCGGGAAAGAAGAGCTTGCTCGGGCTGGAGACGCGCAACTCGCGCCCGGCGACCGCGACGATCGCGGGCTCCTCCTTCGCGGAGCCTTTGCCCTTCGCGGCCGGCGCGGCGCCCGCGGCTCGGCTCTGCTCGCTGCTCATGCCTGTAAGGATGCCGAACGATGATCTCGCGGACCGTTCTCGTCGCGCCGGAGCCTTTCGGCGGGGGGCTCGACGCGGCGCGCGCGGCGGCCGCGATCGGGCGGGGCCTGCGGGCTGGCGACCCGCAGCTCGCGATCGATCTCTGCCCGCTCGACGCGGCCGCCCCGAGCGACGAGCGCCTGCGCGCGGCGCGCGCGGTGGTGGTGGGCGCGGCGCGCCTCGACGAGGCGACGCTGCTGGGCAGCGCGACGTTCGAACTCGCGACGCGCGCGCGGCAGTCCGGTGTGCCGGCCTACGCGGTGGCTGGGCGTAACGCGCTGAGCCTCTTCGACGCGCGCGTCCTCGACCTGCAGGTCGTGCTCGAGGCGCGCGACACGCGCGCGCTGCGACGCGCGGGCGAGCAGCTCGCGGGACTGGTGTAGCGCCTCACAGAAAGCACTGTCCCTCGCCGCGATAGGTCGGGACCTCCTCCACGATGCGATCGCCCTCGATCAGGTACAGGCGCGCGAAGCGCTCGCAAAGCTCGCCGGCCTTTGCGTGGCGCAGCCACACGCGGTCGCCGACCGCGAGGGTCGCGACGGCCGCGCCGAGCAGCGGCGTCTGGACCTCGCCGGCGCCCTCCTGGCGGTCGAGGCGCAGGCCCGCGGGCAGGTGCGGCTGCGGCAGGCGCGCGCGGTCGGCCGGACCCGACGCGAGGTAGCCGCCGCCGAGCGCGGTCGCGACACCCGGCCCGGGGCGGCGCACGACTGGCAGCGCAAACAGCGCCGCCGGCTGTGGTCGGAAGGCGCGGTACGTATCGAAGAGCGCGGGGCCGTAGAGGCCCGAGCCGGCCGCGATCTCCGTCACCGCGGGCTCGCGTGCGGTGAGGTGCAGGCTGCCCGTGCCGCCCCCGTTGACGAGCTCCAGCGGCGCCACCGCGCGCACCGCCGCGACCGCCGCCGCGCGACGGCCCGCGAGCTCCCGCGCCGAGGCCGCCTGCAGCGCGCGGATCGCGAGCGCCCGCGCGGCGAGCGTCCACTGGCCCGGCGCGTCGCCGACACCCGCGATCTGCGCCTCGTACGCCATCACCCCCACGAGCCGCAGGCGCGGACGCGCGAGGATCTCCCGCGCCAGCGCCGCGGCCTGCGCCGGCGTGTGCACCGGCGAGCGTTTCGCGCCGATCCGCACGCGCCCGCGCAGCGCCCACAGGCCCGCGTCGAGCTCGATGCAGACGCGCACGCGCGCCGACTCTGCTTCGCCCCCGGCGCGCTCGGACACACGGTCCGTGCCGCGCTCGGGCGGCGCGGGCGCACCGCGCGCCTGCGCGATCGCGGCGTCGAGTAGATCGAGCTGCGCGCGGCAGTCGACCATCACCGTCACGCGACTTTCCGGTCGCGCCGCGCTCAACGCCGCGAGTGCGCGCAGCGCGCCGCGGTCGGCGCTCGGGTAGGCGACGAGGATGTCGCGCGCGCCGTGCTCGGTGAGCCACAGCGCCTCGGGGAGTGTGTACGCGAGCGTGCCCGCGAAGCCGGGGCGCGCGAGCACGCGCTCCTGCAGCGCCCGACAGCGCACCGACTTGCTCGCCAAGCGAATCGGCTTGGCGGCGGCGCGGCGTTCCATGTCGGCGGCGTTCGCCCAGAAGGCAGCGAGGTCGACGACGGCAAACGGCGGATCGAGCTCCGCGGTCGCGCGTTCGAGGCGCTCGAGCGGATCACTCACGATCGGCCTCGACCGGTCCGAACACGCGATCCGTGTATGCGTTCGCGAAGCGCCCGCCGGGATCGAGCCGCGCGCGCACCGCCTGGAAGCGCTCCCACTCGGGATAGCGCGCGCGCAACGTCGCCGCGGTCGCGAAGTGGCGCTTGCCCCAGTGCGGACGACCACCGAGCTCGTCCATCGCCGCGGCGACGGCGCGGAAGTACGGCTCCCACTCCATCCCGCGGTACATGTGCACCGCGACGAAGCCGCTCTCGCGACCGGTGGCCGTGCTGAGCAGCGCGTCGTCCGGCGCAACCGTGCGCACCTCGATCGGGAACGGCACCGCGAAGCGGGGCGCGCTCCCACCGTCGCCCTCGACGAGCGCGAGCACGCGCCGCACCGCCTCGACGGTGCGCTCACGCGGGAGCGCGTACTCCATCTCGGTGAAGCGCACCAGGCGCGGGCTCGCGAAGATCCGATCCGAGCGCTCCACGCGGCGGCTCGCGCCCGCGAGACGCGTCACGAGCCGGTTGATGCGCGGGATCTGCGCCGGCAAGCGGCGTCCGAGGCGGCAGAAGAGCTCGAACGCATGGTTGGTGAGCAGCACGTCGTCGGCGTACGCCGCTGCGCGCCCGCGCGGGCGCGCGGGTTGCTCGGTGCGGTTGTTCGTGCGCGTCAGCGCGGTGCGCGCGTGCGGGAAGACGTAGAACTCGAAGTGGTCGTTCGCGAGCGAGAGCTCCTCGAAGCGCGCCAGCGTCTCCTCCAGCGGCGCCGGCCGGTCGATGCCCTGCAGACGGAACGCGGGGACGCAGCGCAGCGTGACCTCGGCGATCACGCCCAGCGCGCCCAGCGAGACGCGCGCGGCGCGCAGCAGCTCCGCGTCGCCCTCGGCCGCGCACTCCAAAGTCGAGCCGTCCGCGAGCACGAGCGTCAACGCGACGACCTGCGCGGGGATGTTGCGCAGGCGCGCGCCGGTGCCGTGGGTCGCGGTGCAGATCGCGCCCGCGACGCTCTGCACGTCGATGTCGCCGAGGTTCTCCAGCGCGAGCCCGTGCTCGGCGAGGCGTGCGTTCAGCTCGCGGATCGTGATTCCGGCCTGCACGCGCACGCGTCCCGCGTCGCGGTCCACCGCGAGTACGCGGGTCATCCGCTCGAGCGAGAGCATGCGCCCGTCGGTGAGCGCGATGTCGCTGAACGAGTGCCCCGAGCCGACCACGCGCACGCACTCCTCGCGCGCGGCCGCGCGCTCCAGCGCCTGCGCGATCTCCGCGATCGACCCCGGCCGCTCGATCGCGGCGGGCCGGCAGCGCTGATCGCCGGCCCAGTTGCGCCACTGCGCGGGGCTCCTCGCCCCAGGTCTACCGCTAGGCTCGCTCACCACATGACCGAGCCTAACCCGATCCGCGCGCGTTCGCTGCCGACGCCGGGCGCCAAGCGCGCGACGGTGATCGGGGCGGGCTCGTTCGGCACGGCGCTCGCGGTGGTGCTGGCGCGCGGCGGCTTGCGCACGACGCTGCAGGCGCGTACCGCCGAGCAGGCGGCGCTGCTCGAGTCCGCGCGCGAGAACCGCCGCTATCTGCCGGGGGTCGAGCTGCCGGCGCAGCTGCGGATCGAGGCCGCCGCGGCGGGCGTGGCGCGCGCGGACTACGTGTTTCTGGCGGTGCCCTCCCAGGCGCTCGACGGGGTGATCGCGGGCTTGCGCGATGGCGGCCTCGGACGTCGCACCGCGATCGTGTCGGTCGCCAAGGGCCTCGTCCCCCCCGACGGGACCCCGCCGACGGCCGTCCTGAGCGCGGCGTTCGGCGCGCACCGCGTCGCCTGCGTCGGCGGTCCCGCGCACGCGCAGGAGATGGTGCACGCGGGCGCGGGGCTCGTCGCGGCCGCGCACGACGAGGAGCTCGCGGCGCAGCTCGCGCAGGTCTTCACGCGCGCCGGCGTCGTCTGCGAGCGCTCCAACGACCCGCTCGGCGTCGAGCTCGCGGGCGCCGCGAAGAACGCCGCGGCGCTCGCGGCGGGCGCCACCGAGGCGCAGGGCCTGAACGCCGCGGGCGCCGCGGCGGGGCACATCTTCGCGGAGGTCTGGCGTTACGCGGAGGGCCTCGGCGCGCGCCCGGAGTCGATGATCGGCCTCGCCGGCGCCGGCGACCTCGTCGCGACCGCGCTCGCGAAGGAGAGTCGCAACCGCCGCGCCGGCGAGCTCCTCGCCGCGGGGGTCCCCGCGGGTGAGATCCCCGCCCGCATCGGCCAGGCGGTGGAGGCGCTCGAGTCGGTTCCGCTGCTCGCGCTCGCACTCGAGCGCGCGGGCGCCGACACGGGCGAGCGCGCGGGCGGCCCGGCCCCGATCACCACCGCGCTGGGCCGCCTGATCTCGGGCGAGCTGCCGCTGCAGGAGTGGGTCGCGCTCGTGCGCGCCACGGTGCCCCCGCCGGCGCGCTGGCGCCGCCCCAAAGGCGAGCGCCGCGCCTTCTCTTGGCGAGAGCTCTGGCTGCGCTTGAGGAGGGGCCGCGGCTCGCCTCAGGCGGACCGGTAGCTCGCCTCAAACAGACCGGTAGCTGACCTCAGGCGGGCCGGTAGCTGGCGATGAACGCGCCGGCGCCCAGCGCTTCGGAGCGCAGCTTTTCCACCAGATTGGCCCCCCCGGAGCCTTTCCTCAGCCCCAGTTTGCGGGGCATCGCATACAAGCGGAAGAGAAGATTCTCCGTGACACCTTTGGGCGGGCAAATCGATGCTTGTGCGTTGTTGGGTTCGTGAACTCCCACCAGTGCGCCGGGCGGGTATTTACCCGGCGATAGCCCGCGCAACTTCGGCGTGATGCCCACCACCACGGCGGTGGCGAGGATTTCAGCTTTTGCCGTACCGCCCTTGGCGAGTTTCGGATTGGCAAAGCGAATGATGTACAGCGCGAGTTCCTGCGTGCGCGGCGGCAGCGAGCCCCATCGCAAGGGGAGCCAGACATTCTTGACGTCACATTTGTAGCGCGCGGGTATCAGCCTGCCAGCGACCAGCGCGGGGCTACCGAAGGGAAAGGCCGCTTCATTGACGGCCGGCGAGCTCGGGGCGGAACCGCCGCAGCCGGCGACCATGAGGACGGGCACGAGCACGCCGAGCACGGATAGGTCTCGCAATCTCACTTGTAACTCCCTCGGTTTTGACCTTGCTGGATTCGTCGGGCAGCAGCCTAACGACCGCCCAGCAATGCGTCAATTTGTCAGAAATGTTTCCGACTAAATCGGCGCTCAGCGGTCTGTTCGAGGTATCTCGCGGGCGTCACGCCGGGCATTCCTTGCGGTTGACTTCCGGTACTGATATGAAGGGCTGGCCATCGGCTCTTTGGATCGTGACAGCATCACTCACAGGGATCGGCAGACATGAATCGACCCGAGGGGCCGAGAGTGTGGATCGTGCTTGCCCTGAGCCTCGCGCTCCTCGCGTTGGCGATAGGAGTGACATTGTCGGGATCGCCGGCCGTCGTAGCGAGGTCGAACGCAGTCGAAGCGCCGGTGCAATTCGAGACTGTGACCGGCCCATTTGGGGCCTGCCAGGGCAATGAAACCCTCCCCGCAGGCGCCACGGCGATTCGCCTGTCGCTCGACTCGGTGTTGGGCCCGAAGATCAAAGTCCGCGTACTGCAGGGCAAACGTCTGCTGACGAGCGGGGAACGAGGTTCGGGCTGGACCGCCGCCGACGTAACGATTCCGGTGCGGCCGGTCAGCCAAACCGCGCACAGCGTCTCGGTCTGCTTTGAATTCGTGGCGAGATACGAATCGGTCGGCCTGACGGGGGAGCAGGTCGGTGCGAGACAATCCTCGGCGCGCGGCCAGGGCCTCGTAAAGGTGGAATATCTCGAGCCGGGCGAGCGCTCGTGGTGGTCGCTGGCGAGGACGGTTGCCTCGCACATGACCTCTGGCCGGGCGTGGCCGGGCGTTTGGGTGGTCCCATTTCTCGCCGCGACGATGGGCGCGATCGTCCTCTGCGTCTGCTGGCTGGGGCTCCGGCTCGAGCGATGAGCGCGACGGGAGCACGCCGGCTTCGGGGGGTGTTCGGATGCGTGCCCAAGCGCGCTTGGCTCTGTGCGCTGGTCGCCTGCTTGAACGCGACCTGCTGGTCATTGATCACGCCCCCTTTTCAGGTGCCGGACGAGCCAGATCATTACGCCTACGTGGAGCAACTCGCGCTCACGGGGAAGCCGCCTTCCTCGAGCGCGATCACGACATATTCCAGCGACGAGGCGCTCGCGCTGCAGGGCCTCGGCACGTATCGGGTTCGCCTGCAGCCCGAGCACCCTGCCGTCTTCTCGCAAGCGCAGCAGGAAGGCCTCGAAGCGGATCTTGCAAGTGCACAGACGACGCCGGTACGAGCGACGGGCGCGGCGGGCGTGGCCACCGGCGAGCCACCGCTGTACTACGCGCTCGAGTTGATTCCGTATGAGTTGGGCGCCGGCGGCACGGTCCTCGATCGCTTGGCGCTGATGCGCTTGATGAGCGCCTTGATGGCGGGCTTGACGGCGCTGTTCGTCTTTCTATTCCTCCGCGAATCGCTACCCGGAGTCAGCTGGGCGTGGTCGGTCGGGGCGATGGCGATCGCGCTCACACCGATGCTGGGGTTCATGAGTGGCGGCGTGACACCGGAGGCGATGCTCTACGCGGTGTCCGCCGCGGCGTTCTTCTGCGTCGCGAGAGCGTTTCGGCGCGGTCTGACGCCGCGACGCGTGGCGATGATCGTGACTGTGATCGCACTCGGAATGCTCACGAAGCTGAACTTCGTCGGCTTGCTCCCGGGACTCGCGTTTGGCGTCGTGGTGCTGGTCAAGCGTCGGCACGGCGGCGCCCGCGTGGCGGCCTGTCGAGCGCTGGCGGTCGCGGCGGCCGCGATGCTCGCGCTGGCGCTCGCGGCGCTCGCTACCGGCGCGGTCCGCCACTCCCAACTCGGCTCGCCGGAATCGAGCTTCCAAAACGTCACCGGACACGGCTCGCTGTTTGGGCGCGTGGACTACATCTGGCAGTTCTTCCTGCCGCGGCTGCCCGGCATGCCGAACGACTTCCCGGGGATCTTCACCTCGCGGCAGATCTGGTTCAACGGCTTGGTCGGGCTGTATGGCTGGCTCGACACGACCTTTCCGAATTGGGTCTATGTCGCCGCGCTGATTCCGGCGGGGGCGCTGGCTTTGCTCGCGATCCGCGCACTGTTTGCGGGCCGCGCGGCGTTGCGGAGCAGGGCCGGCGAGCTTCTCACCTATGTGCTGATGGCGGCGGGCCTGCTGATCCTCGTGGGATCGGCCTCCTACACGGGCTTCCCGCAGATCGCGGGCGCCTACGCCGAGAGCCGCTACCTGTTGCCGCTGCTCGCGTTGATGGGGGGCGCTGTCGCGCTCGCGGCGCGCGGGGCGGGACGCCGCTGGGGGCCGACGGTGGGCGTGGCGATCCTCGTGCTGTTCCTCGCGCACGACATCTTCAGCCAACTGCAGGTGATCGCGCGCTACTACGGGTGATCACGCCGCCATCAATGTCGCGAGCACGGCCTCGTAGACGCCGGCGCCGTGCGCGGCTTCGCAGACGCGCACGTTCGCGTGCGCGGCGAGCGCGTCGCGAATCGTGGGGTCGCGCGCGAGGGCGTTGGCGACGAGCCAGAAGACGTGCACGTGCGCGGCGGTTGCGAGGTCCTCGCGCGAGTCGCCGACGGCGAAGGTCTGCCCCTGTGCGTAGCCGCGCGCGCGGCGATGGAAGGCGACGGCGGCGGCCTTCGAGACGCCGCCCGGCAGCAGGTGATAGCCACGCACCTGCGGCAGGCCGGCGAGCGCGGGCGAGCGGCGGCTGACGGCGCCGTTATCGACGAGCCGCAGCCCCTCGTAGCCGTGCGCGGCGAGCACGCGGTCGGCCTCCTCGGCGTCGACGAGCCCGCGGAACAGGTGCGAGACCTCGCGCTCGGTGTGCCACGGGTCGTGGTGCTCGAGGCGCCCGGCGTAGTGCTCGAGTAGCAGCGCGGGCGCGCCGGAGCGCTCGATCTGCTGCGCGATCGTCTCCTCCCCGGGGCGCATGGCGCCGGTGAGCCAGTGCTCCTCGCCCTCGAGCACGACGCAGGCGCCGGCCTCGTAGATGTAGGAGCTGCCGCCGAGCAGCCGCGCGTCCTCGGCGAGCTGCGCGCGGCGGCGGCCGGACATCGGCACGACCTCGACGTCGGCGCGCAGGCACGCCTGCACCGCGCGCACGCCCTCGATGCAGACGCGCCCCTCGCCGTCGTGCAGCAGCGACGCGCCGCGCCCGAGCAGGGTGCTGTCGAGGTCGAGGTAGAGGCAGCGCATGCTCATCGCGCGGCGCCGAGGCTCGCGAGGGGCGGGCGTTCGACCGGCGACGGCGGGGCGGCGGCCTCGAGCGTCGCGCGATCCGCTGCGGCGGCGGGCCGGGCCGCAGTCGTGCGGCCGTCTCCCTCCCCCTCGCGCAGCCGTCCTTCGCGCTGCAGGCGGCGCGCGATCGTGGCGAGCACGGTGTGCGCCATCGGCGTGAGCGCGTGCAGGGGCTGGTGGCGGTTGCGGTGGACGTCGAGGTCGACCTGCGCAAGACCGTCACCGCCCAGCTCGTGCCACGCGTCGATGAGCATCGCGATCTCGACGCCGTAGCCGGTCGCGAAGGGCAGCCGCTGCAGCAGCGCGCGCGGCGCGGCGACCTCGCCGGCGAGCGGCTGGCGCACCCAGGCGAGCTCGGGGTAGAAGAGCGCGAGCGCGGGTCGCGCGGTGAGGTGGTTGACGCGCCCGCCGCCCTCGGGGAGGCTGACGCCGCCGTGCTCGAAGGGGCGGCGGTAGCAGCCCTTGACGAACTGCACGCGGGGCTCGCAGACGAGCGGCCCGAGCAGGCCGGTGCAGAAGTGCGCGGAGAAGCCCTCGGTGTCGGCGTCGAGGAAGCAGACGAGCTCGCCGCGCAGAATCGAGAGCGCGCGCCACATCGCGTCGCCCTTGCCGAGCACCGCGCCGAACTCGGGCAGCAGCTCCGCCTCCTGGTGGACCGTGGCGCCGGCGCGCCGCGCGACCTCCGCGGTGCCATCGGGCGACGCGGCGTCGACGACGACGATCTCGTCGATCGCGCCCTGCTCGCGCAGCGGGAGCAGCCGCGCAACGATCTCCCCGACGGTCCCCGCGCATTCGCGCGCGGGCAGGCAGACGGAGATGGCGCCACGGCGCGCGGCAGCGATCCGCGCGGCGGAATACAGCGAATGGTGGAAGGTGCGGGCTCGCGCGTCGGACGCGGCGGGGGCGGTGCGCATCGCATCTACTATCCCAAAGGCCCGTGGCCAAAGAACTCGTGAGGGACCCGTGGAGCGCATTGCTGGATGACGGCCGCGCGGACGGGCGGCTGGTGCGCGAGGCGCGCGAGGGTCCCGGCGAGGCGCGTCTTTTGGAGCTACCGGAGGGGCTGCACCCCGACGTCCGCGGCGGGCTCGCGCGGGCGGGCATCGAGCGGCTCTACGCGCATCAGGAGCAGGCGCTGCGCGCGGCGTGGGCGGGACCGACGATCGTGACGACGGGGACGGCGTCGGGGAAGTCGCTGTGCTTCAACCTGCCGACGCTGGAGGTGCTGTGCCGCGACGCGCGGGCGCGCGCGCTGTACCTGTACCCGACGAAGGCGCTCGCGCAGGACCAGGCGCGGGCGCTCGCGGCGTTCGGCCTGGGCGAGCGGGTGCGCCCGGCGATCTACGACGGCGACACGCCGCGCGAGGCGCGCGCGCAGATCCGCCGGCGCGCGAACATCGTGCTCACGAACCCGGACATGCTGCACCTGGGGATCCTCCCGAACCACGGCGCGTGGGGGGACCTGTTCGCGAACCTCGCGGTGGTCGTGATCGACGAGGCGCACGTCTACCGCGGGGTCTTCGGGTCGCACGTCGCGAACGTCCTGCGCCGCCTGCGGCGGATCGCGGCGGCGTACGGGACCGAACCGCGCTTCCTGCTGGCGTCGGCGACGATCGCGAACCCGCGCGAGCTCGCGGAGCGCCTGACGGGCCTGGAGGACGTGGAGCTGGTCGACCGCGACGGCGCGCCGGCGCCGCGGCGGCAGATCGCGATGTGGAACCCGCCGCTGACCGACGCGGCGCTCGGCGCGCGGCGCTCGGCGCTCGCGGAGGCCGCGGAGGTCGTGGCGCGACTCGTGCGCGAGGGCGCGCGCGTGATCTGCTTCATCAAATCGCGCAAGGGCGTCGAGGTGCTGACGCGGATCGTGCAGCAGGATCTCGAAGACAGCGAGCCCGAGCTGGCGGAGCTCGTGGTGCCCTACCGCGGCGGCTACACGCCGCAGCAGCGGCGCGAGCTGGAGGGGCGGCTGATGCGCGGGGAGCTGCGCGCGGTGATCACGACGGACGCGCTGGAGCTGGGGATCGACATCGGCGAGCTGGACGCAGCGGTGGTTGTGACGTTCCCGGGCACGGTGGCCTCGCTGCGGCAGATGTGGGGCCGCGCGGGGCGCCGCGGGCGCGGCCTCGCGCTGTACGTAGCGGGCGAGGACGCGCTGGACCAGTTCTTCTGCCGGCACCCGGACGAGTTCCTGACCCGCCCGGTGGAGGCGGCGATCCTCGATCACGAGAGCCCGCAGATCTACCTCGCGCACCTGCTGTGCGCGGCCTTCGAGGGCCCGCTGTCGCGGGAGGACGCGGAGCTGCTGGGCCCGCGCTGGGAGGCAGGCGCGGAGCAGCTCGCGGGCGCGGGTGCGCTGCGCCGGCGCGCGAACGGCGCGTTCGTCGCGCGCCACCCCGACGAGTACCCCGCGGCGACGGTCTCGCTGCGCTCGGCCTCGCGGGAGCACTTTGGGATCGTCGACGTGGTCTCGGGCGAGCTGCTGGGCACGACGGAGGCGGCGCGCGCGCACACGACGGTGCACGAGGGCGCGATTTACATGCACCTGGGGCGCTCCTACGAGGTGCGCGAGCTCGACCTCGAGCAGCGCCGCGCGCTGGTCGCGCCGTTCGACGGCGACTGGTACACGCAGCCCAAGCGCGAGACGGACACGACGATCGAGCGCCTGCTCGACCGCCGCGAGGCGCTCGGCGTGACGCTCTCCTTCGGGGAGGTGAGCGTGAGCGACACGGTGCTCGCCTACCAGCGCCGGCGCTGGTCGGATCACGCGCAGCTGGACCTCGTCGCGCTCGACCTCCCGCAGACGAGCTTCTCGACGCAGGCGCTGTGGTACGAGCTCGAGCCGCGGGCGCTGCGGACCGGAGGCGACGCGCAGGCGCTCGCGGATGCGGTGCCGCTGGAGGAGCTGCTCGGGGCGCTGCACGCGACGGAGCACGCGCAGATCGCGGTGCTGCCGCTGATCGCGATGTGCGACCGCTGGGACATCGGCGGCCTCTCGACGAACTTGCACCCGCAGACGGGCGGCCCGACGATCTTCATCTACGACGGACACCCCGGCGGCGTCGGGATCACGCGCGCGGCGTTCGCGCGCTTCGAGGAGCTCTGCCGCGACGCGCAGCGCCTGATCGCGGAGTGCCCGTGCCGCGAGGGCTGCCCCTCGTGCGTGCAGTCGCCGAAGTGCGGCAACCTCAACGAGCCGCTCTCGAAGCTGGGGGCACGGCTGCTGCTGGAAGCGATGCTCGCCGCGGTTCCCAGCCCGGTCGCCTGACGCGGACCGCGGCGAGGCGCCCGCCCGCACCGCGACACCGCGGCGAGCGGCGTCCCGCTCGGCTCGCGGCCTGCGCGGGGGAGCATGCGCATCTGTGCCGGCCTGTATCGTCAGCGCGATGCGCAGGGCGGTCGGAACCATCCTAATATGCCTCGGAATCTGCATATTCGCGCTATCCGACACTTCGCTGGCGGCGACCCGCGCTCCGCTCGGCGTCGTAGGCATTCCACCTGCCAAGTCGCGCGATGTCGCCCTCGAACGGGCTCGCCAAGCGCTCACGTACCAGAAGCTTCAGGCGGAAGTGAAGAGCTTGCAGAGCGCCAACGCCGAGCCGTGGTGGCAGCGCTCGGGGGGTCTCGGGATCATCGGGGCGCTGGTGGCGGTGGGGGGACTGTTGTGGACGATCGTCCAGCAGGGGCACGCCTTCGCGAATCAAAAGAAGTCCGACCTGCAGCTCGCTGAACGCGAGCAGCAGGAGCGCATGGACGGGCTCTTCGCGCGCCTCGCGGCCGACGTCGCGGCGGATTCGGTGACGACCAGGGTCGCTGCGACGGCGAGCATCGAGTCCTTCACGGGGGAAGATCGAAGCGCCTACCACAGGCAGCTGTTGAGTCTGCTGCTGGCGATTCTCAAAGTGCCGCGCGGCGACGTCGGCGATCGCGTGCTCGCAGACGCAGCGCTCAAGTTTCTCAGGTCCCAGCAGCAGATCGCGGGCAAACTGCGCGGCCCGCTCGAGCTCTCGCAGGCGATGCTCGCCTTCGGCGACCTGCGCGGCCTGGACCTGCGCGGAGCCGACTTGGTCGCGGCCGATCTCACGAGGGCTCAGCTCGACGGGACGTCGGATCTCAGCGGGGTGAGCGCCCGCGACCTGCGGGGCCGACGGATCTTCGCGAACCGCGCGCGGCTGCGGGGGGCGAAGCTCACCGAGGCGAACCTCACCGAGGCGCGGCTGCGAGGCGCGGACCTGCGGGGCGCCGAGCTGCGCCGCTGCGATCTGGTGTCGGCCGACTTGCGCGAGGCGCAACTGCGCGACGCGCGTCTGAACGGAGCAAAGTTACAGGGGGCGCACTTCGAGCGCAGCGAGCTCGCGGGCACGCGCTTCGACGACGCGGACCTCAGCGACGCGTACTTCGAGGGCGCGCACTTCGACGAGGCCGCGATGGCCAGCATCGGGCGCGCGCGCAACTGGCAGCAGGCGCACCTCGACGAATCGGTGCGCGACTACCTCGCCGGCGCGGTCCTGGCGCGACGATGAAGAACGGGCGCCGAACCCCGAACGACCGCTCGGCCACTAAACGCAATCTGCAGAAGTGGTTGCATCCAAGCGAACGACGACGAAGCGACAGCCCGTTCGATACGTATTTTAGTCGATCTCCCACCGGGCGCCTATGCACCCGCCCGGCGGCGGTCGATCGGATGGCCTCGAGAGCGCGAACAAGATGATCAGCAGTCTCCACATTCAAGGACTCAAGGCGTTCTCCCGCGCCCAGGACGTGCCGCTGGGTCGAATCACACTCGTCTTCGGCGACAACTCGGCGGGCAAGTCCTCGCTTTTGCAAGCGCTCTTGCTGCTCAAGCAGACACTCACGCGCTCCATCGACGGCAAGCTCTGGTCGGCCGGCGACCTCGTCGACCTGGGGGGGTTCCTGAATCTCGCGCACTCGCACGATCCAACTTGCTCGCTGCGCCTCGGACTGAGCATGTCGAGCGCGGGCGAGAGCCCCCGCGCGAGAAGTCCCGAGTACAGCGCGAGCTTCAACTTCGAAGCAGACGGAGCGCGAGACGCGCTCGCACGCGGCATCGAGCTGGGCTGGGCGGGCGACGGGCGAGCCGTGGCGGTCCGCGCCGAGCCGCGTCTGGACATCGGCAGCCGCGACGGCGGCCCCTTCTTCGATCTACTCACCGACGACTGGCCGCCGCCGCAGCTGGCCCCGTGGTTGTGCGAGGTGCTCGGACCACGGTTGCGGTGCTCGCCGCTGTGGCGCGCGTCCCGAGACCGTGCGCTGGACGCGATCCGGGGCGGGCGCGCGATGCAAGCATCGAGCCGAGTCGCGCTGGACGACACCTGGGAGGGCTTCGGCGAAGCGGAGATCGCGGCCGCCCTGGCGAGCATGGGCACACGCCTGCGGCCGGGGCGCGCTTCGCGCTTCGCGTCGAGCTCGTGGCTGCCGCGCCACCTGGAGGGACCGGGCGCGAGCGAGGCGGGAGCCGCCGACGCGCAACCGGGCGATGTCGATATCGCTGTCGTCGCGGCGCTCGACACGGTTATGGACCGGACGTTCGCGCGGCTGCTGGAGCACCTCGAACGCACCGCGCACGTCGGCCCCGCTCGCGAGATTCCTCAGCGCCTCTTTCCCTTGCGCCCGCACGGATGGGAGCATCAGCAGAGCAGCGACGAACTGGCGCGTCTCGTGGACGATCTCGGTCTGCTCGAGCGGGTCAACGACCATCTGCGCAGCCTCGCGGTCCCCTACCACCTGGAGCCGGCGCGATTCGACAGCGCGGACCCGCTGCTGGAGGACAGCGGAGCGCTGAGACTGGTGGACCATCGCTACGCGGAGGGCCTGCTGGTCAACATCGCCGACGTCGGCTTCGGCATCTCGCAGCTGCTGCCGATCGTCGTCGCCTCCGTCGCGAATCCCGGCGGCACGGTGATGGTCGAGCAGCCGGAGACCCACGTGCACCCGGGCCTGCAGGCGCAGCTCGCCGAGATCCTCGTGGAAGAGTCGCGCAGCACCCAGTTCGTCGTCGAGACGCATTCCGAGCACTTGATGCTGCGCCTACTCCGATGCGTGCGCCAAGGTCGTCTCGACCCGGCGGAGCTCGCGGTTCTCTACGTGGAGCACGCCGGCGCACATAACCGCGAGGGCGCGAGCGGCAACGGCACAAGCGAGCGCGGCGCGCGCGTGCTGCGCATCGACGTCGACTCCGCCGGCGACTTCGTGCAGCGCTGGCCCGGGGGCTTCTTTACCGAGCGAGAGTCCGAGCTGTTCGACGATCTCGACGAGGTCGCGGCGAGCGAGCCATGAGCGTCGTGCGGATCGCGATCTGCCGCAACGCGGCGCGGATGCCGCGCGACGAGCGCGTCGAGGAGGATCGCGTGCGACGTCTGCGCGAACGGATCATGGAGCGCAGCGTCGGCCTGTTCGCGACCCCCCAGGACCGGCAGAGCTTCCTGAAGTCCCTCTCGGAAATCGAGCGCAAGCGCTGGGTGGAAATCCTTACCGAGCGCCGCCTCGCGCACGTGCTCGAACCCGACCGAGTCGGCTCGATTCACCAGCACGAGACCCTCGAGACGCTCAAGCGCGAGTGGGGCAGCATCGCCGATGTCTTGGTGTGCAGCCACGAGCACGCCGAGCGACTCCAGCTCGACGCGGCGGCCGCGGAGCCGGCGCCCGCGCCCGAGGTGACGCCGCTCGCGCGCTTGGATCTGGTGAAGGCGTTCTCCGACGACCCCGAGAACGTGCGGCAACGACAGCGGATCGCGGCCGGCGAGGAGCGCGAGCAGGTCTGGAGCGACCATATCGCCCCGCTCGTGCCGTGGGTCAAGCACCTGCTCATCGTCGATCGCTACGTGCTGCAGAACGCGAACCGGCCGACGGAGGGCGAATCCGAGCTGCGGTGGTTCCTGGAGCGGGTTCGCCGAGAGCGCACGGTCGCGTCCAAGCTCAAGCTGGAGATCGTGACCGAGCAGCTCCCTGGCAAGCCCCCCTCGCCCACGCAGCTGGCGCACGCGATCCGCACGCTGGGGTTGCAAGCGCCGGCGTCGCTCGAGCTCGGCGGCGTAACGCTGTGGCTGGCGGACAAGGAATTCGCGCAGCAACACCTACATGAGCGCGTGCTGCGCTTCGACGGACGCGCCCTCGATTTCGGCAACGGGCTCGTCGTCTTCAGCAAGCCCAAGGTCTTCCAGAGCACAAAAGTCGCGCTGGGTAGGTACGAGGATTCCGAGGAGACGCTCCAGTTGGTCGGCCGGCATTGCAGCTGTGCCCGCTGGCGCGCGGATGCGGAGCTGTGGCTCTCCGAACCGGACCAGCAAGCCCTCTGGCCCGACGAGGAGGAGGTTTGAGCATGGCGGGCGATCGCGATCGCGAGTCGCGGGTCGCAGACCGCGAGCGACCCAGCGATGCGATCACGCCGCGCGACGTCGTCGGGCGGATGTGGCTGATCGCGAAATTGCGAGCCGAGAGCGCGGCGGGCGGCGTCCCGTTGAGCGCGCGCGTGCTGCGGATCGCGGCGGAGACCGTCTGGCTCGTGCGGCTCGCGCACGAGCCAGAGCGAGAGAGCCTCCTCGCCGAGGCCCACGGCGCCGCGATCGTGATCGCCGCCGAAGCACTGCTCGGCGCCCAGGAAGCCGATCCGCGGCTGAAGCACCGCACGCCCAACTACCTGCAGCGCTGGATGCTCGAAAAGCTAAAACGGGAGGATCTCTCGATCCCGCGCGCGTGGGACGAGCTGCTGGATCTCAGCGTCGAGGTTCTCTCGCTCGCGAGCTATCTCGCCGATCTCAGCGGCACGCAGCGAGAGTCGCGCGCCGCGACCGGGCGCGCGCCGGCGAGCAGTCGCAACGAGCTGCCCGCGGTGCTACGCGGCCTGGCAGTGACCGCCGCGACCTTCGCCGCGAGGACGTGGCTCGACGAGGCCCCGCCGATCGAGGACATCGAGATGGTGCACGCCGTGCTCGAGCTCACGAGCAGCTCCGTCGAGATCGTCGACCCCCAAATCGAGCTCGTCGGCCTGCAGTCCCGTCGCGACGCTCTGCGCGGCGCCCTGCTCGAGGCCACGGGCGAGCTCGAGCGCAGCGGCGCCCCGCTCCCGGGTCGCCTGGTCGATCAGCTCGACCTCTACGAGCGCGACGTCAAGCGACTCGCGAGCCTCGTCGAGAGCGAGCCGCAGCTCGTCGAGATCGAGCGCAACCTCGCCGACCGCGACCCGCGCCGCAAGGCGCTGCGCGCGCTCGCCGAGATGACCGTGACCGACGGGGAGAGCCTCGCAGCCGTCGAGGACGTCCGCGTGCGCGCGGCAACCACGCTGGAGCTCCTGGCCGGCGCAGCCGACGCACCGGACCTGGAGGTCCTGCTGTGGCTGCACGACTGGATCGCCGCCCACGAGTACGGGCTGGAGCGTCCGGATACCGACAAGCTCATGGGACAACTGCTGAAGGGCGAGATCCCGACGACGCTGGCGATCCCGCCCGAGATCGATCGCCTGCGCCTGGGGCTCGCCGACGGCGCCGAGCCGACGCTCGCGCTGAGCTCGCTGGAGGAGGGGGGTCCGGAGCCCGCCCCCCCGGCATCCCCGGCCGCCGCGGAGCCACCGTTAGCGGCTGAGGAGCGAGAGACGCCGCCGGAGAGCGAGCCCGAGCCCGAGCCACAGACCGAGCCAGAGCCCGAGCCCGAGCCACAGACCGAGCCAGAGCCGGAGAGCGAGCCGGCGCAGCTCCAGACCGAGCCCGAGCCCCAGCCGGAGCCGGCGCCAGAGCCGCACACCGAGCCGGAGAGCGAGCGGGCGCCTCAGACCGAGCTGCAGCCCCCGGCGCAAACCGCGCCGCAGCCGCCATCGTTGGCGGTCGACGCGTGCCTGCTGAGCGAGCTCGTCGAGCACGAGCTGAGCGGCGTCGCGGCTTGCTATCTCGCGGTGGAGGACCCGCGCGGGGAGGCGTTGGAGCTGTTGGGTCTCGCGTGCGCGGTGCAGTCATCCGAGGGGTCCTGCGCGCGCGAGATGAGACGGCGAGCGGAGCGATTGATCGGCCTGCTCGATACCGAGGAGCTCGCGGCGATCGGTTTCGCGGCGGGGCTGCGATGCGCGATCACGGGACCCGGCGCGGCGGTGGACATCCTGGAGGGCCTCAAAGCGGTGACCGCGGATGCACCTGCGCTCGCGGCGATCGGCGACCGCGTGTTACTCGCGGCGCAACAGGGATTCGAGCTCAATCGCGACGCGCGCGGACTCGATCCCGCGAGCATCGAGGAGCGCTTGGACCGCCTCACCGACGAGGCGCGGCGCTGGTTGGAGAGACCGGGTATGACCCGCTTTCAGCGCGCCTCGCGGCTATGGCGCCATTGGGTGGACCCGCGCGAGGGTCGGCTCGGCCGGATGCTCGCAACGGTGGCCGCGCGGGAGCCCGCGAAGCTCGAGTCGCTGCGCGCGGAGGTCGAGGATCTGCACGCGAACATCGACCGCTACCTCACCCAGGACGACCGCGCGCTTCGCGGCCACGGCTCGCAGAAGCTCGAGGGCAGCGCCCGCCGCGAGCTCCATCGGCGGGCCGAGGTCATCATCCAGGTCGGCGTCGAAGCAGTCGCCGCATGGGACGCCGCCAAAGAGGCCGCGGTCCACGCACGGGAGGTCAGCCCCAAAAACGCCGCGGTGATGAGCGAGTTGGCCGCCGTGCTCTCGCAGCACCTCGCCGAGGCGCAAGCGGAGATCTCCAGCGCAACCGGGCTCGCGCTGGGCGCGGCGGCGCTGCGCAGCGCGTTGCTCGCGCTCGACCGAGGCGTCTCGGGACGCGAGTCCGCGCCATCTGCGTCCGAGCCCTCCCCGGCGGAGGCTCTGCGCGGCCGCCTGCTGGCGACCGATATCGAGCTCGACGAGGAGCTCCGGCCGCAGGAGCCGCTCACAGAGGAGCGCGGCTGGGCGGCGCTGAGCGAGCAACGCGATTTGAGAGGCTCCTTCGAGACCCGCGTGCGGCTCGGCGAGCTGCACAACGCGAGGCTGGTCCTGAGCCGGCTGGCACGCGAGCCGGGAACTGCGCGCGATGCGCTCGAGTCACAGCTGAGCCAGCGCGCCAAGCAGCTCACGGGCGAGCTCGACGCGCAACTGGAGCAGGCGCGCAGCGAAATCGATTGGCACTGGCGGCTCGGGCACCTCTCGCACGAGACCTGCACCGAGCTGTTTCAGGCGCTCGAGCCGATCGCGCAGCGCCGCGGCGATCCGGATGCCACCCTCACTCGGCAGCTACTCGGACTGCGCGAGCAGATCGCGAGCGAGGCGCAGCGGCAGATCCCCGCGAGGAGCGCGGAGCTGCGCAAGCAGCTCGTAGAAGTCGGCGCCCCCGATGACGAGATTCGCACCGGGATCGAGAAGCTGATCGCCGCCGAGGACATCGCGAGCGCGGAGGAGGCGATCGAAGCTCTGCGCCGCGGCGACACGCCGGTCCTCGCTGTGCGCCAGCAGCACCTGGGCGATCTGCAGGCATTCTTGGATCTGATCCCGCGGCTGGCGTCCGCGCAGCTCTCGCTGGAGGCCGCGAAGCGCGCGGTCGTTGGGCATCAACAACTCGCCGGCCTGGATTTCGCGCCGGTGCGCGCGGCGGACAGCACGGATGCCGTGACCAAGGCCATCGAGATGTGGTTTGCCTTGGGCGAAGACGGCTCGCTCCTCGTCGGCGATCGATCGCGGGACCTGCGCGCGCACATCGCAGCGGTGCTCCAGAGCGCCGGCTTTGGCATTGGCGAGCTGACGGTGAAGTCACCCTTCCACAAAGCGAGCAGTAGCGTGGGCGCGCTCGAGCTCGAGATGCGGATGCGGCCTCGCTGGAAGGGGATCGTTCCCCAGTTCGGCAGTGACGCACACGTACTGCGTGTCGTGCTGCTCAAGGGTCAGGCGGCCGCGAGCCCCGACGAGCTCTTCCAGGTAGCCCACGGCAATAGCGAGACGGCCTGTGTCGCACTCGTGCCAAGGGTGCTCTCGCTCGCCCAGCGCCGCCGCATCGCGGCGCTTCACCGCAAGGATCAAAGCAGTGCCCCGGTCCTCTTCATCGATACCGCGGCGTTTCTCTACGCGTGTTCGCGTGGCGCCATGCAGATCGAGCCGACGATGCGGGCGACGCTGCCGTTCACCACCGTGAACCCGTATATGCCGTTCAGAGGACGACAGGTGCCCCAGGAGATGTTCTTCGGGCGCGAGCAGGAGGTCAGCTCGATCATCAGCAAAGACGGGTACTCGTTCGTGTATGGGGGCCGGCGGCTCGGGAAGTCCTCGCTGCTGGAAGAGGTCAAGCGACGTGCCAACAGCTCCGACGAGCACACGCGCGCGATCGTCGTCGACCTGCAGGACGCCGGCATCGGCAGAGGCGGACCGCCGTCGACGCTGCTCGCGCTGCTGGCCGGCCTGCTGGCGCGCGAGCTCGGCGTCGAGCAGCCGTCCAAGCGCGCCGGCGACGCGGAGCGTCTGCGACAGGTGGTGGGCGCTTGGCTGAGCGAGGACACACGGCGTCAGCTGCTCGTGCTGCTCGACGAGACCGACGAGTTCCTCCAGGCCGACGCCGACACATACTTCGAAACGGTTAATCAGCTGCACGATCTACAGGCGCGGTTCAAACGGCGTTTCAAGCCGGTCTTCGCGGGTCTTCACCATGTCAAGCGCTTCAACGACGTTCCCAACCAGCGACTCACGCATTTCGGTGACAAAGTCGCCGTGGGACCGCTGCGCACGGCGGAGGCGCTCGCGCTCGTGGAAAAGCCGCTCGCAGCGCTGGGATTTCGCTTCGATCCTCCCAGCGCGGCGCATCGCATCCTGACGTCCACGCGCAACCAGCCCTCGCTGATCCAGCTCGTCTGCCATCACCTGCTTCGGCACAAGCTCTCCGAGCCTCCCTCCGAAGAGGATCTGCCGCGGCGCATCACCGACGAGGACGTCGCGAATGTGCTGGCGCGTCCGAACGTCGCTTCAGAGGTCCGCGACCGACTCGAGCTGACAATCAACCTCGATCCCCGTTATCGCGTCATCCTCCTGGTTGTCGCTTTCGGTCAACTCGAACGCGAAGTCGAGCAGCCGATGCGCAGCCGAGACATCGAGCAGGAATGCCGCGACTGGTGGGCCGCCGGCTTCGCGGAGACCGCCGACTATGAGTTCGATGCACTGCTCGAGGAGATGTGCGAGCTCGGGGTGCTCTATCGCCGGGACGACGCGTACCGACTCCAGAGCCCCACGATCGGACGACTGCTGGGAACACCGGACAACATCATGGACGGCCTGCTGCGCGCGTCCTCGCTGCACCCGCCCGAGCGCTTCAACGCGAGCACCCACCACGAAGCGCTCAAGGTCGCCGACGACGAGCGGCGCGACCCATATATCCGCAACCCGCTGACGATCGAACAGGTGCAGGAGCTCTGTCGACGACAGAATCGCCTTGTCGTCCTCCTCGGGACGAGCGCGACCAGCCTCGGCGAGGTACGCGCAGCGCTCTCCAGCAGCGGCCTGGAGCAGAGCGAGGGCGATCTGCGCCAAACATTCGCGACGATCGACAAGCGACACTCCGAAGAGGGCACGCGAGATGCCTTTCTCGCACAGCTACGACGCGTGGGCAAGCGCAGTCACAAGATCGTGCTGCTCGACAACAGCGCCGGTGAGGTGAGCGAGCGCCTGCTGCCCGAGCAAGCGCTGAAGGCCATCGCCGCGGGGGGTCGGGGGGGTCGGCGAGGCGAGGAGGGCACCGTCTGCGGCCTGATTCTCACGCGCGCGAGCAGCGAGATCGTGCGCGAGCTCGTCGACGACGACGCGCGCGAGCGCCGCCTCGTCCTGATGCCGCTGCGTCGCTGGGAGACCGGGGGACTGCGGGCGTGGTCCCACGACGAGGTCGACGAGCTCCCGCTCGCGGTGGAACGCAGGCGCGAAGAGCTGCTCGAGGTGACAGGCGGCTGGCCCCTGCTCGTGGATCGCGTGGTCCGGCATTCGCGCGGACGCGGCAGCGACGCATTCGCCAAGGCCTTAGCGGACCTCCGCGATCACCTGGAGACGCCGGCGGGCGCACGCGAGCTCCTGGCCGCGGTTGGCCTGGAGACCGCGGGCAGCCTCGAGTACCGCGCCTGGTCGGGCCTGATCGAATACGGCGAGCCGATCGCGCTCACACGCACGATCACGGGCGACATCAGCGAGCTATCGGAGATCGAGGACGAGCGAGACGCAGAGGTCGCGTACCGCACGTTGCGCCTCATGGACGCGCTGACGATCGACGAGCGCGCACGCACCGTCGCGACCGAGCCCGTACTCGCAGCGGCGTGGCGCCTCGTGCACCCCGGCTGAGCCGGGCACGCCGCGTTAAACCCGCCGGCACGACCTGCCTTCGAGCGGCACGCGCACCCCGCTAAGCCCAGAGCGCGCCAGCCCCGTCCGGCACGCACCGGAGCGCTCAGGCGCGGTTGCCCGCGGCGATCTTGCGCAGGTCGATCGTCGCGTCATACAGCTTGGCGTCGACGCCGTGCTCGAGCGCGATCTCGCGTAGCGGGCGCCCGGAGGCGGTGGCGGCCTTGACGATCGCGGTCCCCTTGTCGTAGCCGATCGCGCCGTTGAGCGCGGTGGCGACGGCGAGCGTCGCGCCCGCGGAGGCGTCGGTGCCGGCCTTGTTCGCCTTGATCCCGTCGACGCACTTCTCGGCGAAGGCGCGCGAGGTGTTGGCGAGCAGCTGCAGCGACTGCAGCAGGTTGCGCGCGATCAGGGGGATGCGGACGTTGAGCTCGAACTGCCCCTGCAGCCCGCCGACGGTGATCGCGGTGTCGTTGCCGATGACCTGCGCGGAGACCTGCAGAACGACCTCGGGGAGCACGGGGTTGACCTTGCCGGGCATGATCGAGGAGCCCTTCTGCAGCTCCGGCAGGAACAGCTCGCCGATGCCGGCGCGGGGCCCGGAGCCCATCAGCGCGAGGTCGCCCGCGATCTTGGTGAGCGAGACCGCGATCACCTTCAGCGCACCGGAGAGCTCGACGAGCGCGTCACGGTTGGCCTGCGCCTCGAACGGGTCGAGCGGGGGCGCGATCTGCTTGAGGCCCGATTCCTTCTTCAACCGCGCGCGGACCTTCTCGGCGAAGCGCGGATGCGTGTTCAGCCCGGTCCCGGTCGCGGTGCCGCCGAGCGGGATCTGGCCGACGTGCACGAGCGCGGCCTGCACGCGCTCCTGCGCGAGCGCGAGCTGCGCGGCGTAGCCGCCGAACTCCTGCCCGAGCGTGACGGGGACGGCGTCCATCAGATGGGTGCGCCCGGCCTTGACGACGTTCTCGAAGCTCTTGGCCTTGCGCGCGAAGGAGCGCTCCAGCTGCTTGAGCGCGGGCAGCAGCTCGCTCTGGGCGACGTCGAGCGCGGCGAGGTGCACGGCGGAGGGGAAGACGTCGTTGGAGGACTGGCCGAAGTTGACGTGGTCGTTGGGATGCACGCTCTCGCCCGCGAGCGCGGCGATGACCTCGTTGGCGTTCGTGTTCGTGGAGGTGCCCGAGCCGGTCTGGAAGACGTCGATCGGGAACTGCGCGTCGTGCTTGCCCGCGACGATCGCCGCGGCCGCCTTCTCGATGCGCGAAGCGCGGCGCTTGTCGAGCAGCCCGAGCTCGCCGTTGACGACGGCCGCCGCGCCCTTGATGCGCGCGAGCCAGTGAATGACGGAGACCGGGACGGTCTCACCGGAGATCGGGAAGTTCTCGACGGCCTTGGCGGTCTCTGCGCCCCACAACTGCTGCTCGTCTGGCATGCGCTCTCCTTCTCGGGAAGTCTTCTCGGCGCGAACCCTATCCGCAGAACGCCATCAGCTCGCGCGCGACCCCGACGGGGTCGTCGTAGGCGATCAGGAAGCCGGTGCCCGAAAGCACGCGCAGCTGCGCGCTCGGCAGCAGCTCGAGCGTCTCTTCGGCCCCCCCCAGCGGATAGAGGCGGTCGCGGTCGGCCCACAGCAGCAGCACCGGCATCCGCAGCCGCGGATAGGCACTATCGAGCAGCTGCGTCTGCGCCCCGCGCGGCCAGTGGCGCGCGAACTTCGCCCACGAGCGCGCGAGGCTCGGGTTGCCGGGCACGTCGAGGAACGCGTGGCGCACGAGGTCCCGCGTCGCCGGCTCCGCGCGCGCCGAGAGGCGCGGGCCGAGCGAGGGCTTGAACACCAGCGGCGCCGCGTGCGCGAGCAACCGATCCACGCCCGGTATCGCACCGCTGCGCGCCGCGATCCGCCACGCCGCGCGCAACCGCCGCCGGCGCTCGTCGAGGTGCAGTCGATTGGGCATCAAAACCAGACGCGAAGGCGTCAGCGCACCCGTCGCGACCGCGTGCAGCGCGATCTCCGCCCCGATGTCGTGGCCGGCGATCAGCGGGCGCGGCCCGAGGACCTCCGCCGCGAAGCCCGCGAACACCTCCGCGAACCAGTCCAGCGTGTACGGGTGCCGCGGGCGGTCCTCCGAGTCGCCGTGCAGCGGCAGGTCGGGCAGCACCACACGGTAGCGCTCGCGCAGGTGCTCCACGAGCGGCTCCCACTCCATGTGCGAGAGCATCGCCGAGTGCAGCAGCGCCAGCGGCGGTCCCGTGCCGATCTCGCGGTACGCGACCCGCGCGCCGTCGCGGTGATGGTAGAGGCGCAGCCTCACTCACGCATCGTACGATCAACCACTCATCCCGCGTGGAAGATCCCATTGCGCAGGACCACGAAGTTGGTCGCGGTGATCAGCGCGAACGCCAGTAGGTACACCACCTCGGTCGGTAGCCCCAGCAGCGGGGGCAGCACCGAGGTGCTCGCGGCCGTGAGCCCGTACTGCGCCGCGGCGATCGCCAGGTAACGGCCCGCCTGGCGCCGCAGCGGCAGCGCAAAGCCCTCTCTGTGGACCCATACGAAGAAGCGCTGCAGCGTGAAGTGAACCGCGAGCGCGAGGCAGAACCCACACGCGAGTGCCACCTGAAACGGGATCACCAGCGCCAGGATCGTCGTGGTGAGCAGGTAGACGAGGGCAACGAGACTGCCCGCCAGCGCGAAGCGCACGCCTTGGCCGAGCACGCCGGACTCCGGCGCGAGCACACTCGTGACGAGCTGCCTGTTGAGCGGCCGCCTCATCCAGCCATCGCGTGCCGCCACCGCGACTCCGCACGACCAGATTCCTCACACCTCGCCGCGCCGCGCGCGAGCGCCGCGCGCAGGAACGCGTCGGTCTCGCGCAGCGCCGTCGGCGTGCCGATCTCATAGAAGCGCTCGGTCGCCGCCACTCCGAGCAGTTCGCGCCGCGCGGCGAGCGCCCCGTAGAGGTCCGCCAGATCCCGAGTGCCGGTATCGACGACGCCGAGCACGCCGGCGGTCAACCCTCCCAGCCCGTAGTCGATCCAGCGCATCCGCGGATCGGGGCTGCGCTTGTCATACGCCGTGACGCGCACGCCGTCGAAGCTCGCGTTGGACGCGTCCCAGCGACCGTCATTGCGCAGCACGACCATCATCGCGGGCAGTCCGCTGCGCAGCCACGCCTCCGCGCTCGCGCGGTAATCGACCCGCAGGTACGTGTCGCCGTAGAGGACCAGAAAGCGATCCCCCAGCTGCGGGAGGGCCCGCCGGATCGCTCCAAGCGTTCCATCCAACCCGGGCGCATCGTGGCTGTAGTCGATCCGCATCCCGAAGCGCTCGCGCCCGATCCGCGATTCGACCAGCTCGCCACGGTAGCCGACGCAGATCACCACTTCGCACCCGCCGTGCGCCGCCAACAGCCGCAATTGGTGCACCAGGAACGGCTCTCCCGCCACCTCGACCAAAGGCTTCGGCAGGCCCCGCGCGTGGTCGCCGAGGCGCGTCCCCAGACCTCCCGCCAGGATGCAAACGGGCGGCAGCCGACCGCTCACCCGCCGATCCGTTCTCTCTGCGGCGCATCCGGGCGAACGCCAAGCGCTTTCTCCGGCCCCAGCAAGCGGTCGGCCTGCGAGCGGCTGCGGCTCACCGAAGACTCACGAGCGACGACAGACCTGTCGGCCTCGCCGGGCTCCGCGGGCGTCGTGTCCTCCCACCCGTAGCTCGACTCGACGATGTACTTCGGCCGGTTGCGGGACTCGTCGTAGATTCGCCCGACGTACTCACCGATCACGCCCAGCGACAGCATCTGGATGCCGCTGAAGAACGACAGCGCGATCACGATCGTCGGATTGCCGACCGGGAATTCGACGCCACCGACCTTCAGGCCGAGGTAGGTGATGGCCAGGAAGAAGGCCACGCTCGCGAGCGCGGTGCCGACGATCGAGATCATCTGCAGCGGGTAGCGAGAGAAGCCGACGATGCCGTTCAAGCCGATCACCCACGAGCCCCAGAAATGCTGGTATTTGCTGGCGCCGGTCGCGCGCGATGCGCGGTCGTACTGGACGCTCGCCTGGGGAAAGCCGACGAGGCTGACCAAGCCGCGCAGATAGCCGTGACTCTCCTTCAGCGCCACCACGTTGTCGACCACGCGTCGGCTCATCAGGCGGAAGTCGCCCGTGTTGATTGGGATCTCGACGTCCGCCAGGCGTCTGATCACGCGGTAGGCGATAGCCGCGGTGAGCAGTTTGGGAAGGCCCTCCCCGGCGCGTGTGCGCCGCTGCGCGTAGACGACGTCAAAGCCTTCCCGCCAGCGCGCGACCAGCTCCGGGATCACCTCGGGGGGATCCTGCATGTCGCAGTCGATCACCACCACCGCGTCGCCCACGGCCGCCTCGAGCCCGGCGAGCGTCGCCATCGGCTGACCGAAGCGACGCGAGAAGCGCAGCATCTTGACCCGCCGGTCGTGCTCGCGCAACCCCAGGATCAGCTCCTCCGTGCGGTCGACGCTGGGATCGACGCTGAAGATGACCTCCCACTCGAGGTCCAAGCCGTCCATGACCCGGGCGAGCCGCGTGTACATCGCCTGGACGTTGTCCTGCTCGTTGTAGGCCGGGATGATGATGCTGAGCATCGCCATCACGCGTGCTCGCTCGCGTAGGCGCCGCAGAACTCGAAGTCGAACGGCAATTCGGCCGCGTTTACGGCCGCCATCGCGCGTCGCGTGTCCTCGGGGCGGCGACTGTAGAGGAGCAGGAATCCACCGCCGCCCGCGCCGACAAGCTTGCCACCGATCACGCCGTTGCTTCGCGCCAGCTCGTAGAGACCGTCGACGTGCTCGTTGCTCATTCCCGGCGAACGCCGCCGCTTGTGCTCCCAGTGCTCGTGCATCAGCTCCGCGTAGCCCTCGAGATCGCCTTCGCCGAGCAGCCGGTGGATTGCGCGTCCCAGGTCCTTGGTCCGATGCAGGTTCGCAACCATCTGCGGGTCGCCCTCCTTGGAGCGCCGGTCCTGGTCGGTCAGCATCATCGAGGCCGACCGCGCCTCGCCGGTGTAGAACAGGAGCAGCTGGTCGCGCATGCGCCTGAGCACCGCTGGATCGAGCTCGAGCGGCTCGACCTCCACCCCTCCGTCGGGACGGAAGGTGTAGGCGCAGATGCCGCCGTGCGCGGCGACGTAGGGGTCCTGCTTGCCCACCGGCTCACCGAGCACGTTCATCTCGATCTCGCACGCGGCCTCGGCGAGGTCGCCCGGTGTCGCCGAGCTGTGACGCGCGCGCGCGAGGCCCTTGAGCAGGCACACGGTGTACGCGCCCGAGGAGCCCATGCCGGTACCTGCCGGGACGTCCGCGACGGAGGCGATCTCCAGCGGCGCCCCGCGCCAGTGGCGCAGCAGACCCTCGCGCAGGATCGGGTGACGGATCTCGCTGACCTCGTCGACCTCCTCGAGCTCCGAGTACTTCATCCGGTAGCGCCGCTGAAAGACGGTGTGCGTGAGCATGTACACGTACTTGTCGATCGCCGCGGAGACGAGGAAGCCGCCGTGCTCGCCGTAGTAGGACGGCAGATCGGTCCCGCCGCCGCCGAGCGAGATCCGCAGCGGGGCGCGGCTGAAGATCACGCTCATCGCGGCGCCACCAGCTTCACGGGATCGGAGCCCGCGGGCGCGCCCGCGGGCGGCTCACGCCACGCGTCCTCGTTTGCATCGAACCACCGCAGCGTGCGCTCGATCCCCTGCCTGATCGGCACCCGCGGCTCCCACCCGAGCGCGCGCATGCGCGTCGTGTCGAGTCGAATCAAAGGGCTATCCCCCACCCAACCGCGTGGACCCCCGCTGTACTGCACCCGCGGCTCGAGCGAGAGATGGTCGAGCAGGATCCGAATCGAGTCATCGACGACGATCGTCTCGTCGGTGCCCAGGTTGTAGACGTGCGCCCCCGGCTGGTCGTAGTGGCACTCGGCCGCCGCCAGCAGCCCGTCGATGCAGTCCTGCACATAGAGGTAGGACTTCTCCTGGCGACCGTTGCCGAGAACACGCAGCGAGGTCGGATCGCGCTTGAGCGCGCGATAGAAGTCGAACAGATGCCCGTGCGTGTAGCGCTCCCCGAGAATCGAGACGAGCCGGCAGATCACGCCGCTGAAGCCATAGCCGGCGGCGTAGGCCGCGATCAGGGCCTCCCCGGCGAGCTTGGAGGCCGCGTAGAGGGAGGTCTGGATCGGGAACGGCGCGTCCTCGGGTGTCGGGAACACGCTGGGCTCGCCATAGACCGAGCCCGTGGACGCGAACACGATGCGCGCGACCCCGCCCGCTCGCATCGCCTCCAAGAGGCCCGCGGTGGCAAGCGTATTTTGTTCGAGGTCGCGCCGCGGATGCTCGAGCCCGCGGCGAACGTCGGCGTTCGCCTGCAGGTGAAAAACCAGGTCGCAGCCGTCGATCGCCTCCGCGAGCGCCGCGGGATCGAGCACGTCGCCCTCGACCAGCCTCGCCCCGGAATCGCGCAGCGCGCCGGCTAGGAACTCTCGCCGGCCGCTACGAAAGTCATCGAGGATCGTTATCTGCACCCCCGCGGCCAGCAGGCGATCGGCGAGATTACTGCCGATGAAGCCGGCGCCGCCCGTGATGCACGCCCGTCGAGCGCTCAGACTCCTCATCGCAGCGTCTCGCAGCGATCCGCGCACCGGCACCCAAGCTTACCCGTGCGCGTCATCAGCTAGAGCGTGAAGCCCGCCGCGACCGCGTCGTCGTGGAACATGCGCACCGTCTCCAGTGAGTACTGCTCGAGGCTCTTGCCGAGACAGTCGAGCTTCTTCAGGAGGTCGTGCGTGACCGTGATTATGTGACAGCCGATCCGATCGGCCTGCACGAGGTTGAGTATCTCGCGCGGCGAGGCCCAGATCAGTTCGGACTGCGGCGCCTGCTCCATGATCTCCAGCGAGCGCACCATGATCGGCACCGGGTCGACGCCGGCGTCCGCGATCCGCCCCGCGAAGACCGAGATACAGGAGGGAGCCCCGTCGGCCACCGCCGCCGCGATCAGCTCCACCTGCGCGGTGGTGAACAGCGCGGTGACGTTGACTTTTATGCCACCCTCGGAGAGCTCGCGAATGAGTGCCGCGAGCGGCTCGCCTCGAGTGGTCGTGATCGGCACCTTGACGTACACGTTCTCACCCCATCCGGCGATGAGGTGGGCTTGACGTCTGATCTCCTCGGGATCGTCCGCAAACACCTCGAAGGAGACCGGGTGACTTGTCACTTGCTCGAGGAGACTCTGTGCAAACTCCGCGTAGCGCGTAAGACCGGCCTTGCGCATCAGCGTGGGGTTCGTAGTGAAACCACTGATACGCGGATCGGCCGCGAGCGACAGGATGCCCTCGAGATCGGCGCCGTCGGCGAATATGCGTGTCGAGATCTGATCTAGCACGAGGTCACTCCCACCGAGAGCAACCATACCAACCTAACTATTTTTGCCTAAATGTTTCTCTTTCACCACGTCCCATACGGTTATTTTGCTGCCTTCTTCGAGCCTCTTACACGTGTCTTGCCCGCGCAACTGTCTCCGACTCGCGTGAGCCGACTTCGAGCATCCGCGCGACGGCGAGCGTGATGTTTGGCGCGCGTATATCCGCTTGCGAGCTCCCCTTGCGCTTGTGTGCGCTACCGGGGTAATCGATCAGCACCGTCCTGACGCCCGCGGCCCGGCCCGCACCCACGTCGGCATCCGTGTCGCCCACCATCCACGCCGCGCGCAGGTCGAGCCCCAGTGTGAGCGCGGCGTCGAGCAGCATCCCCGGTGCGGGCTTACGACAGGAACACGGGCCCGACAGCTCAGGCACGGCGCCCGCGGGATGGTGCAGACAAAGACGCGATGCAGCTAGGTGAACTCCTTCGCGCGCCAGCAGTTCCAAGACGCGCGCGTGCACCGCGCGCAGCTGCCCGAGCGAGACCGTCCCCTTCGCGGCCGCGGGCTGGTTGGAGGCGCACACGAGGATGAAGCCCGCCCGCTGCAGGCGCGCGAGCGCGGCACCGACTCCGTCCACCAAACACACGTCGTAAACCGCCAACGGCGACTCGGGCGCGCCGGAGACCGGGTCGCGGACGAGCTCGTTGAGCACGCCGTCGCGGTCGAGGAAGACGGCGGCCGCGCCGCTCACCGCGTCGGCCGAGTCGCTCACCGCGTCGCGCTGGCGGCGAGCGACTCCCAGTGCGCCCGCCTCGCGGCGAGCACGGGGTGCGATACGAGCGCGTGCCACACGACCGCTTGGAAGGACTCGACGAGCGGCGTGCGCAGCTCCGGCGGCGGCTCCAACAGGATCGCGACGTCGGCAAGCTCGGCCAAGGCGCCGCCCGGCGCGCCCGCGATGCCGTAGACGCTGGCGCCGGCCTCGCACGCCGACTCCATCGCATTGACGAGGTTGACCGAAACGCCGCGCTCGCGCGAGCCCCCGCCGACCGAGAAGACGAGCAGCGCGTCGCGCGGCGCCAGACGCGAGACCTGCAGCCACGCGCTCAGCGACGTATCCCAGCCATCGTCGTTGACGCGCGCCGTCAGCTCCGAGACGTTGTCGGTCGGCGCGTAGCTCTCGATCAGACAGAGCTTGCGGAAGTCGTTCACCGCATGCGAAGCGTGGCCCGCACCCCCGCCGACCCCCAGGATGAAGAGCCGCCCGCCCCGCTCGCGCACCGCCGCGAGACCGCGCGCCATCGCGTCCACCTGGGTCGCATCGATTGCACTCGCGAGGCGCGCCGCCGCGGCAAGGTAGGCGCTGCTGTGATCGTGCGCGGCGGTCTGGGCCATGCGCTCGATGGTAACTCGGCGTTTGCGTGAATCCTAGAGTTTGGAAGCATCGTTTTCGACTCCGCGGGCGCGGCAGGCGCGTGGGGCGTTTCTGCTCGACGCGCGCGCCGTGCGCCGCCTAACCGCCGCGATTGCGCGCCGCCTACAATGAGCCGCCCGTGCCGACGCTGGAGCGACACCCACTGATCCCTCCGCGCAAGGTCGATCCCCAGCAGGCGCTGCCGGCGATGGAGGAGGAGGTGATGCGGCGCTGGCGCGAGCGCGACGTCTTCGCGCAGTCGCTGCGGATTCGCGCGGACGCCGAGTCGTGGGTCTTCTACGAGGGCCCCCCCACCGCCAACGGCCGCCCGGGCTCCCACCACGTGCTCTCGCGCGTCTTCAAGGACATCTACCCCCGCTACAAGACGATGCGCGGGTATCGCGTCGAGCGCAAGGGCGGCTGGGACTGCCACGGGCTGCCGGTGGAGATCGCGGTCGAGCAGCAGCTGGGGATCTCCTCGAAGGCCGAGATCGAGGACTACGGGATCGAGCGGTTCAACGCGAAGTGCCGCGAGTCGGTGTTCACCTACCTGGAGGAGTGGAACCGCCTCACCGAGCGGATCGGCTTCTGGATCGACCTCGACGGCGCCTATCGCACGCTGGACGAGTCCTACATCGAGTCGGTGTGGTGGGCGCTCGCGGCGATCGACCGCGAGGGGCTGCTCTACGAGGGGCACAAGGTCGTGCCGTACTGCACGCGCTGCGGCACCGCGCTCTCATCGCACGAGGTCGCGCTCGGCTACAAGGACGTCGTCGATCCGTCGGTCTATGTGCGCCTGCCGCTGCGGGTACCCGCGGCGCGGCGCGAGGAGCCCGTTGGCGCGAACGCTGCGCGCGACTGCGGCAGCGGCGCTCGGGGGCCGAGCGAGAGCCCGCTGCGAGCGGGCGATGCGCTGCTGGTCTGGACGACGACGCCGTGGACGCTTCCGGGCAACGTCGCGGTCGCGGTCGGGCCCGCGATCGAGTACGTCCGCGCCGAATACCGCGGTGAGACGCTGATCCTCGCGGCGGCGCTGGTGGAGCAGGTGCTGGGCCAGGAGGCGGAGATCCTCGACCGCTTTCCCGGCAGTGCGCTGCTGGAGCTCTCCTACGAGGGGCCGATCTTCGCGACGGGTGAGCCCGCCGCGTTTCCGATCGTCGCCGGCGATTTCGTGACGACGGCGGACGGTACGGGCCTCGTGCACCTCGCGCCGGCCTTTGGCGAGGACGACTTCGACGCCGCGCGGGCCAACGGCCTCTTCGATCCGACCGAGCCGCGGACGCTCTTCAATCCGGTCAGACGGGACGGGACCTACGACGAGCGCGTGCGCAGCCGCGACGGGGGCTCCTACGCGGGACGCTACGTCAAGGACCCGGCGCTGAGCGAGGAGTTGATCGCGGACCTCGAGCGCCACGGGCTGCTGTTTCGGGCGAGCGCCTACGAGCACAGCTATCCGCACTGCTGGCGCTGCGGGACGCCGCTGATCTACTACGCGAAGGCGAGCTGGTACATCCGCACGACGGCCGTGCGCGAGCGGATGCTCGCCGCGAACGAGACGGTTGCCTGGCACCCGCCGCACATCAAGCACGGCCGCTTCGGCGACTGGCTGCAGAACAACGTCGATTGGGCGCTCTCACGGGAGCGCTACTGGGGCACGCCGCTGCCGGTATGGCGCTGCGCGGATGGCCACGTGCACACGATCGGCTCTTTCGCCGAGCTGCAGGAGCGCTCGGGCCAGTCGCTGGCCGATCACCATCGCCCGTACGTCGACGAGATCGAATTCCCCTGCCCGCACGCCGATCGCGCAAATCTGGCAGCGGATGCCGATCGCGAGGAGGGCCAGAGCTGCGGGCGGCCGATGCGCCGGGTGCCCGAGGTGATCGACGTCTGGTTCGACTCGGGCGCGATGCCGTTCGCTCAGCATCACGCGCCGTTCGAGCACGAGCAGGGCTTCCGCGAGCGCTTCCCGGCGGATTTCGTCTGCGAGGCGCTCGACCAGACGCGCGGCTGGTTCTACTCGCTGCTCGCGGTCTCCACCCTGCTGTTCGACACCGCGCCCTACCGCAACGTGGTGTGCCTCGGGCTGATCCTCGACGCGAGCGGTCAGAAGATGTCGAAGTCGAAAGGCAACACGGTCGAGCCGTGGCAGGTGATCGAGGACTACGGCGCGGACGCGTTTCGGTGGTACTTCTTCACCTCAAAGCAACCCTGGGACGGCTATCGCTTCTCGCGCGAGGCGATCGGCGACGGTGTGCGCCTGTTCCTCAAGCAGCTCTGGAGCACCTATTTCTTCTATGTCCTCTACGCGCACGCCAACGAGGAGGCGCTGAGCGCGGTCGCTTGCCGGAGCAGCCCCGCCGCGGACGCCGGCTCGCCCGACGCGGACCTCGACCGCTGGGCGCGCTCGCGCACCGCCTCGACGGTGCGGCTCGTGACCGCGCACCTCGACGCCTATGACGCGACCGCCGCGGGGCGCGCGATCGCCGAGCTGGTGGACGAGCTCTCGAACTGGTACGTGCGCCGCTCGCGGCGGCGCTTCTGGGATGGCGACCCGCGGGCGTTCCAGACGTTGCACTGGTGCCTTGTGACGATCGCGAAGCTGCTCGCGCCCTTCTGCCCGTTCGCGGCCGACGAGATCTATGACAACCTCGACGGGACGCTCGCGAGCGTGCATCTATGCGACTTCCCCACCGCGGAGGAGTCCGACGCGGAGCTCGAGCGCGCGATGGCGATCGCCCGTGAGACCGTCCGCCTCGGCCTGCGCGCGCGCGGGCAGGCCAAGATCAAGGTGCGCCAACCGCTGCACGAGGCCGTCGTCGTGGCGAGCGGTCGCGAGCGCGAGGCGATCGAGCGACTGATGGAGGTCGTGCGCGACGAGCTCAACGTACGCGAGGTGCGATTCGTAACCGACACACGCGAGCTCGGCCACTACGAGGTGAAGCCCAACTACCGCCGCCTCGGCCCGCTGTTCGGCAAGGACATGCCGCTCGTCGCAGAGGCGATCGCGGCGCTGGACCCCGCTCTCGTCGCCGCGGCGACGAGAGACGGCGAAGGCCACGAGACGGAGCCCGGCGGGAGCGATGGGCCCGGCGATGCGCCACGGGGGAGCTCCGCGACGCTCCTCGGCATATCGATCGCCGGTCGCGAGCACATGCTCGCGCCGGAGGACGTGATTCTCACTTTGCGGGCCCCCGAGGGCTATAGCGTCGAGCGTGAGGGAGCCCACGCGGTGGCGCTGGATCTAGCGATCGACGACGATCTGCGTCGCGATGGGCTGGCGCGAGAGATCGTGCATGCGGTGCAGAGCGCGCGCAAGAATGCGGGCCTGGCGATCGAGGACCGCATCGAGCTGCGCCTCTGCGGCGACGCGGCGCTGATCGAAGCCGCGGTCGAGCACAGCGGGCGTCTCACCGGCGAGCTGCTGGCGCGCGAGCTCTCGTTCGAGGACGGCGGCGACGTCGCGGCAATGCACCGCGAGCAGGTGAGCATCGACGGCATGTCGCTCGGCATCGCGTTGCGCCGCGCCGCGCGCAGCTAGCGCGCGCGCACACCCCGCTCGTCCGTGCTCGCGAAGAGGCGGCGGGCGGCGAGCGCCCCGAAGACACCGATGAGGAGCGCCAGCCCCGCCAGCGAGAGGACGCGACCCAAGACCAGGGGCAGTGTGCTCGCGGTGCTCAGCGAGATCGTCTCGGTGTGCGCGGACTTGGCGCGCGCCTTGCCGCTCGCGCCGCGGCTCGCGGGCGCGCCGTTGCCGGGAGCGATCTCGAGCACGTCGTTGTCTTCGGGGTCGCGGCCGACGATCTTCGCGCCAGTGACGTGCACGATTTCGGGACCGGCGGCGATATCGCTATAGACGAGCTGCCCGGGCTGCAGGTGTACGACCGTGCTGGCGCGGTTGTCATGGACGCTGGCCGCGGAGAAATTCACTTCCGCGGGCCGTCCGTTGGGATCCGCGAGTGTCGGCAGGTGGGCGTCGGTGTAATCGGTCAAGCTGATTTCGCGAGGCGGCACGCGCGTGCTGGATTCGACAGCGACTTCGCGATTGCCTCCGTAGCGAGGATAGGCGTCCGTTTGCTGAATCGCGCCGACGATCGCTACGATCAGAATTGGAGCCAGCACCCAGGTCCACGCCTGGACGCGGCGCGTGCCCTTGCGCAGCGCGGCAAGGCCCGCGAGGACGGCACCGCTGGTGGCCAGCATGATGTAACTCTCGAGCCGGTATGTGTACTGGATCATCGCGTACGGTCGCGGCAATGCCAGAATGATTCCGGTATGCGTCATGACGATGGTCACGACAAATCCGACGCCCACGAAGACCAGCAGCGCCTTCGCCCACATTCCCCACAGCCTTGCGCGCCAGCAGACGAGGATGCTGATCAGCGCCCAAGCCATTGCCAGAATCGGGAGCGAAAGCACAAACTCACTGGCGGGCGAGACGGCCGACACGCGAGATATCGCAAACAGGTTTTCAGCCGATACCAGATAGGAGGTCGATTTCGCGACGAGTCGCCAAAACGGGTATTTGTTGCTGATATCGGTATGCGACTGGTAGACGATTGCCGGCAGCAGGAACCACGCGCTGACCAATGCTGCCGGAATCACCAAGCTGGCCACGCGCAGCACGCCACGGCGCGTGAGCAAGCGCCGAGCCGCGGGGATGTATACGACGACCGCGAGGCTCACCAGCGCCATCGACGTGCAACCCCAAAGGATGGTGAGGCTGTGACTGCCGAAGAAGACGACGGCGCTGCCGGCCAGCGCCAGCGCGGGCCATCCGCGCAGCCGCCGGGCGCGCAGGACGCTCAGCGCCGACGCGATCAGCAGCGGGATCGTGGATACGCCCGTGAACTCCGGGAGGTCCCCGCGCGCGTATACCAAGGTGAGATAGTACGCGGAGGTGATAAAGATCACGCCGGGCACATGCGCCCACCAGCCGCGCAGACCGGCCATGCGAGCCATCCAGTACCAGCCGCCGTAGGAGATCGCGAAACCGAGCAGATAGGCCACGACGTATGCCACGGTCGGCGCGTCGCCCAAGGCGAGTGACAAGGACCCAACGATCACATAGAGAGTCGCCCCGTAAAACGCGTACTCGGGATAGAAGACGGAGTGAGTGTAGTTAATAAAGAACGTCGGCTCGTGATTGTCGCGAAGCGCGAGGCTCTGATTCCACACGAACCAGAGATGGTGGATCCAGTCTTCGTTGAATCCGGCATGTGTGAATAGCATCGGCCATGCGAGCGTGCCGACGAGTAGGATCGGCGCCAGGGTGAGGATCGCTGCCCGCGCCGCGTGGCCGACAGATGCGCGCCGGCCAAGGCCAAGAGGGCGCCGCAGCGGATCGCTCGCGATTTGCTGGAGAGGTGGTTCGCCCTGCACGCGGCGAACCATATCCGCGCCCTCGCAGCGCTCATCCCGGAGCCCGGATGACGCGCCCCGATTTGGCGCATACGCACAAGTAATCCCCTACCGCGCCGGAACGCCGAATGTCTCCGACTGCGCGGAGCGCGACGCGAGCGGTGACGGCGACCGGCCTGCTTTTGCTCGCGCCGGGCGCGCGGCGCGGCTACCCGCCTGCTTTGCCCGCGCCGAGCGCGCGGCGCGGCGACCCCCCTGCTTTTGCCCGCGCCGAGCGCGCGGCGACCAGCCCGCTACGCGAGGACGGGCTGGAGCTCGGCCTCGATCTTCTTCTTGGGGTAGGCGCCGACGACGGTCTTGACGGGCTGGCCGGCCTTGAAGAGGATCATGGTCGGGATCGAGAGGACCTGGAAGCTCGCGGCGGTCTGCTGGTTCTCGTCGACGTTGAGCTTGACGATGCGCAGATCGGGGCGCTCCTGCGCGATCTCCTCGAGCACCGGCGCGACGACGCGGCAGGGACCGCACCAGGGCGCCCAGAAGTCGACGAGCACGGGCTTTTCGGATTCGATGACCTCGGCCTGGAAGTTGGCGTCGGTGACTTCACTCAGATTGCCTGACATGGGAAAGCTCCCTTCCTCGGCTTGTGGGGCCATTGCGCTGCGCTTGGGCGACTCCCGCGCTGATCGCCCAGCCGGGACCGACTACCTCTCACTATACAAAGTAAAGGGCCTGTCCTCCGCGCGCGTGGTGTCCGCGGGGCGCGCGGCCGACTCGGGCGCGGCGACAGGCGGCGGCTGGCGTCCGATGCGCAGCTGCGGGACGAGCCACATGGCCTCGGCGGCGATGTGCCAGGACATCTTGCTCTGCCCGCGCTGGCGGTCGCGGAAGACGATGGGGACCTCGACGACGTGGAAGCCGGCGCGGACGGCGCGGTAGGTGAGCTCGACCTGGAAGGCGTAGCCCTGCGAGCGGACGCCGTCGAAGTGGATCGCCTGCAGGACGTCGCGGCGGAAGCACTTGAAGCCGCCGGTGAGGTCGCGCACGCGCAGACCGAGGACGAGCCGCGCGTAGGTGGAGCCGCCCTCGCTGATCAGGCGACGCAGCAGGCCCCAGTCGGTGACACCGCCGCCGGGCACGTAGCGCGAGCCGAGCGCGAGGTCGGCGCCGTCGGCGACGGCTTGCAGGAGGCGCGCGAGGTCGGCGGGGTCGTGGGAGAAGTCGGAGTCCATCTCGAGCACGAACGCGGCGCCGTGCGCGAGGGCGTGGCTAAAGCCGGCGAGGTAGGCGGGGCCGATGCCTTCCTTGCGGGTGCGATGGAGCACCTGGACCCAGGGGTGCTCGGTCGCGAGTCGGTCCGCGATGCGGCCGGTTCCGTCGGGGGAGCCGTCGTCGACGACGAGCACGCGGAAGCCCTCGCAGGGGGCGCGCGCGAGCGCGTCGGCGGCGGCGAGCACGATCGCCTCGATGTTCTCGGCCTCGTTGTAGGTGGGCAGTATCAGCCAGGCGATGCCGTCCATGCAGGCCACGTACCCTAGAGCACGACGATGCCGGACCTCCCCAATGCAGCGATCGCGGACGCCCTCGAGGAACTGGGGGATCTGTACGAGCTGGACGGCGCGATCGTGCACCGCGTGGTCGCGTACCGGACGGCGGCGAGGACGGTGCGCGAGGCGGCGGTATCGGTTGCGGCGCTCGCGCGCGCGGGCCGCGCGAGCGAGCTACCGGGGATCGGCAAGACGCTGCGGGAGAAGATCGTGGCGCTGCTGGAGACCGGCACGATCCCGGCGGCGGAGCGCCTGCGCGCGCAGTTCCCGCCGGGCCTGATCGCGCTGACGCGGTTGCCGGGCCTCGGACCGAAGCGCGCGCGGCTGCTGCACGAGGAGCTCGGCATCGCCTCGCTGGAGGAGCTGCGCGCGGCGGCGCTGGGACAGCGTTTGCGCACCGTGAAGCGCCTGGGCCCGAAGTTCGAGGCGAGCGTGCTCGCGGCGCTCGCGGAGCTGGACGCGGACGCGGACGGGAACGGGGATGGAGCGGCCGGCATCGGCGCACTGGGCATGCCGCGGCGCGCGCGGCGCCTGCTGCTGCCGGCGGCGCTCGAGCTCGGCGAGACCCTCGCGGCGGGTCTGCGCGCGGGGGGCGCGCAGGACGCGCAGGTGCTGATCGCGGGCTCGGCGCGGCGCGGCGCGGAGAGCGTGAAGGATCTCGACCTCGTCGCGACGACTGCGGACCCGCTCGCGCTGGCGGGCGCGCTGGCGGGGCTCGAGCAGATCGAGGCGGTCTCCGCGCGCGGCGAGGCGGGCGCGCGGGGACGCACGCACTCGGGCGTCGCGGTCGACCTGCGAATCGCGGCGCCGGCACAGCTGGGGAACCTGCTGCAGCACTTCACGGGCTCCGCGGCGCACAACGCGGCACTGCGCGCGTACGCGGTGCGCGGCGGTCGGCACGTCTCCGAGTACGGCGTCCTCGATGACGCGAGCGGCGCCTCGCGCACCTGCGCGAGCGAGGCCGAGGTGTACGAGCTGCTCGCGCTGCCCTACATCGAGCCGGAGCTGCGCGAGAACCGCGGCGAGCTGGAGGCGGCGAGCGGGCGCGGGGACGCGAGTGGGGAGCAGCCCGCGGGCCTGCCCAACCTGATCGAGCTCGCGGACATCCGCGGCGACCTGCACTGCCACACGGTCGCCTCCGACGGCAAGGCGACGATCGCGGAGATGGCGCTCGCGGCGCGCGCGCGCGGCTATGAGTACCTCGCGATCACCGACCATTCGGCCTCGCACGGCTTCGGCAACGACGTCTCCCCCGACGAGCTGCGGCGGCAGATCGCACGGATCGCGGAGATCGACGCGGGCATCGACGGCATCCAGCTGCTCGCGGGCAGCGAGGTGAACATCCTGCCGGACGGGTCGCTGGACTATGAGGATGAGCTGCTGGAGGAGCTCGACTGGGTCGTGGCGAGCGTGCACACGGCGTTCGGGATCGGCGAGCAGCGGATGACCGAGCGGATGGTCGCGGCGATCGAGCATCCGTTGGTCGATGCGATCGGCCATCCCACGGGGCGCCTGATCGAGCGGCGCGAGCCCTACGCGGTGGACCTGCAGGAGCTCTTCGCGGCGGCGGCGCGGACGGGCACGCTGCTGGAGGTCAACGCGAACCCCGACCGCCGCGACCTCTCCGAGACGCACGCGCGCGCGGCGGTCGCGGCGGGGGTCGGGATCGCGATCGACTCCGACGCGCACCGCGTGGCGACGCTCGCGAACATGCGCTGGGGAGTGCTCACGGCGCGCCGCGGCTGGCTGAGCGCGGCGGACGTCGCAAACACGCGACCGTGGCGCGAGCTGGAGCGGCTGCGCAAGCGCGCGCGACGCGCCTAGGCCGAATCCACTGCGCGACTGCGTGGCGGGTCGCGGCGTGAGCCAATGCCGCCAATGCCGTCTGGCTCGGTACCGGCTTTCAGACCTTTCCGACGTCGTAGTACTGCGGCTGGCGCGTGGGGCAGTAGAGCGCGATCTTGCCGGCGGCGGGATCGAAGCGAGCGATCCACACGCCGGTGACGGCGGTCTCGTAGCGATTGACCCACACTTCGCTGATTTCTTTCACCCGCGTACACGTCGGCGGGGCGTGCGCGGCGATCGGTTCGTGGATCAGCGTCGCAATTTCGGGCGAGCTGCTGAATTCGAGTTTGCGGGCGATCACCGCTTCGAGACCGGCGATTCGCGCGAGCGGTAAGAGCCCTTCGAAGGAGAATTCCGCGAGGCGGCTCTGTGCGAAGCTCCACGTGACGGTGCGAACCCCGTTGCGATGAAGGGCTTCCAACAGGCCCGGCACGTCGCCGTCGCGGCTCGGCCCGGCGCTGAGGAAGCCGGTGCTCGCATAGAGGATGATGCGGTCGGGGAGCTGTTGGGTGCTCGGCGGCGGACTGGCCAATGCGATCGTTCTTTCACGACCGACCCCGAAGGTGACGCCTAGCGTGTTGATCGAGACTCCCAGCACGAGCAACGCGATCGCCGCGTAGCGCGGCGCGCGCGGGAGGAAGACGATCCATCCGGTGGCGACGACGGCGACGTAGGCGAGCAGCGGCATGCCGTAGCGAACGTCGTGATGCGGGGTGAGCGTGAGGATCAGCCACGTCAAGAAGCCCGCGATCATCAACTCCAGGCGCAGGTGACGCTGCATCGCCGCGCCGACGCCGCCGGCGCGGCGTCGGCCGCCGTGACGCGCGGGCGGCGCCTCGTGGCGCCCCGCGACGGGCGCTAGGTCGGGTGTGCGCCGCGCGTCCTCGCCCCGCCCGCCAGACATCCCGCGACCGCGCGCGAGCGTGAGGACCATCCACAGCGTCCCGCCGGCGGCGAGCAGGAACAGCGGCACGAGCAGTTGCAGGTTGAGGATGCTCCAGAGGTACCAGAGGAAGTTCGTGATCGTCAGCGTCGGTGGGATGTTCCCCGGCGGAGGCGGCACCGCGAGCGATGTGTTCGAGGGATGGGCGCTGGCGACTTCGAGCATCGAGCTGAGCAGCGAGAGGTGATCGAGGTACCAGGGAGCCCCGACGACCGCGGCGACGGCGAGGAAGATCGCGAACCCGCGCACGTTGCGCCAGCCTCCGAACAGCAGCATGATGAGCACGAGGCTCACGATGGCGAGCGCGAACTGGACCTTGATGAGCATTCCGGCGCCGGCGGCGAGCCCCGCGCAGGCGGCGACGTCGGCGCGAGCGAAGTCCTCGCTCGCGAGCAACAGCCAGATCGAGACCGCGACGAGCGCGGTGAGCGGGGGATCGAGCATGAAGACGTGGAGGTTCTCGATCAGCAGCGGCGAGGCGAGCACGAAGATCACCGCGAGCATGCCCGCGGCCGATCCGAACAGGAGCCGCCCGGTGCGATAGCTGCCCAGCGCGAGCAGCGAGACGAAGACGAGGTTGTTCGCGATGATCGGCGCCGCGAGGTTGACGCCGCCGACGAACGCGCCGAGCGTGCCCACGAGATGTCCGAGCGGCGGATAGACCGACACGAATTCGAATGGCCCGAGCAGGTTGCCGGAGCGGATCATGTTGCGGAACTGAAACGCGACTTCCAGGTGATTGCCGGCGTCGTAGATCGGGATCGTGTGATTCTGGGTCAGCCACCACCAGGTCATCCCGATGAAGGCGGCGGTCGCGGCGACTGCCCCCCACGCGTACCCCGTCCAGCGCGAGAGGCCGAGGCTCAGCGCGATCGGCGCGCGCTCGCGTGCGCGCGCCGGGACTCTCTGAGCTTGGGCCGCGGCGGCGCTCTCCATCGAGACGCCGCGCGCGGCGGCCCGAACGCCGTCACCGATCGACATCGCCCAAAGCTAGCCCAAATAGGAGTCTCTGCCTATTTATTGAGAGGCATTGTCTCCGACTGCGCGCGCGCTTGCGGGCAGGCTCGTGAGGTGTCCCTTTACACAACACTAAGCGCACACTTCTAACGTCGCCGCAGATGAGCTCCGGGATGCCACCGCGCGGATGAGCTTCGGGACGCCGCTGCTGCTGCTGTGCCTGCTCGCGCTCCCCGCGCTCGCGGCTTGGTACGTCAGCCGCCAGCGCACGCGGCGCCTCGCGCTGGCGGCGTTCGCGGCGCCGCGGATGACGCCGTCCGCGCTGCCCGACTCCCCGCGCTGGCGACGCCACGCGCCGATCGCGGCCTTCGCGCTGACGCTCGCGCTGCTCGTGATCGCGGCCGCGAAGCCGCGGATGACGGTCTCACGCGTCGTCGAACACCTGCAGACGATGCTCGCACTCGACATGAGCGGCTCGATGCAGTCCCGCGACGTGCTGCCGAGTCGCGCGGCCGCCGCACAGCGCGCCGCGGACGACTTCGTCGAGGGCGTCCCCGCGGGGGTCGCGGTCGGCGTGATGCAGTTCAACCAAGCGCCCCAGCTGCTCGCGACACCGACCGCCAACCACCGCGCGGCGATCGAAGCGCTGGGACGGTTGCGCATCGGCGGCGGCACCGCGGTCGGGAGCGCCGTGCAAGCCGCGCTCGCGATTCTGCGACCCGCCGCCGACCCGGGCAGCGCGCAGGCGAGCGGCGCGCTCGGCGGAACGGGCGGCGGCGGCACAAGCGGCGGCGGCACAAGCGGCGGCGAAGCGGGCGGCGGCGAAGCGGGCGGCGGCCGCACGAGCGGCGGCGGCCCCAGCGCGCTTGGCGGCGCGAACGCGAAGTCGGCGGCCGCGATCGTGCTGCTCTCCGATGGGGGATCGACCAGCGGCGACGACCCGTTCGCCGCGGCGCGCGCCGCGCGGCGCCTGCACATCCCCGTCTTCACCGTCGCCGTCGGCACCCCGAGCGGCACGATCTCGGTGCGCCACCGCGACGGCAGGGGGTCCGCGACGATCCCCGTCCCGGTGCAGTCGCGCGAGCTCGCGCAGGTCGCCGCGCTCTCCGGCGGGCGCGCGTACACGGCGGCCGACGCGGGGCACCTGAGCGCGATCTACAAGCAGCTCAGCGCGCGACTAAGCCACCGCAGCGAACGCCGCGATCTCACCCCCTACTTCCTCGGCGCGGGCCTCGCGCTGCTGCTGCTCGGCAGCGCGCTGTCGCTCAGCTGGTTCGGCAGGCTCATTTGAAACCACGAAAGAGAGAACACACATGACGGCAATCGATGAGGACCTTCCCTCCGACGAGCCCGGCGCCGCCCTGCGCGAGGCGCTCTCGGAGATCCGGCGCGTGATCGTCGGACAGGACGCGATGCTCGAGCGGCTGCTCGTGAGTCTGCTCGCGGGCGGGCACGTGCTGCTCGAGGGTGTCCCGGGCCTCGCGAAGACGCTCACGCTGAAGACGCTCGCGCAGGTCCTCGGCGGCACGTTCAACCGCGTGCAGTTCACGCCCGACCTGGTGCCCGCGGACCTCGTCGGCACGCGCGTCTACCGCCCGGACAGTGGCCGCTTCGACACCGAGCTGGGCCCGGTGATGACGAACTTCCTGCTCGCCGACGAGATCAACCGCGCGCCCGCGAAGGTGCAGTCGGCGCTGCTGGAGGTGATGCAGGAGCAGCAGGTCACGATCGCGGGCGTCTCGCATCCGGTGCCGCGGCCGTTCCTGGTAATGGCCACGCAGAACCCGATCGAGTCCGAGGGCACCTACGCGCTGCCCGAGGCGCAGCTCGACCGCTTCCTGATGAAGATCCTCGTCGACTACCCCTCGTCCGAGGAGGAGGCCGCGGTCGTCGGGCGCAGCCTGCTCGCGCCGGCGGCGGTGCGCGAGCGGCTCACGCTCGCCGATCTCGAGCGCTACGCGGAGACGGTCCGCGAGGTGCTCGTCGATCGCGAGATCATCCGCTACGCGGTCGCGCTCGCCGCCGCGACGCGCGACCCCGCGGCGCACGGGCTCGCCGAGCTCGCGCCGCTGATCGAGTTCGGCGCGAGCCCGCGCGGGCCGATCGGGCTGGTCGCGGCCGCGCGCGTACTCGCGCTGTTCCGCGGACGCCGCCACGTCGTCGCCGAGGACATCCGCGACCTCGCGCCCGACGTGCTGCGCCACCGCATCGTGCTCTCCTACGACGCGCTCGGCGAGAACGTCGACGCCGACGCGGTGCTCGCGCGCGTGCTCGAAGCCGTCCCGGCGCCCGCCTCCGACCACATCCGTCGCGAGGAGCGCGCGGCGTGAGTCCTGCGAGTACGCACCTGCGCATCCCCGCGCACGAGCCCGACAAGAAGACCCGGCGCCGGCGCCGCGCGGACCCCTCCCCCGCTCGTCCCGCGCTGGCGCCGCCCGCGGCGCGGCAGGGGCCGGGGCCGATGCCGCGCGCGCTGCTCGACGCGCTCGAGCTCGCGCTGGTGCGCCGCGCTGCGCGCCAGCTGCCCGGCGACGGACGCGCCGCGGGCGTCGGCGCGGGGACCGAGCTCGCGCAGCTGCGGCCGTACCGCGCGGGCGACGACGTGCGCCATATCGATCCCGCGGCGACGGCGCGCACGGGTGGCGTTGCGCATGTGCGCCTGCACGTGCCCGAGCGCGCGCTGACGACGTGGCTCGTGATCGACGTCTCGCCCTCGATGGCGTTCGGGACGGCGCGGCGGCTGAAGGCCGATGTCGCGGAGGGCGCCGCGCTGGTGCTCGGACGACTCGCGATCCGCCGCGGCGGTGGCCTCGGCGTGCTCACTTTCGGCGCGGAGGGTCCGCCGCGGCTACTGCCCCCGCGCTCCTCGCGACCCGCGCTAGCGACCCTGCGGCGAGTGCTCGCGGAAGGCGTCGCGCGCGATGGCTGCGCGGAGCCGCTCGCGCTCGCGCACGCGCTCGCGCGGATCGCGAAGGTCGCGCGCCAGCCGGGGCTCGTCGCGGTGATCTCCGATTTCCGCGACCAGCACGCGTGGAGCTCCGCGCTCGGCCGCCTGCGCGCGCGCCACGCGGTGCTCGCGCTCGAGGTCGGCGATCCGCGCGAGCGCGAGCTGCCCAAGGTCGGGCGCCTCGCGGTCGTCGATCCCGAGAGCGGCGCGCGGGTCGAGGTCGACACCTCCAGCGCCCGCATCCGGCGGCGCTTCGCCGCGCTCGAGGCCGAGCGCCGCGCGCGGCTTGCGAGCGAGCTGCGACGGCTGCGCATCGCGCACGTCGAGCTCTCGACCGACGCGGACTGGTTGCTTCAGCTCAGCCGGGGACTGCGGTGAGCTTCGCCGGCCCGCCCCCCGCGGCGCGATGCGCGCGCTCAAACTCCGAGCCGCCGTCTCCACGACGGCGCGGTGTGCGGCCGTGAGCTTCGCCGCACCGGCCTGGCTCGCGGGCCTGCTGCTGATCCCGGTGCTCGTCTGGGCCTACCTCGCGGCGCGCGCGCACTCCACGCGCTACGCGGCGCGCTTTCCGGCGGCCTCGACGCTCGCGCTGGCGGCGCGCGCGGAGTCGCGCTGGCTGCGCCACCTGCCCGCGGCGCTGCTGCTGCTCGCGTGCGCCGCGCTCGTGCTTGCGCTCGCACGCCCGCACCACACGGTGCGCGTGCCCGTGGGGCGCGCGTCGGTGATGCTCGTCCTCGACCACTCCGGCTCGATGCAGGCGACCGACGTGCAGCCAACCCGGCTCGCCGCCGCGGAGCGAGCGGCGAGCGCGTTCGTGGGCGAACTGCCGGCGCCGGTACGCGTCGGCGTGGTCGCGTTCTCGAGCGTGCCCGACGCCGTCCAGGCACCAACCGCCGACCGCGCCGCGGTGATGCGCATCGTCGACTCCCAGACCGCGGTCGGCTCGACCGCGACCGGCAACGCGCTCGCGCTCGCGCTCGACCTGCTCGAGAACGACAGCGCAACGAATAGCGGCGGAACGAGCGGCGGCGGAACGAGCGGCGGCGGAGCGAATAGCGCTGGCGTGAGCGGCTCGGGCGTCGGCAAGCAGGGCGCCGACCCGCCGCGCACTGTGCGCAGCCCGGGCGCGATCGTGCTGCTCTCCGACGGCGCCGCGAACGCGGGGCGGGACCCCGTCGAAGTCGCCACGGAAGCCGGCGCACGCAAGATCCCGATCTACACAGTCGCGCTCGGCAACGCGGACGCGACGATCCCGAACCCGAGCGGCTTCGGCCCGCCGATCGCGGTGCCGCCGGACCCGGAACTACTGCAGCGCATCGCGAACGCCTCGCACGCGCAGTCCTTTACGGCGCAGGACAGCGGCCGCCTGATCTCGATCTACCGGCGCCTCGGCGAGCAGCTCGGCAGCGTCGCGCGCTCACGCGACGTGACGACCGCGTTCGCGCTCGCGGGTGCGCTGCTGCTGCTCTCAGCCGGGCTGCTCGCGCTGCGCCGCGGTGGCGGGCTGCCGTAGGGGCCCAACCCGACCGCGCACACGGCGGGCCGTTAGTCGGAAACGGCGCGAGCATTCACAAAGGCGCGGAAACGGCGCGGATCGACACCCGCCGCGCCAAAAACACCTATTCCATTCTCGCTAACACAACAAGCTTTCGGCTGTGAGCGGACAGGGGCCTAATGTCCGCATGATCGGCTAATCGGATTTAGAAGGGGATGATATCGATGAGACAGATGAGACGGCTCGGCCCGCTGCTCCTCGCAGCGTGCGCGCTCGGCGCAGTAGCGGTGGCCACAGCCCAGGCGACGCCACCATCGTTTTACAACTGCGTGAGATCGAATTCCGGCGGCTGGGAACCCGGCTGCTTAACCCAGAACCGCGGTGGTGGTTATGAACGAACATTACTGGCCCCGGACGAAAAAGTGACATTCTCCTCGAAAATCGGCACGACCGAGCTAGTCGGAGGTGAATTGGCGGCCAAGTGCACAGGCGGCTCCGCCGCGGGAGACACCAACGGACCGACGGAAGTGGTCAAAATCGTCGCGAAGCTGACGGGCTGCGAACTAGTCGGCTTGGGCTGCAAAATCAAGAGCCCGTCGGGTGCCGCGGGCGAAGTAGTGAGCGTCAACCTCAAGGGGAAACTGGGCGCGGTTGCGGAAGCGGAAGCCAAATCGAAGACCGGCCTGTCGCTCGAACCCGAAAGCAGCGGCTCCACGGAATTCGCGACGCTCGAAGGGACGTGCATCGCAACGTCCCACGTGACGTTCAAAACAACGACCAGCAGGATCATTGGCGAAATCGCGCCGGTCAATACGTTTGGGACGACCGGGGAACTGATATTCAAACGCAGCGGAACGGCGCAGGTCATCAAAACCTTCGAAGGCGCTAGCGAAACGAACGACAACCTCGAAGCGTTCGGCTCGAAAGTCGGGCTGGAACAGCTCACGGATAACCTGACATACGCTGAAATGCTCGAAATACTCTGGTAACAGAGGGGGGTCGCGCGGTCGCAGGGCTCAGGCCAGCTCAGCCGCGCGACCCGTCATCCGGCAGCCCGGCGATCCGACCGTGGCGACTGCGGCTCACGCGACGTGACGGTCCAGTTCGCGCTCCTCGCCGGCGTGCTCCTGATCGCGGCGAGCCTGCTCGCGCTGCGCCGCGGCGGCGCGCTCCCGTAAGTCGATGACGGCGGCCCGCGGCAGCGCGGTTGCGTCGACCTCGAGGTTGGTGGCGATCAGGTTCGCCACCGGGACGCGGCCGAGCAGCGCGTTGAGCCGTGCGATCTGATCGGTGTAGCGCCAGGCGAGACCGCTGCTGAGCGTGAGCGGGAGCATGTTCGAGCGGCGGAAAGCATCGATACGAAAGCCACAGCTGGGAATCAGCTCGAATACCCGGCGGCGATCGTAGACGCGGTCGTACTGAAGCTTGCCGTGGTAGTAGAGGCCCAGCGCGCGGGCGATGACCTCGAGGTAAGAGAAGCGATTGGGAAGCTTGTAGACGAACAGGCGGCCCCCGGGCATCAACACGCGGTGCAGCTCCGCCAGCGAAGCGCCCGGATCCTGGACGTGCTCGAGGACTCCGCAAGAGAGCACCGCTGCAAAATGGTCGTCCGGAAAGGGCAGCTTGACGGGCTCGCCCCACACGTGCGCGGTGATTTCCGGGAAGCGCTCCAGTCGAATCGTGCGATGCGGCTCATTCGGACGGTAGTCGTAGGAGACAACGTCGACGTTGCGCTTGCGCAGCAGGTCGGTGATCTGCCCCCAGCCGCAGCCCCAGTCGAGCACTGGACCGAGACGCTCGGCGGCGATGCGGTCGGCGATCTGTTCGTACTCGCGCATCTGGGGGCCGGAGCGGATGTTGATATCCCCTCCGCGCGGATTGACGTAAGTCGACCACGTCGCGCCCCATTTTCTCCCGCCCTGCGCCATGCCGCGGAGCATAGGTCGCTACTCCGCGACGCTCTAGAGCGTCTAATTCGAGCGCATGAAACCGCGAGATCCTCGGTGACCTTTGTCTCTCTCTGTGCTCCCGCGCCCTGCGGATCTACGACCTACGACCTACGACCTACGACGACCTGCGCGACTCGTCGAGGCGCGAAGCACGGGCCTTAGGGCTCTATTTTTCGTGTTCCTTACACTTTGTAAGGATCTCGCAATTTCGAACCACCTTCTCGCTCACCCGCTGTAGACCTAAGGACTCTATTTTTCGTGTTCCTTACACTTTGTAAGGATCTCGCAATTTCGAACCATCTCCTCGCACGGCGGTCGCGAGAGCCGTGCGCTGCGAGCACGCGGCGCCGGCATCCAGATCAGCTGCGCAGAAGCCGGCGCTAGCGGGGCAGAAGCCGCGCCAGCAACTCGTCGGCGACGAGGCGGTCGGCGGCGGCGCGACCGAAGGGCGCGATGAGCGCGGCGGCGCGACGGGCGTAGTCGGCGCGCGCGGGGCGGTCCGTCGCGAGCGCGGCGCGCAGGGCGCCAACGAGATCGGCGCCGACGAGCCGCGCGTCGAGGCGACGCGCGAGCGAGAGGGCGACGTAGGGCCCGGGGGCGGGCGTGGTGACGAGCTGGCAGCCTTCGGCGAGGGCCTCGAGCTGGACGAGACCGTAGTCCTCGCGGCGCGGCGCGCAGATGAAGACGCGCGCGCGGCGCATCAACGCGCGCGTTTCCTCGCGCGTGAGCGAGCCGACGATGTCGATCTGCTCGTCGTCGGCGAGCGCGAACCCGGCTGCGGCGAGCGCGGCGCGCGCGGCGCCGACGACGACGAGGCGCTCGCCGGGCGAGCGTGCCTGGCGCCACGCGGCGAGCACGCGATCGAAGCCCTTCTTGTGGGGGTTCGCGGCGTAGGTGATCGCGGCAATGTCGCGATCGGGGGCAGCGGCCGCCTCGAGCTCGATCGGTGCGGGCAGCACGAGGGCGCGGCCGGCGAGATCGATGTGGCCGGCGCTACCCGGCGCGGCCGCGCGGTGGCCGACCTCGACAAGCGCGCCCTCACTCCAGGGCAGCAGCAACGGTGCGTGGCGCAGGCGGTGGCGCTCGAGGGGGCGCTGCCAGAGACCGTGGCGGCCGGGGCGGTTGGCGGCGGCGGCGGCGTCGAAGCGGATCGCGCCGGGCCGGGGCCAGAGGAGGGCGGCGGTGGTGGTGGAGTAGATGATGGCGCGGGGGCGCACGCGCGCGAGCATCTGCAGGGCGGCGCGGCGCGCGGCGCGGGCCCAGAGGAGATCGGTGAGCATCAGCGTGGGCACGTCGCGGCGCGGCGGCTCGGCACGTGCGCGCTCGACGCGCGCGCCGGCACGCTGGAGCGAGCGGGCGAGCTCGTCGTCGGCGATCCGCAGGCCGGAGGTGGAGCCGAGCCCGACGAGTAGCACGTCGACGTCCTGTGGTGACTCGCTCACCCCCCTACCCTCCGTGCCCGCTCGCGCATCGACTCGCGCCTGCGCTCAGGTGGCGGCGCCGCCGAAGCGCTCGGGACGCAGGGCTTTGAAGCCGGGGGTGCGTTGCAGCGCGATCGGCCGCAGCGGCGAGGTGCGCAGGACGTAGAAGCGGACGCCGTCGCGCTCCTCGATGGCGGTGACGGCGGCGTGCTGGCGACGCCAGGCGAGCGCCCAGACGATGGCGAAGCCGGCGCCGATCGCGGGGATCTGGGGGGCGAGGAAGGCGAGGCCGCCGGCGAGGACGGTGAAGAGCAAGAGCGGCCAGAGGCGGTTGAGCAGGATCGGGCCGGGGCGCTGCTCGGGCAGCGCGGAGCTGGCGCGGGCGGCGGCGAGGAGGCGGGCGATCGGGGGGTTGGTCTCGGCGCGGCGCCCGAGCACTGCGCCGAGCAGCGCGGCGAGCACCCACCAGACGGCGGCGAGCAGGGCGAGGCGCGTTTCGGAGTCGTTGGCGGCGGCGAGCACGGTGACGGCGGCGAGCGCGGTGGCGGCGCCGGCGCTGAGCAGAACTGTCGTCTTGAGGAAGTCGGCGAAGCGCACGCGGTGGCTATCAGAGCAGCGCCTCGAGCAGCTCGCGCACGCCGTCGGGCCCATCGATCGTGAGGTCGGCTTGGTCGATGAGCTCGGTGGGGGCCTCCTCGGAGCGCACGGCGACGCAGAGGGCGTGCGCGAGCGCGCCGCGCTCGGCGATGGCGCGCAGGCCGCGAAAGGCGTCGAGGTCGGTTGTGTCGTCGCCGACGTAGAGGGCGGCGTGGATCGCGGCGTGCGCGGGGGAGGCCTCGCGGTCGAGCAGGGCGGCGACGCCGAGGCTCTTGTCGAGAACGACGGGGGGGCGGACCTCGAGGACCTTGCGGCCCCAGTGGACGGCGAGGCCGTCGGCTTGCGCGCGGGCGGCGATCTCGCGGACGGCGGCGGCGGCGGCGTCCTCGTCGGGGGCGCCGCGCCAGTGGAAGGCGGCGATGGCGTACTTGTCCTCGCTGCGCACGCGCAGGCGCTGATGGTCGCTGGTGTAGACGCGCGCGGCGAAGGCGTGGACGCGCTCGGCCCAGGCGGCGAGCTCGGGGTCGACCTCGGGGCGGGTGGCACCGGCGCGCAGGAGCTCGCCGCCGTGGTTGCCGACGTAGGCGATGGAGCCGATCGCGACGACCTGGCGGGCGCTGGCGGCGCGGCGGCCGCTGACGCAGCCGACGAGGCGGTAGCGCTTGGCGATCTCGATCAGCAGGGTACGGGTGGCCTCGGGGACGTGCGCGTCGGTGGCATGCCGAACGATCGGCGCGAGCGTGCCGTCGATGTCGAGCAGGACCGCGGAGTGGGAGGGATCGGAGCGCAGCGGCTCCAGCGCCTCCACTAAGAGCGGGGCGGCGGGGGACACGGCCCTTAGTATGACCGAGGATGGTTGCGAGCAGGCCGCTGAGGCTGATGGCGATCGGCACGGCGGCGGGTCTATTCAGCGGGATCTTCGGGGTGGGCGGCGGTTCGGTGATCGTGCCGCTGCTGGTGCTGTGGCTGGGCTACGGCGAGCGCGAGGCGACGGGGACGTCGCTGGCGGCGATCGTGTGCATCGCGGGTTTCGCGGCGGCGGTACAGGCGGGGTACGGCAATGTGCGCGTGGGCGACGCGCTGCTCGTGGGCGTCCCCGCGGTGGGCGGCGTGCTGCTGGGGGCGTGGCTGCAGCAGCGACTGCGCACGCGGACGATCGCGCTGCTGTTCGCGGCGGTGCTGGTGGCGAGCGCGGTGGAGCTGTTGGTGCGGTGATCGGCGCGATCGCGATCGGGTTGGCCGCGCGCGGGGAGCGTCGCGAATCCGTCGAGGGCACGGGCGCATGATTGGCGCAATCGCGATCGGGTTGGCGGCGGGCGTGGTGGCGGGTCTGCTGGGCGTGGGCGGCGGGGTCCTGTTCGTGCCGGGGCTGGTGATCTTCATGAGCCTGACGCAGCATCAGGCGGAGGCGACGTCGCTGCTGGCGATCGTCCCGGTGGCGCTGGTGGGCGCGTACCGGCAGGACCGCTACGGCAACGTGCGGCGCAGGGACGGTCTACTGCTGGGGCTGTTCTCGATCGCGGGTGCGGCGGGCGGAGTGGCGCTGGCGAACGCGGTGTCGGGGAAGGCGTTGCAGGTGGCGTTCGCGTTGTTCACGCTGGTGGTGGCGGTGCAGCTGGTGCGCAAGAGCGTACGCGAGCCGCAGACCGACGGACGCGCTCGGGGGGCGGCCAGAAGCGCCGAGGGCGCCAAAGCCGGACGGAGAGACAAAGGGGTCTAGACTGATTGCTATGGGACTAGACAACCCGCTCCATATCGCTTTCCTGGTTGTGATCCTGCTGCTCGTGTTCGGCGCGCGGCGACTCCCTGAAATCGGGCGCTCGTTGGGCGGCGGGATGCGCGAGTTCAAGGACTCGATCAGCGGCGAGAGCAAACAGCCAGCGGTGACGCAGGCGGTCCAGCAGCCGCCGGTCGCACAGCCGCAGTCGCAGCCGGTCGCGCAGCCGGTCGCACAGCCGCAACCGGTGGCGCAGCCGCAACCCGTGGCACAACCCCCGCAACCCCAGCCAGTCGCGAGTCCGGCCCCGGCCCCGCCGGACGAAAGCACCTTCGGCCGCTAGAACGGGCGTCCGGCTGGCGGATGCTTAGGGGCGCTGGATCGGCGCGCTGCGGGAGGTAGGGTTGGATCCATCTTCCATGGCCGGAGCGGCCTGCTCGGGAGTGCGATGGGCAGGGAGGACATCGGGCTAGCGCGGTCGCAGATTGCGAGCAAAGCGCATTCGCAGATTGCGAACTGATGCGTTTGCAATCTGCGAACTATACTGTTCGCATGCCCGCTGCCTCGGGGTCCTCCAATCCGTTCATCCACGCGCGGGCGCTCGTCCCGAACGAGAGCATCCATCGAATCGAGGGTGAGCGTCTGCTCGAGCTGGCAGCGGGCGGGCACAACGCTGTGCTTTACGCGCCTCGCCGCTTCGGCAAGACGACGCTGCTCAAGCAGGTTCTACGGGACGCTGCTGAACGCGACATGCCCGGCGTGCTCATCGATCTGAGCGATGTGCTCGGCACTGGCGATGTCGCGGTCCGCCTGGAGCAGGCCTTCCGAGCGCTGCCAGGCAGCATCCGAAGATCGGTCAGCAAGGAGCTGGGCGGTGTGGGGTTCGCTGGCTTCAGCGTGGCGAGGCGCAACCCACCGATCGATCCGATCGCCGCGATCCACACGTTGCTCGAGCTGCCGGCGCAAATCGCGACTCGACATGGCCGGCGTTTGCTCGTGGTTCTGGACGAGTTTCAGGCGTTGGTCGGCCTTGATGGGATGGATGGCGTATTCCGCAGCCACATCCAGCATCACAGCGAGGTCAGCTACTTGTTCGCCGGCTCTGAGCCGTCCTTACTCCGCGCCTTGTTCGAGGATCGCGCACGGCCGCTCTACGGCCAGGCGGAACGCCTGCGGCTCGGCCGATTGGACACGGATGCAACATACGACTTCATCGAACGTCGTTTTCGGGAAACCGGCAAGGATGCCGGGGAGGTCATCTCCGACCTCGTCTATATAGCGCAGGGCCATCCCCAACGTCTGATGCTGGTGGCCCATCTTCTGTGGGATCGTGTCGATGCGCAGAGCGCGGCCACCTTGGGCGCCTTGCGTAGCGCGTATGACGCCGCGATGCGCGCGGCGGAACCAGAGTTGCGATACCTGTGGGAGGCGCTGAGTACCAACGAACGGCGAGTCATGGCAGCGCTGGCGTCGGGTTTCTCGCCCTATCAGCAGGAGGCAAGGCGGCTCATGGGCCTGGCCAACAACAGCAGCGCGGCCCGCGCGGTGGCAAGCCTGGAAGGCAAGACGGCCGTCGAGCACGCCAATGACGGCGAGCAGTTGCGCATCGTGGACCCTCTATTTGCGCGCTGGGTCCGCCGCCACGGCGGCGCTCGGCCTCAGGTGTTCGTCTTTCCCCACGACGGACAGTTCACAGTGACCGACGGCCCCTCGGTGGCCTTTCTGCGATCTACCCACCAAACGATGGCAGAGGCCGAGAGTGAGGCCGATCGTATCGCCGCCACGGGTACCGGGGCCGACGTGATGATCTACGACAGCGAAGATCCCAATGATCTGCCCGATTGGGTGGTACTCACGGATCGGGACCCCTAGCGCCGCCGGATCGGCCCGCTGCGGACGACTTCGAAGGCGGACCCGGGGACCTGCCCCAGCTGGTCGAGGTCGGTTTCGCTCCAGCGCGGGTCGGGGGCGCCGGTGATGTACCAGCTGGAGCCGTTGTCGGCGACGATCAGGCCGTAGCGCTCGAGTGCGCGCAGGATCACGAGCGCTTGGCCGTGGTAGGGGGCGAGGTCGAAGCGGGCGCTCAGTCGCAGGCGCAGGCCCATCGGGGGGAGCGCGGGATCGGTGCTGCTGGAGGCGTAGTGGGTCGCGGGATGGATGTAGCCGGCCTGGGTGCGCGCGACGGTGACGCGCAGCGCGTGGTCGATGCGCCCGGCGTGGACTTCGTCGTAGCGCGCGAGCAGCGGGAAGATCGGCAGGCCGGCGGCGTCGGCGGAGGTCCAGCCTTCGGGGCGCAGCGCGTTGCTGCGCAGATCGAAGACCGCGCCGGAGCCCGCTTCCCAGCCGCTGCGGTCGCGCTGGGCGTCGTAGAGCTCGTAGAGCTTGCACGCGCCTTGCTGCACGACGAGCACGTGGCGGTCGCCTTCAACCCCTGCGCCCTCGACGGGGGCGTTCGGCGGGATCGGGTAGGGGCCGGGGTTCGATTCGGCGCCGTACGCGGTGAACTTGATTGGGACCCGCGGCTGGCGGGGGCCGACGACGGTGTAGGGGATGCCGTAGGCGGGGTTCGCGCCGAAGTCGGCGTGCAGGTGCAGCGAGGCGCCGATGCTCGCGATGTACGCCGCGGAGTTGGGGTCGACCGGGGCGTGCGCGATTTCCTGGTTGATCGGGTTGCTCGCGGGGAAGATCGGGCAGCGCCGCGCGGCGAGCGCGGGCGCGGGCGCGGGCGCGGGCCCGAGCGCGGGCGCGAGCGCGGGCACGGACACGGACACGGGCGCGGGCGCGGGCGCGGCGATGAGCGTGGCAGCGAAGAGGCTCGCGATGAGGCTCACGCGGGGAGCGTAGCTGCGCGATGAGGATTGGGCCGCGGAGGGCCGCGCAGCTAGAGTCGGCCCGCGCAGTGAGAGTCGGGCCGCGCAGCGAGAGTCAGGCCGAGTCCTCAGCGGCGGCGGCGACGACCAGCGTGGGGCGCCCCTCGACGAGCAGCGGCGCGCCGCAGCTCCAGCAGTAGGAGGCGCCGCGGCTGTGCACGGCGCCGCAGGCGCGGCACGCGCCGTGGACGCCGGCGTGCGCGCCGGCGAGCAGGCGCTCGACCTCGGAGAGCTGCGCGTCGGCCTGCTGCAGCTCGGCGGCGCGGCGCGCGAGGACGTCGAGGCGGTAGTGGTCGCGGATCGCCATCTCGTAGGTGAGGCCACCGAGGTCCCAGGTGAGCGAGGCGACGCGCTCGGCGAGCTCGACGCGCAGACGGCGCAGCTCCGCGAGCGAGCGGCTCGCGGCGGCGGGGCTAGCCGGGTGGGGGACGAGGTGCGCCGCGTCGGCGGAGCGCACGGCGCTGGGACCTCCCGCGGGATCGGTCTTGGCACTCACGTCAGTGCCCGGTTTCGACGGGTTCGTCGCCTTTGAACTGTTCGTTGACTTCTTTGACGTGCTGCTTGCCGGTGGTTTTGTCGAGTTTCTGCAGCGACGTGGGGTTCGTCTTTTTCTGCACCGGGGGCGGCGCTTTGGCGGCTTTGACTTCTTTGGCTTCTTTCGCTTCTTCTTTGGCTTCCTGCTTGGCTTCTTCCTGCGCGGACTTGTGGCTCTGCGAGGCGCTCCCGGAGCCGCTCTGGCCCGCGGCGGAGCCGGCGCCGCCGGTGGTGCTGGCGGGTGCGGGCGCGGCGGCGAGCGCACCGCTGAGGCCCTTGACTTCGATGACCTGCTTGCCGGCGACCGCGCTCGCGCCGTCGCCGCCGGTGATCCAGTGCCCGACGAGCAGGCCGATCAGCAGCGCGGCGAGCAGCACGCCGGTGAGCGCGAGCAGCCCGGAGTAGCGGCGCAGCGCGCCGAGCAGGCCGTCGGGCTCGGGCGGCGGCGCGTAGTGGGCGCCCACGGGCGGCGCGCCGGGGATCCCGGCGCCGTGCGAGGCGAGCGCGGCGGGCTGGTACTCGCCCTGCAGGACGTCGAGGAACGCGAGACGCACGGGCGAGGCGGGCTGCCCGCAGGCGAGGCAGTAGCGCTGGTCGGGCGCGAGCGGCGCGCCGCAGCTCGCGCAGGTCGCGCTCGCGGGGGCCGCGGCGGCGAGCTGGGTGCCGCCTCCGGTGGTCGCGGCGCCGCTGCCGTTGCCATTGCCGGTGGCGGTCGCGGCACCGTTGGCGGTCGCGTCCTCGAGCGGGCGCGGCACGACGTCGAGCGGCGCGCGCGCGGGATCGGCGCGGGGATCGCTGGCGCTCACCCGAACGCCCCTCGCACGTAGTCGCGGGTGCGCGGCGCGCGGGGCTCGGAGAAGACCTGCTGCGCGGGGCCGTACTCGATGAGGTCGCCGAGGTACATGAACGCGACCTTGTCCGCGACGCGCTGGGCCTGCGCGAGGTTGTGCGTGACGATCACGACGGCGAGCTCGCGGCGCAGCTCGTGGATGAGCTCCTCGATGACGCCGGTCGAGATCGGGTCGAGCGCCGAGCAGGGCTCGTCCATCAGCAGGACCTCGGGGCGGGGCGCAATCGCGCGGGCGATACACAAACGCTGCTGCTGGCCGCCGGAGAGGCGCAGCGCGGGGCGGTGCAGGTCGTCGCAGACCTCGTCGTAGAGGCCCGCGCGGCGCAGCGCGTCGACGACGAGCGGCTGCAGCTCGGAGCGGCGCGGGCGCCGGCGCGACTGCTCGCGCAGCGCGAACGCGACGTTGTCGAAGATCGACATCGGGAACGGGTTGGGCTGCTGGAAGACCATCGCGACGCGCGCGCGCAGCGCGGTGTCTTCGAGGTCGTGGATGTCGTGCCCGTCGAGCACGATGCGCCCGGCGCGCGCGGCGCTGGGGGTGAGCTCGGTGAGGCGGTTGAGCGTGCGCAGCAGCGTCGTCTTGCCGCACCCGGAGGGCCCGATCAGCGCGAGCACCTCGCCCTGGTGGATCGAGAGCGAGACCGAGCGCACGGCGTCCTTGCCGCCGTAGGCGACGGAGACGTTCTCCAGGCGCAGGCGCTCGGGGCCGTCCGCGTCGAGCGCGCGCCGCACCGCCTCGCGCTGCGCCGGCGGGCGCACCGCCTCGGGTGGGCGGTCGAGCACGATCGTGCGCACCGGCGGCACCGGCTCTGGACCCGGCGTCGCGTCCGCCATCGATGCAATCTGCGACGGCGCTGGCAGTGGCGATGTCCTCGTAGCGGTCTTCACGTCGTCCTCATAACGGTCGCGGAGGCGGATTCCTCACGATAAAGATTGACACAGTTGGTCTTGTGATGGTAGGGCCCTTTCCTCATACGATCCCGCTGACCGCGACGGCGCCGCCGGCGTGGGCGTGGCGGCGCGCGATGCGTTCGACGGCGAGGTTCAGCGCGAGCACGAACAGCAGCAGCACGACGGCGGCGGCGTAGGCCTTCTGCGGCGCGGCGCCTTCGCCGGCGGGGGAGTTGTCGAAGACGTAGCTGGTGAGGCTCGAGCCGGTGCCGCGCAGCACATTCAGGCCGGGGAGGCTGCCGGCGTGCGGCGTGATGCGCAGTTCGTCGCCGAGCAGCACGATCACGATCGCGGTGTCGGCGATGATGCGGCTGACGCCGAGCGTGACGCCGGTCGCGACGTTCGCGCGCACGCTCGGGAGCAGCACGCGGCGGATCGTCGCGATGCGCGTCTTGCCGAGCGCGAACGCGGCCTCGCGCATGTGCGCGGGGACCGCCTGCAGGCCGTCGCGCGTCGCAACGAACAGCGGCGGCAGCGCGATCAGCGACATCATCGCGCCGGCCGCGAGGAACGACTGGCCGTAGACGCCGCCGCCTTCGTTGACGAACGACGCGAACGCGAGCAGGTGCAGCTGGAAGATCGCGAGGCCGAAGACCGCGATCACGATGTCGGGGGTGCCGGCGACGATCTCGATGCTCGCTTCCACGACCCGCGTCAGCGCGCGCCGCACGCGTCCGCCGCCACCGTACTCGACGATCCACAGCGCCGAGCAGATCGCGAGCGGCGCGGCGATCGCGATCCCGATGACCGTCAGCAGCGCGGTCCCGAGCAGCGGATCGAGAAAGCCGCCGGAGCCCGCCTGGTTCTTGCTCGCCTGCGGGTGGCTGAAGATCAGGCTCGGCCGCAGGTATTGCACGCCGCGGTAGCCCATGTAGAGGAGGATCGCGGCGGTCACCGCGCACAGCAGCAGGCCCGCGCCCCACGCCGCGAGCAGCACCAAGCGGTCGCTCCAGCGCCACGTCCGCAGCGACGAGCCGCGCCCGCGCCGCCGCGGGGGCACCGCGGAGAGCGCGGGGTCGGGGACGAAGACGCTCATCAGCCCCGCACCTGATACTTCCGCAGTGGCAGCTTCACGAGATAGCCGGCGACGGAGAGCACGAAGACCGAGAACAGCAGCAGCAGCGCGCATGCGTACAGCGTGGAGTTCAGCGCGGGGGCGCCGCCGAGGCCTTCGCGGAAGTCGACGATCGTCGAGGCGAGCGTGCGCAGCGGCTCGAACAGGAAGGCGACGCCGTCGCTCGGGCGCGGGCTGAAGAAGACCGAGCCGGAGACCATCGAGATCATGATCGCCTCGCCGAGCGCGCGCGCGGTGGCGAGCACGGTGGCGGCGACGATCGCGGGGCGGATCGCGCGCAGCGTGACGGCGCGGATCGCGCGCAGGCGGTTGACGCCGAGCGCGGCGGCGCCCTCGCGCCACGCGGCGGGCACCGCGGTGAGCGCGTCGCAGGTGAGCGCGACCATGATCGGCGTAATCATCAGCGTGAGCAGGACGACCGCGACGACGAGGCCCGCACCGGTGAGCTGGACGGTGTTCTGCAGCGAGGTGCGCTCGGCGCTCGTGACGAGGTGGTTGCCGACGTAGGGCACGAGCACGAGGATCCCGAGCAGGCCCCAGATGACGGAGGGCACCGACGCGAGCAGGCGCACGACGCGGATCATCACGCGGCGCACGCGCGCGGGGGCGAGCTCGACGATGAAGACCGCGCAGAGCACCGCGAGCGGCAGCGCGAGCGCCACCGCGAGTCCGGTGATCAGCAGCGTGCCGTAGACGATCGGCCAGGCGCGCACGTGGTAGGCCGAGGCGGGCGCGTTGGTCGCGGTCGAGAGCATGCTTTCGATTTGCCCACCGAGACTGCCCCCCGGTGCGAGCCAGCTGAGGCCGTTGTGCGCGAAGGTCGGCCAGGCGCGCACCGCGACGAACGCGACCATGCCGAGCACGATCGCGCCGGTCAGCAGCGACGCCGCGCCGAGCACGAGCTCGGCGCGGCGGTCGGACCAGGGCTTGCGCAAGCGACTCATCGCGCGCGCCACCCCCAAACGGGGCTCGCTAGACCGGAATCCACTGGCTGGCGACGATTTTGTGGGCGACGCGGCTGCTGTCGATCCAGGAGATGAACTTGGCGGCGGCGCCGCTGGCCTTGCCCTTGGTGACCTCGTAGAAGCGCGCGACCGCGGAGTACTGGCCGGAGGACGCGTTGGCGAGGGTGCAGCCGACGCCGTTGTAGCCGACCGCGTTCACGCCGCCGCTGTCGGCGCGGTAGTTGGAGAGAAAGCCGATCGCGCCGGGGGTGTTTTCGACCTGCTGCTCGAGCAGACCCTCGGAGGGCTCTTCGGCGGCGAGTTTCGAGACGCTCTTGTTGGCGAGGAAGAGCGACTTGAAGTTCGTCAGGACGCCCGCGGTGGAGGTGCGGCTGATGATGTCGATTGGGCCGCTCACGCTGGCGCCGGAGATCTGGCTCCATTCGCGGTCCTTGCCGGTGAAGATCGCCTGGACCTGCGCTTCGGAGAGGTTCGCGAGGTGGTTGGACTTGTTGGTGACGACGCAGATCGCGTACTTCGCGATCGGGTAGAACACGAGTCCGGGGGGATCCGTCGGCAGGGGGTCGCGCGAGACGTCGCCGATCGTGACGCGCCCGGCGGCGACGTCGTTGACGCCGATCTGGGCGCCGCCCTGGGAGATCCGGAAGCTGACTTTGTTGTGCTCGAGCTTCACGTACTTGTGCGCGAGCAGCTGCACGAGTGGGTAGGACGCGGTGGCTCCGCTGATCGTGATCACGCTCGTAGCCGAGGCGATCGCGGGCACCGCGCTCCCTATCAGGGTCACAGCCGCGAGCGAGGCGGCAAATCGAAGACGAGGGGCCCGGCTCGCCGGCCTGCGGCCGGCTGCGCCACCCTCGAAGCGGCGGATTCGATGCATAGTCGTGGGGCTCCGTTTCCTAACGAGTTGACAATTTCCTGGCGGGAACCCTACCATATTCTGCACAAACAAGATCGGCTTTAGTTCTTTTGTGTTATTTGTGCTAAACAAGATGCCCTCTCCCCTCCCCCCAACCCCCAGGACGCTGCCCTCGCTGCCCTCGCGCAAGGTCAGCGCGATCCTCGCGGCGGGCACGCTCGCCGCGGGGATCGCCCTGGGGGCCTTGATCGGCCCGGCACGGGCGAGCTCCCTCGCCGGCGGAGCGCGCGCGGCGGCGGTCGCGCGCGTCTTGGGCCTGCTCGCGCTGGGCGAGAGCACCGGCGCGGGTGGCCAGCTGTTGCTCGCGGGGAGCGCAGGACACGCGGCGGCGGCGGCGACGACAGAAGCGACGTCGTCGGGCGGCGCAACGGGCGGCGCAGGCGCGAGCAACGCGGCGGGCGCGGGCGCCGGTAACGCGGCGAGCAACGCGGCGGGCGCGGGCAAAGCGGCAAGCGCGGGTACCTCGAGCGGTGGGCGCGGCACCGCGGGCGCGGCGCAATCGGAAACAAGCTCCGCGACGCCGACCTCCTCGGAAAGCACCCCGGCTTCGAGCTCGCCGTCTCCGACCAAGCACAAGTCCCCCGCGGCCGGCGCGGGGGAAGCGGGCAAATCGAAACCGGCGCGCCTCGCGCCGGTGGCGCATGTGTGGCTGATCGTGCTGCCCTACGGCCAGAGCTTCGCGAGTCTCGCGGGACAGGCCGCGGCGGCGCCGTATACGAACTCGCTCATCCACAAGGGGACGCTGCTGAGCGTCTACTCCGCGCTGCAGGCGAGCGAGCTCGCGGGCGACGCGGCGCTGCTCTCGGGGCAGGTGACGGGCGGCGTGAGCACGATCGCGCCGCCGTGCGCGGGCGCTCCGAGCACGGGCGCCGCGGGCGCCTCCGCGGGCACCCCGAGCGCGAGCACGTCGGCGCCGGCCACCGCGACCTGCGCGACGGCTGAACCGGCGGGCGCGCAGGCCGCGGACGCGTTCCTGCGCGAAGTCGTCCCGCAGATCGAGGCGAGCGCGGCGTACCGCGAAGGCGGACTGATCGCGATCACGTTCGGCGCTGCCGGCGAAGGCGCGAGCGGCGGCGAGGGCGCTCCAAACGCGAGCTCACCGGGCGCGGGTTCACCGGGCGCGGGCTCACCAGACGCGAGCTCCCCGGGCAGCGGGACGTCGGCGGCGCCGGGGATCGCGTACCCGGCGGGCACGCAGGTGAGCACGTCCTCGACGGCGGGCGCGCCGGGAGCGCTGCTGCTCTCGCCGTTCCTCGCGCGTCGCGGCGCGCGCGTGGCGAGCGCGTTCGACGAGCTCGCGCCGCGCGAGAGCCTTGAAGAACTGCTGAGAGACCCATCCAAAACCCCCCATCGATAACGGAGGCCATGTGCACTCAAACGAAAGTACCCACCGCTCCTTTCGCGACCCCGGCGCTGCGCGGCGGCGTGACACTAGAAGCGCGGCGCGGGGGCGCGAGACGCGAAGCGCGGCGGCGCCCGCCGTGAGGCTGACGCTGCTCGCGCTGCTCGGCGCGCTGGCGTGCGCGCTGGCGGCGCCGGCGTTCGCGCACGCGGAAGCGACGGAGCCGAGTAACCCCAACAACTACGAATGCTCGGGCAGCCTCGGCGCGGGTAAGGCCGAAGCGGGCGGCGAAGAAACACCGGTGGCGTACACGTTCGAGTGCGACGGCCAGATCACGGGCTACCAGGTGCAGACGCAGCTCCCGATCACGGGGATCGAGGGCGCCCCGGTGGTGACGAACCACGCGGGGACGCCGCTGAACGACACGTTCGCGTGCAGCGGCGCGTTTCCGGGCTACGCGGTCAACTGCGTGGGCGCGAGCACGACCGAACCGGAGGAGAAGATCTCGGGGCAGTTCGAAATCGGTTGGAAGCTGTGCACCGAACCGCGCGTGGACGCGCTGCTGACGGTCACCTACGCGTACCTCGAAAAGGGCGTGATCACGCAGGCGATCTCGGGACCGTTCGAGCTCGGCCGCCCGCTGGGCTGCCCGGCGACGGCGCGCTCGGGCAAGGACCGCCTGAACGCCTTCCAGGGCGCGGAACCGAAGAAGGGCAGGCAGGGCAAGAGCGCCAAGGACAAGCTCAAGCACGACAAGGGCGCGAAGGGCAAGTCGAAAGGCAAGACGCCCAGCAAGACGCTAAACAAGACGCCAAAGAGGGGCTCGGGTAAGAAGGGCTAGCGCGAGCAGACAGACGCGCGATCCGCCCCGCGGCAGCCAGAGAAATGCGCTGCCGCGGGGCGGTCCGCCCATTTTTCTGCGGTGGCCCGCGTCCGCGACGGCGGCGGCGTGCTTCGATCACCGGCTCGCGCGCGCGGCGGGGAAGCTAGGCTCCCAACGGATGAGGAAGCCGGCAACGACGCTCGGGGCGCTACTGCTCGCGTGCGCATTCGCGGGCTGCGGGTCGGGCGAGCGCGCGGCGACGGGCGTGACGATCACGGACACGGCGGCGAAGACGCCCGTCGCGAAGACGCCGGGCGCGGCTGCTCCGGGCGCGAAGACGCCGGGCGCGGCTGCTCCGGGCGCGGCGACGCCGGGCGCGAAGACGCCGGCGACGGACTGCGCGGGGGCGACGCTGGAAGCGCTGGAGCGGGTGGGGCGCAGCGTCTACGAAGAGTCGGCGAGCGGGCGGATCGTGGCGGAGGCGGTGTACCGCCTGGAAAGCTCGCGGGCGCTCGCGGAAGCGACGGCGCGCGGCGAAGCGGCGGCGACGGAGCGGGTGCTGCGGAGCCTGCTGCTCAATCAGATCGTGAGCGTGCGCGTGCAGCGCGCGGGGCGAACGCTCGCGCGGATCGAACGCGGCGCGGGGATCGCGCCGGCGACGGGGCGATTGCAGCTCGGGGGGCAGCCGGTGGGGACGTTCACGGTCTCGACGCAGGGCGCGAACGGGTACGCGCAGACGACCTCGGGACTGACGGCGTCGCAGGTTGTGGTGCGCAGCGGGCGGCGCGTGTTGCGGAGCACGCTGCACCTGGCGCCGAGCGCGCTGAGCGCGTTACGCGCGAACCGCCGCGAAATCAGCGTCGCGGGGGTGGGCTACCGCGTCGACACGTTCGCGGGCGGCGCGTTCCCGGGGGCGCCACTGAGTATCTCGTTGCTCGTACCGGCGACATCGGTCGCGACGATTTGCACGCGCGGCGCGGCGCGCAGCGACGTGGCGAGAGCGCGCGCGGAAGCGTGGGGTCTGGTCGCGGAACGGGTCTACTACGCGGAGCACGAAGGCAGCAAAGCGGAATTAATCCTCGGCGACGTGGAGCGCTCGCGGGCGTTCCGGGAAGCGGTGTTGGCGGGCAATGCGACTGCGACCCGCGCGGCGATCATCGGCTTCTTCCGCGCGCATCTGCACGTGGTGCGGGTGCGCGTGATGCGCGCGGGGAAGCTGCTGGTGGACGTCGGCGGCCCCTACGTGCTGGCGCCGATCCGGGGGGTGATCCGGGGCGCGCGGGGCGTAGTCGCGGCGCGCTTCGAGATGGCGATCCAGGACGACCTCGGCTTCACGATCCTCGCGCGCGCGTTCACGGGCGCGCAGACGCTGATGCGCGAGGGCACGCGCCAGGTGATGGGCACGCTGCGCCCCGGCCCCGCCAGCATCCCGGACCGCGGACGCGTGCGCTACCGCGGCACGACGTACGAGGCCTACTCGTTCGACGCCGAGGCGTTCCCCTCGGGGCCGCTGCGGATCTCGCTGCTGTATCCGACGAGCTGACGCGCTTCCGCGACGCGCGACGACGCCGCCGCGCCGCGCGACGCCGCGTCGCGTCGCGTCGCGTCGCGGAGTGGCATATATCTTTTTCGTCTTCCTTCAATTCCAAAACGGTTTCATCGCGTAAGGATCTCGAAAAAAAGACATCGAGATCGGCACGCGTGGACGGGGCGACACACGCGTGGACGGGGCGACGCGCGTGCGTGGTGGATGCGTGAGGACGGCGGCCCGGGGTTCCTACACCAAGCTAGTCGTCATCCGCTCGACCTCCTCGATCGAGGTGAGGCCGTCGCGGACCTTGTCGATGCCGTCGTCGTGCAGGCGACGCATGCCGGCGCGGCTGGCGGTGGCGGCGATTTCGTCGACGGAGGCGTGCTGGAGGATCTGGGTGCGGATCTCTTCGGTGATGGCCATGACCTCGTAGATGCCGACGCGCCCGCGGTAGCCGGAGCCGGAGCAGCGCGAGCAGCCGACGGGCTCGTAGGGCTGGATCCCGGTGAGCCCGTACTCCTCGATCACCGAGGCGGGGAGGTTCGCGGGGCGCTTGCAGTGCGGGCAGAGCATGCGGACGAGGCGCTGGGCGATGATGCAGTCGATCGCGGAGGAGACGAGGAAGGGCTCGATGCCCATGTCGGTGAGGCGCCCGAGCGCGCTCGGCGCGTCGCGGGTGTGCAGCGTGGAGAGCACGAGGTGCCCGGTGAGCGCGGCCTCGATCGCGATGTGCGCGGTCTCGCGGTCGCGGATCTCGCCGACCATGATCACGTCGGGGTCGGCGCGCAGCATCGAGCGCAGGCCGGTGTCGAAGGTGACGCCGGCCTTGGGCGCGACCTGCATCTGCTTGACGCCGGCGATCCGTGACTCGACGGGGTCCTCGATCGTCAGGATCGAGCGCGCGCCGTCGTTGAGGACGGCGAGCGCGGCGTAGAGGGTCGTGGACTTGCCGGAGCCGGTGGGGCCGGTGACGAGCACGGCGCCGTGCGGGCGGTGGATCGCGTGGTCGAAGCGCGCTTGCGCGTCCTCGCGCATCCCGAGCGACTCGAGGTTCTGCACGACGACGCCCTTGTCGAGGATGCGCATCACGGCGCCCTCGCCGTGCACGAGCGGGAGCGTGACGACGCGGATGTCGATGCGCCGGCCTTCGACGTTCAGCGCGAGCCGCCCGTCCTGCGGCGCGCGGCGCTCGGAGATGTCGAGGTCGGCCATGATCTTGATGCGCGAGACCATCCCGGCGGCCATCCGCCGGCGCACGGTCGCGGCCGGGTAGAGGACGCCGTCGACGCGGAAGAGGACCTGCGTGTCGCCTTCCTCGGGGTTGACGTGGATGTCGGAGGCGCCCTGCTGCACGGCCTGCGCGATGATCGAGTGCACGAGCTTGATGATCGGCGCGTCCTGGTCGGCCTGCTCGGCGAGCGCGGTATCGAGCGACTCCTGTTCGTCGTCCTCGGCGATGTCTTCGATCGCGCCCTCCAGGCGCCCGAGACGCGCGGCGAGCAGGTTGACGTCCTCGGCGGAGGCCGCGGCGACACGCACGCGACGGTTGGTGATCATCGCGATGTCGTCGATGCTGAGGATATTCGTGGGGTCGGCCATCGCGAGCAGCAGCGCGCCGTCCTCCGTGAAGCTGACGGGCACGGCCTGATAGCGCTTGATCGCCTCGGCGCTCAGCAGGTTGACGGCGCCCATGTCGGGCTCGTAGACGGAGAGGTCGACGTAGTCGAGTCCGAAGCGTTCGGCGACGACGCGCGCGAGCTGGTCCTGGCGCAGGACGCCCTGCTCGACGAGGACCTGCCCGGTCGGCTTGCGCTGCGTGCGCGCGGCCATCACCGCCTGCTCGACGGCCTGGCGGTCGGCGAAGCCGAGATCGACGACGACCTCCCCGATCCGCCGCCCCGAGCGCCCGCTGCGCGTCGCGGTGTTCAGCCCGTTCGCGGGGGGCCGCTCGAGTGTCGCGACCGCGCCGCCCTGCGGCTCGGCTGCGGCGGTCCCCGTAATCGCGGACTCCAGCGCCGCGAGCTCCGCGCCACCAGGGGAGGCGCCACCCGGCGAGGTGGCAACCGGAGGATCGCCGGGGCTGGCGCCGCGCGGCGGCTCGAGCGCAAGCTTGGACGCAGGCGCGGCCTCTGGAGCAGGCACAGGGGTAGCCACAGGCACGGCCTCGGAGGTCGACACGACCTCAGGCGCCGACACACCCTCAGGCGCCGACACGGCCTCGGGCGCCGATACGGCCTCGGGCGCCGACACGGCCCCTGACGCGGGCGCGGCAGGCGGCGCCGCGATAGCGGCCCCCGACGCAGCGGGCGGCGCCCCGGGCGCGGGCGCGGTAGGCGACGTCTCGACCGCGGCGCCCGGCACGGCGGACGGCGCCTCGGCGGCCTCCGGCGAAGGCGCGGAGTCCTGGGGCGAGGGGGTGGCGGCGGCGTCGGGCGACGAGATCGCCTCGTCGTCGGCGGCCGCGCGGCGGCGTCGAAACCAACTCATCGCGTGTTTATCGGCACTTCGCGCGCACCGCTTGATCTCTGCGACGAGTCTTATTTCAGCCGGGGAGCCCGTGCTCGAAGGCGCTCTTGAGGTGCGCGTCGAGCGCATTGCAACGGTAGAGCGCGATCGCCTCGGCGCAGGCAAAGCGCCCGCCGGTGCCCCCCTCGGGGCCGTGGTGGGTGAGGATGCAGTGCTCGAGCGCGAGGCGGCGCTCGCGGGGCAGCGACGCGGGGTAGCGCGGGGTGAGCAGGCGCAGGGTGAGCTCGACGTGCCCGAGCAGCCGTCCCTCTTCGCTGCGCGCGATCTCGGCGCCGTAGGTGAACTCGCGGGTGCGGCCGAGGTCGTGCAGGAGCGCCGCGGCGAGCAGCAGGTCGCGGTCGAGCCGCGGATGCAGCGTGCAGGTCTCCAGCGCAAGCGTCGCGACGGCGACGGTGTGCTCGAGCAGGCCCCCGAGGTAAGCGTGGTGCCCCGCGGTGCTCGCGCGGACGGGTCCGGAGGCGGGGATCGCGCAGGGCGCGCGGCGGATCTCGGCGCGCAGCTCGCGGTCGCCGAGGACGCGCTCGAGCAGCGCGCGCAGGCCGGGTTCGTAGAGCTCGCGCGCGAGGTGTTCGAGGAAGCCGTCGAGCTCGTCGACGTCGCGGCGCGAGGTTGGCAGGAAGCCCGCGGGGTCGGCCTCGGCGCGCTCCGCGCGTGCGATCGCGCGCAGATCGATCTGCAGCTGGTCGCGAAAGCGCGCGACGCGCCCCTGCGCGCGCACGAGCTCGCCGCGCTCGAAGCGCCCGGCGAGCAGGTCGGCGTCGCGGAAGGCGCGCGCGATGATCGACCCGCTGCTGTCACGCAGCTCGACCGTCAGGTAGGGCGTGCCGGCGCGCGAGACCTGGCGGTCCTTGCGCGCGCAGGCGAAGACGGCGTCGACGTCCTGGCCCTCGCGCAACGTGGCGACTGTCTGTGGGTCCATGCTCGCATGATGTACGGTGGAGCGGATGCAGCCGCTCATCTGGGACCGTCGCCCGGCGGGCCTGCGGGCCCCGGTGATGGTGTGCGCGTTCGAGGGCTGGAACGACGCGGGCGACGCCGCGTCGACGGCGGTGGCGTTCATGAGCACGGCGCTGCAGGCGGAGCGCTTCGCGCACATCGAGACCGAGGAGTTCTACGACTTCCAAGCGAACCGGCCGCGCATCCGGCTCTCCTCCGAGGGCGACGGCCGCCGCGAGATCGAGTGGCCCTCGGTCGAGATGTACGCAGCGCCGGTGCCTGGCAGCCAGCGCGACCTGGTGCTGGTACAGGGCGTCGAGCCCTCGATGCGCTGGCGCTCGTTCAGCGCGCTGGTCGTCGAGCTCGCGGAGGCGCTCGGGGTGCAGATGGTGGTCACGCTCGGCGCGCTGCTCGCGGACGTGCCGCATACGCGCCCGATCGCGATGACGGGCTTCGCGTCGGATCCCGTGCTGATGGAGCGCATGGGCGCGCACCGTCCCAGCGACTACGAAGGCCCGACCGGGATCGTGGGGGTCCTGCACAGCGCGTGCACCGAGGCGGGGCTGCCGTCGATGAGCCTGTGGGCGAGCATCCCTCACTACGTCGCGGCCGCCCCGAGCCCGAAGGCGGCGCTCGCGCTGGTGCGCCGCCTCGAGGGCGTGCTGGGAATCTCGCTCGACACCGTGGAGCTCGAGGAGGCGACGGTCACTTACGAGCGGCAGGTCGGGCTCGCTGTCTCCAGCAACCCCGAGGTGCAGGCATTCGTGGACCGCTTGGAGCAGGACGACGAGGACGACGAAGCGGGCGAGGAGGGGGACGCGGAGACGAGCGTCGATCTGCCGCTGCTCTTGGAGGACCTGCCCTCCGGTGACCTGCTCGCGAGCGAGTTCCAGCGCTTTCTGCGCCAGCGCGGCGAGGACGAGCCGCCCGCGGACTCGCGCTCCTGAGCGCGCGCGTCGAAACGCAGCGCAGGTACCCACGCTCGCACGCGACCGCCGCCCGCGCGTCTGCATGGGCCAACGGGGAGGCACGGCCTCGGCACGCAGGCCTGAATAGGCCAACGGGGCGCGACACGGGCGCCGCATGCATGCCGGGCCTGGATAGGCCAACGGGGCGACATCAGATGCCGCCCCGTTGACTGAGGGAGGAGAGGGTCCTTCTTCCACCGGCGAGATATGGGCCGGCAGACCCTCCCGCCGCGGGCGTGTCCTCTCCGGACCCGGGGCGGGGGAAGCTTGTCGTGTCGGCTAGACCAGGCTGAGGACGCGCTCCTGGACGCGGTTGGCGAGGTCGGCGCCGTCTTCGAGGCGCGTGCGCACGGCCTTTTCGACCTGGCTCTGGGTCTTCTCGAGCTGCGCCTGGGTCTGCTCGACCTGGCTCGTGAGGCTCTTCGCGACGTCCTCGCGGCGGCGGTCGAGCTCGCGGCGGCGCTCGCGCAGTTCGCGCTCGACGCGGGTGCGGGTCTTGCGGACCTCGCGCTCGAGGCGGTTGCGCGCGGTGTTGCCGCGGCGCTCGAATTTGCGCAGCTGCGTCTGCGCCTTGGCGGGCGTGGAGTAGCTCGAGAGGACCTCGTTGACGCTGGAGAGCACGCGATCGCGCGCGCTGAGCGCGACGCCGACGGGGATCAGCACGGCGCGTTCGGCGTAGTCACCGGCGAGCGCGGTGGTGCTGCGAGCGGCGGCCCGGCCGCTGCCGGCGGTGCTCCGGTGCGCGCCTTTGCCGGCGGCGCTGGCTTTGGTGCTCGCGATCTTCCGGGGCGGCGCGCCCGCGCGGGCTTTCGTGGCTTTGGCGACGCGCGCGGTTTTCGCGGCGCCCGCTTTCGCGCTCGCTTTGGCGGCGCTTGCTCTGCGGGGGGTGTTGGGGGTGTTGTCGGCCATCTGGGGCGGGTCTCCTCTGCTTGTCTCGGCCCGCGGGAGGGGCGGCGAGTATGGGTACGTTTGTTCTAGGCGCTCGGCGCTCCGAGTGTGGAGGCGAACACCTGTTTGTACACGGGCGCACCCCGCTTGTTACACCTCGAGGCTAACAGGTTCGCGAGCCTCCGTGGGAACTGGATAGCGGGCCAACAAGCTTGTGACATCAGGAACATGCGTTCGGGCGACGAGTGGACATGTATTTTTCGTCTTTCTTCAGCGACAAAACAGTTTTACCTTGCAAGGATCACCAAAAATACATCCACAAATGTCCGCCTCCGGGCGGATCATCACGCGGTCGGCGAGCGCGGCGCGTCCGGAGGTCATCGAGATCGTCACGCCATCCCGCGATCCCACAGCTCGCGCGGCAGCGAGCTCGACGACGGGTGGGAGATCATCGATCGTCACGCGACCCGCGCGAGCCAGAGTTCGGGCGCGGCGAGCTCGGCGGGTGTGGGGAGATCGTCGGGGGAGCGCCAGACGCGCGCGAGCAATTCGCGCCCTCCCCCGGTCGCGTCGCGCTCGCCGGCGGCGACGATCGCGTCGCAGAAGCGCCGGCCCTCCTCGTACTGGCGCAGCTTGAGCTCGAGCCCGAGCAGGCGCTCGAGGACCTTCCACGGCAGGCCGCGGCCCTCGCGACGGCGGTTCATCGCGGCGCGCAGGCGCGGTAGGGCGGGCAGGACGTCGGCGCCGACGGCGTCCATCACGTGCTCGGCGTGACCCTCGACGAGCGACATCGTGGCCTGCATCCGCGCGACGAGCTGCCAGCGCTTCTCGCCGAGCGTGAGGCGCAGGATCTCACCCCGACGGAGGCGCTCGACGAGCGCGCGCAGATCGCGGGGGTCAGGCATCCGCAGGAGCGTGCCGAGCGAGACCGAGACCTGCAACCCGCCGATCAGCTCCTGCAGGAGCCCGGCGAGGTGCTCGCGCAGCCAGGGCGCGCCGGAGAACTGGATCGCGTGGGTGAGCTCGTGGATCGCGACCCACGAGACGAGCTGCTCGCGGTCGACCTGCATGTTGCGCGAAGCCTGCTCGAGGTTCGGCGCGACGAGCAATAGGCGCGGCGTGACCGTCGGGTCGAGCAACGCGAGGTCGTACTGCCCAAGCACGCGCTGGGAGAGCATCCCCGCCATCGCGCCGACCTGCGCGCCGAGCAGCAGGCCGCCGGCGGCGCTGAGCGCGTCGTAGAGCGGCGTGAGGTCCTGCGCGCCGGCCTTGCGCGGACGCCATTTACGAGAGGCCGCGCCGGCCGCGCCGCTCTGCTGGGCGAGCGGCTCGAGGATCGGGCGCATGCCCTTGAGGTTCGCCGCGATCCAGGTGGGACGGTCGACGGCCTCCAGCGGCGGCAGCGCCGCGGGTAGCTCTAGGCCCGAGTACTCGCTGACGCGCTCCGCGAAGCGCTGCGCGAGCGGTTGCACCGACTCGCCACTGAGCGCGCCGTCGGGGGGCGAGCCTGCGAGCATCTCGCCGACGCGCTGCGCGGTGCTCCAGTCGATGGCGTCCACACACAGAGGGTAGCCTTGGATCGTGCGCGCGCAACTGGATGGTCTTTCGACCGGCGCCCGGCGCGAGGCGCAGACGGGCGCGGAGGACGCGGGGGCGCCCGCGGCGACGGTGCCGCGGGCGGCGTTCGAGCCCGCGGAGGTGCGCGACGTGATGGCGTGGCTGACGCTGCTCACCGAACCGCAAGACGCCGCGGCGGCGGTGCGCGCGCTGGGCCGCCCGCCGGTGGAGCTGCGCCAGGTCGACCTCGCGCAGGTCGTGCAGGTCGCGCGGCGCCAGAAGCTCGACGTGGTCGCGGCGCTGGGCGTCGCGAGCGAGTCCGCGCAGCTCGCACCGCAGGCGCGAGAGCGCATCGAGCGTTTCCAGGAGCTCCACACGTGGGCCTCGCAGGCGCTGCGCGCGGAGCCGCTCGAGGTCTTCGTGGTGCACCTGATCGAGCGCCTCGGCCTGCGGCGGCGCCGGCGCTTCGCCGCGGACGCGCGCGAGCTCGGCGGGGACGCCCGCGCGCGCGCGGGCACGGGGTCCGGCGCGGGGTCCGGCGCGCACGCGGGCACGGGGTCCGGCGCAGGGTCCGGCGCGCACGCGCGCACGGGGTCCGGCGCGGGGTCCGGCGCGCACGCGGGCACGGGGCCCGACGACGCGGGCGCGGACGCGGGGGCGCGCCCGGAGGACGACGCGTTGCAGGAGATCCTGGGGCTGCTGCGCGAGGAGGTCCTGGGCGACGTGACGCGGATCGCGGGGCGCCTGGGCGAGCTGCGCCTGGACACCGACCTGGATGTCTCGCACGGGATCGTGCGCTATCTCGAGCTGATCAAGCTCGCGGCGTTGGCCGAGCGGGCGCCGGGTCAAGCCGGGGAGCAGTCGCTCGCGGACATCAATGCCCGCCTACTCGCCGCGACGACCCCGCTGCAGCGGGAGATCTACGAGAGCTCGCTGCTCGATGACCTGATCGCGGGCCCCGAGCACGAGCGGGGCGCGCGGGGCGCGGCGCTCGGCCCGCGCGGCGAGCCATCGCTCGAGGCGTTCCTGCCGCGCCGCGGCGAGGGCCTCGCGCTGTCCGCGTCGGACGTCGTGACCTACCGCGGCTGCCCGCTGCGCTACAAGTTCGCGCGCGTGCTGCGAATCCCGAGCGAGCAGACGCTCAACCAGCGCTTCGGGATCGTCGTGCACCAGGTCCTCGAGCGCTACCACTCCGCCGAGGAGCAGACGCTCGGGCTGATGATGGAGCTGCTCGAGGCCGCCTGGCGGCGCGCCGGGATCGGCGAGGGCGAGCACGAGCGGCGGCTGCGCGTGATGGCGCGCGCCGCGCTCGTCCGCTACCACGAGCGCCTGCGCGAGGAGGACGCGCGGCCGCTGTGGTTCGAGCGCTCCTTCGCCTTCGACCTCGGACCCCACCACGTCCGCGGGCGCGTCGACCGCGTCGACGCGCTGCCCGACGGCAGCTACGAGCTGATCGACTACAAGACCGGCCACGCGCGCACCGCCGCCGAGCTGCGCGACGACATTCAGCTCTCGCTGTACGCGATCGCCGCGCGCGAGGCCTGGCAGCTGGAGAGCTCGCGCCAGTCCTACTACTACCTCCTCGACGACCGCCGCGTCGCCGTGCCGCGCGCCGAGGGCGGCGCGGAGTGGGTGCGCGACGCCGTGCTCCGCGTCGGCGAGGGCATCCTCGCGCAGGACTTCGAGCCGACGCCTTCGCCGGCAGTGTGCGCGCTGTGCGACTACCGCATCGTCTGTCCCGTCGCCGAGCGGTAGATTGCTGTCGTTCGCATGGCGCGCGGACCCGGGCGCCCGCGAGGGGGGCCGAGAACTTCGTATTCGATTTTTGGAGCTCTTTCCGTGATGGAATGATTTTCGGGAGAAAGGTTCTCGAAAAATTGAATGCCCTGCTCAGCCATCCGGCACCTGCGCGCCGCGCCGCTTGTGCGCGAACGCGCCACGCCACTCCTGCGAGAACGCGCCACGCCTGCGAGAACGCGCCACTCCTGCGAGAACGCGCCGCGCACTCCTGCGAGAACGCCGCGCCGCTTCTGCGAGAATGACTACGTGCCCGCGCGCGAGCAGATTCTAAAGGCCCTCGAGGCCGTGATCGACCCGGAGCTGCGGCGCTCGATCGTGGAGCTCGAGATGGTGCGCTCGGTCGAGATCGGCGCGAACGGGGTCGTCGACGTGACGGTGTCGCTGACGACCGCGGGCTGCCCGATCCGTGGGCACTTCCAGACCTCGGTCGCGCAGGCGGTCGGCGCGCTGGATGGCGTCGAGCACGTAAACGTCTTCTTCGACGTGCTCAGCGACGCCGAGAAAGCCGCGCTGCAGCAGAAGCTCGGTCGCGGCAGCCTGCCGGAGGGCGCGCTCGCGCAGGTCGCGAACGTGATCTGCGTCGGCTCCGGCAAGGGCGGCGTCGGCAAGTCGACGCTGACCGCGAACCTCGCCGCGGCGCTCAGCGCCGAAGGCAAGCGCGTCGGGATCCTCGACGCCGACGTCTGGGGCTACTCGATCCCGCGCATGTACGGGCTCGGCGCCACGCGCCCGCCGGTCTCGGCGCAGCGCAAGATCATCCCGCTGGAGGCGCACGGCGTGAAGGTGATGTCGATCGGGTTCTTCGTCGAGGAGGACGCCGCGGTCGTGTGGCGCGGGCCGATGCTGCACAAGGCCCTCACGCAGTTCCTGCAGGACGTCGAATGGGGCGCGCTCGACTACCTCCTGATCGACCTCCCCCCCGGCACCGGCGACGTCTCGATGACGCTCGCCCAGTTGCTGCCCCAGGCGCAGTTCGCGATCGTCACGACCCCGCAGGCGACCGCGCAGAAAGTCGCGCGCCGCGCCGCGCAGATGGCGCACAAGGTCTCCCTGGAGATCGTCGGCGTGATCGAGAACATGTCGGGCTTCGCCACCCCGAGCGGCGAGCGCTACGCGATCTTCGGCGAGGGCGGCGGGCAGGAGCTCGCCGACGAGCTCGACGTGCCGCTGCTCGGCAAAGTGCCGCTGACGATGCCGCTGCGCGAGCACGCCGACGCGGGCGTGCCGCTCGTCGTCGAGGACCCCGACGACCCCGCCGCGCAGGCGATCCGCCACGCCGCGCGCGGCCTGATCGCGCTAGCGCCGCTCGCGCCCGTGGAGCTGCCCGTGCTCGCCGTAACGCCGCCCGCGCCGCCCGCGCCCGCGGCGTCCCCCGCGCGACCCGCGGGCATGTCGCTGCCGATGGCCTAGCGCCCCCGGGCGGCCGCTCGTGGGCGGCCAGCTTGCGCGCGGTGTTTCCGACGTGGAGCGCCGCCGCGGAGGGCGGCTGGTGACGGAATCCGCCGAATTGCAGGCAGGTTCGCCGATCGACCGCGCGCCGCGCAGCGCGCCATCGACGCGCGCGACGGGCGTCCTTGACCGCGCTCGTGAGCGCGAAGAGCATGTCCGGCATTCGATCTACGGAGGAGAACCCGGATGTTCGTTGGCGCGCGGCGAGCGTACGCGTCGCGCTGGGCGCGGGGGCAGCGCTGATCGCGGTCGCGCTCGCAGTGACGTTCTCGCGCGGGCCGCTCGTGGTGACGGGCACGAACTCGATCCCGAATACGACCGTCGTCGCGGCGACGCTCGGGCCGGCGCATTTCTGCCAGGGGGGCGAAGTCGTCCCGCAGGGTACGACCGCGGTGCGCGTGTGGCTGCAGGGGAACGTCCAGCCGCGCGTGCGCATCGCGGTGCTCGCGAGGTCGCGGACGGTGGCATCGGGCACACAGGCCGGGGGATGGCTCGGGAAAGTCATGACCGTCCCGATTCCGCGCCTTCAGCGCACGCTCCGCGACGCGCAGCTCTGCCTCTCGATCGATCGCGCCGTCCAGGCGCTCAATCTGCTCGGAGGACCGGTGAGTCATCCCGCGCCGGGCGAAGCCGCGAGCAAGGTCCGCGTCGAATACCTGCGGCCGGGCCCCAGCTCGTGGTGGTCGCTCGTGAGCACCGTGTCGCGCCGCCTGGGCATCGGACGCGCCCCGGAAGGCAGCTGGGTCGCGCTGATCCCGCTCGCGACGATGGCGCTGGCGGCGCTGCTCGCGACCTGGACGATCTGGAGGAGCCTCGTCCGCGCGCCGCGTGCGGCGGCGTGGGCGTGCGCGTGTGTCGCGTTCCTGAGCGCCGCGGGCTGGTCGATCGTGACGCCGCCATTCCAGGCGCCGGACGAGCCGTCGCATTTCGCGTACACGCAGATCCTCGCGGAGACGGGCTCGCTGCCGAGCTCGAGCGCGTCGGCGTACTCGCAGGAGGAGCTAGCGGCGCTCGTGGGTCTCGACCACGAAGCGGTGCGCTTCAACACGGCGATCGAGACGATCTCGAGCGATGCGCAGCGACAGCGCCTGCGATACGACTTGGCCCAGCCGCTGTCGCGCACGGGCACCGCCGCGGGCGTTGCCGCCTCCGAGCCGCCCCTGTACTACGCGCTGGAGACGTTCCCCTATCTCCTCGGATCGGGGGGCACGCTGCTGGAGCGCCTGGAGCTGATGCGGCTGCTGAGCGCGCTGCTGGCGGCCGCGGCGGCGTTCTTCGTGTTCCTGTTCCTGCGCGAGGCGCTGCCAGCGGTCCCGTGGGCGTGGACGGTGGGCGGTCTTTGCATGGCGCTGTTCCCGCTGCTGGGGTACATGTCGGGCGTGGTCAACCCCGACGCGATGCTGTGCGCGGTGGCCGCGGCGCTCTTCTACTGCCTCGCGCGCGGGTTCCGGCGGGGCCTGACGCGGCGGCTCGCGCTCACGACCGGCGGCGTGATCGCGCTGGGCTTGCTGACGAAGCTGAACTTCCTCGGCATCGCACCGGGCGCGCTGCTCGCGCTGGCGCTGCTGGCGCGTCGCGCGGCGCGTACACCCGGCGACATGCCGCACGCCCGCGGCGCGCGGCACCCCGGCGGGGCGCCGCCCGGCGCGCGGCACACCGGCGGTGAGCGATCCGGCGGACGCGCCCCGTATGGGTGGCTGGCGGCGGCGGTCGCGGTCGCTTTCGCACCGATCTGCGTCTATGTGCTCGCGACCCTCTCCAACCACGCCGCCTTCGGCGCGGTCTCCGAAGGTGTCTCAAACACGGGCCACCACGGCTCGCTGCTCGACGAGCTGAGCTACATCTGGCAGTTCTACCTGCCGCGGCTGCCGGGTATGACGGACTACTTTCCGGGCATCTCGACGCTCCGCCAGGTGTGGTTCGACAAACTGGTCGGTCAGTACGGGTGGCTGGATACGCACTTCGCGGGCTGGGTCTACACGCTGGCGCTGATCGCGGCGGCGCCGATCGCGGCGCTGTGCGTGCGCGAGCTGCTGCGCGTGCGCGTCGCGCTGCGCGCGCGCGCAGCGGAGCTGATCGCCTACGCGCTGATGGCGCTGGGTCTGCTGGTGCTCTTCGGCGCGGACTCCTATCTCGAAACGCCGCAGTTCACGGGCGCGTTCTCCGAAGCGCGCTACCTGCTGCCGCTCGCGGCGCTGTTCGCGGCGGGGGCCGCACTCGCCGCGCGCGGTGCGGGACGGCGCTGGGGCCCCGCGGTCGGCGCGCTGCTCGTGCTGGCGATCCTCGCGCACAACATCTTCAGCCAACTGCAGGTCGTCGCACGTTTTTACGGCTGAGTTCCTACTTGGAGTTCGCGAAGTACTCGGCGTTGATCAGCGAGTACTTGCTCCACTCCTCGGGCAGCTGGTCCTCGGCGAAGCAGGCGTCGACGGGGCAGGCCTCTACGCAGGCGTCGCAGTCGATGCACTCCTCGGGGTCGATATAGAGCATCTCGGCGGCGTCGTAGCCGGGCTCGTCGGGCGTCGGGTGGATGCAGTCCACGGGGCAGACCTCGACACAGGAGTTGTCCTTGGTGCCGATGCACGGCTCGGCGATCACGTAGGCCATTCGCTTCCTTCTTGTTCGCTTGCGGGGCTCGAAGAGCCGGGAAGGCGCACCATTGTACGAAGTCGTGCGCCGACCCCCGGGATCGCCATGTTATTGGCAGCGGACTCCGCTAGCTTGTCGGCGATGCTGCTGCTGACCGGCGCCACGGGCCAGGTGGGCTCGGCGCTCCTGGACCGCCTGCTCGCGGAAGGGACGCCGGTGCGCTGCCTGGTGCGCGATCCGCGGCGACTGGGGGCGCGGCGGGTGCGGGTGCAGATCGCGCTGGGCGACCTCGCGGACCCGCCGTCGTTTCGCAACGCGATGCGCGGCGTGGACACGGTGGTGCACTTGGCGGCGTCGATCCGCGACCAGCGACGGGGGTCGATCGAGGAGCTGAACGGGATCGCGACGTGGCGAATGGTGCAGGCGGCGGAGCGCGCGGGCGTGGAGCGCTTCGTGTTCTGCTCGGCGCTCGGCGCCTCGACGCACCACCGCGTGCGCTTCTTCCGCGCGAAGGCGCTCGCGGAGCAGGCGGTCCTTGCGGCGGGGCTGCACGCGGTGGTGCTCTCGCCGTCGATCGTCTACGCGCCGGGGGACCAGTGGCTGACGCTGCTCGAGCGCCTGGCGCTGCTACCGCTGATGCCGGTCTCCGGCCGCGGCCGCGCGCTGTACGAGCCGATCTGGGTCCAGGACGCAGCGGACTGCGTGCTGGGCGCGCTGCGGCTGCTGCGCGAGCAATCCCCGGCGCCGGACACCGCGGCCGCCCCCGCCGCGTCGCCGCCCGCGGCACCCGTCGCGACGGGCCTCGCGGCATCCGCCACGCGCGACCCGCGCCGCTTCGAGTTGGCAGGGCCGCAGACGCTCAGCCACACCGACATCGTGCGCCTCGTGCTGCGCTCGCTGGGTCGCCGCCGGCCGCTCCTGCACGTGCCGACGCCGGTCGTCTCGCGCGCGCTGCGCCTCGTGGAGAGCGTCGCGCGCCAGCGCGCGTTCGCGACGTGGGACGAGGCGGAGCTGATGGAGGTCTCGATGACCTCCGCGCGCGGTACGGCAGACGCGGAGCGCCTCGGCGTCGCGCCGCGTTCAATGGCGGAGATCCTCGCGCCGGCTTAAGCATTGGGTACCCGCTTAGCGTTTGGTACCCGCTTAGCGTTTGGTACCCGCGGGATTTGTATATGTTTTTTGCGAGTTCTTTCTGTGGAGAAACTATTTTCGAGTGCAAGATTCTCGGAAAATAGAGTGCTCTCCGCCGCTGACCGGCGCTCAGGCTGCGGCCCGCCAGGCCTCAACCCGCCCAGCCCTTAACCCGTCCAGGCCTCAACCCGCCCCAGCCCTCAACCCGCCCGGGCTTCGACCCGCCAGGCCTCAGCCCGCCCAGGCCTCGACCCCCCAGACTTCGGGCCCGCTCAGGCCGCGACCACCTCGGGGCGCCGCGCGGCCCAGGGCCGGGCCTCTTCGAGCTGGGTGGCGAGCGCGAGCAGGGTGTCCTCGCGGGCGGGGCGCGCGGCGAGCTGGACGGCGAGCGGGAGGCCGTCGGCGCCGTGGAAGAGCGGCACGGAGATGCCGGGCTGGCCGCTGGCGTTGAAGACGGGGGTGAACGGCGTGAAGAGGCCGGAGCGGGTGAAGGTCGACATCGGGTCGGGCGCGCCGGCGTCGAGTGTCCCGAGCGGCAAGGGGCGCTCGGCGAGCGCGGGTGTGAGCAGGGCGTCGTAGGGCTCCATGAACTGCACGAGCTGGCGCGTGAAGGCCTGCAGGCGGACGGTCGCGCCGAAACCTTCGACGGCGTTCAGTTTCTTGACCATCGAGTAGATCGCCCAGCTCATCGGTTCCATGTCGGCGGCGGTCGGCTCATGGCCGGCGACCATTCCGGAGAAGGCGATCGAGAGACCGATGTGGGTGCAGAAGACGGCGCCGAAGAGCTCGGTGAGACCGTCGATCTGCCAGGGCGGCTCGACCTCCACGACGTCGTGGCCGAGTTCGCGCAGGAGTGCGGCGGCGTCGGTGACGGCCTGGGCGCAGAGCGGGTCGACGAGGGCGTCGGCGACGGGCGGCAGTACTGTCGTGGCGATCCGCAGCCGGCCGGGGCGCTGCGCGGCCGTGGCGGCGAACGACTGCGCGGGGGGCGGGGCCCAGGTGGCGTCGCCGATCTCCTCGCCGGCGAGCACGTCGAGGATCGCGGCGGTGTCGGCGACGGTGCGGCTGAGGACCCCGTCGATCCCGAGCAGCGACTCGCCGAGTTCGGGCGCGGCGGAGATGCGCCCGCGCTGGGGCTTGAGACCGACGAGGCCGCAGCAGGCGGCGGGGATGCGGATCGAGCCGCCGCCGTCGTTGCCGTGCGCGACGGGCACCATTCCGGAGGCGACGGCGGCGGCGGCGCCGCCGGAGGACCCTCCCGGCGAGCGCGCGAGATCCCAGGGGTTGCGCGTGGGGCCAAACAGGCGCGCCTCGGCGGTGGGCAGGATTCCGTACTCGGGGAGCGTGGTGGAGCCGACGATGACGAACCCGGCCTGGCGCAGGCGCCGCGTGACGTTGTGGTCGAAGTCGGCGACGAAGCTCTCCAGCAGCGAGCAGCCGTAGGTAAGGCGCAGGCCCGCGACGGGGCGGTTGTTCTTGATCGCGATCGGGACACCGGCGAAGGGCCGCTCATCGCCGGCGCGGATCTCGGCGGCGGCCGCGAGTGCGCGCTCGGCGTCGACTTCGACGAAGGCGTTCAGGCGCGGGTTGAGCTCCTCGATGCGGTCGAGCGAGAACTGCACGAGCTCACGCGCGGAGAGCTCGCCGGAGCGCACCATCGCGGCGAGCTCGATCGCCGAGTGGAACATCAGATCGTTGTCGGACACCGGTTCCTCCTCCTCACTCGAGAACCGCCATCATATGCGCTGCCCACAAGGCACCTACCGTCACGCAGCGAGCCCAGAAAGCGAGTGCTATGAGCGCGGTTGAACAGCAGCAAAAAGCGGAGGAGGAGGTCCGATCGGGCCTGGAAGGAGTCGTGGCCTTTGCGACGGAGATCGCGGAGCCAGATCGGGCGGGGGGCGCGTTGCGCTACCGCGGCGTGGACATCGAGGATCTCGTGGGCGCGGTCCCGTACGAGCAGGTGTGGGGCCTGCTCGTGGACGGGCGCTTCAAACCGGGGCTGCCGCCTGCCGAACCGCACTCGCTGACGGTGCGCTCGGGGGATCCGCGCGTGGATGTGCAGGCGGCGCTGGCGATGCTGGCGCCGGAGTGGGGCTTCAACCAGCTGATCGACATCTCCGACGAGCAGGCGCGCGACAGCCTGGCGCGGGCGTCGGTGATGGCGCTGTCGTTCGTCGCGCAGTCCGCGCGCGGCGCCGGCCAGCCGCCGGTGCCGCAGTCGGAGATCGCGCGCGGCGGCTCGATCCCGGAGCGCTTCCTGATCCGCTGGCGCGGTGAGGCCAATCCCGACCACGTCAAGGCGATCGACGCCTACTGGATCTCGGCGGCCGAGCACGGGGTCAACGCGTCGACCTTCACCGCGCGCGTCGTCGCCTCCACCGGCGCCGACGTCGCTGCGGCGCTCTCAGCCGCGGTCGGGGCGCTCTCGGGCCCGCTACACGGCGGCGCGCCGTCGCGCGTGTTGAAGATGCTCGACGAAGTCGAAAAGACCGGCGACGCGGAGGTCTGGGTGAAGGACGCGATGGACCGCGGCGAGCGGCTGATGGGCTTCGGGCACCGCATCTACCGCGCGGAAGACCCGCGCGCGCGGGTGCTGCGGCGCACGTGCCGCGAACTGGGATCGCCGCGCTTCGAGGTCGCGGAGGCGCTCGAGCGGGCGGCGCTCGCGGAGCTACACGCGCGCAAGCCCGATCGGGTACTCGCGACGAACGTGGAGTTCTGGTCGGCGGTGGTGCTCGACCTCGCGGAAGTGCCGGCGGAGCTGTTCACGCCGCTGTTCGCGTGCGCGCGCGTGGCGGGCTGGTCGGCGCACATCCTCGAGCAGAAGCGCGAAGCGAAGCTGATCCGCCCGACCGCGAAGTACGTGGGCGAGCCTTCCCGCCCGATCACCGCAGTCGAATAGGCGGGCTGCCCAAGAGTCAGAAACATTGCAACAGGGGCACTTGACGATCTGCCAGGATGAGCGGGCGTAAGCACCTCAGGCGGCGGCGAGCCAGGCTAGCGGGGCCGGCTCGCCCCAGGCGAGGGACCGGCGCATGCCCCCCCAGGGCTAGCAACACAGTGAGGCCCGGCACGATGCCGGGCCTCACTGTGTTTAAGCGTTCCTACTCGAGCGCCGAGCGAGGACCCGGTCGAGGGGCCTCCGCTCGCGTGCGCGGCTGGCTACATCATCCCGCTCATGTCGGGCATGCCGCCGCCACCGCCACCGGCGGCTTCCTTCTCGGGGACCTCGGCGACGATGGCCTCGGTGGTGAGGATGTTCTTGGCGATCGACGCGGCGTTCTGCAGCGCGGAGCGCGTGACCATCGCGGGGTCGATGACGCCGGCGGCGACGAGATCGACGATCTCGTTGGTCGCGGCGTTGAGACCCTGGCCTTTCTTGGCCTTGCGGACGTCGTTGACGACGACGGAGCCCTCGAGGCCGGCGTTTGCGGCGATCTGACGGAGCGGCTCCTCGAGTGCGCGCAGGACGATCCGCGCACCGGTGCGCTCGTCGTCGGAACCGTCGACTGAGGCGCCGTCGCCGTCGAGGCTGACGGCGGAGGAGGCCTGCAGCAGCGCGACGCCGCCACCGGGCACGATGCCCTCCTCGAGGGCGGCGCGGGTGGCCTGCAGCGCGTCCTCGACGCGGTGCTTCTTCTCCTTCATCTCGGTCTCGGTGGCCGCGCCGACCTTCACGACGGCGACGCCGCCGGAGAGCTTGGCGAGGCGCTCCTGGAGCTTCTCGCGATCGAAGTCGGAGTCGGTGTTCTCGATCTCGGCTTTGATCTGGTTGATGCGGCCCTTGATCGCGGCGGCGTCGCCGGCGCCGTCGACGATGGTGGTGTTGTCCTTCGCGACGACCACGCGACGGGCGCGGCCGAGCTGGGAGACCTGGGTGTTCTCGAGCTTGAGCCCGAGCTCCTCGGTGATCACCTCGGCGTTGGTGAGGATCGCGATGTCCTCGAGCATCCGCTTGCGGCGGTCGCCGAAGCCCGGCGCCTTGACGGCTACGCCGGTGAACGTCCCGCGCAGCTTGTTGACGACGAGCGTCGCAAGCGACTCGCCCTCGACGTCCTCGGCGATGATCAGCAGCGGCTTGCCGCTCTGGATCACGGCCTCGAGTACCGGCAGAACGTCTCTGACGGAGCCGATCTTCTGGTTGGCGATCAGGATGTAGGGGTCCTCGAGGGTGGCCTCCATGCGGTCCTGGTCGGTGACCATGTAGGGCGAGATGTAGCCCTTGTCGAACTGCATGCCCTCGGTGAACTCGAGGTCCATGCCGAAGGTCTGGCCCTCCTCGACGTTGACGACGCCGTCCTTGCCGACCTTCTCGATCGCGTCGGCGATGACGTCGCCGATCTCCTCGTCGCCGGCGGAGATCGTCGCGACGCGCGCGATCTGCTCCTTGCCGGAGACCTCCTTGGACTGCGAGGCGATGTTCTTGACGACCTGGTCGACGGCCTTCTCGATTCCGCGCTTGAGCGCGAGCGGGTTGGCGCCGGCGGCGACGTTCTTGAGACCCTGGCGCACGATCGCCTGGGCGAGCACGGTCGCGGTCGTCGTGCCGTCACCGGCCACGTCGTTCGTCGCCGTGGCGACCTCGCGCACGAGCTGGGCGCCTTGGTTCTCGAAGACGTCCTCGACCTCGATCTCGCGGGCGATGGTGACGCCGTCGTTGGTGATGGTGGGGGCGCCGAACTTCTTGTCCAGCACTACGTAGCGGCCCTTGGGGCCGAGCGTGACCTTGACCGCGTTGGCCACGGCATCCACGCCTGCCTCGAGCGCCTTGCGCGCCTCGGCGTCGTACTTGAGCTCCTTGTGTGCCATATCTGTCAAATCTCCTTATGCGACCTTGGCGAGGACATCGGACTCGCGCAGCACGAGCAGATCCTCTCCGTCGACCTTGATCTCGGTCCCGCCGTACTTGCTGTAGAGGACCTCGTCGCCCTCCTTGACGTCCAGCGGGATGCGCTTGCCGGCATCGTCGAGGCGGCCGTCGCCGGCGGCGAGGACCTTGCCCTTCTGCGGCTTCTCCTTGGCTGTGTCGGGCAGGACGAGACCGCTTGCTGTGGTCTCCTCCTCCTCGATCGCCCGCACGATCAGGCGATCGCCCAGGGGCTTGAGCTTCATGTGCTGAGACCTCCACTATCGAGAGAGTGCTTGCGAGGGCGATGCGTCCTCAGGAGAGGATCCGCCCTTTCCTTTCAAATTGGCACTCCATCAAGCAGAGTGCCAACGTCGCCAGGGACTATAGCCAAAGACGCCGGCGCGTCAAGGCCAGTTGGCACTTTCGTAACAGGAGTGCCACGACCCGGCGAGATTGCCCGGGGACCCCTGGGGGACCACGCGCCCCGCGGCGCCTGACGGGCCCCGCGCCCCCGGAGCCTCACGGATCGCGCGCCCCCGAGCCTGACGGACCCCGCCCCTCGGAGCCTGAGGGACCGCGCGGACCGCGCGCGCCCCCCGAGCCTGACGGACTCGCGAGGGCATATATGTCTTTAAGGAGTTCCTTTCAAGACAAAACTATTCCCGAAGGGAAGATTCTCCAAAAATTGGATACCCAACGAGAACGGAGCGCGAAGATCGCGGCACTTGACGTCGCGCGGGCTGACGCGGACCCGGACGGACGCCGCACGGGCTGACGCGGACCCGGACGGACGCCGCGCGGGCTGACGCGGACGCGGACGATCGCGCGGCCCGCACGACATCGCGGGGACGCGGCGGGGCGCGCGATCAGTTCTGGGCGCCGCCGAAGCCCTTCATGGCCTCGGTCATGCCGGTGGGCTTGTCGACGATCTGGGAGAAGCGCACGACGGTGACGGTGTCGTCGGGCGAGACGGTGCGTCCGTAGATCTGCTCGAGGAAGTGGATGAGCTCCTCGTGGCGGCGAAACTCGGGGTTGTCGTGCTTGATGTCGCGCGGGGAGAGGTCGCCGAGGCGGGTGACTTCGACCTGGTCGATGACGGCCTCGAAGATGCGCTCGCGGGGGGAATACTGGTAGCCGATGGTGACGAGGACGAGCTGGTTCTTGCGGTACTTGTCGGACTTGTCGCCGAGGCGGATGGTGGCGGTCTTGCGGCCGCGCTTGAGCTCGTCGGCGAAGATCGTGGAGTAGAAATTGAGGACCTGCACGCGGTGGAGGCTATCTGATGAGGGGGGCCGGCTCGTCGAACGTACGCAGCCCGAGGGGCTGGGTCGCACAGCTCCTCTCGCCATGTAGCAGCGCTCCTGCTATCCAGCTATCGCGATATCAACGACCCTGCGGGGTCCGAAAAGCGCAATAGGCACTCGCGCCCGACCGGGTCGAAGCGGACTACGGGCGACCCAGCGCGGCGAGCGCGCGGGCGACGATCTCGCGCTCGCCGGCGTAGCTGAGCGCGCGCTGGGCGTCTTGGAGGTCGATCCAGCGCGCCTCCTCGACCTCGTCGTCGTGATCGGCGGGGTCGCCGGCGAGGTAGCGGAAGAGGTAGAAGACGACGGTCTTGGGCACGGGGCGTCCGTGGCGGCTGTACCAGTAGCGGATCTCGCCGAGGTCGGCGATGAGCTCGGCGTCGACGCCGGTCTCCTCACGGACCTCGCGCAGGGCGGCCTGGAGCTCGCTCTCGCCGGGGTCGATGTGCCCCTTGGGGAGCCCGAGCACGCGCGAGCCGTCGGCGGCGCGGCGGGTGGGGACGATCACAAGGGCGTGCGCGCCGCGCACGACGACGCCGCCGGCGGAGCGCTCTTCAGAAGACATAGGCGCGCAGCGCGTGGGGGTCGTGGACGACGAGCTTGCCGCGTCCTTGCGTGATCACGCCGGCGCGCTCGAGGACGGCGAGGAAGCGAGAGGCGGACTCGCGGGAGCTGCCGGCGAGCTTGGCAAGATCGGTCTGGGTGGCGACAATGGGAACGTCCCCCTCGCCTGCGCCCCCGCCCTGCGCCTCGGCTTGGACGACGAGCTCGCTGAGGACCGCGGCGACGCGGCTCTGGACGCTTTGGAAGGAGCGGCGGGCGAGGCGCTCGTTGGCCTCGCGCAGGCGGCGGCCGAGCGCGATCACGAGGCGCATCGCGATCTGGGGGTGCTCGCTCATGAGGCGGCGCATGTCGGGGCCGAGGATGGCGAGGACGCTGGTCTCCTGGAGCGCCTCGAGGGTGGCGGAGCGCAGCTCGTCCTCGAACAGGGCGAGCTCGCCGAAGATGTCTCCGGGGCCGAACGTGGCGAGCGTGATGATGCGCCCGTCGCCGTGCTGGTGCACGGCGCGGGTGCGCCCGGTGTGGACGACGTAGCAGGTGTCGCTGGCGTCGCCCTCGCGAAAGATGACCTGCCCGGCGTCGAAGCGGCGCGGCACGGCGAGCTGCGCGATGCGCTGCAGGTCCTCGGGCTCGAGCGTCGAGAAGATCGGGACGCGCGCGAGCAGTTCGACGACTTCCGCTGAGCTCGGAGCGGACACGGTGCAGGGGATAGCAGACGGCTGCGCTCGGTCTCCGAGGGTCCCGCTCGGGGCGCGGCGGGCGCTATCGTCGAGGTTGATGCGCGGGGCACGGTTGAGGGAGATCGTGGCGATGGCGCCGCTGCTGGCGGCGGGGCTCCTCTGCGCGGCCACCGCCGGGTTCGCGGCGCCGGCGAAGTCGAGCGTGCCGGCGAAGTCGAGCGTGCCGGCGAAGTCGAGCGAACTGTGGGCGACGGTGGATCTCTGCAACACGGCGGCGCACCCGGACACGATTGGGATCCGGGGCTCGATGCCGGGGGACGGGCGGGCGCGCGATCGCATGTACATGCGCTTTCTCGTGCAGAGCCTGGATGTGAGCACGCACACGTGGTCGAACGTGGGGCGCAGCGCGGACTCGGGCTTCGTGCTGGTGGGCTCGGGCGCGCTCACGCGCCAGGCGGGGCGCAGCTTCGAATTTAAGCCGACCGCGACGACGTTCACGCTGCGCGGCCTGGTCGAGTTCCAGTGGCATCACGCGGGGCGCACCGCGCGCAGCGTGACGGTGGCAACGACGGCCGAACGCAAGAGCCTCGCGGGCGCGGAACCGAAGGGCTTCAGCGCGGCGACGTGCGCGCTGCCGTGAACAGGCGGGGGTCGTTGGTGATGATGCCGTCGACGCCGAGCGCGGCGAGGCGCGCGAGGAGCGCGGCGTCGTCGACGGTCCAGACGTAGAGCTCGCCGCCGCCCTGCGCGACGGCGCGCACGAGCGCGGGCGTGACGAGGCGCCAGTGGGCCATCAGCGCGTCGAAGCGCCCGGCGCGCAGCGCGGTGCGCGCGCGGTGCGGCAGCAGGGCGCGGTAGCCCGCGAGCAGCGCGAGCGCGGGCGCGACGGTGAGGCGGCTCTCGGTGTAGTCGCGGCGCGCGCGCGGCACCGACCAGCCGACGCGCAGCGCGGGCTCGATCGCGCGCATCGCGTCGAGGTCCTCGGGATAGGTGCTGCTGACGAGCGCGCGCTCGATCAGGCCGGCGGCGCGCAGCGCGCGCACGACGCGCGCGCCGTATCCGGGCAGCTTCACGTCGACGTCGAGCTCGATGCCCGCGTAGGGTGCGCTCGCGAGGTGCTCGAGGCCCTGCTCGAGCGTGAGCGCGCCGGCTCCGGCGGCGCGCAGCGCCTCGTAGTCGTGCGCGAGCAACAGCCGCCCGCTGCCGTCGGGGCGCTCGCTGAGGACGTCGAACTCGATCATGTCGACGCCGGCGCGCACGGCGGCCTCGAAGCTCGCGAACGTGTTCCCGGGGGCGAGGTGCGCGGCGCCCTTGTGCCCCACGCGCCGCGGCGCGAGCTTGGAGCGGGTGGCGCTCATCGCTCCAGGATAGAAGTCGCGGGGGCGGCGCGGACGCTCAACTGCGCGCGTCTGCGGAGATCCGCCGGCGCGCGCTGTCGATCGTCTGCGCGGCGTTCTTCGGGCCGACGTAGGGCGCGAGCACGATGAACGCGAGGTGGTCGATCAGCGAGGGCAGGTACTTCACGCGCTTGCGCACTGCGTAGCTGCCGATCACGGCCCAGACGCCGCCGACGATCGCTTCGTGCGCGAGCAGCGGCGCGCGCGCCGGTTCCGGTGAGGCCTCGCGCAGCAGCTTCGCGACCTCGCCGAGCGTGCGCCCGATGCACTCGACCACGGGCGGGCCGACTTCGAAGAGGTCGACGAACGCCATTTTCACGAGCCCGGGATGGGCGGCGAAGTGCTCGACGCAGGCCTTCGTCCCGAGGTAGGCGGACTCCTCCCAGCTGCCGCCGCGGGCGGCCGCGGCCTTGACGGCGTCGATCGTTTCTGCCATGAAGGCGTCGATCACCGCGATGTAGCAGGCGCGCTTGTCGGGGAAATGCTTGTGGAACGATTCGGTGGACATCCCCGCGAACTGCGCGAGTTGCGGGTCGGTCAGTTCGCGGTAGCCCTGGTCGAGCGTGAGGTGCACGACGGCGCCGAGCACGCGCGTGCGCTTCTCGTCGCTGTCGAGGAAGCGCGCGGGCTCGGCGGGCGTGTGCGGAACGGCGCCGGCGAGCCCGATCCGCGCGGCGGGCGAGCGGTAGGCGCTGATCCAGTCGAGCAGTTCGTCGGTGAGCATCGGCAGCTCGGCCTCGCGGCCGGGCGTGCGCAGGCGCTCGAACAGCGCGTAGCGCGCGCCGCCGACGATCGCCTTCGGCGCGAGCGGCGGCAGCGGCACGCCGTCGGGCGCGGCGCGGAAGCCGGCGGCGAGCGCGCGTTCGAAGGCGACCGCGGAGCGCAGCATCCGTTCGCGGCTGACGACGCCGAGCCCGAGCCCGTCGATCAGGACGAGGTGCGTGGCCTTGGTGTTCTTGATCGAGTCCTCGACGAACGCCTGGCAGGCGCGGTGCATGCGGTTGGCCCAGCCGCGCTCGCTCATCCAGCCTTCGAGCATGCGCTTCTTGGCGCGCGCGACGACGATGTCGTACGTCGCGAGGAAGCAGTCTTCCTTGTTGGAGAACTGCTCGTAGAAGGCGCGTCGCGAGACTCCGGCCAGGGCGATTACGTGCGCCACGGTCGTGGCCTTGTAGCCCTGACGATCGATCGCCTCGATCATCGCTCCGTACAGCCGAGCCCGCTGATGTCGGGCGACTGCCTCACGGCCCATCCCGTGTGGCCCGTGCGGCAGTCGCCTGTACATCGCGGTCAGCTCCCTCTCAGATCCGCTGATCCCCACGGTTCGGACACACTAGTGGATTCCTCGCAGAATGCAAGTTAAATTTGTGGGATACACCCGAAGTTTCTGATCATCCCTGCAAATCCCAAGAATTCTTTTTCTGCCAAGTTAGCGGAACTTCCCCGACAGACGGGCCTGTCGGCGCGCCCAGGCCAAAGCGGTTGCGCGTGCAAGCAGTCAGAATCCGCCCAGATTGCCGCGGAGGGGTCCTGTCATGCACTGAGAGTGAGTCGCCGCGGCCCCGCGCGAAAGCCGACGTCGGCGAGCGCGTCGTGGAAGCGACTCCCGAGCACCGGCTCGCCGTCGACGCGCTCGAGCGCGATCCGACCCGCGAGCCGCCCCGCGCGGGCGTGCGCGGCGAGCGCGCCGAGGGCGACCGGCAGACGCGGGTCCGCGGGGCTCGGGAGCAGGACGCGCAGCGCGCGCCCGCCGCGCTCGAGGTACAGCGCGGGCTCGGCGTCGACGAGCACCACGAGCGCCCCCGGCACGCGCGCGGGGTTGTTGGAGACCGGCCGCGCAGAGCCCGAGGACGCGGCGCGCGCGGAGTCGCCGGCGCCCTCCCGCCGCGGCCACGGCAGCGCGGCGCCGTAGGGCTGCGCGGGGTCCGTCGCGGCGAGCACGAGCGCCTTGGGGTCCCCGGCGCCCTCCGCGCGCTCGGCGCGCAGGCGCTCGACCGCGCCGGGCAGCGCGAACTGCGCGCCGCCGAGTCCCTCGACGAAATAGCCGCGGCGAGCCGCGCCGAGTGTCTCCAACTTGCAGAGCTCGGGGTAGAGCGCCGCGAAGCCGCCGGGTATCCCCTCGGCGAGCACGAGCTCGCGCGTGAGGATGCCGTGGCGCTCGAGCAGCAGCTCCGCCTGCGCGCGCCGCCGCGCCGCGGGGTCCGCCGCGTGCGGGTCCGCGCCCACCCCGTCCGAGCCCGCGGCCGCGCCCGCGCCCGCCGCGTGAGGCCCCGCGAACAGCGGCGCCGTCAGCGACCAGCGGCCGGGCGGATGCGCGAGCGCGCGGCCCGCGCGGCGGCGCGCGGAGAAGCGCCCCGCCCTCGACGCGCGCTGGGGCGCGCCGGCGAGCGTCAGCCGCGGCGCGCGCAGCGGCGCGAACGCGTCGTTGGTGACCTCCCCGGCCCAGACGAGGTCCCACAGCGCCTCCTGGATCGCCTCGGCGGGCTCCTCGACGCCGACGAGCAGGTCGGTGAAGAAGCACGGTCCTTCCGCGAGACGCGCGCGCACACGCGTGCGCGCGAAGGGCTCGTCGGCGCGCGCGCCCCCAGCCGCCGCGCCGCGCTCCCCGGCCGCGGCCCGCTCCCCGGCCGCGGCCCGCTCGCCGGCGCCGCCCGCTCGCGCGGATACCGGCGGCCCGGCCGCGGCCCGCTCCCCCCGCCGCGGCGGGGGCCCGAGCAGCGCGATGTCCTCGCGGAAGTAGAGCGCGACGCGGCCGTCATTCCGCGACGACCGGGTCGTGCGGCCGAGGGCGCCGGCGCCGATCCAGACGAGCTCGCCGCTCGCGCAGAGCTCGTCGATCCACGCGGGCGAGTAGGCGCCGACGCGGCGCGGCAGCACCTCGCGCTCCCACGTGCGCGGGGTCAGCGCGAGGCCCTGCAGGGGGACGAGCTGCTCGCGCAGGCGGTCGATGCCGGCGCCGTCGGAGCGCACGCCGCCGCCCCAGCGGTCGATCCCGTGCCAGGCGGGCAGGAACGCGGCGTAGGCGCGCTGCTCGGCCGGCTCGATCTCCTTGCGCAGCGCCGCGAGCGACGCGCGGCGCAGGCGACGCAGGACCTCCACGTCGCACCACTCGCGGCTGCCGTGGGGGGCGGATGCCGGGGGGGAAGCCGAGGAGTCCGCGGCGGCGGGCGCGACGGGAGGCGCGGCGGGATTGGGCGCCAACTCGCCGCGCACGACGTCGCCCACGCGCTCGAGCTCGCGCAGCGCGACCTCGGCGGCGCCCGGTGCGAGGCCGTAGCGCGCGGCGGCGTGCGCGGTGGGGAACGGCCCGTGCGTGGCGGCGTAGCGGCGCAGCAGCTTCACCAGCGCGTCGGGCACGTCGGCGAGGAACGCGTCGGGCAGCCCGCCGGGTGGCACGGCGCCGAGGGCGTCGCGGTAGAGGCCGGCGTCGGCGGCGTCGATGAAGCGGGTCTCGCCGCCGAGGCGCACGCGCACGGCGCGGCGCTCGCCCTCGAGCGCGTCGAGCAGGCCGGCGCAGTCGACGCCGGCGTGAACCCGGGCGCAGGCGTCGGCGAGGGAGAGATCGCCGACGAGCCGCAGCGTGTCGTGCAGCTCGTCGCGCGTCGCGGCGCGGGTGTGCTCGGAGCGGCGTTGCAGGTCGTCCTCGAGACGCGCGAGCGCGCCGGGGTCGATCAGCTCGCGCAGCTCCTCCTGGCCGAGCAGCTCGCGCAGGAGGTCGCGGTCGAGCGAGAGCGCGGCGGCGCGGCGCTCGGCGCTGGGCGCGTCGCCCTCGTACATGTAGGTCGCGACGTAGTCGAACAGTAGCGAGCAGGCGAACGGCGAGGCGGTGGCGGTCTCGACCTCGACGAGGCTCAGCTCGCGGCGGTGGAGCTTGGTGAGCAGCTCGCGCAGGCCGGGCAGGTCGAGCACGTCGCGCAGGCACTCGCGGTAGGCCTCGAGCACGATCGGGAAGTCGCTGTAGCGGCGCGTGACCTCGAGCAGCGTCTGCGCCTTCAGGCGCTGCTGCCACAGCGGCGTGCGCTTGCCGGGGTAGGCGCGCGGGATCAGCAGCGCGCGCGCGGCGGCCTCGCGGAAGCGCGCGCCGTAGAGCGCGGAGCCGCCGAGCTCGCCGACGACGAGATCCTCGAGCTCGTCGGGCTCGATCAGCGCGAGCTCCGCGCTGGGCGCCACGTCGGCGTCGGGGAGGTGGATCGCGATCCCGTCGTCGGACCAGATCGCGTCGGCCTGCAGGCCGAGCTCGGCGCGGATGCGCGCGGCGAGCGCGAGGCCCCACGCGGCGTGCACGCGCCCGCCGTAGGGCGAGAGGATGCACAGGCGCCAGTCGCCGATCTCGTCGCGGAAGCGCTCGACGACGACGGTCTCATCGCTGGGCAACACGCGCGTGGCGGCCTGCTGCTCGCGCAGGTACTCGAGCAGATTCTCGGCGGCGCGCGCGTCGAGGTCGTAGTCGCGCTCGAGCGTCTGCGCGGACTGGCCGACGGCCCAGCGCGTGAACGCGCCGATCGCCGCGCCGAGCTCCTTGGGGCGCCCGAGCCCGTCGCCCTTCCAGAACGGCACGGCGCCGGGCACGCCGGGCGCGGGGGTGACGATCACGCGGTCGCGGCCGATCTCCTCGATCCGCCAGGAGGAGGCGCCGAGCAGGAAGACCTGCCCGGGCCGCGCCTCGTAGACCATCTCCTCGTCGAGCTCGCCGACGCGCCGCCCGTCGGGCAGCGTGACGCGGTAGAGCCCGCGGTCGGGGATCGTGCCGGCGTTGACGATCGCGAGCTGGCGCGCGCCCTTGCGCGCGCGGATCGTGCCCGCGAGGCGGTCCCAGACGATGCGCGGGCGCAGGTCGCCGAACTCCGAGGAGGGATAGCGCCCGTCGAGCATGTCGAGCACGTTCTCCAACGCCCGCCGCGAGAGCTCGGCGTAGGAGTACGTGCGGGTGACGAGTGCGTGCAAGGCGTCGACGGAGAGCTCCTCTTCGACCGCGGCCATCGCGACGATCTGCTGGGCGAGCACGTCGAGCGGGTTACGCGGGACGACGGTGGGCTCGATCGCGCCTTCGCGCATGCCCTTGGCGACGACGGCGCACTCGAGCAGGTCGCCGCGGAACTTGGGGAAGATGCGGCCCTTGGAGCGCTCGCCGACGCCGTGTCCGGCGCGCCCGATGCGCTGCAGGCCGGCGGCGACGGACTTCGGCGACTCGACTTGCAGGACGAGGTCGACGGCGCCCATGTCGATCCCCAGCTCGAGGCTCGAGGTCGCGACGATGCAGGGGATCTCCCCCGCCTTCAGCAGCTCCTCGACGACGAGGCGCTCCTCGCGCGCGAGCGAGCCGTGGTGCGCACGGGCGATCTCGGCGGGCGCGGCGCCGGCGGGCACGCCATTCCCGGTCGACTCGCCCTCGCCGTCCTCGGCGCGCGCGAGCTCATTGAGGCGCAGCGCGAGCCGCTCGGCGGAGCGGCGGTTGTTGACGAACACGATCGTCGAGCGGTGCGCGCGGATCAGCCGCAGCAGCTCGGGATAGATCGCGGGCCAGATCGATCCACGTAGCGCCTCGCCACCGGGGACGGACTCCAGCGGGTCCGTGCCCGCGGCCGCGCCGTCTCCCCCGGCCCCGCCCCCCGCGGCGCCGGGTTCGCGCATCGACTCCACCGGCACGTGGATCTTCAGGTCGAGCGGCTTGCGCACCCCGGCGTCGACGATCTGGCACTCGCGCTGGGGGCCGACGAGGAAGCGCGCGACCTCCTCGAGCGGGCGTTGCGTCGCGGAGAGCCCGATTCGCTGCAGGGGCCGCTCGGCGAGCGCGTCGAGGCGCTCGAGCGTGAGCGCGAGGTGGGCGCCGCGCTTGGTGGCGGCGACGGCGTGGATCTCGTCGAGGATCGCCCAGCGCGCGCCGCGCAGGATCTCGCGCGCCTGGGAGGTGAGCATCAGGTAGAGCGACTCGGGCGTGGTGATCAGGATGTCGGGCGGCTCGCGCAGCATCCGCGCGCGCTCGCGTTGGGGCGTGTCACCGGTGCGAATTGCGACGCGCAGGTCGGCGCCGATGCCGCGCAACGGCGCACGCAGGTTGCGCTCGATGTCGTAGGAGAGGGCCTTCAGCGGCGAGACGTAGACGAGCCGGGTGCGCCTACCCGCGCCGTCGCGCTCGCCGCTCCGCCGGCCGCTCCCAGCGGTCCCCACGGCCTGCTCGTCGGTCCGCGCCGCGCGCTCACCGCTGCCGCCCTGCTCTGCGGCCAACCGGTCGAGCGCCCACAGGAACGCGGCAAGCGTCTTGCCCGAGCCAGTGGGCGCGGAGATCAGGACGTGCCCACCGCTGGCGATCGCGGGCCAGGCCTGCTCCTGGGCCGGCGTGGGCGCGGCGAAGGCGGCCTCGAACCACGTGCGCGTGCCCTCGCCAAGGCCTGTCAAGGGTGAGAGAGACATTGCATGTCGAGGCTAGCGCGCGCCTGCGATGGCGAAGCGCTTTCCCAAAGCTCGAAAGCGTCCGTTTTTCGAGTAATCTCGAAGGATGGGGAGTTCCAAGCTCGACCTCGACCCGGGCATCGTCGAGTCCTGCCGCCAGGCGGCGGCGCGGATCGCGAGCCAGGTGGCGGAGGAGATCGGCGGGCGCACGACGGTTTCGGTCGAGCGCACGGTCGCGCGCCTGCTCGGCGTGGACGGCGCGAACGACCTGGAGGCGCCGTTGCCGAACGTGCTCGTGGACCACGTGCGCGAGCGCGAGCAGCTGGGCTTCGGGATCGCGTACTGGCTGGGCAACGCGATGCTGCATTCAGAGCGCTCGGCGCAGCGGATCGCGGAGGAGGTCGACGCGGGCACGCTGGACCTCTGCGCGCTGCCGCGCTCGCCGGAGCCGGCAATCCGCGAGCGCATCGGCGCGGAGTGCGCGCGGCGCCTGGAGCAGATCGGTAAGCGCATGGACGAGCGCCGCGCGCGGCGCGAGCGCCTCGGCGAGAGCCCGCCGCCGCTGCGCTACGTGCTGACGGCGACGGGCAACGTCTACGAGGACGTGGTGCACGGCCTCGCGGTCGCGGAGGCGGGCGGGGACATCGTCGCGGTGATCCGCTCGACGGCGCAGAGCCTGCTCGACTACGTGCCCTACGGCCCGACGACGGAGGGCTACGGGGGGACGTTCGCGACGCAGGCGAACTTCGCGATCATGCGCGCGGCGCTCGACGAGTGGTCGCAGCGCAACGGCCGCTACGTGCGCCTCTCGAGCTTCTGCTCGGGGCTGTGCATGTCGGAGATCGCGACGATGGGCGCGATCGAGGGCCTGGACAACATGGTCAACGACGCGCTGTACGGGATCCTCTACCGCGACATCAACATCCTGCGGGGGCTGATCGACCAGCGCGTCTCGCGCACGATCAACGGCTACTTCGGGGTCGTGATCAACACGGGCGAGGACAACTACCTGCGCACGGCGGACGCGCTGGAGGCGGCGCCGTCGGTGACGGCCTCGCAGTTCATCAACCACCAGCTGGCGCGCGACTCAGGCGTGCCGGACGAGCAGATCGCGCTGGGCGACGCGTTCGAGATCGACCCGCCGGTGACGAACGGGCTGCTGTACGAGTGGGCGCAGGCGCAGCTCACGCGCGAGCTGTTCCCGCACTGCCCCGTGAAGTACATGCCGCCGACGCGCCACATGGACGGCAACCTCTTCCGCACGCACGCGACGGATGCGCTGTTCAACCTCGTTACGGTCGCGACGGGGCAGGGGATCCAGACGATCGGGGTGCCGACGGAGGGGATCTTCACGCCGCACATCCACGACCGCGTGCTGGGCCTGCAGAACGTCAACTATGTCTTCAACTCGGCGCGCGATCTGGGCGAGGAGATCGAGTTCAAGCGCGGCGGCATCGTCCAGACGCGCGCGCAGGAGGTCCTGCGCGAGGCGCACGACCTGCTCGAGCACATCGCCGACGTCGGCTTGATCGCGGCGGTCGACGAGGGCCGCTTCGGCGACGTCAGCCGCCGCGTGAGCGAGGGCCGCGGGATCGAGGGGATCGTGGAAACGGAGGAGGAGTACTTCAACCCGGCGACGGAGTTGATGCGGGGGGCTCTCAGCGTTGCCTGAGCAGGCGGGCGAGGTGGCGGCGACAGGCCGAGTGACGACGCCAAGCGACGCGGCGGCGCCCAGCGGCCGCAGCCGGCCGGTGGACCTCGCGCGCGTCAAGCCCTACGCGGACCAGCTCGGCGACGGGCTCGTGCAGATGAGCTTCACGCTGCCGGTGCCGCACGGCCTCGCGGCGCGCCGGGCGGCGCTGGAGCTCGCGGCGAAGATGGGCTTCGAGCAGCCGGAGGTCGTGCACTACGAGCGTCTGCTCGACGGCTACACGTACTTCGTCGTCTACGGGCACTGCACGCACACGGTGGACTATGCGGCGCTGCAGGGGACGGGCTTTGAGATCGAGTACATGAGCGAGGACGAGATCGAGGACTTCGCGCGCGAGCGCATCGGGCGCCCGCTCGTGGTCGTCGGCGCGAGCACGGGCACGGACACGCACAGCGTGGGGATCGACGCGATGCTGAACCTCAAGGGCTTTCACGGCCACAAGGGCCTGGAGGGCTACGCCTCGTTCGAGGCGCACAACCTCGGCAGCCAGGTGCCCAACGGGGCGCTGGTGGCGAAGGCGATCGAGCTGAACGCGGACGCGATCCTGGTCTCGCAGACGGTGACGCAGCAGAGCCTGCACATCCACAACCTCACGGAGCTGGTCGAGATCGTCGAGGCGGAGGGCCGCCGGCGCCAGACGATCCTCGCGTGCGGCGGCCCGCGTGTCTCCAACGAGCTGGCGAAGGAGCTGGGCTTCGATGCGGGCTTCTCCAAAGGCACGTACCCGCACCACCTGGCGACGTTCCTCGTGCGCGAGTTGGCGGCGCGCTTGGCGGAGCGCGAGCCGACTGCGCCCCGCGAGTCGGCCGGTTAGGCTGCCGGACCATGAGCGCGAACGAGGCTACGGACGCCGCCGAGGGCGAGCCGCGGGAGGAGCCTGGCGCCGCGGACGAGCGCCGCGCGAAGCTCGAGCGCCTACGCGAGCGCGGCGTGGAGCCCTTCCCGCACATCGCGGCGCGCGTGCCGCGCACGTGGATCGCGGACATCGCGGGCGCGCACGACCCGGAGCAGCTGGCCCACGGTGAGCACGCGGGTCTCGCCTACCGCATCGCGGGCCGCCTGATCGCGCGGCGGGGGCACGCGAAGACGACGTTCTTCGACGTGCGCGACCAGTCGGGGACGATGCAGGTCGTGGCGCGCCAGGAGGCGATGGGGGAGGAGGCCTACGACGCGATGCTCGACCTCGACATCGGCGACATCGTGACGGTGGAGGGCGTCGTCTACATCACCCAGCGCGGTCAGCTCACGCTCGCGGTCACGGCGTGCACGATGCTCGCCAAGGCGCTGCGCCCGCCGCCGGACCGCTACCACGGCATGGGCGATCAGGGCAGCCGCTACCGCTACCGGGAACTGGACCTGCTCGCGAACGAGCGTACGCGCGAAATGTTCTTCAAGCGCACGAAGATGATCGAGGCGATCCACGACTTCCTGCGCGCGCGCGGCTTCACGCAGGTGGAGACGCCGATGCTGCAGACGCTCGCGGGCGGTGCGGCCTCGCGGCCGTTCGTGACGCACCACAACGCGCTGGACATCGACGTCTACCTGCGGATCTCGGTCGAGCTCTATCTGAACCGCTGCATCGTGGGGGGCCTGGAGAACATCTACGACCTGGGGCGGGCGTTTCGCAACGAGGGCCTCTCGCACCGGCACAGCCCGGAGTTCACGATCCTCGAGTGGATGATGTCCTACGCGGACTACTGGGACGTGGCGAAGATGACCGAAGACATGGCCGAGAGCGTGGCGCTGGCGACGCTGGGCACGACAAAGGTCGAGCAGTTCGACGGCCAGACGATCGACTTCGCGACGCCGTGGCGGCGGATCACGCTGCAGGACGCGATCAAAGACGCCGTGGGCATCGACTTCCTGCAGTCAAGCAACGAGCAGCTGCTGGAGGTCCTCGAGGGCCAGGCGGACCCCGACGCGACGTGGGCGAAGCTGGTCGACGCGGTCTACGTCAAGCACGTCGAACCGACGCTCTACCAGCCGACACACGTGTTCGACTTCCCGGTCGACCTGTTCCCGATCTGCAAGCGCCACTCCGCAAACCCGCGCCTCTCCGAGCACTTCGACTCGGTCATCCGCGGCATGGAGATCCTCTCGGGCGACACCGAGCTCAACGACCCGCTCGACCAGCACGAGCGCTTCGTGATCCAGCGCCAGCAGGCCGGCGAGGGTGCGGGCGACGACGATCAGCCGCAACCCAACGACGAGGAGTACGTGCGCGCGCTCGAATACGGCATGGCCCCCACAGCAGGCGGTGGACTGGGGGTCGACCGCCTGCTGATGGCACTTACGGGGGTGGAGGCGATGCGCGAGGTGGTGCCGTTCCCGACGCTGCGCGCGCGCGGGTAACGGCACCTCTCGCGGGAGCGGTCAGTGACTGTTGACCGATCCGGCCGTCGCCACGTCGATCGTGTTTTCCAGGATCGCCGTGTTTTCGCCGGCTTCCGCGGGCAGTCCGACCGTCGCGTCGATCAGCGGGTCGACGAGCACTGACAGCAGCCCGCCGCAGCCGCTCGCTTTGGGAGCGGCCCAACTGTTGTCGACCAGTTCATTTTGGGTGAGCTCGACGATTTCGAGTTTTTCTTTGACTTCGACAAAGCCCGCTTTACCGGCGATCGGTCCGTTCGGAGCGGGCGGGCTCGTCACGCCGGTTGTGAGGTTCCACGGGATCGGCGCGCTGTTCGAGCCGACATAGCAGGAGCTGCCGAGAAACGGGTTTTCGAGGTGAATCTTGACCGGCAGCTTCAGCGCGATGCCTTCTTCGACCTCCAGGTTGAGATCGTTGAGTTCAATTTCGCTGGCCGGCTTGGCGAGTTCGAGCGTCGCGTTTACGCCCGTGAGCCCGTTTTCGAAGAAGAACGCCAATGCCGCTTTCACGAGCGGGGGCGCGGATTCGGGCGGCACGATACCGGCGAGGCCGCCGGGTACCGGTTGCGGTGTTTTCGTGAGGGTTTCGCCATTGATCGCGGCGTAGAATTTCGAGAAGCCTTCGGAGTTTTCTTCGGAGTACCCTCCCTGCAGTGTGACGGGATTGACGATCGGCGTCGTCTTTTTCCCGAGAATGATTTTGCCGCCGTTGGTGACCGAGTAGAGGCACTTGAAGACCCCGCTCGTCGTCGCGGGACACTCGTTGAATTTGGCGAATTCGCCCGTATGCGCCAGCGCGCTGGCCGGCAGTACCATGGCCGCGATCAGCGCGCCCATGACCAACCCCGGCGCGACGCGGCTTCCTATGACAGATCGCAACTTCACGATATCGTGTCCTTTCTGCTCGATGTCATGATGGGCCCTTCCTCTCCTCCCGCGCTCGAGCGGGTCCTAGCGTCGCTCGTAGTTGACGATGTAGAGAGCTTGGTATTTGGCCGTGTGCTCAGCAGTGAGGCGCAGCGCGGCCGCGTTGAAACCGGGCTTGGCCGCGATGTGATGCGGCAGCGCGAACAGCGCGATCACGTAGCCTTCGTCTGTACCCTTTGGCTGGCAGAGGTGATATCCCCGGTGGCCCGCGCTGTTTGTCCCGACGATCGCCCCCGCGGGCAGCTTGCCCGCGTTCAGGCCCGGGAGGGTCGGCTTCAGCCCGGTCACCGCCCACGCGAAATAGAGCTGGCCGTTGACCGGCTTTGTTTTCAGCACATCGAGCATCAATTCGCTCGTGCCGGGGGGAATTTCCCGCCAGCGCAGAGGCGGGGAGATGTCCTTGCCGTCGCACGTGTAGCGCGAGGGGATCGCGCCTTCCGAGGGGATCACGGGGCTTGTGAGCACGATGCGTTCATTGTGGGGCGCGACTTCTTCCTTGTGTGTCTTGGCCGGCGCCACCTTGGTCGGCGCTACCGCCGCGGCGGTTCTCCGCGCCGACGCCGGCGGGTTCGCTCCGGCTGTTGTGGTGGCTGTGGCAGTGGCCGTCGCAACCTTTGCCGCCGTCGCGGTCGAGCTTGCCGGTGTGCTCGACCCGCCGCCGCATCCTGCCAGCAGCGCGAGTGCAGCGATCGCCGTCATGGTCTGACCCAACGTACGGAGCGTCGTCCGAATTTGATGTCTTGTTCGTGTCTTATGCATATCCTTTACCCGGCCGTGCCGACGAGCAATCCCGCGTGGCGCGCGAGCTGGATAGCCTGCTGGCGCAGCGCGGCTGGATCGAAGCCTGTCGCGGATGAGAGCTTCTGCGGCAGCGCGTAGAGCATGAAGACGTAGCTTTCGCGCTTGCCGTTCGCTGGGCAGATGGTGTAGGCGGCGTGTCCGAGGCCGTTGCGCCCCACCACCGCGCCGGCGGGCAGCGCCCCCGCCTGCAGGCTTCTCAGGCTCGGGCTCAGGTCGGCGACCGACCAGTCGAAGAAGAGCTGGTTGGCGACGGGCTGCGTGCTGAGCACGAACAGCACGAGTTCCTTCGTGTCGGCCGGCACGGCGCCCCAGTGCAGGGGCGGGGAGCGGTCGCTGCCGCGACAGGTGTACTGCTGCCCGAGCGCGTATGCCGAACTGCTGCGGCTCTGCACGATCGCGGGACTCGAGAGCGCGATGTCGGCGACAGCCACGTGCGCCCGTTGGCTCGCGCTGAGCGGCGGCTCCGGATGACTGCCCGGCGGTGGCAGCACGAGGTGCGCTTTCGAGGTGCGGTGCGACCTACCGCCGCCCAACGAACCGCTCGCGGTCTTCGTGGGAGGCACCGCTGCAGGCGTCGCGCCTGTCCCGGTCGTGCTCGCCGTCGCCGGGGCCGCAGTGGACGTACTGGCGCTCGCGGCCGTCGTGCTTGGCGCCGCTGCCGCGGGCGTCTTCGTCGTTTCGCCGCAGCCCGTCGTCAGCGCCGCCAGCGCGAGTGCGATCGCCGCCAGCAGCGCGGGCTGCGCGCCGGCGCGCAGGGAAGTCCTGCCTCGTACCACGACCGGCTTTGACGATTCAAGGCGTTGAAATCTCAGCATCGAAGCTCCTGGCCTGGTGCGATCGGAGGGGGCACCGCCGGGCCGGCCGGGAATTGCTGCTCCCAGCCGGCCCTTTTGTTGCGGCGCGTGGTGTGTCGGGGGTTTTAGCCTTCGATGGCCTGTTCTCTGTGCGTTTCGAACCCTTCGGTGGGGAAGAGGCCTTCCCATTCGACCGACGACGAGCCGACTTTCAGGGACGTGCCCGTCGCCGTGAATGTCGTTTTGTTGAATTTCGCTGTCTGTGTTTCGTTTTCGATGAGGCCACCGGCCGTGCCTTTGACCACGGTGAGCGTGCCCGAGAGGGCGCACAGCGAGCCGGAGTATTTGATGCCGACGCGGATGTTTTCGATGATCAGGTAGTCTTTGCCCGCGATCGTCGTGAGATGTGTCGGCCAGTTTAGTTTTTCAGCGGCGATGCTTTCGACGGTGCATGAGCCGCTGGCCGTGCATTCGAACAGGGGCAGTTCGGTTATTTCGCCCTTGCCCGTCCCGGCGCTGTTGGAGATTTTCATGTTGTAGAGGAAGTGCGCGCATTCCGTTGTCGCGCCTGGGATCGTCAGCTTGCTGCTGATCGCGGCTCCGACGATCGTTTCGCTACCTGCTAGTTCGGTGCCGTTGAACTTCCATGCCGGTGCCGCGCTGGCCGCCGAGGCCATCGCCGCGCTTGCCAGCGCGACGACAGCGAGGGCCAGTACCGCGATGTGTCTTGTGCTTTTCATCGTGCTGTCTCCTCGTAGAAACGTGGTTTGAACTCCATATCTCTCTCCGGACCGTTGCCGCGGCTCAGTGCGCGTTGACCGAGCCGACGGTCGCGGAGTCGATGGTGTTGTTCAGGATCGCGGTGTTGTTGCCGTCGGTCGCGGGCAGTCCGATCTCTGTGTCGATGATCGGATCGACCAGGAACGACAGCACACCGCCGCAACCGCTCGCTGCGGGTGCGGACCACGCGTTTTCTACAAGCGAGTTTTCATTGAGCTGCACGATTTCGAATTTTTCCTTGATTTCGACGAACCCGGCTTTACCGCTGATCGCTTTGTTCGGCGCGAGTGGGTTCGTAACGCCCGTCGTGAGGTTCCAGATCAGCGGCGAGGTGCTCGACCCGACGTAGCACGAGCTGCCGAGGAACGGGTTTTCCAGGTGCACCTTGACCGGAAGCTTCAGCGCGATGCCTTCTTCGAGCTCCAGGTTGAGGTTGCTGAGCTTGATTTCGCTTGCGGGCTTCGCAAGTTCAAGAACTGCGTTGATTCCCGTCAATTCATTTTCGAAGAAGAATTTCGAAAGCAGTTTGACTAGCGGCGGCGAGGATTCCGGCGGCACGATCCCGAGCAGCCCGCCCGGCACCGGCTCTTTTGTCTTCGACAGCGTGATCCCGTTCGTCGCCGCGTAGAACGTGGAGAAGTTTTCGCTGTTTTCTTCGGAGTACCCACCCTGCAGCGTCACCGGATTGACGATCGGCGTCGTCTTTTTACCCAGGATGATTTCGCCGCTGTTCGTCACCGAGATCAGGCAGTGTGCGACACCCGTCGTCGTCGACGGACAGTAGTTGAATTTCGCGAATTCGCCTGAGTGAGCGAGCGCCGCGGCCGGCAAGCACAGCATCGCCAACCCTCCTGCGACCGCCGCCCGAAGGCCTTGTCTAGCCACTCTCATCTTCAACATAAGAAGCGTTCCCTTTCATTGATGAACAGACAACCACTACTCAAGACGCGCGCTACGACATCGCCGCTCGCCGTGCGCACGGCGGCCATTGCGCCGCACGCCCACAGTCGACGATCGATCTCCTCTCGCTGCTTAGCTGCATCACTCGAACAACAACCCCTTCTCGCGCGTGCCGATCTGTTCGATACCGCCCGCAAGGCCAAGCCCAGCACTCGGCGGCTCGATCCGCAGATCAGATCGCCTACGGTCTATCCGATCCCTGCGAACCTGTCAACGGCCGGAAGCGGAGCGCTGGCTGCCCGCTCCGAAAGCTGCGAGTTCTCGCGACGTAGAAATCCCTGCAATCGAGCGCTTATTAGGGCGCCCAAGTGGGTCGCATTTCGCAACACGTCTAGGCCCAGAAAGTGAGAAACAAGCGGGTCAGCGTGCCTCCAGACGGCTAAAATTCGCTGCTGCAAGAGCGGACCATGACCAGCGTAGCCATGGCTTCACTTCTACGGGTTAGAAAAGTGCTGGCTACTTCCATCCTCATCGCTCGGCTTTCACAGGCAGCCGAGCGATGAGTTGGTTAGCGCTTACGATTTATAAAAAGCTCCAAGCCTGGCCGCTTTTCAATGCGAGTAACGCTGTGAAATGCAATTTTCCTTCGCTCCCAAGGAACCTGAGTTCACCGGGTAAGGCACTTACTAACACCTCTTGGAATGTCCTTTCGTCTTGGCCTTCGGGGGCTAAGAACTCTACTTTGCCAGCGATCGTATTGACTCCTGCAAGGCTGCAGCTTGAACCTTCGTACTTGAAGGTGGCAAATGTTTTCGTCTCGCCTTCGATATGGCCCCTCACCGCTAACGTGCCGTCTAACGTGATTTCCGTTAGTAACAATGGTAAGGTACCGATTTTTGGGGACGCTAGCGTGCAGTTTTCGTTTTCTGATTGGCATTCCTGGAATGTAAGCTGACCTTTGGCTTTAGTCGGAGAAATAATTTCACCGCTGCCTTCAATTTTTGTTCCGTTGCAGCGGACGTTAATGCCGTTGGCTGCGGTCAGGTTGCCCGGTGTCACTTTTGCTGTCGATGCGAATGCTGCTGATCCTGAGAGTTGTGCTTTGTTTACCATCCACCCTGCTTCGGCTGCTGAAGCTGCTGTTGCCACTAGTGCGCTGAGCGCGAGTGTCGCCGCGAACGCCGTCAGCACGATCTTTGCTTTGAACATGCGATTCGATCTCCTTTCGATGCTGCTTGGCTTATTCAGACACACCTTTCCCCCTTACGATGTCCGCCGACCGATGGCACCGCAAGCCAATAAGGCTAGGGTCAACGGGCCAGTCTACCGCCCAAGCTATGTGTCTGTTGGTTAGAATGATAGCGTCAAGCCGATCTTTGTCAATAGCACCCTACCTTTCCAGTTCCGCAGGAAGTAGCTAGTCATCGCGCGCAACGCCTATAAAGAAGCTCCACGACTGCCCACTTTCAACGCCAGTATCATCGTGAAATGCAAATTTTGAGTGGTGAGCGAGCGAGGGGTCGGTATGTTGACGTTGTCGGCGGAGCGGGTGGAGTGCTTGTGGGACGAGGCGTTGCCGGTCGAGGTGAGGGAGTTGGCGGAGCTGGCAAGCTCCACCCGGCTCACACGAACACGGTGGATCGCATGACGCCACAGAGAGCACAGGCCCTCCTGACTCGCATCGAGCTTCTCGCGCTGCCTGCCCGCGCTGCGCCGCCCACCTCGACCGCGGCGCCGGCTCCCGGCACAGGCAAAGGGGCGGCGGTGAAGATTTGGAAGATAGTCCCGGACCAGATCGACGATCCGCTGGAGCGCATGATCGCCGTGCTCGGGCGCTCGGAGTGCGAGCGAGCACGCGGCAAGCGAACTGCGCAGTCGCGGCGAACCTACGTGATCGCGCACGCTTGCCTGCGGGAGGTGCTTGCCGCGGAGCTCGGGATCGATCCACGAGAGGTTCGGTTCGCACAGGCGAAGGACCCCTATCGCAAGCCCGCGCTGACGGGCAACACGCAGGGCCTGACCTTCAATCTCTCCCACACGCGCGGGCTGATCCTGATCGCCGTGGCGCGTGGCCGCGAAGTCGGTGTCGACGTCGAGTGGCTCGGCCGGCGCGTGGTGAAGATGGCTCTGTCTGGGAAGCACTTCACCGAATCCGAGCTCTCCGAGCTCGCATGCGCCCCTCGGGATGAGCGCGATCACTGCTTCCTGCAGCTATGGGCGCGCAAAGAGGCCCGCGTGAAGATGACGGGCGAGGGACTACGACGCGCAATCGATGACAACGCGGACCCTGACAGGTTCTGCGCAGGTGCGGAGGAGCCATGGCTCTGCGACCTCGAACTTGCCCCCGACCACGTGGGCGCCCTCGCGGTGCAGACACGCTCCTGAGCGCGAGCACCGCCGGGCTCGCCGACGGGCTCCCGATGTCGGGAGCATCGCAACAACTCGACTAAGAGAAAGGACCCGCATGAACACCCAAAAGCCAACTCCAGCGGCGACCGTCACGCAAATCGCGCCCGGTGTAAGGCAGGTGAGCGTGGGCGCACCCTTCCGCTCGCACGTCTACCTGATCGACGGCCCTGATGGTCTCATCGCCTTCGACGCCGCCATCAAGGACACCGGCCCGGCAATCCTCGCTGCCGCAGGTGGGCGACTGGAGCGCTTGATCCTCAGCCACAGCCATGTCGATCACCGTGGAGCCGCAGGGGAGCTCGGCGCACCGATCTACTGCCACCCCGACGAGGTCGCCGATGCCGAAGGCGACGCCGGCAGAAGCTACACCGACTTCAGTCGCATCGCTAACGAGCGAGTCCGTAAAGTCCTCCCACAGCTGCTCGCGGCCTGGGATGGAGGGCCCGTGAAGATCACCGGGACGATCACCGACGGCGAGCAGATCGCCGGGTTCCGCGTCATCCACTCCCCCGGGCATGCACCTGGCCAGATTGCGCTGTTCCGCGAGTCAGATCGCCTGCTGATCGCAGCCGACGCCATCTACACGCTGGACGCCGAGACTGGCCGGCCCGCAAGCGCCCGCGTCCCCCACCCCTTCAGCAACTGGGATACCGAAATGGCGCGCGAGTCGATCCGCCGGCTGATCCCGCTTCAGGCAACCAGTGTGTGGGCCGGCCACGCCGAAGCAATGGCGGGCGAGGACATCGCCGCACAGCTCGAGCGAGCCGCCGACCACGGGTTGGACCGCGCTTCGCGCTGATGCGGACGACCTGCGCGCGGTGATCGTCTGCAACAGTCGCTCGCGGGAAATTTGAGCGCTTCGCCCCCAAACGCCAACATTCGACTTCAGACGGACGCGATCGTGCTCCCAACACGACGGGATCGTCTACGACGGCACACAAGCGACGAAAGGCAGTGGGTTGCGAACGGAGCCAGCGATGATCGATACGCCATTGGCGGATGGCACAGGCGTGGCGGCCGCGGAAGCGATCGACCGCATTCGTGCGCTTTACCGTGGCTCGCTTCGCGAGGAGGCTGTGGAGTGGGAGCACGACGGCGGCGTCCCCGCTTCGGTTTATCGGCGCCTCGGCGAGATAGGTGCATTTCAGGCCCGCTGGCCGGAGGGCGCGCGGCGACCGGGACGCGTTGACGTAGCGGCGACGATCATCCGCGAGACGTCGCAGGCGTCCGTTGGCGCCGGCATCGCGGTCGGCACCCACATGGAGGGTTACTTCCGAGCGCTCGCACTCTCGGAGTATGGCCAAAGCATCTGGGGCGACGCGCTCGCCGGCCGTGCGATCGGAGCCCTGTCCATCACGGAGCGGACCGGCGGATCGAATCCGACCCACTGCGAGACGTTTGCCGAGCGGACGCCGTCGGGTTGGGCGCTCAGCGGCCACAAGCACTACGTCTCCAACATGCGCGCGGCGACCGACGTCGTAGTCTTCGCGCGGACGGATCGCGGTCGCGACCTGTCCAGCTTCACCCTGTTCGTCGTCCCCGCGGACGCGCCCGGGATGACGATCACGCCGCACCACCTCGTAGGTGCCGCCGCGTCGGCCACCTCGATGCTGGACCTCGATGGCGTCGAGGTCGCGGACGAGCACCGGGTGGGTGCAGTCGGATCTGGGCTCATCATCCTGCTCGACCTGCTGCGCGCGGAGCGAGTCGGAGCGGCTTGCGGCGGCCTGGCTGTCGCGGAGCTGTGCTTCGAGATTGCCCTCGCGTACACAGACCGGCGGCTCGTCGGCGGCACCCCGCTGCGCCAGCACCAGGCGGTCGCCCACAGGCTCGCCACGCTCGCGAGCGACATCGCAGCCGGCCGTGCCCTTCTCTCAGAGCGGCTTGCCGCCGCGCAGCGCGGCCGGATCAGCTCGGCGGAGGCCGGTCAGGCGAAGCTCGTACTCAATCGCGTGGCGTGGCGCGCGGCCGACGAGGCAATGCAGCTGCTCGGCGGGCGTGGTTTCTCCGAGGAGACGCCGCTGGCACAGATCTGGAGGGATATCCGCATCGGCCGCATCGGTGGTGGAGCGGATGAGGTCCAGCTCGAGCTGATTGCGCAGAGCCTGCGCCCCGGAGAACTGGCCCGCCATCCAGCCGTCGTGGCCGTGGCTCGAGAGGCGGAGGCGTGAGGCGGACCGTCCGAACCCCGAGCCAGCGCGCGAAGGAGGCTACAGCTACATGACGATCACCGCTCAAAAAGCATCGGACACGACCCCGGCACACTCGGGGAACCTGATCTGGGAAGCGCTTGAGCAGCCGCGGGCAGCCCACGCGCTGCTGAGCTGCCATCAGGAGGGCACGTACCATTCGTACACGTGGGATGATTGGCGTGCAGCCGCGGGACGGCACGCAGCGGGCCTACGAGCCCGCGGCGTGGTTCGCGGCACTCGCGTCGCGTGCGTGCTCACAAACACGCTGGAGGTCTGCGCCACGATAATCGGAGTCTGGCTCGCGGGTGGAGTCGTCGTGTCGCTGCCCACCATGCGGCGCGGCATGCGTCCGCAGGCGTACGTGGACCAGCTCATGCGCCTCTCGCACAGCGTCGACGCCTCGATGCTGCTGCTCGAGGAGCGGTTCATCGAGCTCCTCTCCTCCGACGACTTCGGGCTTCCACTGTATGGCTACCGCTCGATCGCGAGCGGCGGACGACTGGACGGCACCCCGCCGGCAAACGATGAGCTCGCGTTCGTCCAGTTCTCGTCGGGTAGTACGAGCGATCCCAAAGGCGTGATGCTCACAATGGGAGCGATTTCCGAGCAGGAGCGAATGCTGCGGGACCGCCTCCAGGTAGATGGCGACACCCAGGGCGTCATGTGGCTGCCGCTCTCCCACGACATGGGGCTGTTCGGCTGCCTCCTGCTCAGCTGGGTCACCGGCGGACGGCTCGCGGTTGCGGGGGGCGACCGCTTCCTGCGCAAGCCGCAGACCTGGTTTGAAGACAGCGCTGCCTTCCAGGCGACGATATGGGCCACCCCCAATTTCGGACTCGCGCTCGCAGCGCGCAGGGCCCGCCAGGCGCCGCCCAAAGATCCCTTCCCGCTGCGACACGTGATCGTCGGCGGCGAGCGGGTCGAGTGGGACACGCTGCGGGAGGCCGACGAGGTGCTGGGCGGCATCGGCGTAAAGCTCCGCACGCTGACGCCAGCCTACGGACTCGCCGAGGCCACGCTCGCCGTGACGATGAAGGAGCTGGACGAGCTCCCGCATGCCGTCACCGTCGACGCCGACCGGGCGTACGCCGGCGAACTGGAGCTCGTGTCGCCGTCGCACCCCCACGCCCGGAGCTTCGTGGCGTGTGGCCCGCCTGTGGACCGCACCTCGGTCCGCATCGACGGGGCGGGCGGCGTCGGGCGCATCTGCGTATGCAGCTCCTCACTCTCGTCGGGCTACATGAACCACCCACGGGCGACCGAGAGGCGTTTCCTGAACGGGGAGCTGGTCACCGAGGACCTTGGGTTCATCCACGACGGCCACCTGTTCGTGGTCGGCCGCACCGACGACGTGATCCCGATCGGCGCTCGCAACGTCCACGCGCGCGACGTCGAGCGGGAGCTCGAGCGGTGCGCGGGTGTCCGGCCGGGCTGCTCGGCATTGATCGATTGCGCGCCCGAGGGGGTCGAACCGCGGCTGATGCTCGTCGCCGAGGCGCTGTCCGATGACGACCGCCTCGACGCACTCGCCTCGGAGATCGCATCCGCCGCCTATCGGTGCGCCGGTATCCGTGTGTCCGAGTGCCTCTTCCTGAAGGCGGGCGAGCTGCCGAAGACGCCGAGCGGCAAGGTCCAGCGCTTCCGCTGCCTTGCGCTCGCCACCGATCCCACCGAGGCGGCCGTCAGGAGGCGGGTGCCACTATGAGCGGCGCGCGGCGGGTCGTGCTCGTCACCGGCGGCACGGGGTTGGTCGGACACGCGATCGTCGACGCCCTCAACGACGTGGACGTCATCTCGTTGACGCGCCACGGTGCGGCCGGATGGACATCCGGTGCACCGGTCGCGGGGGGGTCCGCCGCGGGCCTGCTCCCCGACCTGCACGGGCACGTCGTGACCGCGAGCGACGCGGTCGCGGGGACGCGGCACGTCCAGGGCGACGTCAGCGCGCCCCAGCTCGGGCTGAACGACGTTGAGCACGCGGAGCTGGCCGAGCGCGTGGACGTGGTCGTCCACGCGGCGGGCGTCAGCGACTTCACCACTCCGAGGCAGACCACGTACGCCCTGAATCTCGAGGGCGCGCGCAACACGGCCGCCTTCGCCGACCGCGCCGGCGCCACCCTCTACCACGTCAGCACGGGCTACGTGAACGCAAACGGCACCTCGCTCGGGGGTCGGTGGGGCGCGGGGGTCTACATCGCCTCGAAGCGAGCCGCCGAGGAGGTGGTGCGGGAGTCCCGGATGCTGGCGGCAATTGTGCGGCCTTCGATTGTGTGGTCGCACTCCCGTACCGGCTGGTCCCCCAGCTTTCAGGGGTTGCATCGGCTCGTCGGGATGATGCTCGAGAACAAGATGCCGCTGCTGCCGTTCGGGGAGAACACGCGCGTCGACTTCCTCCCCCAGGACACGGTCGGAGAGGTGATCGCCGACCTCGTTCGGTCCGGCTTCGGTGGCGAGTACTGGCTGACGGCGGGTCCACGGGCCATGCGCTTCGGACGTGTAGTCGAGCTGGTCCTCGAACTCGGGTCGCGGCTCGGGCGGGAGCTGACGCCGCCGCGCTTCATTGACCCGGAGATGATCGACAGGATGATCAAGCCGATCGGCGGCGAGACGCTGTCGCGGCGCATCGACCTGCTGCTCGCGCTCACCACGCACTTCTCTTCCCAGGACGTGCTGCCCACCTCTGTGCCCGACTCGCGGCTGCCGGACATCGAGGCCGCGTTTGTGAAGGGGGCCGAGCACTGGGCAGGGCGTCACGGCTACGCGACCCTCTCGGGGGCGGCTGGGTGACTGCTCCCGCCACCTCGCCGTCGCTCGGCACCGACGCGCTGTACCGTCGTCATCTGAGCTCCGGGCGCGCCCGCCTCGCGTCGATGATGGGAGGACACGAGGAGGTCAGCTCGAGCGGCGCGATCGTAACGCTCGCCTCGGGCGGGGAGATGCTGGAGTGCGGCGGCTACGGCGTATTCCTGCTCGGACACTCGCACCCGCGCGTCGTCGCCGCAGTGCGCGACCAGCTCGAGCGCCACGCTCTGTCGTCGCGGCTCCTGCTCGACCCGACGCAGGCGGCGGCCGCCGCGGCGCTCGCACGCGTCGCTCCCGCGGGGCTCGACCGTGTGTACTTCGCGACCTCAGGGGCAGACGCAGTCGAGGCGGCGCTCAAGCTGGCCCGCATGCACGGCAGGCGCCGGATCGTGTCGACTGCAGGCGGGTTCCACGGCAAGACGTTCGGCGCTCTGAGCGTCTCGGGCAACCCGGTCCTGCGCGAGCCGTTCGCGCCGCTGCTGCCGGGCGTGTCGCAGGTACCGTTCGGCGACGCAGACGCGATCGCCGCCGTGCTTGCCGCGCACGTCGGCGAGTGCTGCGTGCTGCTCGAGCCGATTCAGGCGGAGGGCGGGGTCAACCTGCCCGACTGCGACTACCTGAGCGACGTCGCCGCAGCCTGCCGCGAGTACGAGGCCCTGCTGATCCTGGACGAGATTGCGACAGGGCTCGGGCGGATCGGCTGCTGGTGGGGTTGCGATCGATACGGTGTCATCCCGGACGTAGTCCTCGTTGGCAAGCCGTTGAGTGGAGGCGTGGTGCCCGTCAGTGCGGTGCTGGCCTCGGAGAAGGCGTTCGCGCCGCTGGACCGCGACCCGTTCATGCACAGCGCCACCTTCTCCGGGTCGCCGATCGCGATGGCCGCCGTATCCGCCACGATCGACGTGCTCGAGGAGGAGCGCGTGCCGGACCGCGCTGCCGATCTCGGCTCACGGCTGCTCGCGGACCTTGGCGTGGCCCTGGCCGACGCGACCGATGCGGGCGCCGTTCTCGAGGTGCGCGGCGCCGGCCTGCTCATCGGCATCGAGTTCGCGAGCCCCGCGCTCGCCGGCAATTTCGAGATCGAGCTCGTGAACCGCGACGTGATCCCCAACCACTGCCTCAACAACCACGGCGTCGTCCGCCTCACGCCGCCGGCGTTCCTCGACGAGCGCGAGGTGCGCTGGCTCATCGACGCGATCGCCGGCGCAGCGACGGCACTGCTGAACGACCGGCGCACTCGCGCGCGGAGGATCTGACAATGCCCCAGATCCACGTCAGCGGGCGCCTCGGCGACCACGACCCGACTACGGCGCTGCGCCAGGTCGTCGACTACGAGCGCTGGGCAGATGCGAGCGAGGCCGTCCGAAGCGTGCACGTGGAACATCGCGACGACGGCAGCTCGATCTCGTTCTGGGAGGTCACCTTTCGGAAGGGGCTCATGCGGTGGTCCGAGCGCGACGGGTTCGACGCCGCAGCCGGCTTCGCGACCTTCGACCTAATCGAGGGTGACCCTCATGTCTTCAAGGGCAGCTGGAGGGTCGCGACCGAAGGCTCGGAGTGCGTGCTGATCATGGAGGCGGAGTTCGATCTGGGCATGCCGAGCCTCAGCCACATCCTCGACCCCATCGCCATTGAGGCCGTTGAGGACGCGGTCGCCAGCGTGCTCCGTGGGCTCTTCGGCGAAGACACCCGGATCGAGTACGCCGGAGCAGCCGCAGCAGCCACCCGCGTGACGCAAGGAGGGATCGGATGACCGAGAAGACCACTCAGCTCACCCCCGAGATGGTCGTGAGAGCCGTCAACGAGGTTCTCAGCGTGAAGCGCCAGAGCTGGGAGTCGGTTCAAGCGGATACTCCGCTCGAGAGCTTGGAGCTCGACAGCCTCGACCTCGCCGAGGTGTTCGCGACGCTCGAGGAGAGGTCGGGCCTCGACCTGGATCCGGACTCGGCGCGGGAGATTGAGACCGTCGCCGACCTCGCTCAGCTGCGGGCGCTCTGAGCGAGCCCCAGAGCCCCCAGGTCAGTCGATCTTCAGAGGCAGCCCGTCGAGGGCGTCGAGGATCGCCTGCGAGGCCCGCTGGCGCTGCGGCGGGTGGAAGGCGAGCGCGCGCGACGCCGAGGCGAAGTACGAGACATCGTCGCCGCGAATGAACGCCATACCACCGAGCTGCTCGACCGCGGACGCGACCGACCCGTTGATCGCCTCCTGGGCCGCGTAGCGGTACAGCAGCGCCTGCATGAGCAGCCGCTCGCTGCGGTCGCCCTCCTCCATGCGATGGGCGACCGCGGATAGGCTCGCCATCGCCGACTCGATGTGGGCCACCATCGCCGCACGAGCTGTCGCATCGCCCTTCCCGGCCGCGAGCACGCGCTCGACCAGTGCGCTCGCCATGCCGAGGTAAGACGCGCTTATCAGGAGCTCGAACCACAGGAAGCTGGCGGTCTGGACCGCGGTTGTACTGTCGACCGCGAGCACGAGGTCGGGCTCAACCGGCACGTCGGTGAGCGTCACGGCGTCGCTCTGAGCGCCCGCGAGGATCGAGGTTCCCCAGAAGTCTGAGACCTCTATGCCCGGCGCGTTGGCAGGGATCAGCGCGACCGCGAACTCGGGCTCCTCGCCGGGCCCGTCCGTCGTGACCGCGACCGACGCGGTGAGCACGTCCATCGACCGGGACAGGCTGCACGGCTTCTTCGAGCCGCTGACCAGGACCTTCCCGTCCACGCGGCGCGCTCGCATCGTGGGCGAGAACACCCCCTGACCGTGGACGCCCTCCGCGAAGCCCGACGCAAGCAGCCGGTGCTGATCCGCGATCGCCTGGAGCAGCATCCACTCGAGTCCGCCCTCGACGCGTCGCAGCTCGATCAGGCTCGCGGCCGAGAAATGGTGCATGGTGGTCGCGACCGCCAGCGAAGGCGAGCGGGAGCCGATCGCCCGCTGGACGCGGATGGCGACCGATGGCGAGGCGCCGTGTCCCTTGAGCTCCTGCGGCACGACCAGACCGGGGCCTCCGGCCTCACGGAACAACTCCACGACGGGGCTGCCCCGCGACTCGAGCTCGGTGAGCGGCATCGACGCGAGCTGCTCGTCGAAGCCCGGGAGGAACTCTTCGAGAGCGCGTCGGTCTTCTGATAGAAACTCCAAGGCAGACTCCTCGCGAACTGCGCCACATGCTCACTCGCGTGCGCAAGCCACTTATACCGCGCAAGTGGCTCGGATTGCCAACTCGGTTGTCATCGTGCCCGATTCGACGAATCACCTCTCCCGGCCGCGCTACGAGCCCAGCGTCACCGCGGACATCAACGCCGCCGAGCGCGCCGCGGAGATGCATCATCCGCCGTCGAGGCGTCTGTTCAAGGATCCGTACGCGCACTGCTTCGTCCGCAAGCCGGCGTACCGCGCGCTCTCATCGTTCGGACCACTCGCGCGCGTCGCCCTGCGCGTCTTCGACCGGGTCTACGGCGGCAACCACGCGCACGTCATCCTGCGCAACCACGTGTACGAGCGTGAGCTCGAGGCGGCGCTGACTGACGACGTCGATCAGGTCGTCCTCCTCGGCGCCGGATATGACTCGACCGCGTTCCGGCTCGATCTGGGCGCGGCGGTCCTCTTCGAGGTCGACACCCCGTACACGCAGGGGGCCAAGCTCGAGTCCATCCGCCGCGCGGCCCTGGCGCCCAGGTGCAGGGTCCGCTACGTCACGTGCGACTTCGAGGCCGAGCAGCCGGGCGTCCGCCTCGTCAAGCACGGGTTCGATCCCAATCGCCGCTCGCTGGTCGTCTGGTTCGGCGTCATGTACTACCTCACCGAGGCCGCCGCGCGGCACACGCTGCGCGAGATAGCGCAGTTCAGCGCCCCCGGAAGCCGGCTGGTCGTGGACTACCAGGACGCCTCGGTGAGCGCTGGGACCTCGCCCTGGCCGGGCGCTCACCGGGCGTACAAGAGCGTGAAGAGACGCCGCGAGCCGTTGCGGTTCGGGTTGACTGTCGATGTGGCCCCAGCGTTCCTGCAGGACGTGGGATTCACGGTCCGGGAGAGCCTGCGCGTCAAGGACCTGGCCGCCCGTTACGCGCCTTCGGCGGGCGTGTGGTGCAGCACCGACGACTGGTTCGGCACGCTGATCGCCGAACGCACGGGCTAGATGACGGCGAGCGGCAGCGCCTTCAGGCCGCGCAGCAGGATCGTGGCGTCGTACTCCGGCGCCTCGGTCGCGAGCTCGATCCGCGGGAAGCGGTCGAGCAGCGCCCGGAAGGCGATCCCGGCCTCCATGCGGGCCAGTGCGTTCCCGAGGCAGTAGTGGATGCCCCCACCGAAGGCCAGGTGGGCGCGGTCGCCGCGCGTCAGGTCGAGCCGGTCGGGATCCGGAAACCGATCAGGGTCCCGATTGCCCGCCGCGAGGATGATCGCGAGCCGCGTACCGGCCGGGATCGTCTGCCCCCCGATCGCGATGTCGTCGGTCGGAAAGCGCGTGGTCAGCTGGACGGGGCTCTCGTAGCGCAGCAACTCCTCGATCGCGTCGTCCATTGGCAAGTTGCGGAGCAGCGCCAGCTGGTCGGGATGGCGCACGAGAGCCAGGACACCGTTGCCGATCATGTGCATCGCGGTGTGGTGGCCGGCGCCCAGGATTAGGATGAGGTTCACCACGAGCTCCTGCGCTTCGAGCCGGCGGCCTTCGTCCTCGGCGTGCACCAGCCCCGAGACGAGGTCGTCCCGCGGCTCTTTCGCGCGCACCTCCATCAGTTGCCTGAAGTAGTCGATGAACTCCTCGGCCGCGCGCTCCGCCGGCTCCGCCGCCCCGGGTGGGAGGGCAAGCTCGAAGGTCGGTGCGAGATCGCGCGACCACCTGGTGAACCGTTCGCGGTCGCTCGCCGGGACGCCGAGCATCTCAGCGATGACGGCCAACGGGAAGCGCGATGCGAATTGATCGATGAGCTCGATCTCACCATCGCCGGCCCCCGCGGCCTCGAGCAGTTCGTTTGCGACCCGCTCGGCGCGGGCGCGCAGTCCCTCGATCATCCGCGGTGTGAACGCGCGCTGGACGAGGCCGCGCAGCCGCGTATGGTGGGGCGGATCGCTGAAGGACATCAGCTGCTCCAGGAGCGTCCGGATGCGCTCGGTGCGGCCGGTCATTCGCATGATGCGCTCGTAGTCGTCCATGTTGCGCGGATTCTTCGAGCAGCGCTCGTCCCGCAGCAGTGCGTGGCAGTGCTCGTAGGAGGTGACGAGCCACAGGTCGCGGCCGGTGTCGAAAACGGGCGCGTTCTCGCGCAGCTGGCGGTACACCGGGTACGGATCGGCGCGCATCTCAGGCGGGAAGAGATCGTCCAGGCCCGGGCGATCGGCAGCCGCCGCGATCGTCCTGTCGTCAGGGGAGGCCATCAGGAGAGCGCAGGCACGGCCGCCCGGCGGTCCGCCTCCGCGGAGGACGCCGCCGGATCGGTCGAACGCGTGGCCTCCAACACGGACGCTCCCCACTGGTACGGCCCGGTGCCAAGCAGCAGCAGGTGATCACCCGCGCCGACGCCGTCGCTGTCGGCCATGTCGCGCAGGTTGATCGGGTTGTCAGCGCACAGCGCGTGCCCGAACCGAGGTACGTTGTCGAGGTAGAGCTTGGACTCGTCGAACCCGGCGAGCTGCGCGATCGCGCGGCACGTCCAGCGGCTGTAGTTGTTCGGCACGACCCGCGCGATCTCCTCAGGGGTCAGGTCCGTCCCGAGCGCGTCGCCCACGGTGCCGGTCACGCCGCGCGTCACCCCCTCCATGTATTCGACGAGCTGCGCGTTGCGATCCAGCGACCCCAGCGCCGGGTCGAGGCGAACGCATGTCCGACCAACCCGGAAAGGTCCGCCGTGCGTGGAGACGGCGAAGCTCGCTCCGGCGTCGCTGTGGACCGAGATCCTCGGCGACACGAGGCGGTCGGCGCGCCCCTTCGGCCACAGGTCCGCGCAGATGACGAGCACGCACTCCTCGCCGTCCTGGATGAACAGCCGCGCGAGCTCGAGCGCAACGTGGAAGTTCGCACACCACGACAGCGACGCCCCCACGGGCACCACGTCGGGGATGCCGAGGTCCCGCAGCAGGACGCTGAGTGCGCCCGCGGTGTGAAGCGACTCGTCCCACATGCTGTTGCTGGCGAAGAGCAGCCGGCGGATCCCGCCGCGCTCCTCGTCGCTCAGCGCTTCGACCGTGCGGTGCACCGGCCCGGTCGCGAGCTCAACCACCGAGCGCTCCGTCGTCCGATAGGTGTCGAGCCCTCCATCACGAAGCGCCTGCGTGACCTCGGCGTCGACCCCCGTCAGCTCGTCGAGCCCGTGCTCGTCCTCTCCCAGCTCGTAGGCCACAGCCGTCAGGAACATCTCGGGTGAGGAGGCTCCATCCACGTCGCGTCTCATTGGTAGTCAGGGGCGCGGTGCCGTGGTGGCCCGTTTCCCCGTTCCCCTTTCAATCCGTGCGTGCCGTTTTCCCACACACGACTCTCCTCTGCCAGCGGGCTGAGCAGGGCGTCGAGAGCAAAGACCGGCACTCCGGCATCTGCCCGGACCGGACTCCCACCGGCCGGCCTGATCAAGCTTCCAAGGCGCACCATCGGCCAAGCGTATTACCGGCTGCTCGCAAGTTCGAACTGCGCGTCACGGCGGCCGCCCGTCGCGAATCCTCGGCTCGCGCTGCGAAGTCACAGACAAGCGCGGCGACGCGCCGCGGGTCGTCGAGCATCGCGAAGTGGCCGACCCCCTTGAGCCGGCACAACGTCGCGGCGGGGAAGGCCCGGCGCAGAGGCCTTCCGTACAGGCCGAAGGGAAGCAGTCGGTCCCGGGCGGGCCAGGCGAGCAGCACGGGGCAGTTGACCCGATCGAGCGCGGGTGGCTCGTCGTGCAGGGACGCCCACAGGATGTCGAGGTAGGCGGGACACTCTGCCGCCGCGCGGAAGAGATGCGCCGCTTGCGCCGGGTCGAGTCGGCTGGGGTGGGCCGAGATCTGGCGGAAGAGCAGCCGTCGCCCGAGTGCCGAGGCGCACAGGCGTTCGGTGTGCGCGACGAGCAGGCGCCCGGCCGCCCGGTTGACGGCGAGAACGAGGGCGATCCGCCCGGCCGCGACCGTGCCCAGGCGCCGGAAGTCTCCTCCCGGCGCGATCGCGAACACCGAGCGCGCCCGTCCCCGGCGGGCCAGCTCGAGAGCGAGCAGGCCGCCGTAGGAGCATCCGGCGACGTGCGAAGTCTCCCACCCGGCGGCGTCCAGCTCACGCTCGAGCCCGTCCACGAGCGAGGCGACCCCCGCCCGGGACCCCACCGGCAGTCGCGGTCCCCCGATATGTCCCGCCAGCGTGGGGGCGAGCACCTCGAATGAGCGCTTGAGGTACGGCAATGTGGGGGCCCACGCGCAGCGCGTGACATACGCGGGATGAACCAGCAGCAGCCGCTCGCCGCCGTCGCTGTCAGCGCGGGAGCGCACGCCGCGGGCTCCGTCCAGGCTCGTCCCGGCCGGGGCGGTCGCAGGGCTCGGCTGCACCTCCTCCCAGTGGGCCGGCACGAGGTTCGCCAGGGCACGGCGTAGCGTCTTCGGCGGCCACGGCCAGATCGCCGGCAGGCCGTCCTTGCCGATGTAGTAGCCGTGACAGCCGGATGCCCACGTCGTACCGCCGTACGCTCGGCGCCGCGCCGCGTTGAACCGGTCCGTCGCCTCGTGAGTGGGTGCGATCGCGTGAAACTCGCGACGCCGCCACATTTCGATCAGCTTCAGAGCGAAGTCCTGCTGCGTCTCAGAGATCGACATCAGCGAGTTGCTCCCATACGGCGAGTGCGGGCCGATCATCATCAGGATGTTCGGGAAACCCGGCAGCGCGACGGACCGGTACGCGAACGGCTCCTGGCCGTCCCACAGCTCAGACAGTCGCATGCCGCCGGGGCCGATCAGCTCCATGGGCCTGAGGTACTCGTGCGCGTGGAAGCCGGTGGCCAGCGCGATGACATCGAGCTCGTGGAGCGCTCCGTCCGCGGTGACGATCCCCCGCGGCTCGATGCGGTCGATCCCCACGTCGACCAACTCGACATTCGGCCGCCGCTCGAAGAGCTCGTAGAACCCGGTGGCCATGATGATGCGCTTGCAGAACGGCTCGATCTCGGGCGGCGGCGTGAAGCGTCGCCGCAGCTCCGGGTCGCGGATGCGCAACAGGTGCAGGCGGGTCATCGCGGTCATCAGGAACCGCATGACCCCGGGCCGCGTCACGGTCCTGCCGAGCGATCCCTCGAACAGGATCCGCCAGAAGTGGTAGGCGAGCGGGGTGAGCCAAGGCAGGTGGCGATAGAGCCATTTCGTCTGCGGCCCGTAGTTGAAGTTGATGAACGGCCAGATCCAGTGCGGCGTGCGCTGGTAAAGCTCCAGGTGGCCCGCGACGTCGGCCAGACCCTTAACGGCCTGCACGCCGGTGGCGCCACTTCCGATCACCCCGATGCGCTTCCCCTCGAGCGCCACCGAGTGATCCCACTCGGCCGAGTGAAACCACGCGCCCGCGAACGTCTCCAGGCCGCGAAGCTCGGGGATCCGTGGATAGACCAGGAGGCCGGTACCCGCAAGGATGAAGTCGTAGGCCTTCTCGCGGCCGTCGTCCGTGCGCGCGAGCCATTCCTCCCCCGTCCACTCGGCCTCGGTGACCCGGGTCCTCAGCGAGGCGTGATCGTAGACGCCGAACTCCCGTGCGACGCGCTCGAGGTAGGCCAGGATCTCCCGCCCAGAGCAGAAGAGGCGGCTCCAATCGGGGTTGGGAGCGAACCGATACTGGTAATAACGCGCTGGGACGTCGACCTCCAGACCCGGGTAGCTGTTGGCCCGCCACGTCCCGCCGAGGTCGTCGGCCTGCTCGTAGAGGTCGAACAAGTCGATCCCGGCCAGCTTGAGCTTGGCGGCGATCCCAATGCCGGAGACGCCGCCGCCGACGATCGCCACCCGCGGGGTCCGCGTCGCACGACCGCTGCCGCTAGCCGCCGGCGTCACCGCGTCACCCCGTGTGGCGCGATGTACGTGAGGTACATCCGCTCGACCGTGAAGAAAGCCGGCAGCGCGTCGGCGTCCAGCGCCACCTCGTGGCCGGTCTCGTCCTCAATAAACGCGACCACGTTGAGCATGGCGAACGAGTCGAGGTAGCCCTCCGCCCACAGATGGGTGTCCGGCGTCAGCTGCTCGAGGTCGAGCCCAGGGTCGAGCTCGACTAGGAACTCCTTGAACTTCTCGAAGAACTCGACGCTGTCCATACGATCTCCGCGCATCGCGTCAGTCAGACCGCCGCCGCCAGCGGTCCGTAGAGCTTCCGGTACCAGGTCACCGGGCCGTCCTCCGTCGCCCGCTTCCGTCGCGCACCCTGCGGCATCTCGGACTCCAGCAGCATTAGGTGCACCCGCGTCAAGCGCCGCACGTGCGCAACGCGGTGCCGGCGCCGCTCGGCGTACGCGGCCAGCGCCTCGGGCGCGAGCCCGTGGGCACACAGCTCCTCGGTGAGGACCCTCGCGTCCTCGATCGCCATCGCCCCGCCCTGCGTGGACGCAGGCGACAGGGCGTGAACCGAGTCGCCGACCAGACCAACGCGTCCGACCGCCCAGCGCCTGGCGCTCACCGTCGACGCGGCCGTGAGGTGCAGCGGCTCGCCGCGCAGGCTCTCGGCGATTTCACGTATCCGCGGCGGAAAGCCGGCCGCAGTGCGCTCGAACAGCTCTCGCGACCCCGCCTCGTCCAGCGCCGGCACCTGCGCCGTCGCCATCTGGAGGAAGAAATGGGCGCGCCCGTGGCCCACGGGCAGGCCCCCGGCATAGTGGGGCCCGCTGCGCCAGACATGCCAGTCGGCAAACGCCAGCGGGCCCTTCGCCGGCGCGAGGGTGCGCCAGTAAACCTGCCCAAGGTAGCGCGGCTGGACGCTGGGATCGACGACGCGGCGGCGCACCCACGAGTGGATCCCGTCGGCACCGAGCACCAACTGGTGGCGCGCCACCCGGCCATCGGACAGCCTCACCTCGACCGCGTCGGAGCGCTGGACGAGTGCGATGGGATGGGTCGAGAAGGCAACCGTGCCCGGCGCGAGCTCCTGGAAGAGCCGTTCGGCGAGGACACTGCGCGCGATGCCCAGCGGCACCCGGCCGTCCCAGACGGCATCCCACGCGAGCTGCGAACGAACCCCCCCGTGGCCCTCCACCACCTGTCGCCGGATCTCGGCCCCGTGCGGCGCGAGCGCCGCGTCGAGCTGACCGAGCGCAGCGCGCGCGTTCGGGTGCAGCGTGATCCCCGCGCCGGCCGCCTGAAGCGAGTCGGCGCGCTCGACCAGCCCGACGTCGAAGCCGCGCGCCTGGAGCATCGCAGCGACGCTGAGGCCGGCCAGACCGCCGCCCACGACCAACACGTCGCGCTCAGGCACCGGTGCCCCCGCTCAGATCGAGCTTTCCGTGGCTGTTGACGGCGAGCCGGTCCACGACCTCGACGCTCTTCGGGACGACCGCGGGCGGAAGCGTCGCGCGCAGCGCACGCCGTACCGCCCGGGCCACGTCGCTGGGCTCGGCGCCGGGCTCAGCCACGACGGTCGCGTGTACCGCGTCGACCGCTCCCTCGACTACGCGGAACGCCGCCTCCGCGATCCCGGGCACGGCCAGCGCGTGCCGACGCAGCTCCTCGCGCTCGATCCGGTGCCCGCCCACGTTCAGCTGGTCGTCGATGCGTCCGAGAAAGGTGAGATCGCCGTCGGGTAGCTGCTCGACGACGTCGCCGGTGCAATAAGCGCGGCCGCCGGGCTCGCCGCCCTCGACCTCCGACTCGTCAACGAAGCGCCCGCCGTCGCCGTGGAGGTATCCGCGCGCGACCGCGGCGCCGGCGACCACGAGCTGCCCGGACGCGCCGGCCGCGACCGCTCGCAGGTCCTCATCGACCACGTACGCGCGGGTGTTCCATATCGGGCGACCGATCGGCACGCTGCTGCGGCCGCGCACGTCGTCCAGCCTGAACTCCTTCCAGCAGCAGCCCACAGTCGCCTCAGTCGGTCCGTAGTGGTTGACGAGCCGCACGCCTGCCAGCCGATCGCCCAACTGTTCGAGCAGCTCCGGTCGCAGCATCTCACCGCCGCAGAGCAGACGCTCGGTGACCGCGCCGTAATCGGCCTGCGAGAGCCGCTCGAACAGACGCGCGTGCGACGGCGTGACCTTCATAAACGACCAACGCCGCGACCGCGGTGCGAACAGCGCCGCCTGATCCCAGGTCCCGGCGATGATCTCGACCGGCTTGCCGTGGGCGAGCGGGACCCACCAAGAGGTCACTGTGTGGTCGAAGCCCATGCTGCCGAAGAGCGGCGCACCGCTCCCGCTGCCGGCCGCGATTGCGCCGCACCACGTGACGTAGTTGGCTAGCGACCGGTGCTCCACCACGACGCCGCGCGGCACACCGGTCGAACCGGAGGTGAAGATCACGTACGCGGTATCCGATGCCTCCGAGAGGCGTGGCCGCGACGCGCGGGGTTCGAGGTCGTGTGCCACGTCCAGCGACGCCCCCGTGTCGGGTGGGGGCGGGCTGTCGCCCTCCCCGTCGTACGCCAGCACTGCCGGGTCCGCGAGTTGGAGGATCGTCCGCACACGGTTTCGGGGGTAGGTCGGGTCGATCGGTACGTACGCGGCTCCGGCGAACCAGGTCCCCAATGCAGCGCAGACCACGCCGGGCGTGCGCTGCCCCCACAGCGCGACGCGGTCGCCGGGGGCGATCCCGAGCTTCGTCAGCCGGTCGGCCACACAAAGGGCGCGGTTGTAGAGGTCGCGGAAGCCGACCGCGACCTCGCCCTGGCACAGAGCCGGGGCGTTCGGCGTGCGGTGCGCCCACGCAGCCACCATCTCGGCGACCGACGCCGCCGCAACCTGGCGGCGATCACCCTCCAGTCGCGATCGACGAATGGCTCGATTCTCTTGACTCATGACCACACCAGCAACCGCGCTATCTATCTGCCCAAAAGCGCTCAAGCCAGCCACGGTAACAAGCACATCACAGGCACTCAAAATCGCTGGCGAGCGACGCGAGGGCACGGCGCTCCGGGAGCCCGGGCGTGGCGCGTAGGAGGTCGAGGACCTGTCGGTGCAGCGGCAGGAGCTGGGAGCGCAGCAGTCCCTCCGCGGACTCCCCGTCGGGGATCGATCCCGTCCGCCGCCATCCCAGCGCGTGATCGACGACCTCCAGACGGGACGCCCCGGTCACCCGGTGGTAGTGGCCAACCGCCTCATCATTGCCGCCAACGTTCCCCGTACACGCAACGAACAGCAACCTGACCGGGTGGAGGACCAGCTTCGTGGTCTCGCGCAGCCCCTGCGCGCCCGGGAACGGGCGGCTGATCACCGCCCTCGTCATCTCGGAGTTCAGGCGCTCGACGGCGAAGCGCACAGCCTCGGCAACCACCTCCATGCGTGGCGGCGCGGGCGTCGCCACGCGGACATCGGCGCCGCCGACCAGCACCCCGCTGCGGACAAGGTCGAGCCGATCGAGGGCGGGGAAGCGCGATCCCGCCGGCGGCGCCGCAAACGCTCGCCACGGCACGTGGAAGATCGACAGCCTGCGCGAGAGCTCCGTGCGCAGCTCGGCCTCGGTGCTCGCGGCGATGCGGCTGGTCTCCTCGGAGCCGATCGCTTCCTCGGTCAGCAGCGCAAGGTCAACGTCGCTGACGGCGGGGCCGAAGCCACCGTGGGCAAGGCTCCCGATGGCGTACACGGATGTCAGGCGATCTCCGAGCGCGTCGCGCGCGGCTGCGGCGGCCACGCGGACCACCGCCCACCCGGCCTCAGCGCCCGCACGCCCCTCGGCCACCGTCACCCGGTGAGGATACCGCTGCGCGGACTAGCTCCGCGCCCGCTGAGGCTTCGGCGCGCCGGGGCCCTACCAGCCGGACGAGGAAGGCGACGCCGTCGGCGACGATGACAATTCCGTCCATCGCCTTGGCCTTGCGCAGCGCCGCGATCGCCTGCCGCGGTGTCTGTACGATCGGAGACCCGACGTTCAGCGAGGTATTGACCGAGACCTCGACCCCGGCGTGGCGCCCCATCGCGAGAAGGAACGCATGGGTGAGCGGGTCGCTCGGCCGACAGATCTGTACGCGCGCGGTCCCGTCGCGATGGATCACCGCAGGCACGCGCCTGAACGCCTCCGCCCGGGCGCGCGCCGTGAAGACCATATAGTTGTACCCGTTGTAGTCGTCGTCGCTCACCCCGGGAGACAGTTCAAACAGTGTCTGGGCCGCCTCGAGCGTCGCGATCGGAGCAAGCGGCCGGATCCGCTCGCGGTACTTGACCCTGGCGTTGAGCAGCTCGAGCGTGTGCGGGTTGCAGGGGTTCGCGAGGATCGAGCGATGCCCAAGCGCCCGGGGACCGGTCTCGGCCGGGCCCTGGAATAGGCCGAGCACCCCGTCGTTCGCCACCACCGAGGCGATGCGGTCGGCGACCGCCTCGCATTGCTCCGCGTCCGACGTGTCACCGAGCTCCTCGACTTCGACTTCGCCGCCGACGGCGCACGCCTCGCGCACCTCGTCCCTCCGCGGGCCCCGGCCGCAGTAGAACGCGTGGCGCATGGGCCGCGCTTGGCGGACCCCGGCCCGCATGGCGAACGCAAAGGCGGCTCCCGGCGGGGTCCCCGGGTCGCCCTGCATGGGTGGTACCCATGCGCGCAGCCGCACGTCCTCGCGACCGAGGTAGCGCGCGTACCACTCCTCGTCGTAATGCTCGAGCAGGCGCATGTTCGCCACGCAGTTGAGCGCCGTCCCGCCGGTCATGACCAGCCGCGTACTCCCGGTCTGCAGGATGAACCAGCCCACGACGTGGAAAATCATGTCCTCGAACAGCAGCTGCAGCGCCGCGGCCTTGTCGACCCGGTCGCGCGTGAGCTCGGCGTGCTGTATGTCGTCGACGTTCAGGACCGCGTCCGGCTTCCAAAGCCGCTCGAGTGGGATCGGCGCTCCGAGGATGTCCGTCAGCTCGTGGTGGTAGGGCTTTCGCTGGCCAGCCGCCTGCCACCTGGCGAAGCGCCGGTTCAGCCGGAAGTCGCCGTCGGGCCCGAAGTACGCGAGCTGGCGCAGCCGCTTGTAGTAGGGATTGGTGAGCCGGTCACAGTCTCCCCAAGCGGCCGCGCCCATGTAGCGCCCCGCCGCCTGCAGGCTGGTCCAGCCGCCCTGCGTCGAGGCGATCTGGTCGTAGATGAGACCGGCCGAGTCGAGCGCGCTCCCATTGTTACGCACCTGCTTGAGCGCGCCGCCGTGGCCGACGTACAGCGAGACGGAGCAGTCGTCGCCGTAGCCGTCGATCACCGTGATCATTGTGGTCTCATCGCTGCTCGAGAATGGTGAGAGCGCATACGAGCAGTAGGCGTGGCTGTCGTGATGGCGCATCATCACGATCGGCATGTGGCCGGGCAGGCCGAGCTGCGACGCCACGCGCCTCGGTGCCCTCGCGGCCAGCAGGAGGTGGCGAGGAGCGAACTCCTCGGGTGGGTGCACCAGCGGGCCGGGGAACTCCTCGAAGCTGACCTGGAGGGAGTGACCGACGACGTTCGCGTAGTCCCACGTCGCGACGCACGTGTGGATCTCCTCCGGACTAGCGTCGTGCTCGCGTAGGCGCTCGTGCAGAGCCTGCACGGCGAGTTCGGGGTACTCGGTCGTGAGCTTGACCCCGGAGTAGCGCTCCTCCTCCTCGTTACACAGGAGCCGCAGGCCCGCGTCCTTCGTCACCTCCACGAGCGCCGCGCCCGAGTTGTGGAAGGCAGGCGTGATCCCGAGCAGCAGCACGCGTTCACCCGCCGCTACCCGGGTGCGCAGGTCGGCCGCCCGGCTGCGGGCGTAGGCACTGTCTGAGCGATGGAGGCCAGCGCGCGCGAAGGCCTTCTCGGCCACAGACTGACCGAGCCGGCGCGCGATTACACCCGCTCGCGGGTGGCTGGGCCCGTGGGTACCGAACGTCGTACTCATTCTGCCCGGACGACCATACTCACATTTTGGCGATGAACACGGAGGACGGAATTGAATGCCCGCAGTTGGGACAGGTGAGACTGGCATGATTATCCTCGGCGCGATCGGTAGCCTCGCGGCTTGAGGGCGTCTCATATCCCCTCTGCCGGGACCGTTGCGCAAGCCTGAGGTCGGCTACGGACATTCTGTGCTCGATGGCTTGATCGAGCCAGTGGTCCTGCTCATCGGGATCGAGCGACACGACCGCCTCATGATGACTCCAAGACAGATTCTCCCGACGTCGGGAGATCTCGAAGCGGGAGGCAACGTATACCATGTTCATAAGCGTCTGGGACTCGTATCCCGTGAGCTTCCCGGCGCGGCTGTACTTCTCTCCAAACTTTGCGTTGCCGTACCGAATCCAGTCCCCAATCCACCACGGACTACAGCGATTGATCAGGCCCAGTCGCTGTCCAGCGCGACTCCACTGGGCAAGGTCCAGCTCTCGCCGTGGGATCCAAGCGACACTGGTGGTCGACGGCGCATCCGTCCTGCTCGCCAGAGCACCGGGGGGCACGGTGGGTGTGGTGGCGTCGGGCACAGATTACAGATTATCGCATTCGTAGCGTTTAATGGACTTATCAATGTGCTTATTTTCGCGAGGAAAATGATGCAAGTTGCTTTTTGGGCTTTACACACTTTCGCGCCCGCCGACGCGATCACCGCTTCACGACCGTGCACAAAGACGGTTGACCGTCTCTATAACGCTTGGCACGGATTTTTGGCTTCGGCGATGTAACCGAGCTCCTCGAGTCGCAGCGCTATTTCGAGCGCGGTCAGATTGAGCGAATGGCCGAGGGCGTTCCTGACCTCATTGAGATGGCGTTCGACCATGCCTCGCGACACGTCCAAGGCGTTTGCCGCCGAGCTGACGTTGCGCCCGTGCTGGAAATACGCACGCAGCGCCTTGCGCGCCGACTGTCCTCGCTTAGCTAGCTTGTTCAGCGGCAAAACATAGGTCTTCTCGTACATCGTGATGATCGCCTCGCTCTGCAGCGCGGCCACCACGGGTAGCGCATCGGCACAGCGCGTGAGCCCTTGTGGCACATGCCTGGCGACGGGCAGCGCCATCTGGGCTTCATGGTGGGTCTCGCGCCATCCGTCAAGTCCGCTTCCGGGCTCGCCGATGGCCAACCAGGCGTCCGGGTGGCCAACGGCTGAGACCAGACACTTGAGCTCGACGGCGGTCAACTTGGCGGGCCCACCGAGCCACGCCCACACGGTCCCATCGCCTCCTGACACCGACAACAACTCACCCCGACGGGTGGTCGTCAGGCGTCGCAGAGCCACTCCGCCCCCGGCTCCGATTGCGATTACGCCAAGGTGCCATGATGAGTGCACCTCGTAGTCGAGATCTTGCAGTTCGTCAGGATCGACGTCTTCGGCGAGTAGTCGCTGCACGAGGTCGATACGGTGCTGCTCGGGCGAGCGAGCGACGCGCTCGCACTCCTGGTCGTACTCGTGTTCTATGGAGGCGATGAGGTGCTCCAGCAGCGCACGGTAGGTTTCGCGTAGATATTCGAGTACCGCGTCCGGATCCGCATCACTGGTCCGCTGCACCTCCTCGTGGATGAGGTCCATGAACCGCCGATGTCCCGCCAGAAAGCGGCGCACCACTATGCCTGGCCTCACACCGATGCGCGCAGCGCGGCGTGTGTGCGCTGCCAGTGCTTGCGGGATCGGCCCCCACGCCCCCTTCCGCTCGATCGCATCCAGGCTGTACTCAATGATCGCTGCCACTGCCACAGCACGACCGGCCTGGTACTCAGCGTCGTGATCCGCTGGCGAGTTGGACGCCGAAGCGGCGATGCCGGCACAGATCGCCCGCGTGACCTCGGTGCCCCGCGAGCGTAGTCCTGCAGCGATCATCGCACAGACCTCCTCAGACGACTCCGGCCCGTTCCATCCGGTCTCACGCATCGACTACTACCGAAGGACGGGTGCGCAACCGGCGTGTACGAACCTCTGGCTGAAGTCCAGCTATCATAGCTGATTCAACATTCTACACGAAGCAAGACGCGTTGTTTTGGGCCGATTTGTTGAGTAGGCTGAATGCTTGCGGCAGACGAGACGTCGGGCTGGCGGCAACTGCATTGGGGAGTGTGGGAGAATAGCGGGCGATGAGTGGACCGGAGGTGCCATGACCGCGCGGCTAGTCGGGTTGGTGTCGGGTGGCTCGCGCCGGATACTCGTCGTGGCCGGCGTGCTGTTCGTGATCGCCGTCGTGTTCGGCCTGCCTATCACCACGACGCTCGGCAACAGCGGCAAGGACTTCCAGGATCCTGGCTCACAGTACGAACGCACCAATGCCGCGATCGGCGCTGCAACCGGGCAGAGCCCCTTCTTTGAAGTCGTCGCGCTGCTGCAGGGCGCTCGCAGGATCTTTTCCAACCCCGCCGCGCAGCGCGCCGTCGTGGCGCTCGCGGCGCTTCTCTCCGCCCAGCATGGCTTCCAGCGCGTGCTCGACTACCCCGCGAGCCGCTCGCCGGCACTGCTCTCGCGCGACGGTCGCGGAACGGTCGTGCTGGCGGCGTTCGCGACCCCAGCCGACACGACGACGGCGATTTCACACGTCCGCGCTTCGCTTTCTAGCCCCCTCCTGAAGGCGACGCTCGCGGGGATGCGGGTGCGCTTCGGCGGCGTCGCCCTCGTCCACAAGGAACTCAACGATCGCACGATCAACAACCTTGCGCGCGCCGAGCTGATCGCGCTGCCGATCCTGCTGCTGCTCTCCTTCTGGGTCTTCAGGGGACTTGTCGCGGCGCTGCTGCCGTCGCTGGTCGGCGGCCTGGCGATCCTGCTCACTTTCCTCGCGTTGCGCCTAATCGACCAGTTCACGCCGATCTCGGTCTTCGCGTTGAACCTCGTGAGCGGCATGGGCCTCGGCCTCGGGATCGACTACAGCCTGTTCATCCTCTACCGCTACCGCGAGGAGCTCGCGGGCGGCGCGACCCCTCACGGGGCGATCGGGCGCACGCTTCAGACGGCCGGGCGCACCGTTCTGTTCAGCTGTCTCACCGTAGCGGCGGCGCTGACCTGCCTGTTCGTCTTCCCGATCCGCTTCCTCTTCTCGATGGGCCTCGGCGGCGCGATCGTGACGATTTGCGACGGCGCCGTCGCCCTGCTCGTGCTGCCCTGTGTGCTGATCATGCTGGGTCCCCGAATCGACGCGCTCTCCCCGGCGTGGCTGCAGCGACGCGCAGCGCGCACCGCGACCGCCCACGAAGGGGGCGGCTGGTGGCGACTCGCGCGCGGAGTGATGCGCCACCCTGGCAGCGTCGCACTGCTCAGCGCAGCGATCCTGCTCGCCGCGGCGATTCCCGCGCTCAACCTGCGGTTCATCTCGCAGGGGGCGAACCTGCTGCCCGCTTCCGCTGAAGGCCACGAGGTCGAAGCCGCACTTGCAAAGCGGTTCTCGGCAAATCCCGCCGAAGCCGTGGAAATCGTCCTGAGGGCTCCCCACGCCCTCGCACAGCGCCTCGCGGCAGCGGCGACAAGCACGGCGGGCGCGATGGCGAGCGCCTCAAGCCTGCGTTACCTCGGACGCGGGACATGGGAGATCGACCTGATGCCTCGTGGCTCGCCTTTCTCTGGCGCCCAGCAGCGGCTGCTTGCGCGGCTTCGGACCGTCGCGGGCCGCTATGACGCGCTCGTCGGCGGCGCGACCGCCTACTTCGTCGACCAGAAGGCCGCGATCGCCGCCCATGTCCCGCTTGCCCTGTTGATCCTCGTGCTCTTCACCGGGGGCTTCTTGTTTCTGATGACGGGCTCGCTCACGATCCCCGTGAAGGCGCTCGCGATGAACACGCTGAGCGTGAGCGCCAGCGCCGGGCTGCTCGTGCTCATCTTCCAGGACGGCAACCTCTCGAGCCTGCTGGGGTTCAAGCCGATCGGAGGCTTGGAAGAGTCGAGCCTCGTGTTGATGTTCGTGCTCGCCTTCGCACTCGCGACCGACTACGAGGTGTTCGTGCTCTCGCGCATCAAGGAGGCCCACGATCAAGGCCTGCCAAACCGGCCGGCAATCGCCCTCGGAATCGAGCGCACCGGCCGGATCGTCACCGCCGCCGCGCTGCTCTTCTGCGTCGCGATCGGGGCGCTCGCCACCTCCGAACTGTTTTTCACGAAGCAGCTCGGCCTTGGCACCGCGCTCGCGGTCGCGATCGACGCAACGATCGTCAGGGCGCTGCTCGTCCCCGCGCTGATGGCTTTGATGGGCAAGTGGAACTGGTGGGCGCCAGAGCCGCTGCGACGCCTACACAAGCGGTTCGGACTGCAGGAGCGGTGGGCTCGCTGAGCAAGCTGGCAGGGCTATGGGAGGGCCGTAGGGTGCGCCATGACTGGTACCAGATAGCTCTCCCCATGCTTTTGTCGGCCTTACCCTGGCTCAGTTTTTTTGTTTGTGGTGTGCCGTGTGTTTGTGGCAGCCGGTGATGGTGAGGGTGAGTGTTTGGGTGTGGTGGGCGTTGTTGTGGGCGGTGAGGGTGGTGGGGGCTTTGAGGTTTGCTCCGCATTGGGTGGCTTTGGCGTGGCCGGTGGCGCGGGTGCTTGTG
>DATHPS010000004.1:0-115280 GCA_035483545.1 Solirubrobacteraceae bacterium | reverse complement strand
CGCCGCGCCGAAAACCCTTGCAAACACCCCTCAACGACAGCAGCTCACCCATCGCCACCACCCGCGGCCCCGAGATCCTCGCCACCGTCTTCGATTTCCCCATCATCGCCTTCGAGATCCTCACGCAGACGCTTCAACCGGAACCAATCGCTGCTTCGGGAGACTCGCAGATAGGGCGCCCTTCGAGACCGAGCATCATCGCCTCCAGATACTAACCGAACCTCTACGCTCTATCGGCTCGCTGAACGGCTTTGGCTCTCTCGGATATAAGACTGCGGCAGCAACGCTGGCTGGGCGTCGATTGAAATTGCGGCCCCCTGGTGGCAGCCAGCGGCCCCCTCGATCGCTGGCTGCCACCACCGCGTCAAGCCGGGATGCTGAGCGGCGTGGCTTGTCGCTGACCTCCTGCACGCTCTTGTCGCGTACTAGTCGAACGAGGCAGTTACTGACGGCGCCGGAGGATCGCTGCAGCGCCTTCGCGATAGCCGTGGGGCCATGTGGGGCGCTGTCGGTGTTCTCCGTGAGGTAGGCGAGCACTAGGGGCTCGAGCTGCCCCGGTTTCAGCCGGCCGGCGTCGCCAGGGATATTGCCGGTGGTTGTGCTCGCCCGCTTGGTCTTCGCGTCTTTTGCGGCGGGCTGCTTGCTGGCGATCGACCAGAGGTCGGGTAGCCGGCGTTTGCCTTCGCGGCCTCCCGGGGCGCGGCGAACCTTGCGCTCGCTCTCCAGCTGGGTGACGAGCTTGCCCGTCGTCGAGCCGGCCGACATTGGCGCCTACCGCGATCTGCGCGACGCTCGCCTCGGACGCGACTTTCAGCACGTCGAGGATTGCCTGCTTGGCGGGGATGCTCTTGCTCTTGCTCATCGCTGATTCTCCTTTGTTGGAGACCTTTTGGGCGTTGTCGCTTGGAGAGCTCTCTCCTCGGGAGGAAGTCAAGTCCTCTGCCTCGCCCCGGCCGACGGTGCCGGCGCGATTCGCGAGCACCCGCCGAGCACGGGCCGCTCACGGCGATGGACACGCCAACCCGCGCCCGCCCGGGGCTCTCCTGGTAGCTGGCGCCGGGGGTGGCGCGCACGAGCGCCGAGAACCCCTCGGGGCGGCTTCGTCGCCTGCTCGCAGGCGGACTTGGCTTCCCGCCAACGGTTGAGCTAGACGTGTGTCGCGATGACCGATCAGCCGAGCCCGGAGCGCACCATCGAGCGACAGCGCCATAGCCGCGAGCCGCGATCCCCTGTCTGCTGTGTGAGGCGCTCGACCATCGCTCGGGTAGCGGCCGACGCGGAGGCGACGGTGTTGCCGCTAGCCGCACTTGCGGGTGCGGGGCGGGCGGACTTGAGCTTTCTCGCGGATCGAGCTAGACGTGTTCAGCCCCCGCACCCGACCTGAGAAAAGGAGCCGCGATGACGATCACTGAGCAAGAGGCCGAGCGATGCGCCGGAGAGCTCTACCGCGACGAGGACGGCCACGAGGTATGGCGCATCAGGGACATCGAGACCGGGAAGGTGCTCCGCGAAGGCATCGCGCCAGACCGCGACTGCCGGTGGCTGCTGGACGTCTTGAACTACGGCGAGGAGTACGCCGACGCGCAGCAGTCCGCGCGGGACGCCGCCGCGGCCCGGGAGGCGCGATGACGTCGCTGCTCAGCCTCCTCGCGAGCGGTACCATCCTCGCTCTCGCAGTGTGGTTGCTCGGCGGGCTGGTGCTCCGAGTCGCCGGCTTCGTGCTCGCGACTGGCGGGCTGCTCAGCGCCGCAGCGACGGGGTCGCTGGGAATGGCCGGCGCCACGATCCTCGGATGCGTGGCGTGGCTCGCGGGGCACTGGCTTTACGGGTTTCGCCACCACTACTTCCACTCGCCGCTCGCCCGCCGAGTCTTCATCGAGCTGCTACCTGCCTCGTTTGATCCGACACGACGCTGGGGCGTACCCACCATCTCCCGAGGCAAGGGGCACTGGTCGTGATCCGCCGCGACCGCAGGTCTCCCGAGGACGCCGCCGCATGGGAAGCCGGCATACCGTGGGCCTGTGACCCCGACACGGCGACCAGTCTCGGCTGGAGACCCGCCGCCGCGCGGCAGCCATCGCGGCAGAACACGGCGTCAGCCTCACGGAGTGGTGAGCCCGCGTGACCGAGCAAGCGAGCACCCCGGCCAGCCGCGAAGGTACTGGTCCGCGTAGTAGCGGGCTTCCCGCTCACGGGCCGGGCTGCCGGCCGCTCGCGGGGGCTGCGCTCGGCGCGGTTCCCGACGAGTCTCGGTATCTCTGGACCGCGAATTGCCCTCGCCGCAGCGCGCTCGCACGCGAGGTCGGCCAACTCCCGGCCGACCTGTCCAGGGCTCTCCTCGGCTCGGCCCCAGCGGCCTGCGCTCCCAAGGCAGGAAGCTAGGCCCCCGTTGCGCTACCGCGTGCTTGTACCCAAGGAGCCGAACCGGGAGATCCCGCGCGGCGCGGCACTGCTCGAGGTGGGCCGCGGGCGCAGCCGGGTGTTCATCGGCCGCCAGCAATTCGGCCGCTCCTCCTTGACCGACGAGCGCCTGCAGAAGATGGAGGCCGCACGCACCGCGGTCGCCGCCCTAGAGGACGTCGTCACACGCGCGCGCAACCGCGCCATCGCGCAAGCCGTCGCCGCCCGCTGGACCTATGCCCGCATCGGCAGGGCGACCGGCCTCAGCAACAGCCCCATCGGCCAGATCGCCCCCACGCGCGCCGGCCGAGATCCCGCAGCCCCACCCCGCAAACCCAAGGCAAGGAGGCAAAGCAAATGAGCGCCAGCGCACCGACGATCGCCGCAGACGTGACCGTGACCCTCAACGACAACGTCGCCCGCGAGCTACTTTCCCTCGGCGGTGTGGTCGACGGCGAGACACCCTCCTGGTGGCTACCAGACGGCACTCAGACAACCAACCCGCAGATCGCGCTAGCCGGCGCGTTGCGCGCCGTCGCAAACGGCGAGGGTGCGTCCGTGCGGGACGCCGACGAGCTGCCCGCAGTCAGCAGCACGGATCACCGTGCCCGCGCCGCTCGCCCTCGGATTGGTCAAGCACGCCGGCCTTGAGCGCGCAGCGACGACGGGTGAGGCTGGCGCACCGCGACGGCCGCGAACACACCGACGAGCCGCGAGTCGCCGTGACCTCGCCGCCGAGTGGCATCGAGGCGGACTGAAAGGACCCTGATCACCATGCCCGCCCAAAATGCGCGCCGCCTAGCGAAGTGGGGATCTACCGCTGGGTTCACCGATCACCGACCTCCTCGTCGCTTCAAGCATGGCCGCGCGTCGATTGATGCCGCCGTTGAGCTTGATTGCCACCGACCTTCCCCTCACGCAAACCGGGGGCTACGCTCGCGCCAAACTCGCGCCAGTCCGACTGCGGATCGTGCGGTTCTGAGCGGTTTCTAGCGGTTGATGAGCGCCCGGCAGAGTCCCCGCTCAGGGGCCCGGGATTCCGCTCAACTATGCGGGAAACAGCTTGCCAAAGCCAAAAATCTGACGGGGAACAAAAGGCACGGATTTTGCCATCGCGGGTTTTCGAGACCGCCGCATTCAACCGCTCTGCCACCCCTCCAGGGCGACCCCTCAAGGCTAGTGGATCGGCACCATTGGGGCGGGTTCGGCCAATGGATCGGGCGTCAGCGAAGTGGGTTCGGCGCACCGGGTAGGCTTGGCGCAACACACGCGCTCGCGCGCATCACCCAGACGCCGACGCCTTCGCGGACCTGCAGATGGCAGTGGGCATGAGCCCAGGCCACGGCGGCGCCTTCGCGCGGGTCACTCTGCAGATCGTCGTCGACCTCGGAGGCGACCATCCAGACGGTCCCGCCACCGCGACGGGCGAGCTTTTCAAAGGTGGCCACGCTCGGGGGGCCGTCGGGCACGCTGCCGTAGCCGGTGCGGTCCTTGAAGCCGACGAAGCCGCGGGGCAGCGGTAGGTCTTGCCACTCCTGCACGATCAGATCGCCGTTGGCCGCGCGAAAGGCCGGGTCGTAGTAGCCGAGCGAGGGCAGCACCAGCGCGTTGTCGACGATCACCGGCTGGTTGACCGTGCGCGCGGCGCGCAGCCACGCCGCCGCCGGCTGCCAGTTCTCCTGTAGGTGTGTCCGCTGCTTGGCGTCCGCGACTACGCCCGCGATGGCAAGAATCACCACGCAGCCGCCGACAAGGACCCAGCCGCCGCGCTGGCTCCAGAGCCGCTCGGCGGCCACCGCGACCAGCAGGCACAGGCCGGGCAGCGCGAGAATCGCGTAGCGCGGCCAGAAGACCGGTTGCACGAAGGAGACTGCGAGCAGCAGCGCGCCCGGCGCGATGCCCCAGCACGCCGCGAGCGCCAGCGTGCGCTGGCGCTCCGTTTCGGCCGCGCGGCGCATGCTCCACAGCGCGCCGCCGACGAGCACCGCGCCCGCGGCAAGCGTCGCCCAGCGCACGGCAGACAATTCAGAGAAGCCCCCCGTGAATTCCTGCAGCGCGAGCGTCACCAGCGAGCGGTCGGTCTTCGGCAGCCAGTACAGCGCGTTGCGCCGGCTGCGCGCGATCACCGCGGCGACGAGCAGTGGCACGCAGCACACCGCCACGGCGACCAGCGATCGCAGCCAGCTCCTGCGCCCCGCGGGCCCGAAGCGATACGCGATCAGCGCCTGCGCCGGTAAGGCGATCGGCGCCGCAAGCAGATCGCTGTAGGCCAACGCGACCATCGCCGCGACATAGCCAATCCAGGCGTAGCGGGCCCCGCGATCGTCGACGACACGGCCCGTGCGGTCGTTCACGCCGCGACCCGTGCGACCGTCCCCGCGGCGGTTCATGCGACCGTCGAAGGCGCCGCGGGGCGCGCCGAACGCGAGGGCGCGGGGCAACGCGCCGAACGCAAGGCACGCGGCGAGTACCACAAACGCGTACTGACGCGCCATCGCGCTGTACCAGATCGCCATCGGGTTGATCGCGAGCAGGCCCGCCGCCAGCAGCGCGGCCGGGCGCGACACGTACCTCTGCGCTGCCCACCACAGCGCGGGAACGCTCAGCGTCCCCGCGAGGACCGCCGGCGCCCGCAGCAGTGCCGGTCCGGTCCCGAAGATTCTGATCAGCGGCCACAGCGCGATCGGATACGGCGTCCCGTTGGCTTCATACCCGAACAGCACGAGCATATGGCCGAAGCTGCGCTGCGCGAGCGCCAGCGAGTAGGCCTCGTCCGTGAACAGGCTGCGCGACAAGTTCGTCACGCGCAAGCCGAGGGCGAGCGCGGTGAGCGCGACGAGCACCCAGCGTTCCCCACGCCACCTCTCCGACGGGGACACGCCGGATACTTTATAGGTCAGCCGGCGCCGCGCTCCCCCGCACGCGCGGCCCCGTTTTCGTCAAGGACGCGTGCTTCGTCCTCGCCGCTTTCGTCGAGGACGCGCGCTTCGTCCTCGCCGCTGTCGCTGACGTCCGGATCCAGCTCACGCGCGCGATCGTGGCGCTCGCGAGCGTCCTGCGTCTTTGCCTGCGCGTCGTCGACCCGCGCGTTCGCGACCAGCTCGTTGCGACGCGCCGCCGCGCTCTTCTCGTCGGCTTCGGCGCGGAGCTTTTCCGCGCGCGCCGCCTGTTCCGCGGCCGCGGCGCGCGCATCCTCGGCGGTGCTCTCCCGGGTGCGCGCCTGCTGGCGCACCTCACGCGCTTCGTCGCGACGACGATCGAGCCGGCGCGCTCGCGCCATGCGCGCAAACACGATCACGAGTGCGATCACGACAATGACGACGACCACGATCGCGATGATGGTTCCGCTACTCATCTCTGCACCACCCTTCCCCAAGTAGACACGCTCTCAGTACGGTGGTCCATTCGCTACCCCGCTGCGAGCGGTGGCTAAACGCGAAGCGAGAGCCGGGCGCGGCGATGCGGTCGCCCTACGCGACCGCGGGCTCTTCGCGATGCGCCGGCACGTCCGCCGCCGCGTAGGCGTCCAGCGCGTCGAGCGTCTCCGCCTTCAGCAACGCCTGCGCGAGGCTCTCCAGTTGGTCGCGGTGCTCGGAGAGCAGGCGCGTCACCTCCTGGTGGGCCGTGTCGACGATTCGCCGCACCTCCTCATCGACGAGGCGCTGCGTGGACTCCGAGGTGCCGCTCGCGCCGGGCAGGAACGGCCCCTCGCCGTCGGCTGGGAGCACCGCGATCGGCCCGATCGCCTCGCTCATGCCCCAGCGTCCGGCCATCTGGCGCGCGATCAGCGTGAGCTGCCGGATGTCGGACTCCGCGCCCGTCGTGATCGTGCCGTACACGATCTCCTCCGCGACGCGCCCTCCGAGCGCCACCCGGATCTTCGCGTCGAGGTCCTCCAGCGAGTAGGAGACCCGATCGGCGTCGGGCGTCGAGAGCGTCACGCCGAGCGCCATCCCGCGCGGGATGATCGAGACCTTGCGCACCGGGTCCGCGCCCGCGGTCAGCATCCCCACGAGCGCGTGGCCGGACTCGTGATAGGCCGTGCGCTCGCGGTCGGCAGGGGAGAGCAGGATGCCGCGCGGCGAGCCGAGCATGATCTTCTCCAGCGAGTCCGTCAGGTCCGCCATCTCGACCTTCTCGTGCTCGCGCCGCGCCGCGAGCAGCGCGGCCTCGTTGGCGAGGTTCGCGAGGTCCGCGCCGACCATCCCCGGCGTGCTCGCCGCCAGCGCGTCGAGGTCGACGTTTGCCGCGAGCGGGATCGAGCGCGTATGCACCTTCAGGATTTCCCGCCGCCCCGTGCGGTCGGGCGCCTGCACGGCGACGCGCCGGTCGAAGCGGCCCGGCCGCAGCAGCGCCGAGTCCAGCACGTCGGGGCGGTTCGTCGCCGCCAGCACGACCACGGCCTCCGAGCTCTCGAAGCCATCGAGTTCGGTGAGGATCTGGTCGAGCGTCTGCTCGCGCTCGTCGTTGGCGCCCGTCACCGACACCGAGCCCTGGCGCGAGCGCCCGATCGCGTCGAGCTCGTCGATGAAGATGATCGCCGGCGCCGCCTCCTTGGCCTTCACGAATAGGTCGCGTACGCGCGAGGCGCCCACACCGACGATCGCCTCGATGAACTCCGAAGCCGAGATCGAGAAGAACGCCGCGTGCGCCTCGCCCGCGACCGCGCGCGCGAGCAGCGTCTTGCCGGTGCCCGGCGCACCCGAGAGCAGCACGCCGTGGGGCATCCGGCCGCCGAGGCGCCCGTAGCGCTCCGGATTGCGCAGGAAGTCCACGATCTCCGAGAGTTCGGACTTCGCCTCGTCGATGCCCGCGACGTCTTTGAACGTGACGCGGATGCTCGCCGGGTCCACGCGCCGCGCCTGCGAGCGCCCGAAGTTCCCCAGCGCGCTCATGCCCCCGCCCATTTTCGCGGCGCGCCGCGCGAACAGCACGAACAGGCCCACGATCAGCAGCGTCGGCCCGAAGCCCAGCAGCAGCTCGCTCAGCAGCGACGTGCTCGTGACCGTCGACTTCGCGTTGACTTCGACGTCCTTTTCCTGCAGCAGCGCCGCGAGCTGGCTGCCGTTCCAGAAGCTCGGCACCTCCGTCGCGAACAGCTTCGTCGGGGTCGCCTTCTTGTCGCTCTCCGGGTAGCGCAGCTTGGCTTTGAAGGTGCCCTGGATCGTGTCGCCCTTGGATGAGATCGACTTCACCTCGCCCGCCTTGACCTGCGCGAGGAAGAACGGGTTGAACGAGACCGTCACCCGCTGTTCGCCGGTGGACGGCGCGAACAGCAGTACCGAGAGCCAGTTGAGCGCGACCAGGAACAGCACGAACCACAGGAAGCCGCGCGTGCGGTGCGCCGGCGGGCCCTGCGGCGCCCGCTCGGGCATCCCGCGCCCGTCCGGCGCCGGCGAGACGCGCCAGCCGCGCTTGTCGCGCGGCATCGGCGGATGCGCGTTGTCGCGGCGCGCACCGGCCGGCTGCGCGTCCGCTTGGTGCGCGCCGGGGCCGCCGGCGCTCATGTCCCCGCGCTCGTTGCGCGATTGCTCAGGCATCCTCGTCAATGCTACGCGTCGGGGTGCTCCCCGCGGACGCTCCCCGAGGGATCAGGCGCCCGGCACGACGCCCTCCGCGGCCACCAGCCACAGCGTCTGCCTCTGCGCGGTGCTCGCCGCCCACTGCGCGAACTCCGCCTCCGCGGCCGCGCGGCGCGCCTCGCCGAGGAAGCCATCCGCGACGACCTGGTGTCCGCGCGTCGCGATCACCTGGCCCCACAGCGCGATCCGCACGTCGAAGTCCGCTTCGCCGCGGCGCGCGACCTCGTGCTGCGGCGTGCTGCGGACCTCGCGCAGACCGACGTCCTCGAGCAGCGCGCCCAGGTGGTCGGCGATCTCGTTGTCCATGCCCGCCTGCGCGCGCCACTGCAGGAAGGCCTCGTAGAACGTCGCCACCGAGTCCGGCGGCGCCGGCTCCCAGCTGGTCTTGCGCAGGTTGTAGTCGAGCACCACCACCAGCCCGCCCGCGCGGGCGACGCCCGCCATCGCGCTGAGCGCCGCCCGCGGGTCCGCCAACCACAGCAGCAGCCGCGCCGCGGTGACGACGTCGAAGCGCCGCGCCCGCCCCACCAGCGCCGCGACGTCCGCCAGCTCGAACGTGAGATTCGGCGTGCGCTCGCAGCGCTCGCGCGCGCGTGCGATCAGCGACTCGCTGACGTCGACGCCGAGCACGCGGCCATCCGGCCCCACGGCCTGCGCGATGCCCGCGGTGATCGCGCCCGTGCCGCAGCCGACGTCGAGCACCGCCATGCCCGGGCGCAGCAGCTCCGCCAGACGCCGGTGTGCGTCGGCCAGCGAGCGCGCGTCGAGGAAGCGCTCGGTGCCCGCCGGCATGAATGCGCGGTGAGTGGCAACGGTGTCCGCCATCGGCGCCCCCAGAGATAGCAGGCGCCCTGGCGCGCGGCTCGATGAGCGTCGCCGCGCGCGGCGACGGTCGAGGTCGGTAGTTCTCCGTACCGGGGCGACGGAAAGGCGCTGATGTCTCCAGGCGCTCCTCGCCTTTAGATTCGAGCCCGTGAACACCCTTGAACTGGCCCGCCTGCAGTTTGGCGTCACGACGGTCTTCCACTTCATCTTCGTGCCGATGTCGATCGGGCTCGCCGTGTGGGTCGCGTACTGCCAGACCCGCTGGTACCGCACGGGTGACGAGCTCTACCTGCGCATGACGCGCTTCTGGGGCAAGTTCATGCTGATCTCGATCGCGATCGGCGTCGTCACGGGCCTCGTGCAGGAGTTCCAGTTCGGGATGAACTGGGCGCAGTACTCGCGCTACGTCGGCGACATCTTCGGCGCGCCGCTCGCGATGGAGGGGCTGATGGCGTTCTTCCTGGAGTCCACGTTCCTCGGGCTCTGGATCTTCGGCTGGGGCAAGCTCTCGCCGCGCGTGCACCTCGCGACGGCGTGGCTGCTGGCGTTTGGGACGATGCTCTCCGCCTACTTCATCCTCGCCGCGAACTCGTGGATGCAGCACCCCGTCGGCTACGCGATCAACCACGTCACGCACCGCGCCGAACTGAAGAGCATCTTCGCGGTGCTCACCAACTCGACGCTGCTGCTCGCCTTCCCGCACACGATCTTCGCGGCGCTCTGCACCGGCGGCTTCCTCGTGCTCGGGATCTCCGCGTACGGCCTGCTGCGCAAAGGCAACGCCGACGTCTACCGACGCTCGGCGCGCCTCGTGCTGCCGCTGGCGCTCGTCGCGGCGATCCTGACGGGCGCGTTCGGCCACACGCAGGGCATGCTGATGGAGAAACAGCAGCCGATGAAGATGGCCGCCGCGGAGGCGCTCTACAAGACGACGAGCGGCGCGAGCCTCTCGATCTTCGCGGTCGGCCCGTTCGAGCACTTCCCCAAGCGCCTGAACACCGACATCCGCATCCCGCACCTGCTCTCGATCCTCGGCACCTTCTCCTGGAACGGCACGATCAAGGGCGTCAATCAGCTCAACGCCGAAGACCAGAAGAAATTCGGGCCCGGCGACTACGTGCCGATCCTCGGCGTCACCTACTGGACGTTTCGCCTGATGGCCGGTGTCGGGGTGCTGCTGCTCCTGATCCCACCGATCGGCCTGCTGCTCGCGCGCCGCAAACGGTTCGAGCGCTCGCGCCGCTTCCTGTGGATCTGCGTCGGCGGCGCCTTCCTGCCGGTGCTCGCGAACCTCACCGGCTGGATCTTCACCGAGATGGGGCGCCAGCCGTGGGTGGTCTACGGCCTGCTGAAGACCAGCGAAGCGCGCTCGCCGCTCGTCGGGTCGGGCTCGATCGTCCTCAGCCTCTGCGCGTACACGCTCGTCTACGGCACGCTGCTGCTCGTCGGCGGGAAATTGTTCCTCGAGGAGATCGCGCACGGCCCCGAAGCCGAGCGCCCCGGGGAGCAGTCGCCCGATAGCAAACCGTCCCAAGCAGAACTCATACTCGCTTACTGACATGGACCCCAACTTCCTGCAAACCCTCTGGTTCGTCCTGATCTGCGTCCTCTGGGTCGGCTATTTCGTGCTCGAGGGCTTCGACTTCGGCGTCGGCATGCTGCTGCGCGCGCTTGGCCGCGACGAGACCGACAAGCGCATGATCATCCACTCGATCGGGCCTGTCTGGGACGGTAACGAGGTCTGGCTGATCACCGCCGGCGGCGCCACGTTCGCCGCGTTCCCCGGCTGGTACGCGAGCCTCTTCTCGGGCTTCTACCTCGCGCTGCTGCTGATCCTGCTCGCGCTGATCGTGCGCGGCGTCTCGTTCGAGTTCTGGGGCAAGAGCGACTCGCCGCGCTGGCGCGCGACGTGGGAGTGGGCGACCGTCATCGGCTCCGGCGCGACCGCGCTGCTGTGGGGTGTCGCATGGGCGAACATCGTGCACGGCGTCCCGATGAACGCCAAACACGAAGTCACCACGAACATCTTCGGCCTCCTGCATCCCTACGCGCTGCTCGGCGGGCTGACGACGCTCGTGCTGTTCCTCGCGCACGGCGCGATCTTCCTCTCGCTGCGCACCCGCGGCGAGCTCATGCAGCGCGCCCGCGCAGTCGCGCGGCCCGCCTCCGCGCTCGCGGCGCTGCTGGTGCTCGCGTTCCTCGTGTGGACGACGATCGACCAGGCGAGCCCCGGCGGCGTCAAGATCTCCGCGCTCGTGCTCGCCGTATTCGCGATCGTGCTCGCCGCCGCGGTCCCGTTCGTGCTGGCGACGCGGCGCGACGGGCGCGCCTTCGCGCTCAGCGCCGGCGCGATCGCGCTGCTGTTCGCGAGCCTCTTCGTCTGCCTCTTCCCCGACGCGCTTCCCGCTACCAACGGGCGCCTTTTCAGCCTCACGCTCGCGGGCGCCTCCGCCTCGCACTACAGCCAGACCGTGATGACCGTCGTCGCGATCGTCTTCCTGCCGATCGTGCTGCTCTACCAGGGCTGGACCTATTGGGTCTTCCGCCATCGCCTCGGCCGCGAGGACTTCGAGGGCGGCGGCACGCCGACGCCGGTCGCGGTGCTCGGGCGCAAGCTCGGCGGCACCCAGGGCTGACGTGGCTGCTCCGGTGGACCGCCGCCTGCTGCGCGAGAGCCGCGCCGCGCGGTCGCACCTCGCGCTCGCCGGCCTGCTCGGCGCGCTCGAGGCGGCGCTGATCCTCGCGCAGGCCGTGCTGCTCGCGTACGTAATCGCGCACGCCGCGATCGACCACGCGACGCTTGCCGCGCTGCGCGGCGAGCTGATCGCGCTCGCTGCCGTGCTGCTCGCGCGCGCGGCGGTGAGCGGTGGCTTCGAGCTCTCCGGGCGCTGGGGCGCGACGCGCGTCATGTCCGAGTTGCGCCGCCGTCTGGTCGGAGCGCTGCTCGTCGACGGGGTCGGGGTCGACCGCGAGGAGCGCAGCGGCGAGCTCGCCGCGGCCGCCGTGCAGGGCGTCGACGCGCTGGAGTCCTACTTCGCGGGCTACCTCCCGCAGTTCGTGCTCGCGGCGCTCGTGCCGCTCGCGGTGCTCGGCTGGGTGCTGCCGCTCGATCCGATCGCGGCGGGCATCCTCGCGTTTACGGTGCCGCTGCTGATCCTGTTCATGGTCCTCGTCGGCCGCGGCGCGCAGGCCCATACCCGCCAGCGCTGGCGCGCGCTGTCGCTGTTGAGCGCGCACTTCCTCGACGTCGTGCGCGGGCTGCCGACGCTGCGCGCCTACCGCCGCGACCGCGCGCAGGAGGCGATTCTTGGCACGGTCGGCGAGCGCTACCGCGCGGAGACGATGGGGACGCTGCGGATCGCGTTCCTCTCCGCGCTCGTGCTCGAGCTGTGCGCGATGATCGGCACCGCGCTCGTCGCCGCGACGATCGGCGTGCAGCTCGTCGACGGCGCGCTCGGTCTACAGGCCGGGCTGACGGTGCTGCTGCTCGCCCCCGAGCTCTACGGCCCGCTGCGCCAGGTCGGCCAGCAGTTCCACGCGAGCGCCGACGGCGCCGCCGCCGCGGAGCGCATCTTCGCGGTGCTCGACCGACCGCCCGCGCTCGCGCCGGCGCGCGCGGCGGGCGAGGTGGTCGTGCCCGATCCGCGCTTCGAGTCGATCCGCTTCCGCGCGGTCTCCTTCGCGTATCCGAGGCGTCCCGGCGCGGTGCTCGACGGCGTCGACCTGGAGCTCGCGCCCGGCGAGACCACGGCGCTCGTCGGCCCGAGCGGTGCGGGTAAGAGCACACTCGCGGCGCTGCTGATGCGTCTCGCCGATCCCACCGCGGGCGCGATCGAATGCGGCGGGCGCGACCTGCGCATGTTGCCCATCGAGCGCTGGCGCGCGCGAACAGCGTGGGTCCCGCAGGAACCGACGCTGTTCGCGGGCACCGTTGCCGAGAACATCGCGCTCGGCGACCCCGGTGCGGATCGGGGGCGGATCGAGCGCGCGGCGCGCGACGCGGGGATCTGGGATGCGATCGAGCGACTGCCCCACGGGATCGAGACCATGCTCGGCGACGGCGCGCGGCGGCTCTCCGCCGGCCAGCGCCGGCGCATCGCGCTCGCGCGCGCCTTCCTGCGCAACGCGCCGCTGCTCGTGCTCGACGAGCCCACCGCGCACCTCGACGAAGCGAGTGCCGCCGACATCGCGAGCGCGGTCGCGCGGCTCGCGCGGGGGCGGACCGTGCTCGCGATCGTCCACCAGCCCGCGCTCGCCGCGCACGCCGACCGCGTCGTCGAGCTGCGTGAGGGTCGTATCGTCGGCGTCACGTCGCCCGCGGCGCAGGCGGTCCGCGCGGCGGCGCCGACGGAGGCGCGCAGCGACGAGGACGCGCCGACCCGCGCGGCCAGCGACGCGGCGGTGCCCGTATGAGTGCCGGACTCGCGGCGCTGCGCGACATCGCGCGCCCGACGCGCGGCGAGCGGCGGCGGTTGGCGCTCGCGGTCGCGATCGCGGTCGGCGCAGCGGCGGCCGCGATCGCGCTGCTGGCGACCTCGGGCTACCTGATCTCGCGCGCGGCGCAGCGGCCGCCGATCCTGATGCTGATGGTCGCGATCGTCGGCGTGCGCGCGTTCGGGATCGCGCGCGCGGCGCTGCGCTACGGCGAACGGCTTGCCTCGCACGACCTCGCGCTGCGCCAGCTCGCGCGGCTGCGCGTGCGCTTCTACGGCGCGCTGCGCCCGCTGCTGCCGGGGCGCCTGCGTGAGGGCCAGGGCAGCGGCGAGCTGCTGGCGCGCTTCGTCGCCGATGTCGACACGCTGCAGGACCTGCACCTGCGCGTGCTGATCCCGGGCCTCGTCGCGGCGCTCGTCGCGCTCGGCGCGGGTCTCGCCGCGTGGCTCGCGCTGCCCGCCGCGGGACTCGTCGTGCTCGCCGCGCTCGCGCTCGCCTCCGCCGTCCTGCCTGCGCTGAGCGGCGCGCTCGCGGCGCGCTCGGGTAGACGCCAGGCGCCCGCCCGCGCGCGGCTGACGGCGCAGCTGCTCGAGAGTGTCGACGGCGCCGCCGAGCTCGCGCTCGCGGGGCGCTCGGAGGAGCACGTCGCGCGCCTGCGGGCTCAGGACGCCGAGCTCGCGGCCCTCGGCCGCGCGGACGCGCTCGCCGCGGCTGCCGCGACGCTGCTCGGCGGCGCGCTGACCGGCGCGGGTGTGGTTGCGCTGATGCTCGTCGCGATCCCGGTCGTGGACAGCGGCGCGCTCGCGGGCGTGCTGCTCGCCGCGCTCGTCTTCCTCCTGCTGGCCTCCTACGAGAACGTGCTGCCGCTGCCGCTCGCCGCGCGGCGCCTGCGCGCGTGCGCGACGGCCGCCGCGCGCCTGCAGGACGTCTGCGCGCAGCGGGCCGCCGTCGTCGATCCGCGCGCGCCGCGCGCGTCGCGCGGTGGGGGAGAGCTGCGGATGGCGGGCGTGCGCTTCCGCTACGCGGAGGTCGAGGACGAGCGCGAAGATGGGAGAGTCGACGCGGATGCGGACGAGCTCGACCGAGCAGTCATCGACGGGACGGCGCCAAGGACCGGCGGGGACCACGGTGACGCATGGGTATTGGACGGCGTCGATCTTGTGCTCGCCCCCGGGGAGCGCGTCGCGCTGCTCGGCCCGAGCGGCGCGGGCAAGAGCACGCTCGCGGAGTTGCTCGTGCGCTTTTACGACCCGCAGGCGGGACTCGTCACGCTCGACGGCCTCGATGTCCGCGAGCTGGACCAGGAGGATCTGCGCCGCGCGGTGCTGCTGTGTGGCCAGGACGCGCACCTCTTCAACACGACGATCCGCGCGAATCTGCTGATCGCGCGGCCGGATGCCGGCGAGGAGGAGTTCTGGCGCGTGCTGCGCGCGGTTGAGCTCGACGAGTGGGTCGCGGAGCTGCCTGACGCACTCGACACGTTCGTCGGCCAGGACGGCGGCCTGGTCTCCGGTGGCCAGCGCCGGCGCCTCGCGCTCGCGCGGGCGCTGCTGTCACCCGCGCGCTTTTTGATCCTCGACGAGCCCACCGCCCACCTCGACGCGCCGCTCGCCGCACGGGTAATGGCCGGCGTGCGGGACGCCGCGGGCGAGCGCGCGGTGCTCGCGATCACGCACGACGCGACGCTGCTCGAGGGGTTCGATCGTGTCGTCGCGTTGCGCACGGCGCGCGTCGTGGTCAGTGACGACCGCGAATCCGCGGTCGCGGCGTAGAGCTCACAGGTGGTCCCGAGCCCGGCGACCACCCACCTTTCCGCTATACTTGCGCTAGCAAGCAAAATGAAGGTGGGTTGGAGATGAACACTTTTACGGCCGCGTCCGCCGCCGCAACCTCAAGCGCCGCCCCCGCCGCACCCGCTGGCGCCGCCGCACCCGCTGGCGCCGCGTCAACTGTCGCCGCCGCCCGATCGCCCGCGACGACGACCCCCCTCCCAGCAGCCACGCGCCTCGGCCCGATCGAGCTGACCGTCAGCGACCTCGAGCGAACTGTGGCTTTCTACACCGACGCGCTGGGCCTACGGGTACGCGCGCGCGAGGCGGAGGGCCCGCGCGACGCCGCGGGCCCGCGCGCGGCGCTGGGCGCGGGCGGGGAGGACCTGCTCGTGCTCGTCGAGAACCGCGCCGCGCGCCGCGCGGGGCGCCACGCGGGCCTGTATCACGTCGCGCTGCTGTACCCCGCGCGTGCGGAGCTGGCGCGGGCGGTGGTGCGCCTCGCGCTGACGCGCACGCCGATCCAGGGCGCCTCGGACCACGGGACGCACGAGGCGGTCTACCTCGCGGACCCCGACGGCAACGGGTTGGAGCTCGCCGCGGACCGCCCGCGCGAGCAGTGGCCCGCGATCGGCGACCCGAGCCTGTTCGCGGGCGGGCCGCAGCCGCTGGACCTCGACGGTCTCGTCGCGCTCGTCGCGAGCGAGCCCCCGACGCCGCGCGCGGCGCCCGGGGTGCGCGTGGGGCACGTGCACCTGCACGTCGCGGACGCCGCGGCGTCGCTGCGCTTCTACGCGGAGGTCGTGGGCTTCGAGACCGTGATCGACCTGGGGCCGGCGGCGGCGTTCGTGTCGGCGGGCGGCTACCACCATCACCTCGCGTTCAACACGTGGCGCGGGCGCGGCGTCCCCCCCGCGCCGGCGGACGCGGTGGGCCTGGCGCACTGGACGATCTATCTGCCGGGTGAGGCGGACGTGGCGGCGGTGCGCGCGCGGATCGAGCGCGCGGGGATCGCGCACGAGCGGCGCGGCGCGGGCGTGCTGGTGCGCGACCCGTCGGGCAACGCGGCGCTGATCGCGGCGGACCCGCGCCCAGCGGACGCGCGCGAGGACACCCCGCGCGCGGGCGGCTGAGCGGCGATGGCGGCGCGCGCGCGCGGGGGCGCACACGGTGGCGAGGCGGTAGAGGCGGTAGAGGTGGCGACGGCGGCGCTACCGGCGAGCGTGGCGACGCGCGCGGCGTACTTCCTGGGCGAGGAGGGCGTGGCGGGCCTCTCGCCGGAGCAGGCGCTGGCGTTCACGGGCCTGCTGGAGGCGAGCCGGCGCTTGACACGGGAGCTCGAGGGCGAATTGGAAGCGGTGCACGGCCTGAGCTTCAGCGCGCTGGGACTGCTGGGACGGATGGCGGCGGCGGAGCGCGGGACGCTGCGGCTGACGCTGCTGGCGCGCGACATGGGCCTGAGCCTGAGCCGGGTCTCGCGCGTGGTCGACACGCTGGAGGGCCGCGGGCTGCTGGTGCGCGAGCAGTGCCCCGCGGATGCGCGCGCGACGAACGCGCACCTCACCGCGGCGGGTCTCGCGCTGGCGCGCGAGGCGCAGGCGACGCACCGCGCGGGCGTGCAGCGGCGCTTCTTCGCAAAGCTCAGCCCGGCGCAGATCGCGGTGCTCGCGGCGGCGTTCACCAGCCTGCTGGACTGCACGGGGCCGTCCCGCATACTGGACAAGCAGACCTCTCACCGTCTATAATCCGGCCAAGCGCCCGGGTCGGCGCGATCGGGGCAAGTGCTTGGGGGTCGTGCCGGTGGGTCAACGAGGGAGCGGTCGTATCGAGCTGGGCGCGGCGTTCGCGGGCGCCGCGCAGCGCTACTGGCTGGGCGTCTTTCCGCGCGTCTGCGCCGAGCGTCGCCGTCGCGAAGCGCGCGTGCGGCAGATCCCCGATCCGCTGCTGCAGCGCGTCGTGCTCGACGCGCTGCGCAAGTGGGGCAACATCGAGGGCGCGACCGCGTTCGCGACGCTCGTCCCCGCGCGCCACCGCGCCGTCGCGGCGCGCGCGATGGCGTCCTTCCAGGCCGCGTACAACTACCTCGACACGCTCACCGAGCTCCCCAGCGCCGAGCCCGCGGTCAATGGGCGCCAGCTGCACCGCGCGCTGCTCGTCGCGCTCGACCCCGACGCGTCGCACCTCGACTATTACGCGCATCACCACCTGCGCGACGACGGGCGCTATCTCGTCGAGACGATCGACGAGTGCCGCGCCGCGCTCGCGCAGCTGCCCTCCTACGCCGCCGTCGCGCCCGCCGCGCAGCGCGCGGCGCAGCGGATCATCGCCTTCCAGAGCTGCAACACCGGCGAAGTCCAGGGCGACCACCGCGCGCTCGAGGGCTGGGCGCGCACCGTCACGCCGCCCGGCAGCGGTCTGCGCTGGTGGGAGGCCGCCGCCGCCGGCGGCTCCTCGCTCGGCGTCTACGCGCTGATCGCCGCCGCGGCGCGGCCCGCCGTCGACACGGTCGAGATCGCGGCGCTCGAGCGCGCCTATTTCCCGTGGATCGGTGCGCTGCACTCGCTGCTGGACAACCTCGTCGACGTCGCCGAGGACTACGCCACCGGCCAGCGCAGCCTCGTCGGCTGCTACGCCTCCACGCTCGACGCCGCGATGCGCATGCGACTCCTCGCCGAGCGCGCGCGGGGCGCCGCCGAAGAGCTCCCCGACGGCCGCGGTCACGTGCTGATCCTGGCTGCGATGGCAAGCTTCTATCTCTCCACGCCCGAAGCGGCGGCGCCCGCAGCGCGGCCCGTCGCGCTCGCGGTGCTCGACGCGCTCGGTGAGCCCGCGCGCCTCGCGATGCGTGTCTTCCGCACGCGGCTGCGCGCGCGGAAGCTGCTGCCGCGTGCGCCCGGCGGGCCCCGCCGTCGCGGCGGCGGCGCCGAGGTCGTGCTCCCCGCCGCGGTCGATCCCGATGGCGTGAACTAGGCTCGTAACCGTTGCTGGAGTTGCGCGACCTCGTCAAGCACTACCCCGCGATCGGCGGCGAGCCCGTGCGCGCCGTCGACGGGGTCTCGCTGAAAGTCGAGCCCGGCGAGATGGTCGCGTTGTACGGACCGAGCGGCTCCGGCAAGACGACTCTCCTCTTGATGGTGGCCACGCTACTGCAACCCACTAGCGGCCAGGTGCTCATAGGCGGCCGCGACGTCTCCTCGCTCTCAGAGCGCGAAGCCTCCCACTTCAGGCTCTCCGAACTCGGCTTCATCCGCCAGAACTTCGACCTGCTGCCCGGGGTCACCGCGATCGACAACGCGGTGCTGAAGCTGCTCAAGACCATGCGCTGGCGCGACGCGCACCGCAAGATCTCGCCGCTGCTCGAGCGCCTCGGCCTCGGCCAGCGTCTCGAGCACCGCGCCGAGCTGCTCTCGATGGGTGAGCGCCAGCGCGTCATGATCGCGCGCGCGCTCTCCACCGAACCGCGCCTGCTGCTCGCCGACGAGCCCACCGGTAGCCTCGACACGCAGCGCGGGCGCGAAGTGCTCGAGCTGCTCACCGAACTCTGCCGCGAGCACCAGGTCGCGATCGTGCTCGTCAGCCACGATCCGCAGGCCGCCGCGTACGCCGATCGCGTCTACGCGCTGCGCGACGGCAAGCTCGGCGAGTACGAGCCCGACCAGGCATACGTGCGGGCCAGCGCCCCGTGAGGCGCGCGGACGCGGGCATACACGCAGACCATTCCGCGCTCACGCGTGCGGGCACGCGCTCCCGCGCCGCGCGCGCTGCGCGGGGTCGCGATGCGGGAGCGCCGCGGTGAAGGCGCTCAATGTCCTGCATCTCTACCGCGTGCGCCTGCGCGCGCGGCTGCTGCAGGAGTTGTTCGCGATCGTCGGGATCGCCGCGGGCGTCGCGCTGCTGTTCGCCTCGCAGGTCGCGAGCTCGAGCCTCTCGAGCTCCGTCGCGCAGCTCTCGCACGGAATCGTCGGCAAAGCGACGCTGCAGCTAGTCGCGCGCGACGCGCACGGCTTCGACGAAAGCGCGCTCGCCAAGATCCGCCACACCCCCGGCGTGCGTGCCGCCGCGCCGCTGCTCGAACTCAGCGCCAACGCCGTCGGCCCCAAGGGCAGCGAGTCCGTCGAGCTCGTCGGCGCCGATGCGAGCCTCTCCGAACTCGGTGGCACGCTCGTACACCACACTCAGCTCACGCCGTTCGCTGGCTTCGGCGCCGTCGTCCTGCCCGGTCCGCTCGCGCACACGATTGGCGTCACGAAGTTCGGCAAGGAAGTCACGTTCGAGCTCGCCGGCCGCGTCGCGCAAGCGCCGCTCTACACCCAGCTCACCGCGAAGCAGATCGGGCCGCTGATCCAGAGCCCGATCGCCGTCGCCCCGCTCTCCTTTGCCCAGGAAATGGCCGGCCTGCCGGGGCGCGTCAGCCGTATCCTCGTCGAGCCCGCCCCCGGCCGCGAAGCCGCGGTGCGCCGCGCGCTGCTCGCGCTCGCCGGCGGGCGCCTGAACGTCGAGGCCGCCGATTACGACGAAAAGCTGTTCGCGCGCGCCGCCGCCGCGACCAACCAGTCCACCGCGCTGTTCGCCGTCATCAGCGCGCTCGTCGGCTTCCTCTTCGCGTTCAACGCGATGCTGCTCACCGTGCCCCAGCGCCGGCGCCTGATCGCCGACCTGCGCCGCGACGGCTATCCGCCGCGCACCGTGATCGCCGTGATGATGTTCGACGCCGCCGTGCTCGGCGTGCTCGCCTCCGCGCTCGGCCTCGCGCTCGGCGAGGAGCTCTCGATCCACCTCTTCCATTCGAACCCCGGCTACCTCTCCTCCGCGTTCGCCGTCGGCTCTCAGCGCGTCGTCAGTGCGCAGAGCATCGCGATCGCCGTCCTCGGCGGGATGCTCGCCGCCTCCGTCGCCGTGCTCAGCCCGCTCAAAGACATCCTCTCCCGCGACCCCCTCGCCGCGATTACGCAGAAGGAGGGGGGGAGCGGCAAGGCCGACCGTCGTCTCGCCGTCGGCGGCGTGCTCTGTCTCGCCGCCGCCACCGCGATCCTGCTCGCCGCGCCCAAGGAGGCGATCCTCGGCATGGTCTTCCTCGTCGGCGCCCTGCTGTTGCTGCTGCCGATCCCGCTCGACGCGACGCTCGCGCTCGTGCGCCGCCTCGCCCCCGCGATCGTCAGCGCCGTGCCGCACGTCGCCGTGATGGAGCTCCGCGCGGGGCGCGCCCGCGCCGTCGCGATCGCCGCCACCGGCGCGATCGCCGTCTTCGGCAGCGTCGCGATCGAGACCGCCCACGGCGACCTCCTGCACGGCCTCGAAAACGCCGCCACCGACCTCAACGCGTTCACCGACGTCTGGGTCTCGCCATCCGGCAGTTACAACCTGCTCAAGACCGCGCCCTTCACTCCCAGCGCGCAAGCCAAGCTCGAACGCCTGCCCGGCGTGCGCGCCGTGCGCATCTATCGCGGCGGCCTGCTCGACATCGGCGAACGCCGCGTCTGGGTGATCGCCCCGCCCGCGGCCGCGACACCGCTGCTGCCAGCGAGCCAGATCGTCGAAGGTAACCTCGCCCGCGCCAGCGCCGAGGTCCGTGCCGGCGGCTGGGTCGTCGTCTCGCAGTCCCTCGCCGACGAACACCACCTGCACATCGGGCAGGCCTTCGCGCTGCCCACCCCGCGGCCGACGGTCCTGCGGGTCGCAGCCCTCTCGACCAATATCGGCTGGGCCCCCGGGGCGCTCATCATGAGCGCCGAACAGTACGCGAGCGCCTGGGGCAGCACCGACGCCGCCGCTTACAACGTTCTGCTCGACCCCCGCCTCCCGCCCGCGCAGGCCCGCGTCGAGATCGAACGCGCGCTCGGGCCCGCCACCAGCTCTGGGCTCACCGTCGAAACCGCCGGACGTCACGCTGCCCAGCAACGCGCGCTCAGCCGCCAAGGCCTCGAACGGCTCACGCAGATCGCCACGCTGATCCTGATCGCCGCCGTCCTCGCGATGGCCGCCGCGATGGGCAACATGGTCTGGCAGCGCCGCCCGCGCCTCGCAAAGCTCAAGCTCGAGGGCTTCCCCCGCGCGGAACTGTGGCGCACGATCCTGCTCGAGAGCTTCCTCCTGCTCGGCGTCGGCTGCCTCAGCGGCGCCGTGTTCGGCCTCTACGGCCAGCAGCTGCTCGACCGCGCCCTCGCCAACGTCATCAACTTCCCCGTCGTCTACTCCTTCGGCGTCCTCATCGCGCTCGGCAGCCTCGCGCTCGTCACCGCCGCCGCGGTCGCCATCGTCGCGATCCCCGGCTACATCGCCGCCGGCGTGCCGCCCGCGGTCGCACTGCAGGATTGACCCCCGACCGTCGCGGCGGAGGACATTCAATTTTTGGAGTTCCTTTCGTTTGGTAATAGTTCTACGCTTGAAGGAACTCCAAAAAACATACACACATTCTCTCTCGGCGCTCGTCGCGCTGCTGCCGCTGCAGGCCTCGTCGCGCTGGTGCGCTGCATGCCTCGCGCGCCGGCGCGACTGTAGGGCCTCGCGCGCTGGTGGGGCTGTAGGGCCTCGCGCGCTGGTGGGGCCGCAGGCCCCCGCGGCGTGGCGCGCTAGCTATTTTCTGTGTCGCCGCGTCGGTGGGCACGGCACCGTGGTTGCCGTTGTCGCGTGCGAGCCGTCCTGGAAGGTGAATTCTGCGGAGAACGGGAAGCCGCCGCGCGGGCAGCGTTCGGGCACCGAGATCCCGATCGGGTGAAACGGCACGAGCCGGCCGTGCGCGTGCTTGTAGTACGTCAGGTGGCTCGGGCCAATCGTCGCTTGCACGCTAACGATTGAGACGTCCGGCCCGTTCGGGACGCTCGGGATCGGTGGCACCGCGGTCGCAAGCTGCGAGCCGAAGATCCCCGACTGCGGCAGCACTTCGCCCTTGAACACTAGCTGCGCGAACACCGGCGTCTGGCCGTTCGCGTAGAACAGCACGACCATGTTGCCGTTGTTCGGCGGCCCCATCAGCGCCTGGATTTCCGGGAGCTCGTGGCCCGCGCCCGTCCCGAACGGCACTTCCACCGACGCGCTTCCATAGCCCAGGCGCGAGTTCGCCGGGCAGCCCGCGACCCCGTGTTCCTGCAGCGCAATCGGGTTGCAGATCGCCAGGCCGAGCGTCGTTTTCGTGTAGTTCATCCCTGCCGGCATGTGCAGATCGATGTCCGTCAGCGGCGGCGGCGCGAGCCCTTCGGTCGTCGACACGTCGAAGCCAAAGCTGATCGTCGTGCTCGCGCCCAGCCGATCCGGCGAGAACGACGCGTGCAGCGTCGCCTGCTCGGTCGTCGCCGCTGCCGTCGACGCGGAGAGGCCAAGCGCGAGCGCCGCGCCGCAGATCAGCGTCAGCGCGCGCACCAGCGTCAGCTCGCGAAGTGCCCGCTCACGCGGACCGTGACGGCATCGTTGGAGCGCTGGACCGTGCCGCTGAAACTCAGGCCCGAGCCGTGCGCGCCGCGGTAGGAGCCGCTGCCGCCGGTGACATTGAGCGTGCCCGCGAAGCTCGCCGTCGAGCCATTGTTGCGGTAGCTACCCGACGCCGTCGCGTTGACCGAGCCGCCGTGTGGGTAGACCGTGATCTGCGCCGTCACGCGGTTCGTCGAGACCACGTCGAGATGCAGCGAGATCGAGCCCCCGAGCGAGCCGCTCGCGCTACCCGACTCATACAGGTTGAAGCCGTGGCTAGAGGTTTTGTGCAGGTGCGCCGTGTCGTTCAGCGAGACCGTGCTCGCCGCGCCCGCCCTCGCGCCCGCCGCGCCGGCGCCCGCCGCGCCCAATGTCAGCGCGAGCGCGCACGCTCCCGTCGCAACCAGTGTGCCCGCGACCCAACCGCGAGCGAAACGCCTTCTACTGTCCACGATGACGACCTCTCCTCCTCGATGATGACCCCATGCTGAGCCTACCAGGCCACATGCAGACCCTATCCGCTCATTGGGCTTTCAGTCAAGGCGCTGTTTATAACGCCCGCCACGAAGTCAAACCCAAGGCGGCGCCGCAAGTTGCGCGGGCGGGACCCGTCCTGCGATCCCGCCCGCGCGCCTGCGCGTCTCACCGCCGGCGCGCCTGCGCGTCTCACCGCCGGCGTCACGCCGGCGCGGGTCGCGTCAGGCCGGTGCCGGTCCGTTGCCGCCCGCGGGCGCTCCCGGATAGCTCGAGCCCGAGTTGCCGCCACCCGAGCCCGAGTCCGAGCCGGACCCCGCGTGCGAGCCCATGTTCGGGCACGGATGCCCCGATTTCGACTGCGGCGTCCCGGACTGCGGCGTCCCGGACTGTGGCGCCGGGGTGCTCGGTGTCGTGGGCGTCGTGGGCGTCGTCGTGGTGGGCGTCGACGTCGTCGGTGTCGTCGCGGGAGTCGCCGCGGCCGCGCTCGGTGTGCTCGTGCTCGGCGTCGTCGTCGTGCTCGATGTGCCCGACGGCGCCGCGGACGCGGCGGCGATCCCGGCGACCGCGCCGCCCGCCGCCAGCGCGCCGACGACGACCGTCGTCTTGAGAATGTTCGATGCCTTCATATGAGACCTCCTGGTTGGGATGGGACGACGATCATGCGCGGCGTCGCTCAACGGCGGCCTATGTCTCCGTAGGGGTTGTGTAAGGAGATGCGGCGCGCGGTGCGGCGCGCGTCACAATCGGCCGATGAAGGTCCTGGTGGTCGACGACGACCGCGCGGTGCGCGAGGCGCTGCGCCGCGCGCTGACGCTCGGCGGCTACGACGTGCAGCTCGCCGAGGGCGGGGCGCAGTCGCTCGAGCTCCTCTCCCAATCGCTCCCCGACGCGGTCGTGCTCGACGTCTCGATGCCCGACATCGACGGCCTCGAAGTCTGCCGGCGCCTGCGCCGCCTCGGCAACCGCGTCCCGATCCTGATGCTCACCGCGCGCGACGCCGTCGCCGACCGCATCGACGGGCTCGACGTCGGCGCCGACGACTACATGGTCAAGCCCTTCGACGTCGGCGAGCTGAACGCGCGCCTGCGCGCGCTGCTGCGCCGCACCGCGCCCAGCGAGGACGGCGCCCCCGCCGCGCCCGCGTTTGCCGAGCTGCGCCTCGATCCCGCGCGCCACGGCGCCGTCGTCGGCGACGCGCGCTTCGCCGAGCTGACCCGCACCGAGTACCAATTGCTGGAGCTGCTGCTGCGCAACCCGCGCCAGGTGCTCCCGCACAGCCTCATCTACGAGCGCGTCTGGGGCTACGACTTCGGGCCCTCCTCGAACGCGCTGCGCGTCTACGTCGGCTACCTGCGCCGCAAGCTCGAGCAGGCCGGTGCGCGGCCCCTGATCCACAACGTGCGCGGCGTCGGCTACGTCCTGCGCGAGCCCTGAGCGGGGCCCCGCGCTGTGAGCCCGCGTACCCGCATCGCCGCGCGCGCCGCGCCCTCGCTGCGCGTTCGCATCGCCGCGCCGTCGCTGCGCACTCGCATCGCCGCCGTCGCGAGCCTCTCCGTCGCGCTCGCCGTGCTCGGCGCCGCCGTCGGCGTCTACATCGCCGTGCGCGCGGATCTGCGCGGGCAGCTCGACAGCGCGCTGCGCCAGCGCGCGCAGGGACTCCTCGCGGGCGCGCCCCAAGCGCCGCTCCGCGACGCCGAACTGGAGGGCCCCCCGGGGCCGCCCGGGGGGCCCCGAGGCACGGGCGAAACCGGCTCCGGCTTCGGCGCGGGCGGCGCGGGCGGCGCGGGCGGCGCGGCGGGTGCGGGCTCCGCGGAGAGTGCGCCGACTGGGCCGCCGGACGGCGACCACGACGGCGACCACGACGGCTTCCCGGCCCGCGTGCAGCCGCCGCCGTTCGGGGCCGCGGCGGGCTACGTGCAGTTCATCGCGCCGCGCGGCGCGGTCGCGGTGCCCGCGGGGCAGGCCGCGTCGGTGCGGATCGCGGCGAGCGCAAGCGACCGGCGGATCGCGGCGGCGGGCAGGGGGGAGGAGCTGGGCGACCGCACCGTGCGCGGGACGCACCTGCGCGTGCTCACGCTCGGCGCGGGCCCGCGCGGGGCGGTGCTCGTCGCGCTGCCGCTCACCGAAGTCGACCACGAGCTGGGCCGCCTCGAGCTGCTGCTCGTTGCGGTCGGCCTCGCCGGGATCGCGCTCGCGGCGGCGCTCGGACTGCTCGTCGCGCGCACCGCGCTCGCGCCGATCGCGCGCTTCACGCGGCGCACCGAGCATCTCACGGGCGAGCTCGACCTCTCCCAGCGCCTGGAGGTCTCCGGGCGCGACGAGCTCGCGCGGCTCGCGGAGAGCTTCAACGCGACGCTCGACGCGCTCGCGCGCTCGGTCGGGACGCAGCGCCAGCTGATCGCGGACGCCGGCCACGAGCTACGCACGCCGATCGCGTCGCTGCGCGCCAACATTCAGGTGCTCCAGGAAGCCGCGCGTCTCTCGCCCGAGGACCGCGAGGATCTCCGACGTGACGTCGTGCAGGAGCTCGACGAGCTCACCGCGCTGATCGGCGACGTGATCGAGCTCGCGCGTGGCGCCGCCGCGCAGAGCGCGCACGACGAGGTCCGCCTCGACACGCTCGTGCGCGCCGCCGCCGAGCGCACCGCGCGGCGCGCGGGGGAGCGCGGGGGGGAGCGCGCGGGGCGTGGCGGGGAGGAGGTGCGCTTCGCGCTGGACCTCGAGGCGACGGTGGTCGCGGGCGACGCGCCCGGCATCGACCGCGCGGTCGCGAACCTGCTCGAGAACGCGCGCAAGTGGAGTCCGCCGGGGGGCGTGGTCGAGGTGGCGCTGCGCGCGGGCGAGCTCAACGTGCGCGACCACGGACCGGGCTTCGCCGACCGCGACCTGCCGTTCGTGTTCGACCGCTTCTACCGCGCGCGCGACGCGCGCAGGCTGCCGGGCTCGGGGCTGGGACTCGCGATCGTGCGCCAGGCGGCGGAGGCGCACGGCGGCTACGCGCGGGCGCAGAACGCGCGGGGCGGCGGCGCGCTGCTGCGTGTTTATTTCGGCGCGCCGCTCGCTCAAGAAACAAGTACGGGCGTCGATAAGTGAAGGTATGCCCTTCCCAGGTCAAGGCTCCTCGCTCGCGGCGATTCCCGGGATCGAACTAGGAGCGCCGCGCGGTCGCGACGCGCGGACGGCCACGGTGGGTACCGGAGACGCGCCGCTCGAGCACGACCTGCGCCGGCTCGGCGAAGCGCTGAAAGCGGGGACGGATGACGTCGTCGCGCGCATGCTGCGCCGCTCGGCCGACTCGGGGCACGTGCTCGATTCGCTCGTGGAAGACAGCTTTGCGCGGGTGGGCTCGGTCTCGACGATCGCGGTCGCGCGGTGGATGGCGGGCGACGGAGCGGAGGTAGCGCGCGAGGTGGGACGCGAGTCGTGGCGCATCTTCGGGCAGCTCGCGGCGCAACGCGCGGCGCCGCTGAACGAGGTGACCAAGCGCTGCCTGCGCTGGCGCGACGCGGCGGACGACGTGCTGCGCGCGCGCGCGGACGCGCTCGGGCTGGCGCCGGAGGTGCTGGTGCACGCGCTGGGGATGCTGCAGCGCAGCCTCGACGTGACGCTGGTGCGGATGTGTGAGTCCTTCGAGGAGGAGCGCCGCAAGGCGCACGACGAGCTCTCGCGCCGCCAGGAAGAGCTCGCGTTCCTCGCGACCCACGATCCGCTGACGGGTCTGCCGAACCGCACGCTGATCCTCGACCGCATCGAGCAGATGCTGGTGCGCGGCCGGCGCAGCCAGGCGCCGGTAGCGGCGCTCTTCATCGACCTCGACAACTTCAAGAGCATCAACGACACGCTCGGCCACGGCGCGGGCGATCGGCTGCTGAAGGCCGTCGCGACGCGGCTGCGCGGAGCGATCCGCGACACCGACGCGCTCGGGCGCCTCGGCGGCGACGAGTTCGTGGTGATCGCGGAGGGGATGTCGCTCGCGGCGGGCCCGGAGCTGATCGCCGAGCGGATGCTCGAGGCGCTCGCGCCGCCGTTCAAACTCGACGAGTCGGACTCCGCGCGCCTCGCGGTCACCGCGAGCGTCGGCATCGCGATGGGCGACCGCGAGTCCGCGGAGGAGTTCCTGCGCGACGCGGACATCGCGATGTACCGCGCGAAGTGGGACGGCAAGAACCGCTTCGTGGTGTTCGAGTCGGGGATGCAGGACGCCGTGCAGAACCGCATGGAGCTCGAGATGGACCTGCGCGAAGCGCTCGAGAAGGAGCAGCTGTTCCTCGTTTACCAGCCGACGTTCGACCTGCAGGAGATGAGCCCGACGGGCGTCGAGGCGCTGCTGCGCTGGAACAGCCCCTCGCGCGGAGTCGTGCAGCCCGACGACTTCGTGCCGCTGCTGGAGGAGACCGGGTTGATCACCGAGATCGGGCGCTGGGTGGTGCAGGAGGCCACGCGCCAGGCGGCGGCGTGGCGAGAGTCGGGCTATCCAATCGGAGTCTCGGTGAACGTGTCCGCGCGCCAACTCGACACGGATGAGTTCGTGAGCGACGTGCGCGACGCGCTGGAGGAAAGCGGCCTCGACGCGGGCGCGCTGACGATTGAGATCACCGAGACGACGATCATGCGCGACGCGCAGGAGACGGTGCGCCGGCTGACCGCGCTCAAGGAGCTCGGGGTGCGGATCGCGATCGACGACTTCGGCACGGGCTACTCCTCGCTCTCGCACCTGCAGCAGTTCCCGGTGGACGCGCTGAAGATCGACCGCTCGTTCATCGCGCGCCTCACGCAGAGCCCCGAAGGCGAGACGCTGATCCGCACGCTCGTGCAGCTCGGCAAGGCGATGTCGATCGAGACCCTCGCCGAGGGCATCGAGCGCCCGCACGAGCTCGACCTGCTCAAGGACGAGCACTGCGACAGCGGTCAGGGCTTCCTATTCGCACGCCCGCTCGACGCGGTGACCGCGGAGGCGTTCTTCCGCACCTGGCGCGGCGAGCTCGCGCAACCGTTCGCGCAACAGCTGCCGTAGGGCGGGCGGATCGGGCCGCGCCGACCGGGCCGGGGCAGATCAGGCCTCTCTATTTTCGGAGAAATTTACTTCTGAAAATAGTTTTGCCGCGAAAGGAACTCCAAAAAAACATCCACCTTCACGGCGCGGTGGGCACGGCGGGCGTGGCGTTGTGGTTGAAGGAGCCAACCTCGGCTTCGTTGAGGGAGAGGCTCGGGGGGTGCTTCTGGAGGGTGGCGAGGCTGCGGCGGATGTCGGCGAGCAGCAGGTCGGCCATGTCGCGGCTGAAGCCGTGGCGCACGAGGATGCGCTGGATCGCGAGCTCTTGGAGGTGGGGCGGCAGCGTGTAGGCGGGCACGAGCCAGCCGTGCGCGCGCAGGCGGTCGGCGAGGTCGAAGAGGTTGAAGCCGTGCTCGCCGTCGGTGAGCTTCCAGGAGACGGCGGGGATGCCCTCCTGGGGGTTACCGTCGTGGACGATCTCGAAGGGGCCGAGCGCGGCGATCTCGCGGGCGAGGTGCTCGCAGGTTTCGTAGGTGGCGCCGTGGATGCGGGCGTAGCCTTCGTGGCCGAGGCGGATGAAATCGTAATACTGGGTGACGACCTGGCCGCCGGGGCGGGAGAAGTTGAGGTTGAACGTGGGCATCTCGCCGCCGAGGTAGTTGACGTTGAAGATCATCTCCTCGGGTAGATCGGCGCGTTCGCGCCAGATGGCCCAGCCGCAGCCGAGCGGGGCGAGGCCCATCTTGTGCCCGGAGGCGTTGATCGACTTGACGCGGGGCAGGCGGAAGTCCCAGACGAGCTCGGTCGCGGTGAACGGCGCGAGAAAGCCGCCGGAGGCGCCGTCGACGTGCAGCGGGATGTCGGGTCCGCCGCGGGCCTGCAGCCCGTCGAGGGCGGCGGCGATCGCGGCGACGTCCTCGAAGAGCCCGGTGAAGGTCTGCCCGAGCGTGGCGACGACCATGATCGTGTTCTCGTCGCAGCGCTGCAGGCACTGCGCGGGCTCCATCAGGTAGCGACCGGGGTCCATCGGAACCTCGCGCAGCTCGACGTCGAAGTAGCGCGCGAACTTCTCCCAGCAGACCTGGACGGGGCCGCAGACGAGATTGGGACGCTCGGGCGACTGCTCCCCGCCCGCGGCCTGCTTCCCGCCCGCGGCCTGCGCGCCGCCCGCGGGCGGCGCGGACGCGGCGGACTGCGCGTCGCCCCCGCGCCGGCGCGCACGCCAGCGGAACTTGGCGGCGAGGCCGGCGAGCATCGCGGCCTCGCTGGAGCCGGTGGTGGAGGTGCCGAGGGTGGTGTCGGGGTGGGGGGAGTGCCAGAGGTCGGCGAGCATGCGCACGCAGCGGGACTCGAGCTCGGCGGTCTGGGGGTACTCGTCCTTGTCCACGATGTTCTTGTCGAAGGACTCGGCGAGCAGCTTCAGCGCCTCGGGCTCGGCCCAGGTGGTGCAGAACGTCGCGAGGTTCATGCGCGCGACGCCGTCGAGCAGGAGCTCGTCGTGGACGAGCGCGTAGGCGAGGCGGGGGTCGCACTCGCGCGCGGGGAAGCGGTGCTTGGGCGCGCCGTGGCGCGCCATGGCGGTCTCGTAGGGGTCCTCGTCCTGGGCGTGCTGGCCGCTGTGGAGGTGCTCGCTCACGATTATCGTCCTCCTCGCTGGGGACACCAAGCATGAACGATCGTGGCACGGGCGGCGTCGCGGTGAGGGATCGCAATGCAGCGGGACGGCGAAGGATCACAAGCGGCGAGGATCGCAATGCAGCGGGACGGCGCGAAGATCGAGCGATCGTGCGTTCAGGTCGTTGAACGCAAGTCGCGACCGGCGGGGGATTGTAGGCGCGCCGCGGTCAGCGCATCATCAATACCCGGAATCCGCTCGTCGTAAACGGCGCAAAGCGGACCGGCCCGCAGATAGCGGGGAGGCCGGGAATGGATTCCGGCACGCGAGAACTCGACCATGGATGGGGGATGCTCCGTTGCTCACTTATGTCAAGCAGTCAGAGGGAACTCAGATCGGCCTGCGCGCGCGCACGACGCTCGACGAGTCGCCGGAGGCGATGCGCCAGGTGCGGCTCGCGATCGCGCGCGCCAAGGAGGGCGACCGTGACGCGCTGCGCCTGCTGTACGTGCGCTATTCGGAGAACGTCTACGGCTACGTGCGCAGCATCGTGCGCGACGAGAAGGAGGCCGAAGACCTCACGCAGCACGTCTTCCTGAAGCTGATCACGGCGATCTGCAAGTACGACGATCGCGGCGTGCCGTTCTCGGCGTGGCTGCTGCGGCTCGCGCGCAACGCGGCGCTGGACCACCTGCGTCGCCGCCGTGCGATTCCGGCGGAAGAGGTCTACGGCGCGGACACCCACACCGACGACAGCGGGCTGGACGCGGCGCGCAACCTGCGGACCGCGCTCGACGCGTTGCCCGAAGAGCAGCGCAACGTCGTTGTGATGCGCCACGTGATCGGCCTCACGCCGCCGGAGATCGCGGTGCACATGGGTCGCTCGGAGAGCTCGATCCACGGCCTGCACCACCGCGGCCGCAAAGCGCTGCAGCAGGAGCTGCGTCGCTTGAACTGCGCACCCTGCACCGCTGCCGCGGCCGCCTGAGCGCGATGTCGAGCGTAGCCCCGACACACGAGCCCGCGCCCGCGGGCACGCGGGATCAGCGCACCGCGAACCCGACGTCCGCATCCGCGGGCACGCGGGACGCGCGCGCCGCGAGCGACACGCGCGCGGCGCAGGCGCTCGCCGCGACGCACGAGCCGGCGCGTGGCTTGGAGGTTCCCTTCACGCGGATGGACAACGCCGATCCGGCGCTCTTCGAGGAGCTGATGGGGGCGGTGCGCGAAGTCGCCGAGCGCGGCGCGTTCACGCTCGGCCACCACGTCGAGGCCTTCGAGCGCGATTTCGCGGAGTACTGCGAGACGGACTGCGCGGTCGGCGTGGCGTCGGGGACGGAGGCGCTCGCGCTTGCGCTGCGGGCGCTTGAGATCGGCCCGGGCGACGAGGTGATCGTGCCCGCGAACTCGTTCATCGCGACCGCGGAGGCGGTGAGCGCGGTCGGCGCGACGCCGCGACCGGTCGACGTCGATCCGGATACGCACCTGATCACCGCGGAGCTCATCGCGGCGAGCCTCGGCCCGCGGGTGCGCTGCGTTATACCCGTTCACCTTTTCGGCGCGACCGTCGACCTGGACCCGATCCTCGAGCTCGCGCGGGAAGCGGGAGTTCACGTGCTCGAGGACGCGTGTCAGGCGCACGGCGCGCGCTACCGCGGGCGCCGTGTCGGCACGTTCGGGGCGCTGGGCTGCTTCAGCTTCTATCCGGCCAAGAACCTCGGGGCGTGGGGCGACGGCGGCGCGGTGGTCACTGCGCACTCCGACCTCGCCGAGCGCGTGCGTCTGCTGCGCTCGCACGGTGAGCGTCCGCGCTACCACCACCGCGAGGTCGGCGCGACGGCGCGCCTGGACGCACTGCAGGCCGCGATCCTGCGGCGCAAGCTCACGCGCCTGGAGGGCTGGAATGACGAGCGCCGACGCGTTGGTGAAGTGCTCCGCGCGCGACTGGCGAGCGCGGATGCGGGAACGTCGGCGATCGAGAACGTGCGCGCACTCGCAGCGCACGGCGGGCATGGGGCGAACGGGACGCAGGGCGCCGCTGCGGCCAGGACCGGCCTACGCGCGGTCGAGCCCGTTCGCCCACCCGTCGCGGAGGGCGACCACGTCTATCACCTGTTCGTGGTGCGCTGCGCGCAGCGCGACGCGCTGCGCGAGCATCTCGCCGCGGAGGGCGTCGCGAGCGCGATTCACTACCCCGTCCCGATCCATCGCACCGAGGCCTATTCGGCGCTCGGACTCGCACCGGGCAGCCTGCCGGTGAGCGAGGCGCTCGCGGAGCGGATCTGCTCGCTGCCGGTCTTTCCAGGGATGAGCGACGCCGAGTTGGATCGCATTGTCGAGGCGGTCGAAAGGTTCACAAAAGACGATCCCCCGCGGGAGCGTTGATCGAGCAGATGAGCACCGCTCCCTTGCAGCCAGGAAACACATCCGCGGCCCCCGCGCTGAGCCACGCCGAGGCGCGCGCGGTTCGCGCAGACACCCGCGCGGATCTTCACCTCGCCAAGCCGGGCGCGGGCCGCGCCGAGCTTCACCTCGTCGGCGCCGCGCCGCTCGCGCGCAGCGCTTGCGCCGCCGCCGCGCGCCGGGTCACACCCGACGAGAAGCATGTCGGGTGGGCGCGCGTGCGGCACCTCTTTGCGCGGGCCGCGGGGCGCGCGCTCGACCTCCTCGTCGCCGGCGCACTGCTGCTCGTGCTCTCGCCGCTGCTGCTCGCGATCGCGCTCGCGGTGCGCGTCGAGACCGGCGGCCCCGCGCTCTTCCGCCAGCGCCGCGTCGGGCGCGGGCTGCACGAGTTCACGATGCTCAAGTTCCGCACGATGCACAGCGGCGCCGACGCGACACCGCACCGCGAGTACGTGCAGGCTCTGATCGGCGACGACCGCAGCCCCGAGCGCGGCCGCCTCTACAAGCTCTCGGTCGACAACCGCGTGACCGGCGTCGGTCGCGTCCTGCGCTCCTGGAGCCTCGACGAGCTGCCGCAGCTGATCAACGTCCTACTCGGCCAGATGGCGCTAGTTGGACCGCGACCGGTGATCCCCTACGAGGTCGAGATGTACCCCGACGCGTCCTACCTCAGCCGCTTCGATGTCAAGCCCGGGCTGACCGGCCTCTGGCAGGTGAGCGGTCGCAACGAACGCACCTACGAGGAAATGGTCGACTTCGATCTGCAATACGCCCGCGAAGCCTCACTCCTGCTCGATCTGCGCATCCTCATCAAGACCGTGCCCGTCGTGCTCGGCCGGCAGGGGGTGGCGTGATGAGCGGCGATTGGAGCAACGGCTCCGAGGTCGTCCGCGGACGCATCCTGCGGCGACCCGCGCCGCTGGGAACGGCCGTCATCGGCTACGGCTACTGGGGCCCGAACCTGGCGCGCAACATCGCCGAGTGCCCCCAGCTGAAACTCGAGGCGCTCTGCGACCAGGACCCGACGCAGCTGCAGCTCTTCCGTCAGCGCCACCCCGACGCGCGCGCCACGCGCGAGCTCGACGCGGTGCTCGTCGACCCCGCGGTCGAGGCCGTCGTGATCGCCACGCCCCCTCAGAGTCACCACGCGCTCGCCAAGCGCGCGCTGCTCGCCGGCAAGCACGTGCTCGTCGAGAAGCCGCTCGCCACGAGCCTGCAGGACGCGCACGAGCTCGCCGCGCTCGCCGCGGCGAACGAGCGCGTGCTGATGCCAGGCCACACCTTCATCTACAGCCCCGCCGTCAACACCGTCCGCGAGCTGATCCGCGGCGGCGTCGTCGGTGACATTCACTTCATCACCTCCTCGCGCATGAACCTCGGCAAGTACAACGGCGATGGTGTCGTCTGCGACCTCGCGCCGCACGACCTCTCGATTCTCCTCTACTGGCTCGAGCAGCCCGTCGTCGAGGTCGCCGCCTCCGGCTCCAGCGTCCTGCGCCAGGGGGTCCCCGAGACGGCCTTCATGACGCTTACCTTCGCGCAGGGGCAGACCGCCAACGTGCAGATTTCCTGGCTCGCGCCGCGCAAGCTGCGCCAGATGATCGTCGTCGGCAGCCAGCGCATGGTTCAGTACGACGACACCGCCGCCGACGAACCCGTGCGCATCTACGACCGCGGCATGGACATGCTGCCGCCCACGCCCGCCAACTTCGGCGAGCACCAGCTGATCTACCGCACCGGCGACGTCGTGATCCCGCGCGTCGAGCCCGCCGAGCCGCTGCGCCTCGAGCTCGAAGACTTCGCCCACGCGATCCGCACCGGCGAGGAACCGCGCTCGAGCCTCGCCCTCGGGATCGAGATCGTCGCCGCCGTCGAGCTCGCCGAAGCCTCGCTGCGCGCTGGCGGCCAGCCGCTTGCCCTGCCCCTGCTCGCCGACCGCGCCGCCGCCTAAGGAGACTGCGATGACCGACCGTCCCCGCATCCTCTCGATCATCGGCGCCCGCCCCGAGATCATCCAGGCCGCGCCCGTCTGCGAGGCGCTCGCCGAGCGCGCGCACGAGATCCTCGTGCACACCGGCCAGCACTACGACGACGCGATGTCCGGGAGCCAGATCCTCGCTACGCGCCTGCCCCAGCCGCACCACAACCTCGGCGTCGGCTCGCGCGCGCGCGATGAGCAGGTCGACCTCGCGCGCGTGCGTCTCGAAGACCTGATCGAACTCGAGCGTCCCGACGCCGTGATCGTTCGCGGCGACACCAACGCCACGCTTTCCGGCGCGCGTGCGGCCGTCAACCGCGGCGTGCCGCTCGTGCACATCGAGGCCGGGCTGCGCTCGCACCGCAGCGACATGCCCGAGGAGCACAACCGCATCGAGACCGACCGCCTCGCGCAGGTCCTCTGCGCGCCCAGCCCCGGCGCGCAGCGCAATCTCGAATCCGAAGGCGTCCCCGGCGCGATCCACGTCACCGGCGACCCGCTCTGCGACAACCTCGAAAGCTGGCGCTCGCAGATCAAGCCCGCCGGGCAGGGCGACTACGTGCTCGCCACCGTGCACCGCAACTACAACACCGATCGTCCCGAGCGCCTCGCCGCCGTGCTCGCCTGTCTCGGGCGCTCGCCGCTGCCCGTGATCATGCCGCTGCACCCGCGCACGCGCGCGCGGATCGACGGCTGGGGCTTGGAGGCGCCGCCGCTCGTGCAGTTCGTCGACCCCGTCACCTACACGCGCATGCTCGAGCTCGAGCGCGGCGCCCGCGCGATCGCCACCGACTCCGGCGGCGTCCAGCGCGAGGCCTACCTGTGGGGCGTGCGCTGCATCACGCTGCGCGAGGAGACCGAGTGGACCGACACCGTCGACGCCGGCTGGAACACGCTCGTTGGCGTCGACCCCGACGCCTTCGCGCAGGCGCTGCGCCGACCGCTGCCGCGCGAGCGCCCGGCGATCTTCGGCGACGGCCACGCCGCCCAGCGGATCGCCGACGTCGTCATCGACTTCCTGGGGGCAGGGACGCCTTCCCGCGGCGAGGCAGTCTCGCTCGCCGCGGGGACAGGCGCCGGAGTCCCCGCATGAACGCAAAAGGAGCCAACTCATGGATGAGCTGAACATCGGTCTGATCGGCGCCGGGCGCATGGGCGCCTACCACGTCGAGACCTGGGAGCGCGTGCCCGAGGGGCGGCTCGTCGCCGTCGCCGAGCCCGACGAGAGCACCGCCCGCGCGCGCATCGGCCGCCGCCCGATCGACTGGGTCGGCGACTACCGCTGGCTGCTCGAGCGCGCCGACGTCGACGCGGTCTGCATCTGCGCGCCCTCCGCGCAGCACGCGCGCATCGCACTCGACGCGATCGCCGCCGGCAAGCACGTCTTCGTCGAGAAGCCGATCGCCACCGCGCTCGAGGACGGGCTGCGCATGGCGGCCGCCGCGCGCCTCGCGCGGCGCAAGCTGATGGTCGGCCACGTCGAGCGCTTCAACCCCTCCGTCGGCAAGCTTGCCGAGCTGATCGACGAGGGCCGCATCGGCCGCGTCTTCCGCGCGCACGCCACCCGCGTCGGCCCGCTGCCCGTCCGCATTCAGGACACCGGCGTCGCGATCGACCTCGCCACCCACGACCTCGACCTCATGCAGTTCGTCCTCGGCCGCGACATCACCTCGATCTACGCCGAAGGCAGCCGCTGCGTGCACCCCACCCAGGAGGACATGATCTCCTGCCTGCTGCGCTTCGGCGAGGACGGGCCCCAGGGGCTGCTCGACGTCAACTGGCTCACGCCCGAAAAGCGCCGCGAGATGACCGTCATCGGTGAGGGCGGGATGCTCAGCGCCTCCTACTTGACGCAGGATGTCTGGTTCACCGAATCGACCGGCGCCCCCACCGGCTGGAGCGAGCTCGCCCGCATCCGCGGCGACGCCGAGGGCGCCGCGATCCGCTTCGCGCTGCCCCGCGTCGAGCCGCTGCAGGCCGAGCTGCGGGCCTTCGCGCGCTGCGTCCTGCACGACACGCCCGAGCCGGTCAGCGCGCAGGACGGCTGCCGCGCGCTCGCCGCCGCGCTCGCCGTGCGCGACTCCGCCGCCCACTCCCGTCCGATCACCCTGCTCGACATGCCCGCCAACCGTCCCGTCCCCATCGCCGCCTAGGAGATCCCATGATCCGCTTTGTCATCCCCGCCTACAACGAGCGCGAGAACATTCCCCGGCTGATGGCCGACCTCGCCCCCGTCGCCCGCGAGCTCGGCGCGCGCGTCATCTTCGTCGACGACGGCTCCACCGACGGCACCGCCGAGGCGATCGCGCAGCACAGCGACTCGCTGCACCTCGCCGTCGTCCGCCACCAGGTCAACCGCGGGTTGGGCACCGCGATCAACTCCGGTCTGCGCGCCGCGCTCGGCGAGTCCCAGGACGACGACGCGATCGTGATGCTCGAGGCCGACAACACCTCCGACCTCGCCGACCTCCCGCGCATGCTCGAGCAGTTCGAGGCCGGGAACGATGTGGTGCTCGCATCGGTCTACGCGCCCGGCGGGCGCATTCTCGGCGTCGCCCCCTGGCGGCTCGCCGCCTCGAAGGCCGTCTCCAACGTCTTCCGCTACACCGGCGGCCTGCGCGAGATCCACACGCTCTCCTCGCTCTACCGCGTCTACCGCGCCGGCACCCTGCGCCGCGCCTCGGAGACCTACGGCTACCTGCTCGTCCGCGAGCCCGGCTTCGCCGCCAACGTCGAGCTGCTGCTCAAGCTCTACAACGCCGGCGCCCGCGTCGCCGAGGTCCCCACCGTCAACGACTGGTCGCGCCGCCTCGGCACCTCCAAGATGAGTCTCCGGCCCACGATCCTCGCCTACGGGCGTCTGATGGCCGCGCACCTCGTCGGGCGCATCCAGCCGCCGCCGATCTCGCCCCTCGGCAGCGAGGAACTCGCCGCGCGCGCCGAAGAGCGACCGAGCGCGCAGTTGTACGCGATCTCGGGGCACCGATGAGCTTCCAGCCACGCGCCGCCGGGGGCACGCGCGAGCCGGAAGGCCCACGCCGGCAAGCGAGAGTGCCGGCCGGGCGCCAGGACGCCGGACGCCAGGACGCCGACGACCGCCGACCGCGCATCGGCGTCGTCGGCGCCGGCATCCTCGGCACCGTGCTCGCGCTGCGCCTCGCCGAAGGCGGCGCGCGCGTCACGCTGCTCGAGCGCGCGCCCACGCCCGGCGGGCTCGCCGGCGCGTTCGATTTCGGCGGGCACCGCGTCGACCGCTTCTACCACGTCATCGTCCCCTCCGACGAGCGCATGATCGCGCTCACCGACGAGCTCGGGCTCAGCGATCGGCTGAGCTTCACACCCGTCGGCGTCGGCTTCTTCATCGACGGCGAGATGCACCCCTTCAACGGCATCGGCGACTTCCTGCGCTTCTCGCCGCTCTCACCGCTCGGGCGCGCACGTTTGGCGTGGTTCGTGCTGCAGTGTCAGCTGCGCCGCGACTACAGCGCGCTCGAGCGCGAGCCGCTGCAGCGCTGGCTCACGCGCCACTGCGGGCGCAAGGTCGTGGAGCGCATCTGGCGCCCCCTGCTCGACTCGCGCTTCAACTCCAAGCACGACGAGCTGCCCGCGACCTATCTCTGGGCGCGCACCAACCGCATGCGCTCCGCCCGTGACGGGGGTAACGCGGGCGAGCGCATGGGCTGCCTGCGGGGCGGCCACGAAACACTCGTCCTCGCCGCCGCGCAGCGCGCGCGCGAGCTCGGCGTCGACGTTCGCCTCGGCGCCGGCGTCGAAGGGCTCGTCCGCGGCGAGCGCGGCGGCATCGCCGGCGTTCGCGTCGACGGTCACGACGAGCACTTCGACCTCACGATCCCCACGCTCCAGCCGCCCGCCCTGCGCCGGCTGCTGCCCCCCGAGCTGCAGCCGCTGCTCGGCGCCTACCCCAGCCGTTACCTCGGCGTCGTCTGCCTGATTCTCAAGCTCCGCCGCACGCTCACGCCGTACTACTCGATCAACATCTGCGATCCCACCCCGATCACGACCGTCGTCGAGACCTCCCACGTCGTCGGCACCGATCACACCGACGGTCTGCGCCTCGCCTACCTGCCCAAGTACTGCGACGCCGACAGCCCCGAGTTCGCCGAGGACGACGAGAGCGTTTACCACCACTACACCGACATGCTCGCCAAGCTCGCCCCCGACTTCCGCCATGAGGACGTCGTCGACTGGGCCGTCCAGCGCGCCCCCCTCGTCGAGCCCGTCCACGCCCTCGGACACGAGCCTCGCACCGCGCCCATCTGGCCCGGCATCGATGGGCTCGCACTCGCGTCCGCCAGCCAGATCTACCCGCGGCTGCTCAACGGCGAGTCCGTCGTCGGGCTCGCCGAGCGGGTTGCCGGGGAGGCGCTCGCGCGCGTACAGGTCGATGGGCGCGCGTCCAGCGGGCGCGCTGTGCCCGCGCTCGCGGCCTGATTCTCAGCAGATCGCGCGCTGGGGCTCCGGCCTTCGGAGGGCTGGAGATGTTGATTCATTTTTTGGAGTTCTTTACAAGGCGGAATCATTCCGTTTGTAGCGAACAGAAAAAAATGTATCGACTATCCGCGCGCCGTTAACTGCGCGTCGCCCCAGCCGTTGCGCATCGCGCGCCGGGCCGGCTCAGCGGACGCTGCGCGCGGTGGTCAGCTCGTCGACGAGCCCGAGGTACCGCTCGCGCTGGCGCTCCCAGGCGATCTCGCGTAGACGCTCGGTGGCGCGCGCGGCGCGCGTGCGGGCGTCCTCGGGGTTCGCGCAGAGCGACTCGATCGCCCGCGCCAGCGACTCGGGGTCGCCGGGCGTGTACTCATGCAGGTCGGCTTCGGAGAAGTAGCTGGAGATGCCGGGCAGGCGCGACGCGAGGACCGGCAGGCCCATGTGCACGTACTCCAGCAGCTTCACCGGTAGCAGCAGCTCGGTGAAGCGGTCGTGCAGCGTCGGCACGACGCCAATGTGCGCGGCCTGCAGCTCCGCCGGGATGCGCTCGAACGGCACCGGCTCCGGCGTCACGTGGATGCGCTCGCAGTCCACCTCCGCGGCCAGCGCCGCGAGGCGGTCGCGATCTTCGCCGGAACCGCATACGCGCAGCTCCAGGCGCGGCACGCGCTCGCGCAGCTTGCCCCACGCCCGGATCGCGCTCTCCACGCCAAAGCGCGGCGCGAGGCCGCCGTGGTAGAGCACGCGCAACGGACCCTCCGTCGGCCAGCGCATCGGCTCGCGCGGCGGACCGAAGACCCGCTCGTCGGGAGAGTTCATCACGACCGTGGTGCGCCCGACGCCGATGCCGCGTCCTTCCAGGCGCAGCCGCGCCTGGTCGGTCACGGTGATCACGCGCGCCGCGAGCGCCGCGCTGACGCGCTCCTCGCGCCGCAGCAGCCGTTCGAGCCGGTCGCCCGCGGGACGCCCGTACTTGGTCGAGAACAGCTCCGGGAAGGTGTCGTGCATGTTGAGGATCACTGGGGTGCCCCGCAGGCGCGGCCCGAGCGCGGCCGCGGTGAGGATGTCCGGCATGTTGTGCGCCTCGACCAGATCGAAGCGCCGGCGCGCGTCCAGCGCGCTCACGCGCCAGAGCGCGCGTGCGAGGAAACTTCCGTAGCTGCGTACGTACGCGCTCGCGCCGCCGCCGGCCTTGCGCGGCGCGACTGGGTGCACGCGGATCACGCCCTCGCCCACCCGCAGCTCCTCGCGCTCGCCGACACACACGAGGTCCACTTCGTCGCCACGCTCCGCCAGCGCGCGCGCTTGGCGCTGGATGCGCGAGTCCAGGCGGAAGTCCGAGATGTGCACCATCGCGACGCGCAGGGGGCCGCGCGAGCCACTTCCGTCGAGCGCCGGTCGCGTGGCGCCTGTTGCGATGGCCTCGCCAGCGCCCGTGGCAGTCAACGCGCTCGCAGCGACCTCGCGCTCGGGTGAGAGCACGGAGCTCGCGGCTCCGCGCGCGCGCGTCGGCGCTAACACAGCGCGACCTCGCCGCCGTCGCCGACGTTCAGGCGCAGCGCGCGCGGCAGTGAGAAGTCCCGGAAGACGCGCGCGTCGCGGCCCACGACGCTACCCGTGAGGCGACCGCCGATGTGCATGATGCTCGCGCCGGGCAGCACGATTGAGCGCTCGATCTCCACGCCCTCGATGTGCACGTCGGCGCCGATCGAGGTGTAGGGGCCGATGTAGGAGTCGACGACCTGCGCGCCCGGGCCCAGCGTCGCCGGCCCCACGATCACACTGGCGCGCACACACGCCGTCGGATGCGCATCGACATAGCCCTCGATCCGGTTGTCCGCGCCCTCGGGGTTGCGCGCCGCGCTGCTGCTGCTGCCGCTGCCGCTGCCGCCAGGATCGTGCGCGAGCGTGTCGAACGCAACGCGATTGCACTCCAGCAGATCCGCGCTGTCGCCGGTGTTGCTGCGCCAACCGCCCACGCGCTGCACCGCAACCCGCGCGCCGCGGTCGACCAGTCCTTCGGCGACGGCGACGAGATCGAGCTCCTCGCAGCGCCACGCGCGCAGGCCGATCGCCTCGCGCAGCGCGCCGGCGCCGAACAGCGACGCGCCCGCGAGCTCGAGCGAGCACGAGCCGGCGAGCTCGAGCGCGCGATCCTCCTCGCGCGCGCCGGTCAGCCGCAGCATCCTGCGCGCGGCGAGGGCGATCGAGCCGTCCGTCGCGGGCCGCCGGTGCACGAGCGCCAGGAGATCCCGCTCCGCGACCGCCGCGAGCAGCGGCGCGAGGGGCTGTGTCAACAAGCCGCTCGCGGCGTGCACGACGCACGGCGAGTCCGCGACGAAGCGGACGACGCTCGCGAGCGCGCGCTCGAACGCACCGTGCTCGTAGGGAACGTACTCCACGTCGAGACCCGCCGGGCCCTCCGCCGCAATGTAGGCGCGCAGCCACGCGACGTGCGCGGCCGGCGCCAGCACCGCGATCTGAGTGACCTGCGCCTGGCGCAGCGCCTCCAGCACGTGGCAGACGAGCGGTCGGTTCGCGACGCGCGCGAGCGCCGTGCCCGCTCCCTCGACATCGGAGAACGAGTCCGCCGCGGGCACGATCAAGCCCTTGAAGACCATACGCTCAGATAACGCGCCGCGTCTCGCGTTGCTCGCGTATGGCGAGTGCGGCGCCGATGCGCGATCCGACCGGGACCGCGTCAGCGGACCGCGCCGAGACGTGCGCCGAGCATCCGGCGGCGCAGCTCGCGCCGCGTGAAGCGGCGGTACTCGAGGTCGGGGACCCGCTGCACGCGCCGCGAGGCGGCGCGGGCGTAGCCGTAGAGGAAGGCGGCGCCGGAGAGGCCGGCGGGCGCGCGCCGCGCCACCTTGAGCGAGCGCAGCGTGACCCACAGCGGGTCGTAGTGTGCGATGTACGCGCACTCGCCGTGACGCGCGTGTCCGCGCAGCGCGCCGTCCGCGCTGGCCACCGGCCGGTGGTGGACCGAGACGAGATCGGTGAAGCTGCGCGTCTGAAAGCCGCGCATGCGCGCGTACGTCTCGTCGATCGTGTCCCAGCCGAGGCACTCGCGCACGCCGCCGATCGCCTCCAGGCAGGCGCGCGAGTAGCACTTCAGCGCGCCGTGCACGTGGTAGTCGGGGATCACGATCCGGCGCAGGGCGCCGTCGGGCCTGGGCTCGACGAGCACCCCGCCCGCGAGTCCCAGCTCGGGGTCGCGCGCGAAGCGCTCGAGCAGCACGCTGAGGTAGTCGGGCGGCAGCTCGATGTCGCCGTCGAGCTTCATCACGTGCGTGTATCGACTGGCGTCGGTCGCGGCGAGCGCGCGATTGAAGTTGCGGACCTCGATCGCGTGCGCGAGGCGGTCGCGCACGTCACCGTCGGCGCTTTGCGACGGCGCGCTGAGAACCGTCAGGAACGGGATCTCGCGCTCGAGCTCCCGCAGCAACGCCAACGTCTCGTCGGTCGAGTCGTCGTCGATCACGATCCAGCGCGCCGGCCGGAGTTGCTGCGCTGCCACGGCCCGCGCCACGCGCACGATATGCCGCGCCTCGTTGCGCACGGGCGAGACGATCAGGACACACGGCTGCGCGGCGCTCACGAGCAAGGAACGGATCAGGACCCTCGTTGTTTTGTCGTGGACCTCGCGGTTGTCATCGTCTCCGCCAACGACGCGCGCTGGCTCGAGCCATGCATCGCGAGCGTCCTTGCGCACGCGGGGGGCATCCGGCTGGAGCTGATCGTCGTCGACAACGCGTCGACGGATGGGACGCGCGAGCTCGTGCAGGCGCGCTTTCCGCAGGCGCGCGTGGTGAGCTCGCCGAACCGGGGCTTCGCCTACGGCAACAACCGCGGGCTCGAATACACCTCGGCGCGGTACGCGCTGCTGTTGAACCCCGACACCGAGATCTTGCAAGGCACGCTCGCGGAGCTGGTGGCGACGCTCGACGCGCGTCCTGAGATCGGGCTCGCCGGCGTGCGGCAGATCGACGCGGAGGGCGTCCCGCTGCCGACGATTCGTCGCTTCCCCAACGCCGCGCGCGCGCTCGGCGAGGCGCTCGCGTCGGAGAGCTGGCCGGTGCACCCGCGCTGGGCCGGCGAGCGCGTGCTCGACCCCCACGCGTACACGCGCGCGCACGAGTGCGACTGGACGGCGGGCTCGTTCATGCTGATCCGCCGCGAGGCGCTGCTCGGCGCGGGCGCGCTCGACGAGCGCTTCTTCCTGTACTCGGAGGAGACCGACCTCTGCCTGCGCGTCAAGCGCGCCGGCTGGCGCGTGTACCACCTGCCGCAGATGACGATCCGCCACCACGCCGGCAAGGGCGGGGTGCGGCCGGCGTTCCTCGCCCAGGACGCGCTCTCGCGCAAGCTCTACGCGCGCAAGCACCTGCCGCCGTTGCAGCGCGGACTTTTTTTGAGCGCCGTGGGGCTGCGCCACATGATTCGCGCCGTCGCCGCCGGCGCGTCCGCCGCCGCGAGCGGATGGGCTGCGGGCGCCGGCGCGTCCTCTGCCGACCACGACGCGCGCCTCGCGGGCTCGCGGCTGGCGCTGCGCACGTTGCTCGGCCGCGCCGATCCGCCGTTCCTGGAGCCGCCGCGGGCGGCGGTCGAACCGCGCCCGGACGCGCGGGACGAGCCGGAGGGTCGAGCCGACGGGCGCCTCGAAAGTCGCCCTGAGGCCGATGCGTTGATCGTTTGACCGCCCTTCGAGAGGAAAGCCGCGCAATGGAACTCATGGAAGTGATCAAGATCATCCGGTCCCGTAGGCTCGCGACGCTCGCGATCGTCGCACTCGCGGTGCTCGCCGCCGTCGGCACGCGGCTCGCGACGCGCTCGGCGCCCAAAGGCGCCGCGACCGTGCAGATCCTCGTCGACTCCCCAAGCTCCGCGCTGGCGAACCTCGTGCAGAACACGACGCCGCTGACCGCGCGCGCCGCGGTGTTCGCGCAGGTCATGGCGAGCGAGGCCGTGATCGAAGAAATTGGCAAGGCCGCCGCGGTCCCGCCGCACCAGATCACCGCCGAAGGCCCCTACAGCGGCAGCGGCCAGAAGCTCGACGTCGTCACGCCCTCCGAGGCGCGCGGCACCCAGCTGCTCGCGCAGACGGTCCCCTACAAGCTCACGTTCGTCGCCCAGGAAAACGAGCCCGTCGTCACGGCCTCCGTGCAGGCGCCGACCGAGGCCGCCGCCGCGCGGCTCGCGAACGGCATCTACCCCGGCACGCTCGCGTACGTCGAGAGCCTCGAGAAGAGCCTGAACACCCCCAGCGCCGAGCGCGTCACGATCCGCGAGCTCGGGCCGCCCCAGGCTGGAACCGTGAGCACCGGCGCCGGCATGACCGTCGCCGCCGTCGCCGCGCTTGGCGTGCTGCTGCTCGGCGGGCTGATCCTCATCGGCCTGGAAGGCGTCCGCCGCCAAGCGCTCGCGTCCGCTCCCCTGGAGCCCGTGCTCACCGCGTCCGTTGGCAACGGCAGCGGGAACGGACACGCCAAAGTCAACGGTAACGGCAAGACGACCGCCAACGGCAAAGTCAAGGGCAAAGCGCCCGTCGTGGCGGCGCCCAAGCCGGCGCCGGATGCCCCCGCCGCGGCCCCGCCGCAGGCCCCCGCCGCGGCCGCGATCCCGCCGCAGGCCCCCGCCGCGGCCGCGACGGTACCCGTCGGCGAGCGCGACTGAGTCGACGCGCGAGACGCGCGAGCGCCGATGCTCCCCCGCAGCCTCCAGCCGCGCCTTCGCACCGTCGGCCTGCTCGTCCTGATCGCCGCGCTCGCGGCGCTGCTGGCGGGCTACAGTCCGTCGCTCTCGCCTCTGGGCCTGCATCCGCGCGGCCTCAGCATCGGCGCGGCCAAAGCGAAGGTCCTGCTCTACACGACCGCGATCGGCTCCGCGCCGAGCACGATCGGGCCGCAGACGTCCGGCGATAACTATCTCGCCGCGCAGAGCGCGCTGCAGTACGACCTCTACCTGCAGAGCGACGAAGCGACGAGCGCGATCGGCGCGGATCTCGGCCTGCACGGCCAGAGCGTCGCCGCCTCGGGGCCGTTCACGCTGCTCGTCGGGCACAACAGCCTCGGCGGTCCCTCGCGGCCGCAGCCCGCCGACCCCAAACGCGTCAACCACGCGTACCGGCTGCTGCTCGACGTCGACGGCGCGACGCCGATCCTGACGCTCTACGGGCAGGCGCCCAGCGCGCGCGCGGCGATCGCGCTCGTCGATGCCGCGCGCCGCGTCCTGATCGCGCACGTCGCCGCGCAGGAGACCGCGCAGGCGCGCAGCGCGGGCGAAGCGGCGATCGTGCACCCGCTCGGGCCCACCACCGGCGGCCTCGTCGATCCCGGCGTGCAGTGGGAGCTGATGGCGTTCGTGTTCGACCTCGTGCTCGCGCTCGGCGGCAGCCTGTTCTACGCGCTGCGCCTGCGCCGTCGCCGCGCGGCGCGCGGGGAGGGGGCGCTCGACGGGCGTGACGACGCGCCGCTCGATGGGCGTGACGACGCGGCGCTTGGTGGGCGCAATGACGCGGCGCTCGGTGGGCGCGATGACGCGGCGCTCGACCGGCTCGACGACGCGAGCCTCGCGGGCGACGACTGGCCGCATACCACGCGCGTGCTGCCGTGGCTGCTCGCGGGCTTCATGGCGATGCTGTTCCTCGTCCCCTTCCAGTCGATCGAACTGCCCATGGGCGCGAACCTCGACCGGCCGCTGCTGGTCGCGCTCGTGCTGCTGTGGATCTGCACGCTCGCGCTCGTCAGCGGCGCCGCGCGCCCGCGCCTGCAGCTGACGCGCGTGCACTTCGCGATCCTCGCGTTCTTCGCGCTGTGCTGCCTGAGCGTCGCGCTCAACGGCAACGCGCTCGCGAACATGGACGAGATCGGCCTCGCCGCGAAGAAGCTCGGGCTGCTGTTCTCCTACATCCTCTTCTTCGTCGTCGTCGCCTCGGTCGTGCGCCCCCGCGAGGTGCCGCGCTACGCGGCGCTGATGGTCGGTCTCGGCGTCGTGCTCGCGATCGCGACCGTCGTCGAGTACCGCACGCACTACAACATCTTCTACCCGCTCTGGGGCAAGCTCCTGCCGGTCCTCACGCCGAGCGAACTGGACACGCCGGACTCGATCGGGCGCCTGACCGTGCTCGGACCGACCGACCAGCCGCTGGAGCTCGCGGCACTGCTGGCGATGTGCGTCCCGTTCGCGCTGATGGGCTCGATCGAGGCCGCGACGCGGCGGCGGCGGATCCTCTACGCGATCGCGGTCGGCCTGCTGCTCGCGGGAGGCGTCGCGACCTCGCGCAAGACGAGCCTCGTCGCGCCCGTCGCGGGCGTGCTGCTGCTCGCCGCCTACCGCCCGCGCACCGTGATCCGCTCGCTGCTCGGGCTCGGGCTGGTGCTCGGCGTGCTCGTCCACGTGACCTCGCCCGGAGCGCTCGGCTCGGTCCTGGAACAGCTCGAGCCGGGGCACCTCAACACGGTCGCCACCACCACCGACCGCGTCGCGCGCTACGACGCCGTGCGCCCCGACATCCTCAGCCATCTGCTGATGGGGCGCGGCTACGGCAGTTATGACCCGCACAAGTACCGCATCCTCGACAACGAATACCTCGGCGTCCTGATCACCGTCGGGCTGCTCGGCCTGCTCGGCTACATCGCGATCCTGCTCGCGATGATGGCGCTCGCGCACCGCACGATCCGCGGTCCCGACCCGCGCCGCGCCACGCTCGCGCTGGCGAGCCTCGCCTCGGTCGGCGTGATCCTCGTCGCGAGCGTCCTCTTCGACGTCTTCTCCTTCCCGCACGTCCCCTACCTGCTGTTCTTCATCGGCGGCATGATCGTCGCGCTGCGCAGCCCCTCGCCCGCGCTCGCGCCCGCCGCGCCGCGCCCGCGCACGCCGCGCCGGACCGCGCCGGCGGCGCTGCCTGCGCCCTTCGGGTCGCAGTCGGATGGCTCGCTCTCCTATCCCCCGGTCGAGGAGACCGCGGGCATCGGGCGCCCCCGCCGCGAGGCGCTGCCAGTGGGGTAGCAAGGGGACACCCACGTCGTGCACTGGTGGTCGGCCGAGCCGCAGCTCGCGCGCTCGTCGGCGTCACGCCAGGGAGCCGGCCGGTGCGAGCCAGATGGACTGGAACGCGAGGGTCTGTGCGAGGGTGTCGTAGTCGCGGTCGTAGTGGATCACGGCCGCGCCCAGCTCTTGCGCGGTAGCTGCGAGCAGGTAGTCGACGATTGGGATGCGGTGCGTGCCCGCCGAGCGCTCCGCGAGGGTGCGCATCGCGTCCTCCGCCGCGCGCGCCGTTGCCGCGGTGAGCGGCGCTGTGCGCAGGACCGCGAGCTCTTCGGCGAGCTCCGCGAAGGTCGTGCCGTTGCGCGCGCTCAGCAGGATCTCCAGGCGCGCGATCGGCGATAGGCGTAACCGGTCGGAGTGCAGCGCATCTCGCCACTGCTCTCGGACCCGCGGGTGATGGGCGCGCGCGAACGCCGAGGTGTCGATCAGTAGCGGTAGCGCGCCCCACGTGGAGGCGCTAGGGGAGGGGCCAGGCACGGTGCTTGCCCTCGCGCAGCAGCTCCCAGTCGATGCCCGCGCTCTGCGGTTGCGCGAAGCGCTCCGAGAGGCGCGCCAGCAGCACCGCGCGCCGCTCCTCACTCGGCTGCTGTTCGGCAATATGGCGTGCGCCCGCGAGCGCGAGTTCCCGCACCTGTCGCGAGCGCGAGAGGCCCCGCGGCAAGTGTCGCTCCGCAGCGCGCAGCGCGCGCGCGAGCTCCGGGTCCTCCGTGACTTGGATGCGCGGATGCGAGGTCGCCATCGCGATGAGTGTACCACCGGTGTACCGGTCAGGGCAGGTGATGGGCGCGCTGCTCGTCAAGTTCCCTCACGTGGTATTGGCGCCATAGGAGCTCAACCGCTCGTCGCTTGAGACGAGGGTCGCGTCCTCGAGGGTCGCTTGCGCGACGAGCAGCCGGTCGAAGGGATCGCGGTGGTGCCAGGGCAGCGAGCGGACCGCGCGTGCGTGGTCGATGCTGATGATCGGAGCCATCCCGATCCTAGCACGGCCTAGCTAAGCCCAGCCAGGATGGGGACGCTCGGGCAGCGCCGACGATCCGGGGTAGGTGTGCTTGAGCCAGCGGCCGCGGACCGCGATCGCTGCGACGCCGAGCGGCGCGCTCGAGCGCGAGGATCTCACGGTCGAGCACTACGTCCCCGCGGACGTCGCGGTCGCCGCGTAACAGTCAGCGAGCGCGCACCGAGCGGGAACTGGTAGCGACGCTTCACGGCCCGAGCAGCGCCGCGGGTACGACCGCGATGCCGTCGGGACGCCGGTAGGCAAACTTTCCGGCCGTCACGACGACCGCGTCGGCGAGGTTTTCGCCGAGCTCGTCGCGTAGCCAGTGCAGGTGGCGGACGTCGCGCTCGTCGGGGAGCTGGCCGAGCTTGACCTCGATCGCAAGGATCTTTGGCCCACGCTCGACGATCAGGTCGATCTCGCGGTCGCCACTCCAGGTGCGCAGGTGCGCGGTCTGGGCCTCCGCGGCCTGCGCGTAGACGCGCACGCAGAGCGTTACGAGCGACTCGAAGAGCGCGCCGAGGAGCGTCCCGCCGCGGGGGATCTGGGGTCCCGCCGGCTGTGCCCGCAGCAGTGCCGCCGCGTCGACGCCGAGCAGGCACGCCGCGAGCGCGGGGTCCGCGAGGTGGTGCTTCGGCGGCGCCGAGAGGCGCGCGAGCCGGTTACGCGTCGGTAGCCACGCCGGCACCGGGTCGAGAATCCACAGCCGCTCCAGTACGTCGCGATAGGGCGTAGTGGTCGCCCTGGTCGGCTGCTCGCCGCGCTCGCTGCTCGCCGCGGCCCTGATCTTCTCGTAGGAGGCGCACGTCGCGGTCGCCGCTGCGTACGCCTGCATCCAGCGCCGGAGGGTCGCCGGGCGGCGTACCTCGCGGCCGAGGTCCTCAAAGTCGCGGTCGACGATGCGATCGAGATAGCTGCCGAGCTGCGCGCGCAAGAGTCGTCCCGATAGGCCCCTGACACCTGGGAACCCCGACGCGAGGATCTCCTCGACGTAGCGCTCCAGATCGACATCCGTCTCCCCGCTGATCGGTGGGCTCTCACCCGCGAGCAGCCGTCCGAGGCTGACCGTGGGGGAGCCCACGCCGCGCTCGGCGAGCGTCATCGGCCGCAGGCGCACGCGCACGATCCGGCCCGCACCCGAGTGCATGGGCGGATCGGTCGGTGAAGCCGAGCCGGTGAGCAGGAAGCTCCCCGGTCCCGCGCCGGCATCGACCGCGCGGCGCACGCGGTCAAAGGACTCCGGCAGGCGCTGCCACTCGTCGATCAGCACCGGCCGCTCGCCGGTCACCAGTCGCGCGGAGTCGGCCTGGGCGATCGCGCGCCCGGCGTCGTCGTCGAGACTGTAGACGGTCCGCGCGCGGCGCAGCGCCATCGCGGTCTTGCCAACCGCCTTCGGCCCCTCCAGCGCGACCGCGGGCAGGCCGACGAACAGCCCGTCGAGCTCATCGTCGACTACACGACGTCGGTAGCTGTCGTCGACAGTCTTCGGTCCTGGGGTCGCGGCCGTCGCCACGGAGCTACTATACCATTTCGCGGGGTACTACAGAACAATTACGCGCCATCCTACGATACAAATCCGCGGTCGGCCACGTCACCAAGGATCGCGCGCTCCGCGGTCACGCCCACCCGCGAGCCAGCTTAAGGTGGGTGGTGTCGCGGGCGGCGATGCGCGGGCGAACTTGACCTCGATCGCGAGGATGCTCTGGATTCATGACCACTATACTGATTCCATGGCCAGAAAAGTGACCGCTACGGACGCGAAGGCGGGGATTCTGCGGCTGCTCGACGATGCGGCGGCGGGGGAGGAGATCGAGATTACGAGGCACGGTCGGCCGGTGGCGCGGCTTGTGCCGGCGCTCGGTGCGCGTTCGCTGAAGGGCTCGTTCGAGGGCGCCGCGATCACCGCGGTCGAGGATGAGCAGCTGTTCTCGACCGGCGCGTCCTGGAACGCCTCCTAGCGGCGTGGACGCGGTCCTGCTCGACACCCACGTCGTGCACTGGTGGTCGGCCGAGCCGCAGCGCGTCAGTGCGCGGGCGCGCGAGGCGCTCGACGGTGCGCAGGAGCTCGCCGTCGCCGCGATCTCGTGGTGGGAGCTCGCGTGGCTCGCGCGGCACGAGCGGATCACTGTCGAGATCCCGATTCGCTCATGGCTCGAGGGTCTCGCCGCGCAGGTGCGCACGCTTGGCGTGACCCCCGCGATCGCCGACACCGCGGTCGCCCTCCCCGCGTCGTTTCCCGGCGATCCCGCCGATCGCCTGATCTACGCGACCGCCGTCGAGCACGGCCTCTCGCTCGTCACCAAGGATCGCGCGCTCCGCGGTCACGCCCACCCGCGAGCCGTGGCGGTCTGGTAGACGGATCACACGCTCGTCGGGCATCACGCCAGCGAGCCGGCCGGTGCGCACGCGACGCGCACGCGCGTCAACTCGATCAAGACCTGACCGCCGTCATCCGCGGTCGCAGAGCCACGCTACGTGCGTAGCCCGGTCGGCGGCGGTGGTGGCTCGCGGACGCGACGCGGGGGAGGCAGCGGCTTTGCGCCGAGCACGCCGTGCGTGTCGCGGAAGAGGCAGAGCACTTTGCCGTCCTCGCGGGCGGCGCTCGGCGCGAGCAGCCCAGGCCAGCCGTCCTTTGCGAGCTGCTCGCCGACGCGCTGGTAGCGCTGCCAGCCGGTGCGATCGGGAGTCGGTGGGCTGAGCTCGACCGCGGCGAGCTTCTCCGGGGTGGAGAGGTCGGCGACGTTGGCATTCACCTGCCACGTCCATAGCTCGCGCGGCATCTGTGCAAGTGGTGGGATCATGCGCTCGGCGAGGTGGCGGTACCACTCGGCCCACGCGGTCGCCTCGCTGTCGGCGAGGTAGAGCGCGTCGAGGACCTCACCGCGCTGCCAGCGGCTGTCCGGTGGCGGCTCGCGCTGGGGCAGCGCCGGCGATCCGGGGTAGGTGTGCTTGAGCCAGCGGCCGCGGACCGCGATCGCTGCGACGCTGAGCGTCACTTCAGCTTGCGCCCGGGTCCTCGAGGCCGGAGATGAGTCGTGCGACGGCGCGGTAGTCGCCCCGCGCGATGCGGTCGAGCGGCTTATCGTCGTCGAGGGCAGGTATCGGCTTGCTGAGCCAGATCGGGATGTACGTCGGGCGGATCACTCGCGCGAGGCGTTCGACCAGCGCCGAGAGCTCGACGAGCCGCTCGGCGCGCACTCCGGTCGGGGCGCTGCGGCGCGCCAGCCATTCCCGCACCGTGCTCGGCGCCGCCCCCGTCGCGCGCGCGATCTCGCGGTCGGAGAGATGGCCGGTGTCATGAACGTGGATCGCCTCTTCGGCATGCGCAAGCGTCATCTCGCTAGTGTAGCATTCCGGCGCGATTCCGACAAGAAACCGGCTGCTGAGGCGGAGGGTGCGGAAGCTGTCTTGGTCGAGTGCTGATGAGCTGCTCGGCGAGCGCGAGGTCGGTGCGCAGATCATCGCGCGAGGGCTGGTCGTGGATCAGTCGGTGTAGTGCCGCGGCCAGATGGCAGCAGCCGAGCGCGAGCAGTTGGTCGGAGAGCTCGTTACGCGCGAGCGGAAACTCTCCGCTTGCGATCAACCGCCACCGCGCGATCGTGGTCAGCGCCGCGCGACATTGCTCGCGGGCGGCCTCGACGTCGCCGCTATCGTGAACAAGGTGGGCCAGGGTCAGCCCGCGGCGGGCCTGCGCGAGCTTGCGCTCTGCGGACGGCGCGAGGTCGTGCTCATCGATGTAGCGGCTTGCGTTGTGTAGGACGCCGTCGTCGTGCAGGATGCAGCCAAAGCGCAGTGTCCACTGGATGTAGTCGTCGCCGGCTAGCAGCCGCTCCCAGAGCGCCGACGTGTCCGCCGCGTACACGTCGATGTCTTCGTGGATGCCGTCGAGGTTCGGGCGTTTGCCGACGATCATGAAATCGAGGTCGCTCATCGCCGTTCGCTGCGCTCGGACGGTTGAGCCGGTGAGCGCCACGGCTGCGGCGCCATGGGCAAGCGCGCGCTGAAGGATCGTCTCGGTAGCCCGCCGCTGCGCTGGTGTTTGCAGCTTGGTCGCTCGCTGGCGATCGCCACGCAGGCGCGCATTCCATCGCGCCTCGGACAGCGGGGTCATTGCATCCACTACGGTCATGGGCTCGACTCCTCCGGGGTGTCTGCCGATCCCTCTCCCTGCTCATCTGGAACGGCGAGCGCGACTTCCTCGGCGGTGTGCACGGCGTCCTTGACGGTGCTCAGGAGCTCCTCTGAGGTCCAGTCGCCCAAGTCCGGGTCCTCGCCCTCGTAGCCGGCGTCCTTGCGCGCCTGGTTGAGCAACTCCAGCATCGGACCGAGATCCGCCGTCAGGATGCCGCGCGTGTGCAGCTCGGTCGCCGCCTCCCCCTTACGCCAGTGCTGGCGTTCGGTCGCGATGCCATTCAGCTCCGCGAGCGCTACAACCGCTGCCTCCGTGGCGAGGTGCAGGAAGGTCACGCCGACCACTCGATCTCCGACCTCAAATGCGCGACTGGCGCGCGTAAGATGCTCGCGAGCTAGAACCGCCTTTGATTGTGGCGACATTCTCCGATGGTACCTGCGGTTTCGGCGGGTCACCGCGGCGGCCAGGTCAGACTCGCCCCGCTCTACGACATCGCCTCGGCGCTTCCCTATGGCACCCACGAACGCGCTGAGCAGAACCGACATTACCTTCCGTTTTGCTTCCGTTTTCTGCTACATTTGGGGGAATGAGCTTGGCGTATGCCGACGAGGCGATCAGGATCAGGCAGCTCGCGCCGTTGACCGAGCGCGACATCGCGCGGGCGACCGGGGCGGGCCTCTCGACTGTCAGCGCCTGGTTGCATCGCACGCGCGCGCCGCGCGGGCGGCGCGCCGAACGCCTGGTGGAGCTTTCCGCGATCACCGAGCGGCTCGCCGCCGTGGTGGAGCACGAGTACATTCCGGTGTGGCTCAACCGTCCGCTCGTCGCGCTCGGCCACCGCAAGCCGATCGACGTGCTCGCCGCCGGCGGATACGACGAGCTCTCGCAGATCGTTGCCGGCCTCGAGGCGCCGACTTTTTCCTGAGCGACGTGGAGGGGCCGGTCGCAAGTGTGCCGGTCTCAGGCAGCTGGCTGCGTCACACGCCTGCCGGCAGCGGCCCGCTCGGCCGTCCGCCGGTTCCCGCCGACGGACGCTGGCAACGGGGCGCGGTGGTCGAGGGTATCTACCTCGCCGCCGAGGAGAGCACCGTGTGGGCAGAGTGGTACCGATGGCTCGCCGAGCACGAGGTGGAGCCGCTACGCAGTCTGCCGCGGCGCGACCCGAGGGGGCGTGCCTGTGCGTATTTCGCGCCGCTCCCGCCGCCATGTCGCGACTCGAGCCGTTGCCGCCTCCTCAACGAGTGGGTACGCCACCGGCACCACCGCGCGGCTTACGGACGTGAGGCGCACCCTGGCGATTACGTCGGCTGTCCGACCTACCCGACGCAGGCCCACGGCGGGGGCGGCGTCCGATCGGCCTGACGCGCCCACGCATCGCGCGGGGGTGCGCGAACCGTTGCTCGCGCCTGGGCCGAGCGGACGACGACCACGCGGGGGCCGGGTCCTCGACGGTTCGCAGACAACAAGCTATTGACAGCTCACCCGGCTGGTGGCTATCGTTGTTCTTGTTACGTCGGCCGTGTGGTGGTCGCGGACAGACATAGGGTCTGGTTGGGGTCTGCTCTTGTGGTCGACCTGTGTAGTGCTTATGAGGGTGTTTGGGTAGAGGGGCCGGGTCGGTTTTCTGATGAGGGAGCTTGGTTAGCGTGGTTTCTGATGGGAGATACATGACGGGCGTCGGCGCGGTTGGTGAGTTGGCCCTGGCTAGATGCCCCAGCTTCTCGCTGGGTCATCTCTCTCTCTCTCTCTCTCTCTTCAGGGCCGGGGCTAGAACCTAGCTTCGACTCTCGCGCGTTCTCGCGCCGCCCGGGCCCCCGTGTGGCGGGGGCTTGGGCTTCCCCATGTCGCGTGCGCGTGTGGGGGTGGGTGTGATGGCGCGGCGGGTGCGCTCGCGCGCGGTCTCGGGCGCGTCGGTGTCGTCTTCGGCGGCGGGGCGTCGGCGTGCGGCGGGGGAGCGTCGTGCCCCGGCGCAGCTGGCGGCGCGTGGCGGCTTCCCGCGGGATCAGGTGAGTGAGATTCAGCGTTCGCGGCTGCTGGTGGGTGCGGTGGGCGCGATCGAGGAGTATGGGTATGCGCGTACGACGGTCGCGCAGATCACCGCCCGCGCACGGGTATCGCGGCGTACGTTCTATGAGTTGTTTGAGGATCGCGACGCGTGTTTGGCGGCGCTGCTTGAGGACGTCGTGGGGATCCTCGAGGGCGAGCTCGCCCAGGCTGAGTTGGATGGTTTGTCGTGGCGTGAGCGGGTGCGGGGGGGCCTGGGGGTGGTGCTTGCGTTCTTTGATCGTGAGCCGGCGCTCGCGCGGGTGTGTGTGGTGCAGGGGTTGCGTGGCGGGCAGGCGGTGTTGGAGTGTCGTGAGGCGATCCTGACTCGTATCGCGACAGTGTTGGATGAGGGTCGGGGGTCGGGTGCAAGGGCAAGCGACTGCTCCCCACTGACAGCGGAGGGTTTGGTTGGTGCGGCGTTTGCGATCCTCCACGCCCGTCTCTTGCATGGGGATCGCGAGCCGCTGGCGGCGCTGACGGGTGAGCTGATGGGCCTGATTGTCCTGCCCTACCTGGGGCCGGCGGCGGCACGTCGTGAGCAGACGCGTCCCACGCCCAGCACAGCTTCAGTGGCGGGCAACAGGCCAGCGGCATTCGCGGGTACTCAAAGCGACCCGTTGCGTGAGATCCCGATGCGCTTGACGTATCGCACGGCGCGGGTGTTGCAGGGCATTGCGCAGCGGCCGGGGGTCAACAATCGCCAGGTCGCAGAGCACGCGGGCGTGCAGGACCAGGGGCAGATATCGAAGCTGCTGGCGCGGCTGGAGCGCCTTGGGCTTACGGCCAACGGCGGTGAGGGTCATGCCAAGGGGGAGCCCAACGCGTGGACGCTCACACCGCTGGGGTGGCAGGTCGCGCAGCGCCTGCAGGTTAACCCCGCACTTGCGCGTGAGAGCACGCGATGACGGGCCTTCCGCAGCTGGGGAGCAGGGTGCGGTGCAGTCGGGTGTTCTGTGGGGTGCGCGATCGTCTTTTCGGCAACGACAACGGGAGGAAGCAAGCTATGCTCACAGACGATCGACCGGTATTCGTCGGGATGAGTGGGCTCGCGCTGCTCCTCGCGCTGGTCTGCGTGTTTGCGGGGGCGGCGCCCACGACCGCGCTTGCCGTTCCTGAAGGCCGGGTGTATGAGATGGTCAGCCCGTTGTTCAAGGGCGGCTACGGGGTGGGCGGGATCGGCCCGGAAGCGGGCGTGCCGGCGGTGGCGCCGGACGGCGAAAGCGTTGAGTTTCAGTCGTTTGGTGCCTTCTCGGGTGCCCTGTTCAGCGGTCTGACCGGTTATATCGCCCGTCGTGGCCCCGCGGGCTGGTCGACGACCTCGCTCGCGCCGCCCGCCTCGCTTCTGCCTGCCCAGCTGGGAGGGGGCCGGCCTCAAGGTCTTTCGCCGAACCTGGAACTGTCTTTGAACGAGGGTGTTCCCGGCCCCGATCAGGGGCGGGCAGAAGGCACGAGGAAAGAAGCGGAGTACATGGTGCACGCGACCGCCGGCGCCGCTGACCCGGCGAGCTTTCAGGTCGCGGGGAAAGTCCTGAACGCCGTGGGTGAAGGTTCGTTTATACCGGAGCTTGTGGGGGCGAGCGAGGATTTCTCGCACATCGTTTTCTTTACCGACGATAATAAAGAAGCGCTACTGCCCGAGGCAGTCGGGGCCGAACTCGATACAAGGGAGGAGTATGACCTGAGCACCACTGGTGCGGAAGCGGGCGTGCTGCGTCTGGTTGGCGTGAAAAACAACGGTCAGCTGATCAATCCGAGCTGCGATGTCACCGGCACCGCCTCAACGGGCCCGGGTGCGCAGACGCTCCCCCTGCCTGACGATGGTGAAGAGGTCTTCTTCACGACGACGCCAGCAGGCGGGGAATGCGGTCTACATCAGCAGCTGTTTGTGCGGCTCGGGGGCGCGCGGACTGTTGAAGTGTCGCGGCCGTTGTCGCCGTGCAGCGAAGTGCCGTGCGGTCCTGAAGCCGCGACGCGCCCGCCGGCACAATTCGTCGCTGCCTCTGAAGATGGCTCGACGGTGCTCTTCACGACCGCGGCGCCACTCACGAGCAGCGACGAAGACGGCGCGAGGGATCTCTACCTGGCGAAGATCGGCTGTCCGGCGGGCGATCCGGCTTGTGGCGTCGCGGAAAGGGAAGTGACCTCGCTCGTGCAGGTCTCGCATGATCCGCACTCCGGTGAAGCGGCCGAAGTGCAGGGCGTCGTCGCGACGGCCGCTGATGGTTCGCGCGTGTATTTCGTCGCGCGGGGCGTGTTGAGCGGTGCACCCAATGCGGAAGGCCGCGCTGCCGTCAGGGGCGCCGACAACCTGTATGTGTACGACTCCAGTGGGGGTGCCCCGGTGTTTGTCACCGACCTGTGCTCCGGTCCAGAACTCTCGGGGTTGGCCAAGGAAGTGCGCTGCCCGAGCACCCTCGAATTCGGAGAAAATGCTTCGGGAAACGACACTGGCCTCTGGAGCGGACAGAACCTGCAGGCCGAGACGGCTGGCGGTGATGCTCGTTTCCTGTTGTTTTCGAGTTTTGGTCGGCTCTTGCCGGGGGATAGCGATACCGCGCGTGACATCTACCGCTATGACGCGTTGAGTGGGACGCTCGACCGGGTCTCCATCGGTGAAGGGGGCGCTGACGCTGATGGCAATGACAGCGAATTCGGCGTTGAATTGGGTTATCTGCGGGCGATCAGCGAAGATGGGTCGCGGGTTGTGTTTGCGACCAGCGAGCAGCTCTCGCCGCTGGCGCGGGCAGGTGTGATCAACAACTACGAATGGCATGAGGAGCCGGGTTGGAGTGAAGGCGTCGTCTCGCTCGTGGGGCCGGGCGATAACGGTGAAGGCGGCGGGCGGGCGTTGACGATCTCCGTGTCGGGGCGGGATATTTTCTTTCTGACCTCCGAAGGGCTGGTGTCGCAGGATTCGGATGGGGCGCCGGATCTCTATGACGCGCGTCTGGGTGGCGGCTTCCCGTTGGCGGCGGCCTCGCGCGAACCGTGCGCGGGTGATGCGTGTCAGGGCGCGTTGACGAACCCCGCGCCGCTGCTGGTCCCCGGCAGCGTCTCCCAGACCCCAGAAGCAGCCCCCGCCCCCCCGGCCGCCACAGAAACGGCGCGGGCGAAGACGAAGCCCAAGACGGTGAAGCGGCGGGGGAAGCGAAAAGCTACAAGACGCCACGGCCGGCGTAAGACGAGCGGCCACGGCAAGGGGAGGAAGTAGTCATGGCAACCGTAAAGAACGCGCCCGGAATTCTGCTTTTCGCACGGCGCCTGGTGCTGCTGGGGGTGTTCTCCACGGCCGTGATGCTGGCGTCGGTGGCGCCGGCGGCGGCGGAACAGCCGTTTGGTGTGAGCGTTTCGCTGCAAACGACGGGGTTTCCGCAAGAAATCGAAGAACCGGCACCCGGGGACATACGGTTTGTAAATCCTCCGGAAGCGTATACGCGTGCGGGGGGTCATCCGTTCGCGTTGACTACGACGGTGAGATTTCCGACGGAAGTCGTGGGGCATGATAACGAAGGGCGCGCGATTCTGGGGCCGACGGGTGACCCGAAGGACATTGTGACGGATCTGCCGGCGGGTCTTTTGGGTGATCCGCAGGCGGTGCCGCGGTGTCCGCTCGGTCTGACGCTCGCGGTCGGTAAGGCGTGTCCTGCGGCTACGCAGATCGGTGTCGTGGTGTTTCATCTGGGGGCGAAGGAAACGATCGGGCCGATCGTGAATCTGACCCCGGAAGCGGGGCAGTCGGCGGAGTTTGGTCTCGTGACCCCTTACAAGGTGACCTACCTGTTGACGGCGCATGTGGTGCGGGTCGGCTCGACCTACCAGTTGACGGTCGTCAGCAACGGGATTCCGCTCAGCGAACTTTATAGTGCGGAACTGACGTTCTGGGGTGTGCCGGCCAGCCCGCTGCATACCCGCCAGCGCGGCTTGAAATGCGCGCTGGTCGAAAAGGTTCAGACTTGTGAAGGTGGGTTTGAGTCTAGTGGTGCGCCGGAAGTGCCGTTCTTGACGATGCCGGCGGATTGCACGGCGGGGCCGGAGACGGCGACGGTCTCGGCGGATTCGTGGGAGAACCCGGGTGTGTACAGGTCGGCGTCGACGACGCTGCCGGCGATGAGCGAATGCAACCTGCTGAGCTTTAGCCCTGGGATCGAAGTGCAGCCAGACACGCTGCTCGCGGACGCGCCGGTCGGGTTGAATGTCACTTTGAAGGTGCCTCAGAATGAGGAACCCCGGGGCGCCGCGACACCGCAGTTGCGCGACGCGGTCGTGACGCTCCCGGAGGGCGTGTCGATTAGCCCTGGTGTTGTGGATGGGATCCAGGCGTGTAGCGAATCGGGGCCGGAAGGGATCAACTTCTCCGGGGCGGAATCCGAAGAACGCGGGCTCAACGGGGAACTGCAGCTCGCGCCGGGGCACTGCCCGGACGCGTCGATCGTCGGTACCGCGGAAGCGCTCACGCCGCTGCTGCCCGAACCCGTCAGGGGCCATTTGTATCTCGCGCGGCCGGGCTGTGGCGGGGCGGGTCAGGCGCCGTGCACCGAACAGGATGCGCTGGATGGCAACCTCTACCGGCTCTACCTGGAACTCGGCGGCAGCGGGGCGCTCGGCGATAGCGGTGTGAATCTCAAGGTCGAAGGGAAAACGGAGGCCAACCCCGCGACGGGGCAGCTCACGACGAAGTTCCTCGGCAACCCGCAGCTGCCGTTCAGCGAACTGAAGATCCATCTCAACGGCGGCCCCCGCGCGCCGCTCGATAACCCCGCGGCGTGCGGGGCCGCGAGGACGAGCAGCGACCTCGCGCCGTGGAGCGCACCGGGCGTGACACCCGAAGGCGCGTTCGTGCAGGGCGACCCCGACGCCGCGCCGTCCTCGTTCTTTGACGTCGAAGGGTGCCCCGCCGCGGAGGGATTGAACCCTGGTTTCTCGGCGGGGACGGTCAGCCCGCAGGCGGGGGCGTTCACACCGTTCACGCTGAACTTCACGCGCCAAGACCGCGAACAGTACATCTCCGGGATCCAGGTCCACACCCCGAGCGGCCTGCTCGGGATGCTCTCCAGCGTCCCGCTCTGCGGGGAACCGCAGGCCGCGCAGGGCACCTGCCCCCAAGCATCGAAGATCGGGACGACAAGGGTCGCCTCTGGTGCCGGCTCGCACCCCTTTGAAATCGGCGGCAGCGTCTACCTCACAACGGGCTATAGGGGTGCGCCGTTCGGGTTGAGTATCGTCACCGACGCGGTCGCGGGCCCGTTCAACCTTGGTCTCGTCGTCGTGCGTGCCCGGATCGACGTGAACCCCGAAACCGCCGCGCTGACCGTCACCAGCGACCCGCTGCCACAGATCGTCTTCGGGGTGCCGCTGCGCCTGAAAGAGGTCACGGTCAACATCGACAGGCCCGCCTTCATGTTCAACCCCACCAGCTGCCGCTCCCAGCAGGTCACCGCGACCGTCAGCGGCGCCCAGCAGGCACTCGCGAACGTCGGGAGCCCGTTCGCGGCCGCCGGCTGCAAAAGCCTCGCGTTCCAGCCGAGCTTCCAGGCGTCCACGAGCGCGCACGCCAGCCGCTTGCGCGGCGCGAGCCTGGACGTCAAGCTCTCCTACCCCCCCGGCTCCCCCGGCAGCGAGGCGAACATCGCCTACGTCAAAGTAGCGCTACCCAAACAGCTGCCCTCGCGGCTGACGACACTACAGAAGGCCTGCCCCGCCGCACAGTTCCAGAGCAACCCCAGTGGCTGCCCCCCAGCGTCGATCGTCGGGGTCGTCAGAGCCAGCACGCCGCTGCTGCCAGTGGGGCTCTCCGGGCCGGCGTACTTCGTTAGCCACGGCGGGGAAGCGTTCCCCTCGCTCGTCGTCGTGCTCCAAGGCGACGGTGTCAGGGTCGACCTGACCGGGTCGACGTTCATCAGCAAGACGGGGATCACGAGCAGCACCTTCAAGACCGTCCCCGACGTCCCGGTCTCCACCTTCGAGCTCTACCTCCCCCAGGGGCCCTACTCCGCGCTGGCCGCAAACACCAACCTCTGCGCGACCGCGCTGAAGATGCCGACCGAACTCGTCGCGCAAAACGGCGCCGCGATCCACCAGAGCACCACGATCGCAGTCACCGGCTGCACCAAACCCACAAAACGCAAGACCGCCAAACACCGATCCCGCAGCGCCAGAGCTCACGGCCACAGAAAGACAGGCAGCCACCGATGAGAACCCCCACCGCCAAAACCACGCTCCGCGCGCTGCTCGCCACGACCGCAACGCTCCTGCTGCTTTTGCCCGCTGCGGCCAGCGCGGTGACCCCCAACCAGCTGATCCTCGCAAGCCACTACGGCAAGCAGGTCAACGCCACCAACGACGGGGACGTCTGCACCATCGAATCCAAAAACACCTGCCAGCCCGGCATCGAAAGCGGCGAACCCGGCGGCTTCCTGGATCCCGGAAGCGTCGCCGTCAACAAACAAGGCGACCTCTACGTCGCCGACGACCCCAACAAACGCGTGCAGGAGCTCTCCCCGGCAGGCGCGTTCATCTCGATGTTCGGCTGGAACGTCAACAAGACGAAGATCGAAGCAGGCGCCCCCCAAGCCGAACGCGACATCTGCACCGCCGCCTCCACCGACACCTGCCAAGCAGGCGAAGAAGGCAGCGGCCAAGCCGAAGACCAAGGCTCACCGCGCGACGTGGCGGTCGACCCCATCACCGGCAACGTCTACGTCCTCGACGGACCGTACTACCGCGTCTCGGAGTACACCGAAGCGGGCACGTTCATACTGACGATCGGCGGCGAAGTAAACGAAACAAAGGACAACACCCCCGGCGCCACCGAAACCGAAAAGAACCTCTGCACCGCAGCATCCAAAGACACCTGCAAGGCGGGCATCCAGGCTTCTCCCGAAAGCACCATTCGCGGCGCATTCAACCCCGAGGAAGGACCAGGAAGCCTATTGGCTGTCGGGGGCCCGAGCGACCTGCTCTATGTGGGTGACCAGGGGCGTGTCCAGGTGTTCAAGGCAACTGGAGAATGGGCCGGCGAAATCTCGCTCGCGGGCCTCCTGGCGTCCGGCTACACGGCCGCCCTGGCCGTGGACGCCGCCGGCGATGTATTCCTCGTCGAGTCCCCGTTGGGGGGTGTGCACGAGTATGACGCCGCGGGACAACTGCAACCTACCGTGATCGGGCCGGCCAGCCCCAACGCACAAGTGTTGGCGCTTGCGATCGACCCGTCGGGTCATCTCGGCACCATCGAGGAACTACCCGAACATTACGAACACCACGAAACGATCTTCGGAAGATTCTATGGGGAGCTCTACACGACGACCGGCAGCAAAGTCAGCGAATTCGAGCCGTCGATCGGCGGAATGGCCGCTCCGAGAGGGCTTGCGTTCGCGCCGGCGAGCGCCCCGGCGCCCGGCGAGGCCTATATCACGGAGGCCGCACTGGCGACGCATGGGCCGCTTGCGCCGCCATCCACCCAGGAGGTCGAAGGCTATGAACCGATCGTGTTCGCCGAAATGCGGACCTGCGCGCCGGCGGTCGCGGCGACGAGCGCGGTGCTCTGCGGCGAAGTGAACCCCAACAGCCTCGCGACAAGCGCACTCTTCCAATACGGCACAAACTCCGCCCTGGGATCCAGCACCCCCGTCGCGTTCACCGGGTCCGGCGGCACATTCGAACCGGTGCACTGGACACTCGAAGCGCTCGAACCGAACCAGACCTACGACTACCAGCTCGCCGCGCAGGCCCCCGTCCACGGCGAACCGCTCACCGAGGCCAGCGAACAGCGCTCCTTTCACACCCCCGTAATTCCACCCCTGACCCCGGGGTCCCCGAGCGCGCCGTTCATCCGAACCCAGTCGGCGGTGCTCAGCGCCCAGGTCAACCCCGAGCACGCCCCAACCCGCTACCACTTCGAATACGGCGCGTGCGCGTCGCTGCAGGCCTGCCCGACCGTGCTCTTCACCGAAACAGAAGAATCCTCGCAGTACGGTGCGATCACCGCCACCCGTGAAATTCACGGGCTCGCCGAAAACACCACCTACCGCTACCGGCTCGTCGCGAACAACGAATTCGAAGAAGAAGGCCAAACGCTCGGCGGAAAAGCAACCGGCGAAGAAGGCAGCTTCACGACCGCCACCATCGCGCACGACCTCCAAGCCGAAACCGGACCCGCAAGCGCGATCACACCAACCGCCGCCACGATCACGGGCACCGTCAACCCCGACGGAAACCCCGCAACATACACCTTCGAACTCGGCGTCAACGCGGGCGCCGCGACACAGTACGGCATCGTACTCTCCGCACAGGTCGACGGCGAAACCACCAACGTCGCGGAGTCCCTGCAACTCTCCGGCCTGCAACCCGGCACAACCTACGCCTACCGCATCCAGGTCCACAGCGGCTACGGCGAAGCGACCGGGCAAACCCTCACATTCACCACCCCAGGCCTCACCTCACCCCTGATCCCACCAACACCATCCCCGCTGCTGGCCACACCCCCCATCGCCTTCCCCAACCCCACTGTGCCCGCCAGCAAACACCGAACTGCGTGCAAACGCAGATCCACACGCGCAAAGACCGGCGCGTGCCCGAAGGTCAGAAGAAAGACCAAGACAAAGAAACACAAACAGCACAAAAAGTAGCAACACACAATCCCAATCCCTGGAGGGGTAAATGAAAACGATCAAAGCACTGCCAGTAGCGCTAATCGCGCTACTCGCATTTGTAGTGCTCCCAGCAGCAGGTGCCTCCGCACATGAATGGCTGATCCAGAACCAAAAACTAGAAGGGCCGGTCTCAATAACTGGGGAACAGAGCCTGACCTTGGAATTATTGTTCACAGGACTAAAGATTGGGTGTGGGACCAAAACAACCGGCAGGGTGGGAGTTGGAAACGACGCAAGCGGCGAAATTGAAAGGATAGCCGGAGAAGCGTTTCCCGGTCCGATACCATGTCACGTCGAGAACGGCGGCACGTCAAAAGCGACCTCAGTGGAAATTGAGCCGCTCGGCCTGCCTTGGAAAACGAGCCTCGTCGAAGGTAAATACGGTGCTGTGAACCTCGAAGTAAGCAGCAAAACATTGGGGTGGGAAATAATCGAGAATAGCCCGATCAAAAAGAGCTTTGTGTGTAAAAGGGGCGCAGAACCAATGATTGGCAAAGGACTGCAAACCTACGGACACTTCGTGGGAGAAGTGTACGAAACCCATGTGGGCGCGCGCTATGAAAATGAAGGCCTTTCATGTAATTCAGAGGTACTTATCGTTGAAGGGTCTGAATTTTTCACCCACCGCTTTGGTGGATATTTGAGTGTGACATAGGGCCTGTGTAGAGAGCTGACAGCGACGTGCCAGCGTCGCCGGACGCGCGCTCGACCGCAGTTGCCCGCTGCCTCGCAGTGGGCAACCCAGCGCGGTCGAGACCGCGCGTCCGTCTCGCCGTCGCGCGCGCTCAGTAAGATCTCCAGGCGCGCGACTGGCCATCCGAGCGAGCGTACCACCGGTGCACCGCCGTCCCGATCGATGAGCACGAGGGGCACAGCGACCCACGCTAGGTTTTACGGCCCGAGCAGCGCCGCGGGTACGACCGCGATGCCGTCGCGGCGTCGGTAGGCCTCGCTGCCGGTCGTCACGATCACCGCGTCGAGCAGCTCGTCGCCGATGTGCTGTGCGAGCCAGCGTAGGTGGACGGTGTCGCGGTCGGCGACGTCGCGGGCAAGCTTGACCTCGATCGCGAGCACGCGTCCGTCGGCGCGCTCCAGGATCAGGTCGATCTCGTGCGCGCCGCCGCTCGTGCGCAGGTGCCCCACGGTCGCCTCCGGTGGCGCGCTCGGGCGGCCTTCCAGCAGTGCGTCCGCGTCGACGCCGAGCAGGCGCGCCGCGAGCGCGGGGTCCGCGAGCTGGTGCTTGGGGGATGAGGAGATCCGCGCGATGCGGTTGCGCGTCGGCAGCCACGCCTGCACCGGGTCGAGGACCCAGAGGCGCTCGAGCACGTCGCGATAGGGCAGCGTTGTCGTCTTCGCCGGCTTCTCGCCGTGGCCGGCGCTCGCCGCGTCGCGGATCGTCTCAAACGACGCCGTCGTCGAGGACGCCGCCGCGTACGCCCTCATCCAGCGCCGCAGCGCCGCTGGGTTGCGCACCTCGTGTCCGAGCTCCGGGAAGTCGCGGTCGACGATGTGCCGCAGGTAGCCGTCCAGCTGCGCCCGCTGTGTCCGCGCGGGAAGCTCGCGCAGGCCCGGGAAGCCCGAGCGGACGATCTCGCGCGCATAATCCTCCAGGCGCGTCGCGCACGCGCCCGCGATCGTCGGGCGGCGGCCCGTGAGGAACTCCGTGACGCTGACGCTCGGCGCCGCGAGGTCGCGCTCGCAGAGCGCGAGGGGCGCATCCGCGTGCTCACGATCCGTCCCTACACTACCATTTTGCAAACCATGGCACTACTAAAATGCACATCGCTGCGACGCTATTGTGCGAGGTGGCGCCAGGGAACGCGACGGCGCCACCGCCGCCGCGTAGCGCGCGGGACGCAGCGCCCTCGCTACGTGCGCAGCGGCCTGCGCCACGCCCACGCGCGAACTCTCAGCCCACCGCCCCGTGCGAGGGCTCGACCTGTGTCGTAACCGCACCGCGCGACGGCTCGGCGGCCGCGACGACCCCGCCCCGCCGCAAATGCAGCCGCCCCAGCGGGGGGAACACGCGTACCAGCAGCAGCGCCAGGTCGCGCCACGCCGCCGGGGAGACCACGCGCAGCGTGCCCGCATACGCCAGCAGCCCCGCGCCGCCGGCCACCGCGAGTGTGAGGATGCGCGGGAGCGACGGTTCGAGTGCCAACCGCAGCGGCTCCGTGACCGCCGCCAGCGCCACGCAGCCCGCAAGCGCCGGGCCGAGCTCGGGGAGCAGTCGCTTGATCGATAGCCCCACATAACGCGCCAGCAGGAAGTGGTACACGCCGACGAGAATTCCCAGGTACACGATCACCACCGCGATCGCGACCGCGATCAGGCCGTGGCCGACCGCGAGCGCCACCACCGTCGCGTACACCGCGAGCATCGCCAGGTTGAAGTTCAACAGCGCCCGCGGGCGCCCCACCGCGAGCATCACCTGCGGGTAGCCCGTCAGGATCGCCGCCACCATGCCCGCCACCGCGAGGATCTGCGTCGGGCCAACCGACGGCGTCCACGCGGAGCCCAGCACCAGCGGGATCACGATCGGCGCGAACACGATCAGCGACGCCAGCAGCGGGAAGATCACCGCCGCGTGCACCCGCGTCGCGCGCTCGTGCAGCCGCCGCAGCTCCGCGCGACTCTCCGTGCGCGAGTACACCGGGAACGCCAGCTGCATCATCACCCCGCTCAGCTTGTCCTGGTAGACCACGCCGAGGTTGAACGCGCGCCAGTAGATCCCCGTCTGCGCCGCCGGCAGCCGCGCCGCCACGATCGCGTAGTCCACGTTGCGGAACAGCACGTCCACCAGCCCCGCCAGCGCCGCTGGCACGCCGAAGCCGCCGATCTCGCGCTGCGAGCGTCGGTGCCAACGCGGCAGCGGTGCCGGCGCCGCCGCGAACAGCAGCGCCGTGCCCAGCGCCACCTGCGCCAGTGCTCCCAGCACGATCGCCCGCGGCCCCGCGCCCGCCAGCGCCAGCGCCAGCGCCGTCACGCTCCCCGTCGCCAGCGCGCACATTTCGATCACGCTCGTCCGCCGGAACTCGAGCTTGCGCCACAGCAGCGCCCGCGAGACCCCCCCGATCGACGCCAGCAGGAACACCGGCGACATCAGCAGCATCATCGCCGCCGTCTGCGACCCGAACACCAGGCCCCACAGCGGCGTCAGCGCCGCCGCCAGCGCGCTCAGCGCGCCGCCGCCCGCCAGGCTCATCGCGACCGCCGCCCGCACATCCACGTCCGCGATCGACTCCCGCTGCACCAACGCCGACGCGAACCCCTCAAACGTCAGAATCGTCGCCAGCGGCATGAAGATCAGCGCCACCGCCGCGTGGCTGAACTGCGCCGGGCTCAGCAGCCGCGCCAGCGCCACCGTCGCGCCCAACGCCAGCGTTTCGCTCGCGATCCGCGTCAGCATCACCCAGCGCACGCCGCTCAGCGTCGCCTCTTTGTGGGACTCGCTCGACATCAGGTACCGCTCGACAAACGAGTTGGGCGTGGCGGGCCTTGTGGGGCCAGGAAGTTCCCCCGCGCGCCGCGCGTTTGTCGAGCGAGATGCCCGCAACGCTAGCCGCGCCATCGAACTCGTCGGCCGCGGAGCCGGCCGCCGCCAGCTGCCCCGGCTGCGGCGCGCCGCTTCGCGGGCGCGAGCTGCTGCGCAGCCACGACCGCCTGATGGGCGGCCCGGGGGACTTCGCGGTGCTCGCCTGCCAGAGCTGCGGCCTCGCGTCCACCCAGCCGCGGCTGCGCGCGGAGCAGTTCGCGGACTACTACCCCGAGGTCTACTACCCCGAGCGCGCCGAGCGCGCCGGTCGCCTCGGTGGGCTCGTCGAACGCGCGCGCCTGGAGGCCATCGTGCGCTTCGGGCCCTACCGCCCGCTCTACCGCCGCGCGCCCGCGCCGAACGACGCTCGCGCCGCGCGAGAGGGCACACGGACCGGGCCACGGCAGGCGCGTGTGGCGCCCGGGCGCCTGCTCGACGTCGGCTGCGGCAGCGGCGCGCTCGCCGCGACGTTCGCGCGCCACGGCTGGTCGGTCGCGGGCGTCGAGCCCTCCGCGCAAGCCGCCGCGCGGGCGCGCGCCGCCGGCGTCGAAGCGCACACCGGCACGCTCGACGACGCGCCGTGGCGCGGCCCCACGTTCGACGCGATCGTCTTCAACCACTCGCTAGAGCACGTTCCCGATCCGCTCGCGAGCCTGCGCCAGGCCGCCGCGCTGCTGCGCGACGGCGGGACGCTCGCGGTCGCCGTCCCCAACTTCGGCTGCTGGCAGCGCCGCCTGTTCGGGCCGCGCTGGTTCCAGCTCGACCTCCCGCGTCACCTGCAGCACTTCGAGAGCCGCACGCTCGTCGACATGTTCGTGCGCGTTGGGCTGCACCCCACCGCGCGGACGACCGCCTCGATGCGCCCCGCGCTGCTGCTGAGCCTCCAGTACGCCGCGTTCGGACGCGCGCGCTGGAGCGGGCGCGGACTGCGACTCGCCGCGTGGGCGATCGCGCCCGCGCTGTGGGCGCTCGACCGCGTGCTCCCCGGCGACTGCCTGCACCTGTTCGCAACGCGCGCGGAGGACCCATGCGCGCCGTGAGCCGGGAGCGCCGATGCTCGACGTGAGCTCGCGCTTCGACGTCCTCGGAGCCCACGCCACCGCCGATCGCGACGTCGTCTTCACCTTCTCCTACGTCAGCTGGCAGGCCGCCGCGCGGCGCGGCTGGTTCATGCCCGAGGACCGCCTCGCGCGCACGCTCGTCTCCCACCGCCGCGTGCGGCGCGTGCTGATCTGCGACCTCATGCGCAGCCTGCCCGTAAAGGTCGCGCGCGACCTCACCACGCGCGAGCGCGTCGCGTTTCCGCGCAGCGAGACCGCGCACCTGCTGCAGCCGCTGCGCCTGCGCCGCCACGACCCGACCTCGCTCGCCGGCGCGCAGCGCGCCGGCGCCGCGTACGAGCGCGCGATGCGCCACGAGGTGCGGCGCATGGGGCTCGTCGACCCCGTCGTGATCACCGCGCACCCGCTGCTCGCCGGCTTCCTCGACTGTCCGTGGGCGAGCGCCGTCACGTTCTACGCGACCGACGACTGGTGCGCCTATCCGCCCCATCGCCGCTGGTGGCCCGCCTACCGCGAGAGCTTCGCGCGCGTCGCGCAGCGCGGGCGGCGTGTCGCCGCGGTCTCCACGCCCGTGCTCGAGCGCCTCGAGCCGACCGGCCCCCGCGCCGTGATCCCCAACGGCCTCGAGCCCGCCGAGTGGGTCGGCGATCCCGCGCCGCCGAGCTGGCTCGGTGGGTTACGCCGCCCGCTGCTGCTCTACGCCGGCTCGCTCGACTCGCGCCTGGACGTCGTCGGGCTGTTCGCGATCGCGCGCGCACACCCGCACGCCACCGTGCTGCTCGTCGGCCCGCTCTGCGACGCCCAGCACCTCCTGCCGCTGCGCGCCGCGCCCAACATCGAGATCCGCCCCGCGCTCTCGCGCGAGGCCGTCACCGGCCTGATCCGCGTCGCCGACGTCGGCCTGATCCCGCACGTGCGCTCGCCGCTCACCGAGGCGATGAGCCCCCTGAAGCTCTACGAGTACCTCGCCGGCGGCCTGCCCGTCGTCGCCACCAACCTCCAGCCCGTGCGCGGCGTCGACCCCCGCGTCACGCTCGTCGACGACAGCGCCGGCTACCCCGACGCCGTGCACGCCGCGCTCGCGCTCGGCCGCGCCGAGGAGGACGAGCGCCTCACGTTCGTGCAGACCAACTCCTGGGGCGCCCGCTTCGACCGTTTGCTCGACCTCGCACTCGGCTGACGGTCAGCTGCGCGCAAAGGCCAGGGCCTTTGGTCATGATAGAAACATTCTATCATTCTATCGCGCCACCGCGGCTCGCAATCGCACCTCGCCCTCGGCCGCCACACGCCGCAGGATCGGTCGCAGGCGGCGCGGCTGGAGGGGGATCGTCGCGGGGTCGGGCAGCGCCGGGTCGGATATCGCGGTGCCGAGCACGCACGCCCGCGCGATCTCCGCGAGCGAGCCCCAGCGCACCTCGCCGAGCGCGTCGATCTCCGCCGCCGCCCGCGCGAGCGCATCCGGGCCGTCGCGCAGCAGCTCGTGGTGGCCGTAGAGGATCAGCGGCTGCCCGAGGAACGCGCGCAGCACGAGATCCTCGCGCGGGTGCCGCGCGAAGTCCGCGCGCAGCAGCACCGGCAGGCCCCCCGCCACGATGTCCGCCGGACGCCACGCCGCCAGCGGGCCCGCGTCCGCCGGTCGCGTCAGCCACGGCAGCTCGGGCGAATTCACCGCCCACGGGTACGGGCGCGTCGTGCACAGCGCCTGAAAGCCGCACGCCACGAGCGCGCGCGCCATCGGCTCGCCGATCCGCTCGTGCGGCGGCACCATCACGCGGTCCACCGCGACGCCCGTGCGCCGCTCGAACGCAGCCACGCGGCGCAGCGCGCGCCGGCCCAGCGCCACCCCCTCCGCCACCGTGCGCGGCCGCCCCAGCTCCGGGCCGTAGTGCTCGTTGCCGTGCACGCACACCGACAGCCGCGCCGCGCCCGCGCGAAACATGCGCGCCACGCGCGGGTCCGCGAACCAGCCGTCGAGCGGCACCATCGCCACCGCCAGGTGGTAGCCGTGCGCCTCCGCGTCGCGCAGCAGCTCCGCGTAGCGCAGGTGGCCATAGCGCGGCCGGTGCAGGTTCGGGTCGTCGATCAGGAACGCCGCCTGCAGCGGCGCCCTTGCGGCACTCGCGGCGGCCGTCGTCCCCGAGCCGCGCGCGCCCCGCGCCGCCGCCGTCGCCCCGCCCGTGAGGTCGCCCAGGAACTGCGCCAGCGCCAGCAGCGCCAGGCAGCGCCCCGGTTCCAGGCGCTCACGCAGCGCCTCGCCTGCGGCGAGCTCCGCCGGTGCGCACGCCACGCGCTGCGTCGGGGGCGCCCCGTGCTCGCCATCGCGCGCCGCGCGCGTCCACGCGGGGGTGCCGTCGAGTGTCGCCAGTACGACCTCGCCGTCGCGGACGCCGCCGGCGAGCGCGCGTGCCGCGCAGTGCGTCTCGCTCAAGCGCGCGCCGTGTAGCGGCCGCGAGAGCGCAGGGTCGCGTGAGAACATGAGCGCGCGGGGGGGAGTGTTGGCATCAGGTTGCTCCTCGCCCGCCATCAGCAAACGCGGGACGACGCCCGTCGGGCTCGTCGCAGCGCCACCGGCCGCGGTCGCGTCCTCGCGCGTCGCCTCGCCGGTCGCGCCGCCCGCTCGGCCTGCCGCCTCGCCCCCGACGACGAGGACCCCGTCGAGCCCGTCCGTCGCGCCGTCCGCGCGACCCTCGAAGCGCACGCCGTACGCGTCGCCCAGCGCCGACCACAGGCGGGGCCGTCGGGTGTGCTCGTGGGCCGGGACGATCCCCACCCGCAGCGGCGCCGCGTCCATGTGCGAATTATCGCGGCCCGCAAAAGCTGAGGTTGACTCGCGCGTTTCCTAAGCAGATGAACACCGCTCGAAGTGCCTCCCCGTCGTGTCGAACGGCGCCCCGCGCCGCGCGCCCATTCGCCGCGCTCCTGGCCCTGCTCGGGTCCATCGCGCTACTGGCCCTGGCCGGCGTCGCGTCCGCCGGCGCCGCCGAAGTCTCGTGCCCCAACGCGAACCCGATCGTCAACGAGAACAACTGCATGGGCGAAGGCACCACCGCCAACCAGGCCGCGATCGAAAACTACAGCGAAAACCTCGGCGGCTTCACGCCGCAGAGCGGCTACGAACTCGGCGAAAACGTGCCGCTGAAGATCGGCACCGACGAACCCTCGTTCCCGGCCACGAACGTCAACATCGCGGTCTACCGGATCGGCTACTACAAGGGCGACGGCGCCCGCCTGATCCCCGCGGCGGGCGCGACCAACGTCCCGGTCAACAACTCCTTCCAATGCAACCCCGAGAACACCACGACCGGGGAACTGAGCTGCTCGAACTGGAACGTCACGTACACGATCCCCGGCAGCTCCCTACCGATCTCGGGCATCTACGAGGCCGTTTTCACCGACGTCGCCAACCCCGAGGTCGTGAACTACGTGGTCTTCCCCGTGCGCAACGGCAAAGTCTCCTCGGAAGTCCTCTACGTGCTGCCCGCCTCCGACTACGAGGCCTACAACACCTGGGGCTGCAAGTCGCTCTACTACGACGCCTGCGGCGGCGCCGACACGGTCGCCGGCGACCCGCGCGCGGTCGCGGTCTCCTTCGACCGCCCGGAGAACGAAGGCGAGGACCAGATGAACCGCTTCTTCGGCCCCGACGCCATGACCGTCTCGTGGTTGGAGCAGCAGGGCTACAACGTCAGCTACACCGACGACGTCGCGACCTCCGCGAACCCCGGCATCCTGCTGGGGCACAAGGTCGATCTGATCTCCGGCCACAGCGAGTACTGGTCCTCATCCACCTTCAAAGGCTTCAAGGCCGCGCGCGACGCCGGTGTCAGCGTGCTCTCGCTCAGCGCCAACACCGCCTACTGGCAGACGCGCTACGAAAACAACTCCCGCACACTCGTCTGCTACAAGACGATCCAGGGTTCCTCCGACGGCAACCCCGGCGCGACGCCCAACGATCCCGCCGCGACCGGCCCGAACGGTGAAATCCGCCCCGAAGACGCGACCACCACGCGGCGCGATCCGGGCGCCCCCGCCGGCAACCCCGATGCCCCGCCCGGCGGACGGATCGGCCCCAACGAACCCGAGAACTCGCTGTTCGGGGTCATGTACATCGGCGACAACGACGACGAATCCTTCAAACTCGCCATCCCCGCCGGCAACCCCAACGGCGAATACTCCTCGAGCAGGGTCTGGCGCAACACGGGGATCTCCACGACCGGCTCCACGACGCTGTCCACCCCGATCGTCGGCTGGGAGTGGGACCAGGTCCCCACCCAGCCCGGCTATCTCGCGCAGGAGCCCGAAGGCGTCAAGCGCGTCACGCTGACCAACGTCGCCAACCCCGAAGACTCCTTCATCCAGGACGCCGGGCGCGAACGCGCCTCCACGCCCCCGCCCGGTGAGAAAGCCGAAGTGAGCGCCGCCGAGTACCGTGCCCAAAGCGGCGCGCTGGTGTTCGCGACCGGCACGATGGAGTGGGCTTACGGCTTCGACGTCGAACCCGTGATCGACCAGGCCACTTACAACGTGCTCGCCGAAATGGGCGCCACCGCCGCCACGCCGGCAAGCGACATCAAACCCGAAGCGGCCGGTACTCCGCAGCCGCCGTGGCCGTTCTTCAAAGCGACGCCGAACACCGTGTACGTCGGCGAACCGATCACCTTCAACGCCTCCGCGTCCAAGGACCCCGACGCGAGCATCACCGACTACAAGTGGGACCTCGAAGGCAAGGGCACGTTCTCGACCGACACCGGCACGACGCCAACACTGACCCACACCTACACGACGCCCGGCACATACAACGTGATCCTCAAGGTCACCGATAGCAAGGGTCAGACAGAAACGACCGAGCGCACGGTCAACGTCGCCAACACCGCCAACGCGGCCATCGCGGCCTCGATGAATCCCGTCGGGGCCGGCCAGACCGATACCTTCAGCGCCGCCGGCTCCACCGACAGCGGCGGCACGATCACCGGCTACAAGTGGGACCTCACCGGCAGCGGCAAATACGAAACGAGCACCGGGACCACGCCGACGATCACCAAGGCCTTCCCGAGCACCGGCGTCTACACCGTCGGCGTGCAGGTCACCGACAGCAAAGGCGCGGTCTCCGACGCGACGATCTCGGTGACCGTCATCGCCCAGGGCGTCAGTCGCTACGCCGATGCGGTCATGGCGACCCCGAGCCTGCTGCACTTCTACCAGCTGAACGAGGCCAAAGGCCCGACGATCGCCGACAGCAAGGGCAGCGCCCCCGGCACGCTCAGCGGCGCCAACTTCGGCGTGCCCGGCGCCGTCAACGGCGACGCCGACACCGCCGTCGACTTCCCCGGCAACGGCGACCCCTTCGAGGGCGTCGCGGGCTCCTCCGGCGAAATCCCGCTCAACCTGTCAAGCCAGAGCGCGATCACGGTCGAATTCTGGTTGAAGTGGGATGCGTACGGCAACAACGACGCGCTCGCGATGGAGCTCACCCCGAACTACAACGAAAACACCGGCGGCTTCATCGTCGATCCCGACGCCGGCCAGTACGGCGGCACGTTCGCCGTCGGCATGGGCATCGGCGCCACGCGCAACACCGTCTACTTCGCCCGCCCCAGCGCCGGCGTGTGGCACCACTACGCGCTCGTGCTGAACCCGAGCGCGCCCGCCGCGACCGAGATCACCCCCTACGTCGACGGCCAGCCGGTCAGCTACCAGAAGGAAACCAGCGGCACCGGCGCGACATTCGCGAACTCGACGCTCTACCTCTTCTCGCGCGATGCCAAAGCCCTGTTCGGCAGCGGCTCGCTCGACGATCTCGCGATCTACGGCGGCGAACTGGGCTCGTCCACGATCCAGGAACACTTCGACTCCAACGGTCCCGAGGCGCGTCCGGTCGCCTCGTTCGCAGCCTCCCCGGCGTTACCGCGCGCCGGCCAGACCGTCACGCTCAACGGGTCGGGCTCGCACTACGCGGGCGGCACGATCACCGCCTACAAGTGGGACCTGACCGGCAACGGCAAATACGAAACCAACACCGGCGGCACGCCGACGGTCACGACGAGCTTCCCCAGCACCGGCACCTACACGGTCGGCCTGCAGGTCACCGACAGCGATGGCGCGGTCGATGAAGTGCGCGAACAGATCTCGGTCGGCACCTTCCCGCCGAGCGCCAAGCTGAAGGCCTCGCCGAGCACCGCGCTCACCGGTCAGACCGTGAACATCAGCGCGAGCGAATCGACCGATCAGGGCACGATCACCGACTACAAGTGGGATCTCACCGGTAGCGGCAAATACGAAACCGATACCGGCACCACGCCGAGCGTGAGCACCTCCTTCCAGACGGTCGGCCAGCACACCGTCGGGGTGCAGCTGACCGACAGCGAAGGCCTCACGAGCACCGCGACGATCGCCATCACGGTCCTCGCACACGGCGTGACCAGCTATGAGCAGGCCGTCGAAAACACCCCCAGCCTGGTCCATTACTACAAGCTCGGCGAAGCCGCCGGTCCGACGATCGCCGACAGCAAGGGCTCGAGCAACGGCACGATCGCCGGCGGCACGTTCGGCCTCCCCGGCGCGGTGGCGGAAGACCCGACGACTGCGATCGCCTTCAACGGCAGCAGCGACTCCGGCGCGATCCCGCTGAACCTTTCCGGCACGAGCCAGTTGACGGTCGAATTCTGGTTGAAATGGAACCAGTACGCCAACAACGACGCGCTCGCGATGGAGTTCACCTCGAACTTCAACGAAAACTCCGGCGGCTTCCTGATCGACCCCAACGCGGGCCAGTACGGCGGCACCTTCGGGATCGGCATCGGCAGCGGCTCCGATCGCAACAGCATCTTCTTCACGCGCCCCAGCGCCGGCGTCTGGCACCACTACGCGATCGCGATCAACACGGCCGCGGAAGCCGGCAAGGAGATCACCCCCTACGTCGATGGTCAGCCCGTCAGCTTCCAGCAGGAAGGGGCCGACACCGGACAGGGCGCCTTTGCCAACTCGACGCTGTACCTGTTCTCGCGCGATGGCAGCTCGCTGTTCGGTGCCGGCGAGCTCGATCAGCTCGCGATCTACGACGAACCGCTGCCCGCCGCGACGATCTTCGAACACTTCAACTCCCATGGCACCGCGAAGGCGCCGACCGCAGCCTTCACGCTCTCCGCCAATCCCGTGCGCCCCGGCCAGAGCGTGACGCTGAACGCCTCCGGCTCCAGCGCCCCCGAAGGGCAGATCGTCGAATACCAGTGGGAACTGAACGGCAACGGCAAATATGAAACCGATACCACGAGCCCCGAACTGAAGACGAGCTTCGCGACCGCGGGCACCGAGAACATCGGCCTGCGCGTGATTGACAGCAGCGGCGCGAGCGCGAGCGTCACGCACACGCTGACGGTGGGCAACCTACCGCCGGTCGCCAAGCTCACGGCTTCCCCCAACCCGGCCGTCGTCGGCCAGAACGTGACGCTGAACGCGAGCGAATCGACCGATCAGGGCACGATCACCGACTACAGGTGGGACCTGAGCGGCGAAGGCAAATACGAAACCAACACCGGCACCACGCCGACGCTCACGACGCACTTCGCCACCGCCGGCACGCACACCGTCGGCGTCGAAGTCACCGACAACGAAGGCCTCAGCACGCAGACGACGATCCAGGTCGACGTGCTCGAACAGTCGCCCACCGACTACTCCGAAGCGGTGCTGAACACGCCGGGTCTGATCGACTACTACAAGCTCGACGAACCGCAGGGCGCGACGATCCTCGACAGCAAGGGCTCGAGCAACGGCACGATCGCCGGCGGCACCTTCGGCCTGCCCGGCGCGGTCCAAAAGGGCATGGCGGTCGGCTTCAACGGCAGCAGCGACTCGGGCGCGATCCCGCTGAACCTTTCCGGCACGAGCCAGTTGACGGTCGAATTCTGGTTGAAATGGAACCAGTACGCCAACAACGACGCGCTCGCGATGGAGTTCACCGCGAACTTCAACGAAAACTCCGGTGGCTTGCTCGTCGACCCCAACGCCAGTCAAGACGGCGGCACCTTCGGGATCGGCATCGGCAGCGACGCCGATCGCAACAGCATCTTCTTCGCGCGCCCCAGCGCCGGCGTGTGGCACCACTACGCGATCGTGATCAACACGGCCGCCGAAGGCAGCAAGGAGATCACGCCCTACGTCGACGGCAACCTCGTCAACTTCCAGCAGGAAGATGCCAACACCGGACAGGGCAACTTCGCCAACTCGACGCTGTACCTGATGTCGCGCGATGACAACTCGCTGTTCGGCGCGGGCGAGCTCGACGAATTGGCGATCTACGACCAGCCGCTGTCCGCGACGACTGTCTTCGAGCACTACCACTCCAGCGACGTCGATACAGCGCAGGCACCCTCCTTCACGATCAGCTCATCGCCGGCCGTGACGGGCCAGAGCGTGACGTTCAACGCCTCCGGCTCGACCGACAGCGCCGGCAAGATCACCGACTACAAGTGGGACCTGAACGGCAGCGGCAAATACGAAACCGACACCGGCTCGAGCCCGACGCTCACGCACGCCTTCAACGAACCCGGCACCTACGTGATCGGCCTGCAGAGCACGGACAGCACCGGAGCGCTCGCCCGCACGACGCAGGTGCTCACCGTGACGCAGGGGCCGCCGTCCAAGCCGGTGCTGACGCTCTCGGAAGCCAGCGGGCAGACACTCGTCGCCGGCGACACCGCCTACACCAATCCGCAGAGCGCCAATGCGGGCGCCTTCACCGTCAGCGCCAGCACGACCGATCCGCTCTCCCCGATCAAGAACGTCGTCTTCCCCGCGCTGAGCGGCTTCAGCAGCGGTGGCGGCACGCTGACCGCGACCCCCTACCAGAGCACCTACACGTGGTCCGGCGCCGGCGCGAGCGCATCCGGCGCGCAGAACGTCACGGCGACCAACGCCGCGGGCCTCAGCTCGAGCTCGAGCTTCGAAGTCGTGCCCGACACGACGCCGCCGAGCGGGGGCGCGCTGAGCGTCAACGGCACGGTCGCGAGCGGCGCGGGGACCTCCAGCTACAACACCACCGGCAGCTTCGCGATCGCGCGCACCGAATACGCCGAGGCGCAGTCCGCGAGCCAGTCCGGCCTGCGCTCGAGCACGCTCACCGTCGCCTCCGCGCCGCTGTCCGGCAACGTCTGCGGCAGCTTCGGCGCGGCGACGATCGTCACCGGCAACCCCTCCCAGAGCGAGCCGGTGGGCTGCTACCGCTACACGCTGACCGGTGTGGACAACGTCGGCAACCAGGCCAGCATCGCCACGACCGTGCTCGTGGACACGAGCACGCCCACGACGCCGTCGCTGAGCTTCAGCGCGCTGTCGCCGAACACCTACTACAAGAGCTCGACCAACGCGTTGTACTTCAGCCCGGCCGCTGGCGGCGCGTTCACGCTGCTCGCGTCCTCGACCGATCCCGTGACCGGCATCGCCGGCTATACGTTCGGCTCGCTGAGCACCTACGGCTTCAGCGGAGCTCAGAGCGGCGGGCAGATGGCCTACACCTTTGGAACCTCAGCGACCCAGCCGCCCAGCGGGCCGACGGTGTACGCGGCCAGTCACGCCGGTGCGGTCTCCGCCACCGCCAATTACGCGCTGCTGCTCGACAACACCCCGCCGACCGGTGGCGCGCTGAGCGTCAACGGCATCGCCGCCAGCAGCGCGGGCTCCACGAGCTACAACAGCTCGGGCAGCTTCGCGATCGGGACGCGCAGCGAATACAACGCCGACGCCGGCTCGGGCGTGCTCTCCTCGGTGCTGACCCGCGCCACGGGAACGCTCTCCGGCGGCGCTTGCGGCAATTACGGCACGCCGGTCACGATTACCGGCAATCCGACCCAGAGCGGGCTGGCCGCCGGCTGCTACCTGTATCGGCTGACGGGCACCGATCGCGTCGGCAACACGGCCACGCTGTCCACCACCGTCGAGGTCGACAAAACCGCGCCGAGCGCCACCGTCAGCGTCCCGGCCGACGCCAACGGCGCGGTCGCCGTGACCTTCAACGCCACCGACGCCGGATCGGGCGTGAACAGTGCCACCGGCCAGCTCAAACGCGCCACGGGCACCTACACCTCCTCCAGCGACACCTGCAGCGCCTTCGGCGCCTACGCCAACATCGGCGCGGCCGGGGCCGCGTCGCCCTACACCGACAGCACGGTCACCACCGGCCACTGCTACGAGTACGAGTACACGGTCTCCGACAGGGCCGGCAACGCGACCACCTCGGCGCCCGCGACGGTCAAGGTCAACACGAGCAAACCGACCCTGACCGCGATCGCCGACACCACGCCCGGCAGCACCGCCGGCCTGCCGCAGGTCGGCGACGTGCTGACGCTCACCTTCAGCGACGCGATCGCCGCCGCGAGCATCCCGAGCAGCGTGACGCTCACCTACACCGGCGGCACGACCGGCTCCACCACCGTCGCGGTCAGCGGTATCGGCGCAACCGCCGCCTGGAGCACCGGCGACAGCGCATTCTCCCGCTACGCCAAGAGCGGTGGCACCTCACCCGTCGTGACCGCGAACACCGCTGTCAGCGGCACCAAGGTCACGCTGACCGTCACCCAAGTCACCGACCCGAGCGGCAATCTGAAAGCCGGCGGCCCCGGGACCGTGAGCGGCGCGCTCAGCTCCGCCGTCAAAGACGTGTTCGGCAACAGCGCGAGCACCGGCTCGTTCGCGAGCTCCAGCGTCAGGCTCTTCTGAGCGCCGTTCGCCGCGGACCGGCCGCGGAGCGCTCAGTGCGTGAGCGAGAGCTTGAGCGCCACCGCTGACAGCGACTGCGCCGCATTGCCGACCTGGCGCGCGATCGCGACCTTGTCGGCCTCCGTGAGCGCTCCGTAGAGCGCGAAGCCCAGCGGCGTGTTGCGACGGTACCTGTTCAGCTCGGCCTGGACTTCTTCGAACTCCTTCGCGATCGTCGCGGCGAGCGCGGACTCGCCCGTGCGTTCCAGCGCGGGCCGCACGTATTCGAACGCCTTGCGCGCCCCCAGCAGGTTGCCCTGGAAGTCGGAGAGGTCGGTGTGCGAGTAGCGGTCCTCTTCGCCGGTGATCTTCGTGTTGACGATCTCGTTGAGCAGCCCCACCGAGCCGTTGACCAGCTGCAGCGCCGAGAGCGGCAGGCTCGGCACTTTCTGGTTGAGCGTCTGCACGTCGGCCAGCAGCAGATCGGCGAAGCGCGTGGCGCCGCGGAGCGTGTGCTTGGCCCACATCAGCATCTCGATCCGGTGAAAGCCGGTCCACTTCGAATAGTCGCCCGCGACGGTCGGGGAGTCGATGCGCGCGTCGATCGCGGAGTCCAGGCCGACGAAGCTCTCCGCGACCGGCTCGATCGCCTCGTAGTGGATGCGCGTGGGCCCATACAGGAGCTTCGCCTCGGCCAGGTCGCCCTGCTCGATCGCCGCCGCGAACCGGCGCGTCCCCGCGAGCAGCTGCGCGGTCTGGCCCTCGACGTAGGTGCGGTACTGGAGCACCGCCGTCTGCAGCAGGGCCGCGGCGGGGCCGTGCACCTTGAAGGGCTTGCCGGTCACCGTCAGTTTGCCCTGCGTGACGTCGCCGTCGGGGCAGTTGAGGATGTAGGAGCCCGGCTCCAGGTCGAGCGAGAAGGAGCCCGAGAGCCCCGGCAGCAGATTCTCGCGCTCGCCGAGCACGATCCCGCTCAGGTTCTGGACCTCGAGCTCGGTGACCATCGGGTCGCCGCCGTTGGTCACCGAGATGTTCACCGGACCCGCCGGCGCCGACGCGATGCCGGGCGTGCAGCCCTGGTCGGTCAGCGTGAACTTCAGCGCGGCCCCGCCCGCGCTCGCTTCACCGCCCGCGCATGCGCTCAGGCCGAGCGCGGCCAGGACGGCCGCGGCGATCGCCGCGGAGCGCAGGCGCCCGCAGCGCGGCGATGGAGTGAGTTGCAAGCAGTCCGCCCCTGATCCGTTAGGTAGTTATGCACCCGGAGTTCTATCGGTCCGCGCGGCGGCCGCGGGGCACCTGCGCGCGCCTGCTCTGTGTCTGTCTGCTCGCGCTGCTGGCGACGTCCGCGAGCATCGCGGGCGCATCCGCCGCCGTGGCGAGCGCATTGCCCGCCACGGCAAGCGCCGCCCCCGCCGCGACCAACGCAGCCATCACGCCCGCCGAAGCTCAGGGGCTGAACCTGCTGCTCACGGTCCTGCCCGCGCAGTACGCGAGCGCCGATCCCACGCACGAACCGGCGCTTGCCGCGCTCAGCCGCCTGCTCGCTCGCGAAATCCAGAGCCGCGTATTGGCGTCGCAGGCGGTGCTGCGCGCGCGCGACCCGGCCGGCACGGCGCGGGTCGTGCGCGCGCTGCGCCAGCTCACGACGCTGCTGGGGGAAACGACGGCGCGCTACCAGCCGTGGCCGTTGACGCTGCAGATCGCCGCGCTCGGCGAACGCGCCAAGCACGAGCTCGACGCGATGCTGCACCCGCCCACGCCGCCGGCGCGTCCCTACGACGCGATCGCCGCGGCGCTCGCGGAAGTGAGCAGCGGCCCGCGCGCGCGCTTCGCCGTGCTACGCGCCTATGCGTTGTACGCCGCCGGCCCCGGCCAGCGGCTGGCGGGAGACGCGGCGCTGAACGCCAAAGTCACGAGCAAGCTGCTGGTCGGCAGCGCGAGCGCCCCCGCGCTGCTCGAACTGCTCGCCGCCGACGCCCCACCCGCCGCGCTCGAGCGTGCCGTCGCCGCGGGGCGCGCGGACATGAGCGTCGTCGCCGAAGCGCTCACCGAAGTGAGGATCAGCCACACCACGATCGTGATCGACGCCGCGATCATCGTCTTCCGCGAGGGGTTGGAGGCGCTGCTGATCCTCGCGGCGATCACCGCCTCGTTCGTCGGCGCCAAGGCGCGCCTGCGCCGGCCCGTGTTCATCGGCGCGCTCGCCGGACTGCTCGCGACCGCGCTGACGTGGGTGATCGCGCAGATGATCCTGCACCTGCTCGGCAACGGCGGACTGGAGCTGCAGGCCGTCACGGGCCTGCTCGCGATCGGCGTGCTGCTGCTGGTGACGAACTGGTTCTTTCACCGCGTCTACTGGAGCGAGTGGATCTCGCGCTTCAACCGCCGGCGCAAAGCGCTCGAACGCTTCGACCGGCTCGGCTTCGTCTCCGGTCAGGTGCTCGGCTTCGTGCTGCTCGGCCTCTCCAGCGTCTACCGCGAGGGGTTGGAGACGGTTCTCTTCCTGCAAGCGCTGCAGACCAGCGCGGGGACCGGGACGACCGCGCTCGGAGCCGGCATCGGCCTCGGCGGCGCCCTGCTCGTCGGCGCGGTGACGTTCAAGCTGCAGCGCAAGCTGCCGTTCAAGCGGATGCTGATCCTCACCGGCGTGCTGATTGGGCTGGTGCTGGCGGTGATGGTCGGCACGACGGTGCACAACCTGCAGGGCATCGGCTGGCTGGCGAGCACGCCCACGAGCTTCCGCGTGCCGCTCTCGTGGAGCATCTGGCTGGGCGTCTACCCGACCTGGCAGGGCATCGGCCTGCAGGCCGGCGCGCTCGTGTTCGTCTTCGGCTCCTACTTCGCGGCGCGGGAGATCCAGGTCAAGCGGCCCCAGCGGCGCGCGCGACGGGCTCCCGGGCGCGTCGCGACGCTTTCGTAGCCTCGCGAGAAACGTCGCGGCCGGCGCGTTTTTCGATCATGAGCACGCAAACGCTGACGCCCGACACGCGCCAGGCGCGCGCGGGGATGGCGATGTCGATCGCGACGTTCGCGATGGCCGCGGCGTCGGCGATCCAGGCGATCCTCTACCTCGGCAAGTTCGGGACCAACGCGCGCACCGACGGCTTCTTCGTGGCGTTCGCGCTGTACTCGGTGTTCGGCGTCTTCAGCCAGAGCCTGCGCGTGACCTCGGTGCCGCTGCTCGTCGAACCGGGTGCGCGCCTGAACGTGAGCCGTTTCGCGGCGACGCTCGGCCTGATCGCGGTCCCGGTGCTGATCCTGACCGGCCCGCTCGCGGGTCCGCTCGCGGCGCTGATCGCCCCCGGCCTGCACCCGCACGCTCGCGCGATCACCGCGGCCGCGCTGCCCGTGCTTGGGGGCGCGATGGTGCTGCAGCTGTGGGCGGCGGGCGGCGCGACGGTGCTCGCCGTTCGCAGTCGCTTCACGACGATCGCCGGCGCCTACATGGCCGGCGCCGGTGCCGGGCTGATCGCGTTCGTCGCGCTGATGGATCGGACGGGGGTGCAGACGCTTGGCTGGTCGATGTTGACGATGTCGATCGTGACGAGCGCCTGGATGCTCGTCGGCGTCAGGCGCTCGCGCGCGGAGGTGCTCGGTGTGGCGGCCGCGCGCGGCTCGCTCGCGCCCGCCGCACTCGTGCGCGACTGCGGCGTCGTGCTCGGGCGCACCGCGATCTACCTCGCGTTCAACGTGCTGTTCGTGATCACGCTCGCCTTCGGCAGCCGCTCCGCCGCGGGAGGGACGACGGTGCTCTCCTACGCGTACCTGTTCGTGAGCTACCTCGTCGCGGGCACCGGGATGGCGCTCGGCATGTCGAGCATCCCGGACCTCACGCGCGAGGCGCGCTCGCAGCAGCGCAGCGTCGTCGCGGGTGCCGTGCCGCGCGGCTTTCGCTACGCGATGCTGATCGCCGCGCCCGCGCTCGCGGGGCTGATCGCCGCCGGCGCGCCGCTCGTGCACGCCGTGCTCCCGCGCAGCCTCTCCGCCGCGGACGTCCACACGCTGCGCGTCTTCGCCGTGCTGCTGACGCCATGGTTCATCGCGGCGCTGCTCGTCAACTTCCTGCTGCCGGTGCTGCTCGCGCTCGGCCGCGCGCGGCTGCTCGGCGCGCTCGCCGCGCCGCTCGTGCTGGCGCAACTGGTCGCGACCGCGATCGGCAGCGCGCTGTTTGGTGTGGACGGGGCGGTCGGCGCGTTCTGGGTCGCGCCGAGCTGCCTCGCGGCGGTTCTGCTCGTCGCCGCGACCGGCCGCGCCGGCGCCGCCGCGCTCACCCGTGAGCTGGCGCGCGACGGCGCGCGCTTCCTCGCTGTCGCCGCGCTCGCGTTCGGCGGTGGTTGGGCGATCGGCGCCGCGCTCCCCGCGCCCGAGCTCGCGCAGGCCGCGGTCGCGGGGATCCTCGGCTGCGTCGCCTATCTCGCCGGCCTGTGGCTGATCGCGCGCCCGCAGCTCGAGGTGCTCCTCGGCGCGCTCGTCACCCGACCCGCGACGGCGTGAACGTCAGCCTGCTCCGCTCGCCGGCGTCCGCGCCGGCCGCGCCCACCGCGACGCCGCAAAGGGCGGTGCCCGCGACACCGAAGCGCGCGCACGCCGCGGAGCTCGGCGATCGACCGATCCTGCTCGCACTGCTGGCGTGCTTCGCGGCGCTGACGGCGCTGACGTGGCGCAAGTGGGGGATGCCGGAGATCGACGCGGGCGCGGAGCTGAGCACGGCGGACCTCGTCAAGCACGGCGCGCTGGCGTACCGCGACGTGCGCTACTACTACGGCCCGCTGGGCCTGTACTCGCTGGCGCTGAGCTTCAAGCTGTTCGGGACGAGCTTCACGACGGCCTACGCGTTCGGGATCGCGCAGACGGCGGCGATCCTCGCGGCGTTCTACGCGCTGGCGCGGCACTGGCTGGCGCCGCTCGTGGCGGGCCTCGCGACGGCGGTGCTGATGGCGATCGGCTTCTCGGGGACTGCGTTCAACTTCATCCTGCCGCACACGAACTCGGCGACGTTCGGGCTGCTGTTCGTGCTGCTCGCGCTGCTCGCGCTGACGCGGCGGCGGCTGTGGCTGGCGGGCGCGGCGGTCGGCCTGGTGGGGCTGACGCGGCCGGAGTTCGTGGCGGCCGCGGCGGGCGCGCTCGCGGCGTACGTGCTCGTGGAGTGGCGCTTTGTGGGCCGCGCGGCGGCGTGGCGCGCGGCGTGGCGACTCGCGCTGCCGGCGCTCGCGATCCCCGTGCTCGTGCTGGGCTGGTTCGCGACGCGCGCGGGGCTGGGCGTGCTCGTGAGCGAAAACCTGTGGCCGACGAAGTTCATCAGCGTCGGCGCCAAAACGGAGACGAGCTGGATGCCGTTCACCGTGAGCAGCGTGGTCGGGCTGGCGCTGCGCGGCGCGCTCTACTGCGGGCTGCTCGCGGCGCTCGTCGCGAGCGTCGAGGGCTGGCGTCGGCGCGGCGGCGCGGCGCGGCTGCTCGCGCTGTGGCCGCTGCTTGCGGCGGCGCTGGCGATCGCGGCGGTGGACGGCGCGCTGCGCGCGACGGGCGTGCTCGCGGGCCAGCGCGGCGCGATCGAGTTGGAGGCGCGGCACCTGATGCTGGGCATGAGCTGGCTGCCGGCGCTGGGCCTCGCGGTGGGCGCGTGGGCGGCGCTGCGCTTCGCGCGTCGCGGCGGCTCGCCGCTGGGCGGCGAGTGGCCGGTGGACGCGGCGCTGATCGTAGTGGCGGCGGGGCTGGGCCTGCGCGCGTACAACGCGTTCACGACGGAGGGCTCCTACGCGCCGTACTACGCGGCGCCGCTGGTGCTGCTGTTGGGCATCCTGCACACGCGCGTGGCCGAGCGGCGCCCGCGGGCGCGGATCGCGTCGTTCGCCGCGCTGGGCCTGGTCGCGCTGGGCCTCGCGGGGTACGCACTCGGCGGCCTGTACATCCACGACGACACCGCGGTGCACACGCCGCGCGGCACGTTCGTGACGGACGCGGCGGCGGCGCCGGCGTTGCAGGCGGCGGTCACGCGGATCGACGCGCTGACACGCCCGGGCGAACGCATCCTCGCGGCGCCGCTGGACGGCGGGCTGTACTTCATGTCGAACCGGCGCCCGGCGCTGTACGAGCTCTCGCTGCTGCCGGGCCTGCTCGACACACCCGCGGAAGAGCGCGCGGCGATCGCGCGGCTGCGCCGCGACCGCGTCACGCTAGCGGTGCTCGGCGCGCGCGACTTCTCCGCATGGGGCACGCCGACGTTCGGCGTGAGCTACGACCCGCTGCTCGGTAGCTACCTGCGCGGATACGCGCTCGCGACGAGCACCGTCGGCACGCTCGCGAATCCGGTGGCGGGCACGTATCCGTCGAAGGGGTTCACGATCGTGCGACTGCACCCCTGACCCACGCCGCGGGGCGGCCATCGCTCTGCGGGTCGTTGCGGGTTGCCGCGTCACCGCGGGCTCGGATGCCGAGATGCTGAGCTTCGACACCGTGAGCGATTTCGACGGGGCCGTCAGGATCTACCGTCGTTGCCGCGCCGCCGGCATCACGCCACGCGGGATGCTCGACTGCATGATCGCGGCCGTCGCGTGGCGCCGGGGAGCGACACTGCTCGCTCACGACGTCGACATGGATCGGGTCGCGCGTGTCGTGCAAATCGAGCTCGACACGGCACCACAAACGCGCCGCTAGCCGCCGGTCGGCCCGTAGACGAATTCGGAAGGCTGCCAGTCGACGCCGATGTGGTGCGGGTTGTGGCGGAGGCGATAGTCGGCGGCGGCCGGATCCACAAACTCGGGGCGGCGGATCAGGTGGCTGTGCGCGCCGAGGGGAAGCGTCCACGGCGCTTCGCGAAAGATGTTGTAACCATGGTGCAGCGTGTACGCGGGACCCCCTTCGTGCAGCACGTTCAGGGTCTGCTCAACGTTGTGGTTGACGGTTGCGATGAGCGGCTCGGCGGCGCCTTCGGCGCGCAGGATGTCGTCCTGGCCGTCCCACACGGTGTTGTTGGTGATGGTGAGGCCGGTGGTGTTGAAGATTTGGATGTTGTACTCGCCGCCTGGGTAGAGCGCGGGCTCGTTGTCGTTGCGCAGGAAGAGGTTCTCGGCGATGGCGACTTGGCTGGCGTCCCCGTCATTGATGAAGAACCCCTGCGACTGGTTGTCGTGCTCGTAGTTGTAGGCGAACGTCATGTGGCGCCCGCCGAAGACGCTCTGCATGGCGTCGGTATGGTTGCCGTGCTCCTCGAGGTCGTAGATGTCGTTGGCAGCGATCGTGACGTGTTCCCAGTTGTTGAGGTGAATGGCGTCTTCGGTCGTGCCTTGCCCGTAGCCGTGGATCTCGTTGCCGAGGATCGCGATGTAGGAGTCGGGTGGGGTGGAGGCGCAGCCGGAGTAGTCGGGGGCGCCGGGCGCGGCGCAGTTGACGGTCACGTCCTGGACTCCCTCGCCCTCGCCGCCGGGCCCTTCGCCGTCGATGTCGTTGTGTTCGATCGTGACCTGGGAGTCGCCGGCGGCGAGGGTGACGCCGCCGGAGATGTCGAAGTTGCGGATCGTGATGTCGTTGGCGTGCGCCGCGATGTTGACGCCTTCGAGGCTCGCGGTGGTGCCGGGGACGGGCTCGATCGTGACGCTGCCGGCGTGCGCGCCGGCCAGTTCGAGGTGCCCGTAGCCGCCGGCGCTCAGGCAGATCGCCGCGCCGGCGGGGGCCGCGCTCAGCGCGGAGGCGGCGGCGGAGACGCTGGCGAGCGTCTGCGTGCAGGGCGGCGAGGGGGGCGGTCTGCGCGCGCCCGAGACGGCTGCGCGCGCCGCGGCGGATTCATGCAAGTCGGAGGCCTGCGTCGCGCCGGAGTGCGCCGCGGTAGCGCCGCACGCGGATACCGAGAGTCCGACGAAGAACGCGGATGCCAAGGTGAGCAGTATGGGGTGGTGGGCGGCTTTCACCGGCCCACCACCCTAGCTGCCGGTCAGTCGCCGGTCGGCCCGTAGACGTATTCGGAGGGCTGCCAGTTGACGCCGATGTCGTCGGGGTTGGAGGCGAGCTCGTAGTCTTCGCCCGCCGGATCGACGAAGTCGGGGCTGGACTGCACCTTGCTGTGCGAGCCCATTTTGAACGTCCAGGGTGCTTCGGCGAAGATGTCGTAGTCCTCGGTCAGCGTGTACGCGGGACCGCCTTCGTGGAGTACGTCGAAGCCCTGCTCGACGTTGTGGTTTACGTTCGCGGTGAGCGCCTCGGCGGCGCCTTCGGCGCGGATGATGTCGTTCTGTCCGTCCCACACCGTGTTGTTGGTGATCGCCAAACCGGTCGTGTTGAAGACCTGGATATTGTACTCGCCGCCGGGGTAGAGCGAGGGCTCGTTGTTGTTGCGCACGAAGAGGTTGTCATTGACGGCGACTTCGCTGGCGTCGCCGTCCTTGATGAAGAACCCCTGCGACTGGTTGTCGTGCTCGTAGTTGCGTTCGAAGGTCATGTAGTGGCCGCCGAAGACGCTCTGCATCGCGTCGGTGTGGTTGCCGTGCTCCTCGAGGTTGTAGATGTCATTGGCGGTGATCGTGACGTGTTCCCAGTTGTTGAGGTGGATGGCGTCTTCGGTGCCCCCCATCCCGTAACCATGGATCTGGTTGCCGTCGATCGTGAGGTACGTGTCGGGCGCGGTCGAGGTGCAGCCGGAGTAGTACGGGGCGTTCGGCGCGGAGCAGTTGACCGTGAGGTCTTCCACTCCCTCGCCGGTGCCGCCGGGGGCTTGGCCATTGATGTTGTTGTGGTCGACCGTGATATGCGAGTCGCCGTAGCCCAGATTCACACCACCACCGATGTCGAAATCGTGGATGGTGATGTAGCTGGAGCTCGAGGCGACGGTCGCGCCTTCGAGGCTGACGCTCGCACCGGGGACGGGCTCGACCGTGACGTTGCCGGAATGGCTCCCCGAGACGGTGAGGTGGCCGTAGCTGCCCGCCGTCAGGCAGATCGCCGAACCGGCCGCGGCCGATGAGACCGCGGAGGCGGCGCTCGCCACGCTCGAGACCGTCTGCGTGCAGGCGGGTGAGGGCGGCGGGGTGGTGCCGCTCGTGCCGGTGCCACTGCCGCCGGTCCCACCGGTGCCGGTGCCGCCGCCGGGGGGCGTCGTTTCTTCCTTCGGGGGTTCTTCTTTAGGCAGTTCTTTCTTCGGCGGTTCTTCTTTGGGGGGTTCTTTCTTCGGCGGTTCTTCTTTGGCGGGTTCTTTCTTCGAGGGTTCTTTCTTTGGTGGTTCTTCCTTGGGCGGTTCGATTGGGAAGGAGCTCGTGCCGCTTACGTAAGCGGAGACCGGGCAGTCGTTGTAGAGCGGGCCGGTGCTCCATGAGGCGGGAAGCGCGCCGAGGTTCGTCTGGGCGCTGCCCTCGCTCGGGCAGGGCCCGTTGCCGCGGTCGCGGAAGCGGAGGGTGCCACCGTCGCCGAGGATCGCGAGCCAGTAGGTGGCGCCCGCAGCGAGCGTGCTCCGGGAGATCGCAACCGTGTTCCAGGCGCCCGCCTGGGGGGAGGTGGTGGAGCCCGTGCTCAGCAGCGCGCCGGGATGGCCGCTCGCATTGGCGTAGATGCCCACGACGACCGTCCGCGCCCGACTATGGGCGTCGAGATAGAGGTGCAGCGTCGCGGAATCGCCGGAGGCGAGCGCCTGAAAGCGAAACGCTTCGGCTTGGCCGGCGCTCAGGTAGTCGTGCTGAGCCTCGACGGCCTCGTCGCCGAGCAGCATGGGCGTTGTGAGCACCGATGTGAGGAGCGCGCGCGCTTGCGGCGCGGCGTTGGCGCGAGCGGCGGACGAGCGGCTGTGCGAGGCGTGGTGCGCGCCGTGAGCATGGCTGCGATGGTGGCTGGTTGCACGAGTCGTGTCATGGTGCAAGGTGGACGCGGCCAGCGCCGATGGAGTGGCGAACAGCGCGGCGGGGGTGGCAAAAAGCGCGGTCGCTAGCAGCAAGCGGCGGCAGCGCGCCGGCAGATTGAGCATCGGGACCTCCTGGCAGGCATGGGAGCGTATCCACCGGGAGTCGGACTACTGCTGCGGCGGCTTGAGCCGCGTAGCACTCACTAGAACACCCGTGGACGCGCGCTGGTGTTATTCAAGGCGCACGAATTCTCCGAATTCATTTTCGGTAGATTGGCGCAACAAATCCTGGCCGCGCGGTGCTTCAGTCACCGCCCGAATCTACCCACACCTTCTGCCTCCTTATACCCTCAGGCTGTAGGTATAAACGGGCAGTGCCAGTCGCCGGTCGCCCGCGGTGCAGCGGCGGGAGGTCAGTCGCCTGGCGCCCCGCGGCGTGCGATGCTCTAGTCGCGCGGTCGGCCGGTAGTGCCCCGGCGCGCCCGTGCCATGCCCTAGTCGCCGGTCGGCCCGTAGACGTATTCGGAGGGCTGCCAGTCGACGCCGGCGCCGTAGGGGTTGGACGCCAGCTCGTAGTCATCCGCGGCCGGGTTCACGAACTCGGGGTGGGCTTCCACGGTGCTGTGGGGGCCCATTGCAAACGTGAAGGGTTCTTCGGCGAAGATGTCGTAATCCTCGCTGAGCGCATACGCCGGGCCGCTTTCGTGGAGGTCGTCGAAGTTCTGCTCGACGTTGTGGTTGACGTTTGCGGTGAGCGCCTCGGCGGCGCCTTCGGCGCGGATGATGTCGGCCTGTCCATCCCAGACGGTGTTGTCGGTGATCGCCAGGCCGGTGGTGTTGAAGACCTGGATGTTGTACTCGTCGAGGCCGAGATTGTTATTGGAGAGAAACAGATTCTCGGTTACCGTCACTTCGCTGGCATCGCCGTCCTTGATGAAGAATCCCTGCGCTTGGTTGTCGTGCTCGTAGTTGTAGGCGAAGGTCATGTAGTGGCCGCCGAAGACGCTTTGCATGGCGTCGGTATGATTGCCGTGCTCCTCAAGTTCGTAGATGTCGTTGGCTGTGATCGTGACGTGTTCCCAGTCATTGAGGTGAATCGCGTCTTCGGTGTTGCCTTCGCCATACCCGTGGATCTTGTTGCCGTTGATCGTGATGTAGGTATCGGGGGCGGTCGAAGTGCACCCCGAGTAGTAGGGCGCGCCCGGCGCCGAGCAGTTGACCGAGAGCGTCTCGACTCCCTCGCCGTCGCCGCCGGGGCCGTGGCCGTCGATGTCGTTGTGGTCGATCGCGACGTGCGAGACGCCCGCGGCGAGGCTGACGCCGCCGGAGATGCTGAAGTTGTGGATCGTGATGCCGCTGGAGCCTGCGGCGACGTCGACCCCTTCGAGGCTCACGCCGGCGCCGGGTACCGGCTCGACGGTGACGTTCCCGCTATGTGCGCCGGAGAGGTTGAGAGGCCCATAGGCGCCGGCCGTCAGGCAGATCACGGCTTCGCCGCCCGCCGCGGCGCTCGCGGATGCGGCGCTCGCGGCGCTCGAGACCGTCTGCGTACACGCGGGCGAGGGCGGGGGCTGCTTGCTCGGGGCCGTGATCGCGGCGGTCGCGGCGGAGGTCGCCGACGCCGTGCCGCCTTCGTTGCCGGCGGTGACGGTGACGCGCGCGGTATGTCCGACGTCGCTCGCGGCGAGCGTGTAGCTCGCGGACGTCGCGCCGGCGATTTCGGCGCAGCTTTCGCCGGCCGCGTCACAGATCTCCCACTGGTAGGCGTAGGAGGTTGGGGTGTTCTTCCAACTGCCCCTGCTCGCCGTGAGCGTCTCGCTCTGCGCCGCCGCGCCGCCGATCGTCGGCAGCGCCGTGTTGACAGGCGGCGAGGGTGGCGGAGAGGTGCTCGCCGCTTTGACCTTGCTGGAGATGGTCGAGGTCGCGCTGGTCGATCCGCCGGCGTTCGTCGCGGTGACGGCGACGCGGATCGTGTGGCCGACGTCGGCGGCGAGCAGCGTGTAGGTCGAGGCGCCGGCGCCCGCGATCGTCTGGCATTCGTGGCCCGTCGGGTTGCAGGCTTCCCAGCGGTAGGCGTAGGACGTCGGGCTGTGCGTCCACGTTCCCCTGGTGCTCGTGAGCGTCTGGCTTTCGGTGGTCGGGCCGCTCACGGTCGGTAGGACGGTGTTGGTTGGCTTTGGCGGCGGAGTCGATTTTGGTTCTTCCGAGCCCCCTGTTTTTTCCGACCCTCCCGTTTTTTCGGGCTGACTGCCCGATTCGTGGCTGGTGCCAGATGGGGGCGTCGGCACTGGCGGGAGGCCCGGTCCTGCCGGCACGGTCACCGGCGCGGCGGAGGCGCCCGGTGTCGGTGCTGCGAGGGCGATCGCGCGCGGTGTCGGCGGCGCGAGGGGTAGGCGCTTGCGGGGCTCGATCCTGTGGCGGTGGCGCCTCTTCGCCTTGCGGCGGTGCTTGCGCCGGTGGCCCGGCTTAGCGCGGTGCTTTAGAGCATTGCGTGGCTTTCGAGGGCGCTTGGGATCGTGGGGCGGGTGCCTGCGAGCGCGGCGCGCGGCTGAAGGTCGGGCGCGAGCGCCCCGCTGATGCTGCCTACCTGCGGGGGCGCCGCCGCCGTGTTGAGTTGCGGCGCTGGCGACCAATGCCGATCCGCCGACGAGCAGGGCGAGCGCGACTGTGGTGGCGAGCAAGCGGTTTACAAGCGGCTTGTGCATCACGCGTCTCCTGCCGGGTGGGAGGGCACACATCGGTGGGTGGTGGCACGGCTCGGGCACACATCCCCGTCACGCATCTTCGGGCGGCTATCAACGACCGGACAATACGAGACCGGGCGCGTCACCCGGGCCGGACATGCGACCGTACACTTATGCGCGTCGGCGCATTCTCCTGCCGTGAGGGCGGGGCGCGTACCCTACTACACCCTGGGTGGCTCTACTGAACGCCCTGGGCGGCGCCCAATTCGTCTATTTTCCGGGTGTGGACCCATCCGCCGACGCGCTGCGAGCCGACGACGCGCTGCGCGTCGTGATCGCGGACGACCACCATCTCTTTCGCGAAGGCCTGCGCGGGATGCTCGAGGCCGGCGGCATGGAGGTCATCGGCGAGGCGACCGATGGGGAGCAGGCCGTGGCGCTCGCCCTTCGACTCGCGCCGCACGTGGTCGTGCTCGATCTGCACATGCCCGGCGCCTCGGGGCTGGATGCGCTGCGCGGGATCGCGCGCACCTGCCCCGACGTGCAGACGGTGGTGCTGACGGTCTCCGACGCCGACGCGGACGTGCTGGCGGCGCTCGCGGCCGGGGCGTGCGGCTACCTGCTGAAGGACACCCGCGCCGATCGCCTCGCGGGCAGCGTCCGCCAGGCCGCGGAAGGCCACCTGGTGCTCTCGCGCGAGATCGCGGATTCGTTGATGGCCCACGTTCGCGCCGGCGCGGACGCGGCGCGAGCGGGCGCCGACGCGCGGGCGGAGATGCGCGAGACCGAGGACCGGCTTGCGCTCACCCCGCGCGAGATCGAGGTCCTGCGCCTGATCTCCGAGGGCGCCGACAACGTCGCGATCGGCACGGCGCTCTCGATCAGTCCGCACACCGTCAAGCAGTACGTGACGAACATCTTCGAGAAGCTTGGGGTACGCAGTCGCGTACAGGCCGCCGTGTACGCGGTGCGCGCCGGCATCGTTTAGGGGACGTCTACGCGATCGCGCGCAGTGCCTCGTCGCGGTCGGCGGCGCCGAGCTTGGCGACGCCCGCGGAGATGTGCCGGCGGACCGTGATCGGCGAGAGCGAGAGACGCTCGCCGATTTGCACCGTCGAGAGGCCCGCGCGCAACAGACGCAGGATCTCGGACTCGCGCGCGGTGAGCTCGACTCCGTCGACGCGCAGCGGCGCCTCCTCCGGAGCCGGCATGTTCCGAAATTCATGCAGCACACGCCCGACGAGGTTGCGCGGGAGCGCGGCCTCGCCCTTCAGAACCCCGCAGAGGGCCGCGGGCAGACGCTCGGGCGAGGTGTCCTTCGGCAGGTAGCCCTTCGCGCCCGAGCGCAGCGCGGCGAGCAGGTCGTTGGGGCTCTGGGAGACGGTCAGCATCACGACCGCGGTCGCCGGCGCCGCGCGCGCGAGGATCTCGGCGGCCTCGATGCCGCCGCCGGGCATCGAGATGTCGAGCAGGCAGAGGTCGGGATGCTCGCGCAGCACGGCCTCGACCGCGCCGTCGCGGTCGCCGGCCTCGGCGAGCACCTCGAAGCCGCCCCGCATCAGCGCCATGCGCACGCCCAGGCGGATCACGGGGTGATCGTCCGCGAGCACCACGGTGGGAGCGATGCCCTCGTTGGGTCTCCCGGGCGCCTCGCTCACGGCAGAAACGCCTCGATTGTCGTGCCGCCGCTCGGCGCGTTGCGCACGAGTAGCCTGCCGCCCAGGGCCTCGGCTTGAACGCGCATGCTGGAGAGTCCAAAGCCTTGCCCGCCGCCCGCGGCGTCAAAGCCCTCGCCGTCGTCGCTGACAAGCAGGCGCCACTCGTCCTCGTGCTCGAGCGAGACCTCGATCGAACCGCCGCGCGCGTGCTTGACGGCGTTCGTCACCGCCTCGCGCGCGATGTGCACCAACGCGTCGCAGGTCGGCTCGTCGGGCTGCGCCGCGTCCTGCATGCCGCCGGCGCGGAATGTCAGCGGCGTGTTTCTGGCGGCGAGCCGAACGCTGGCCTCGACGGCCTCGGCAATCGGCAGCAAGTGCTGCTCGGTGAGCCCGCTCACGACGTCACGCGCGCCGGCGAGCGCGCGTTCACCCGCTCGCACGACGGTGCTTGCCGACTGCGCGCTCGCCGGATCGTCGACCAGCGTGCGGGCATTGGCGAGCGCGAACGACAGGTCCTGCATGATCAGGTCGTGGACGTCGGCCGCCATTCGCCGCCGCTCCCGCGCCAGCGCGTGCACCGGCGCGTGGCGCTCGTCCATCGACCACTCGACGCAGACACACGCGAACAGCGCCGCGAGCCAGCCCAGGCCAAGGATGTCGGAGATCCCCACGTGCGACGCGTAGAAGGATGGCGTCGCGCACGCCGCGAGTGCCGATGATGCCGCGAATGCGCACGCAAGCGCCAGCAGCTGCGCCGGCGGACTGCCCGCGCGTCCCGCCTCGCGCCGAAACGCCACCGCGGCGAGGCCCGTCAGCAGTGCCAGCAGGATCTGTGCGATGAGCATCGCGGTCGGGTCGCCGAGTGGCTCGCCGTGCAAAATTTCGTAGGAGGTCGTGTGCGCGCTCAACGCGACAAGCACCGCCACCGGGGCCGCGATCGCCGACGCGCGCGTGAGAATCCAGCGGAGCTCGGAGCGCGTCGGACGGCGCAGGCGCCGGTCGGGGACGACGGCCGAGCTGGCGATCAGGACCCAGCCCACGAGTCGTCCTCCGAGCACGATCCACGCCGCGGAATGCCCCGCGATCACCAGATTTCCCGCCAGCAGCAGGCCTGCGCCGAGGTTCGACACGGCGATCACGCCGAGGCCGCCCGCGAGCACCAGGCTGCGCAGCCGCAGATGCCGCCAGAAGCGGTCGAAGAAGAGAATCGCCGCGAGCGCCGAGATCAGCGTCGTCGCCGTCTCCAGCGCGGCCTGGTCGGAGGCGGTCTGCAGTTCGAAGTGCGTGCCCGGCACGAACGCGCTCAGCGCGAGCGCGAGCAGCACGAGCGGCACGATCGCCTGCGTATCGAACGCGCGCAGCGCCGTTCGCAGCGTGGTCCGCGGCGCCGAGGTGGATGCGCGTCCACGCAGGAGCGCCTCGCGCAGGCGGTGAAGCTCGGATGCATCGCGCGAGGCATTGAGCGCCGTCGGCTGCCCCAACGTGGCCGGCGTGGCAGGGGCTCGCCCCCGATTCCTGCCTGCGATGATCATCCGTGTTCCTCGCTGTCCTTGCCGACCCCCGTCCTGGAGGTCGTTGTCGTGGTCTGGAACGATCCGACCATTCTGACCCACCCGTACCGCTAGGCGAACGAGTGGAGTCGACGAAGTCGATCCAAAACCAAAGCTATCCCTGCCTGCTGCAGTTGCCAATCCCTTTTACTACGCGGCAAAGTATAGAGGGTTTCCTGCCAAAATGCGGCAGATTTAATGAGTTAGAGACAGATTCGCGGAGGATTACGGAGAGGTGTCGCGACCGTCGATCGCCGTCTGCGAGCACTCATGCAATTCCCACGAGGGCACGCAAAATGTCTCTATCGAAGTCGCAGGCGCCGTGCGGGTCGCTCAACCGTCGGCAAACGGCGCGATCGCGACGCCGTGATCGCGCTCGCGCATACCGAGCTCGTAGGCGGCGCCATGCGTCGTCCGCAGCGTTTGCGAGGGAGCGTTGGGGCGATTCACGGTCAACGCGAGCGCGGCGATCGAGCAGTTGGCGACATCGTGTTCGCCGCCGTCGGGATCGGCATAGCGCCAGCCCGCGATTGCCGCGGCCGGCGCATCGACGTGCGCCTCGATTGTGAGCCCCGCCGCCCCGGGAAGCGACAGGCGGCTGTGCCTCGCCGTCGCCGCGACGAGCAGTCCCCGCGTCCCGAGCCCGCCCAGTCGGTGGCGCTCGCCCGCGAGCGAGAGCACGCCGTTCGCGAGCCACGGAGACATCCTCCCGGCAATCCGAATTCGGCCGATCGCGACGTCGAGCCACGCCTCGGGGTCCTCCTCGAAGCCGATCCCGTGCAGCCAGATCCAGCGCTCCGCGTGCTCCGCGCCCCAGTTGTGGCCGACCATCCCGCGCCAGCCGCGTAGCTCGATTGCGCGAGCATCGGGACCCGGCAGCTGCAGGGCGCCGTCGAAGCGCGCCGCCGGGGCCGGGCTGGTGAGCTTGGTGCGCGGCAGCGGCGCGCGGTACATCCACGCGCGCGGGAGGTGGCGCAGCTCGGGCTCCGGTGCCGCGATCCGCAGCGACCACTGCGCGCCACCACATGCTCCTGTCGCGTGTTCGGGGCCGAGCTCGCCGTCGCCGACCGCGATCCAGCCCCCCGGCGGTGCCGCCAGCGCGTCCGTCGTCAGCTTCTGCGTGAACGGCCGCTCACGCGTGCCGTCGAAGAATGTGCACCACAGCGAGCCCCGCGGGCGCGCACCGGGGCGCTTGTGCACGGTGTAGCGGATCCACAGGCCGCGCGGCTCATCGGGAGCGACCGCGCGCAGGTAGAACGACTCGTACATGCCCGCGCGCAGCGGCACGCCCGGAAAGACGGGGCGGACACCACGCAAGGTCCCCGAGGCGCCGTCGCGGGCCGCGGGGGCACCATCGCGGGACGGGTGGATAGCGCTGGATGCCATCGAGTGTAAGTATCCCCGCGTGGACCGCGACTCGCTCGTCAGCCTCCCGCCCGCGCTGGCGCGCTTCTCCGCGGAGGCCTCCGCCGGCGCGGCGCCGCCCGATAGCGCATCACGCCCGAACATCGCCGCGGACGCTCGCTACCTGCTCGGGATCGACGGCGGCGCGACGAAGACGCTCGCCGCGGTGCTCGACCTGCAGCACGCGACGCTGCACCTCGGGCACGGTGGCCCCAGCAACCAGGACGCCGTCGGCGTCGAGGCCGCCGGGGGAGCCCTGTTCGACGCCGCCGACGAGGCGCTCGCCCGGGCCGGCATTGCCGACAAGCAGCTCGACGGCGCCGTGCTCGCGGTCGCGGGGACCGATACCGACGCCGTGATCGCGCACGTGCACGAACGCCGCTCGCGCGAGTGGATCGTCGTCGGCGATGTCGTTGGCGCCTGGGCCACCGCGACCGCCGCGCGCCCCGGCGTCGGCGTGATCTCCGGCACCGGCAGCAACGTCTTCGGCGTCGGCCGCGACGGCCGTGCCTGGCGGGCCGGGGGGTGGGGCCATCTGCTCGGCGACGAGGGCTCCGGGTACTGGCTCGGCATGCAGTCGATCAAGGCCGCGCTGCGCGATCGCGAGGCCTCCGGCCCCGAGACCGCGCTGAGCGACGCCGCGGTCGAGTTCTTTGGCGCGCGCAGCGTCGAGGCGCTTGCCGCGCGCGTCTACGGCAAGCCGCTCACCAAGAGCGAGATCGCCGCGTTCGCGATCGAGACCGCCACGCTCGCCGAACGTGGCGATCGCGTTGCTCGCGCTCTCTACGAGGCCGGTGCCCACGAGCTCGGCGAGCAGATCGCCGCCGTGATCCGGCAGACCGGACTCGACGGCAAGTTTCCCGTCGGCCTCATCGGCAGCGCCTACAAGGCCGGTCCCGTGTTCGTCGAACCCCTCACGCGCGCCATCCACGCGCTTGCCCCGCACGCCCAGGTCGCGGTCGTGGAGATGGCGCCCGTCGGCGGCTCGCTGCTGCTCGCCGCGCGCGCCTGCGGCGCCGAGGGCGCGCTCGCCCAGCTCGACCTCGCGCAACTGCTCGAGGACGCGCTCGCCGAGCCCGTTAGCTGAGGCGCGCCTCGATCGCGCGCCGGTCGCCGATCGCCTGCGGACCCACGCCCGCGATGCGCACCGCCGCGGCCGCGTTGCCGAACGCGGCCGCCTCCCCAGGTGACCGTCCTTCGTGGAGCGCCACGAAGAACGCGGCCGCGAACACGTCCCCCGCGCCCAGATCGTCGCGCGGGCTCGCGATCGTCGGCGGGGGCACACCGATCGGCGCATCGCCCGCCCGCAGGACCGTCGTGGGCCGTGCTCCGGCTGTCACCGCGACCACGGCTCCCGCGAGGTCGGTGCGCGCGCTCGCCGCGTCCCACCCGGGCGCCGCCGCGGGGGCAGCCAGCCCCGCGTCCGGCGGCAGCTCCGTCCCCGCCCCCGCGCCGGGCGGCAGCTCCGTCCCCGCCCCCGCGCCGGGCAACAGCTCCGCGCAGCTCGCCCGCTCGCTCGCGCTGAACACGATCGCATCGCACTCGCGCGGCAGGCGCGCCCGGTCGAGCGGACCCGTCGTCACCGCCCCGCCCGCGTCCCACGCGCGCACCAGGCCCTGCGGCGTCAAGCCCACGAAGTCCGCACGCCCCCGCCACGAGCGCGGCGTCTCGCGCGCGATCGGCGCCAGGTGCAGGATCGCGGTGTCGACCGTCACCGGCTCCGCAAACGGGCCCGCCCAGCCCAGCAGCCGCTGCGCGCGGTCGTGCCCGCGGCCCCGCGTTGAGAGGGTCGTCGTCTGTTGTGCCGGCGCGATCTCGATCTCCAGCTCTGCCGCATAGGGCGCCATCAGCGCCTCCAGTGCCCGCGGCACGCCCCGCGTCAGGATCAGCGTGCGCAGCCCCAGACGCGCCGCCTGCAACGCGCTGTAGAACGCGCCCCCGCCGGGCTGGCGCCGGCCGTCGCTCGCCTCGGTGGTCACGGAGGGTCCGGCGGTCGCGGACGCGTCCTCCAACACGTCGGCCGTGACGTGCCCGACCGTCACATAATCGAAGCCCACCGCTCAGCGCGGCGTGGCGCCGCTGGGCGGGGAGGTCGGCGGGGGCGTCGTCGCGTCGGCGGGCCGCCGCGGATGCGAGAGCGCCATGTCGAGGGGTGGCGGTGCCTTCAGCGGCAGCTCCGCCCCCGCGATCGCCGCCGCCGCCAGCCGGCCCGTGAAGACGCAACCACCCAGGAAAGTGCCCTCCAGCGAGCGCTTGCCGTGCATGCCCCCGCCGCCAAAGCCCGCCGCCTCGCCCACCGCGTACAGACCCGCGATCGGCTCGCCGTCCTCGGAGCGCAGCACGCGGCAGCCGAGGTCCGTCTGGATCCCGCCGAGGCTCTTGCGCGCCATCACCTGCAGGCGGATCGCAATCAGTGGTCCCGCCTGCGGGTCGACGATCCGCTGGAACTTCGACGTCCGCAGTCGATCTCCGCGCCACCCCCGCAACTGAGAGATGCGTCGCAGCTGGTCGTCGTTGAAGAGGCCCCTGCCGCGCGCGATGCCCGCGTCGTAGCGGCCGATCTCCGCCGCCAGTACCTCCGCGTCGATCGCCGCCTCGCCCGTTACCTCGTTCATCTTGCGCGCGAGCTCCGGCAGCGAATCCGCCTCCACGAAATCCGGTGAGCCATCCAGGAAGTGGCGCAGCTGACGCGGTTTGCCGAGCAGCACCCCCAGCAGGAAGCGCACCGCACGGCGCTCGCGCAGGTGCGGGTTGTGCTGCGAGCCCGACACGTCCAGCTCGCGCTTGGCGATCTTCCAGTTGCAGAGGAGCCACGAGTACTTGCGCTCGTCCTCGCACATCCGCTCCAGCGCCGCGTACGCGTCGAACGTCGGCATCACCGCCGTCGGCCCGTAGCGCCGGCCGTCCGGATCGAGCATCAAGCCCGAGCGCGGCGGAATCAGTTTGAGGCCGTGGTCCGGGCGCTGCGGGCGCGGGTGCCGGACCGCATCCGCGTAGTTCCACATCCGCGAGAGGTGCGTAACGTTGCCGCCGATGCGCCCCACCTCCGCGTGCATCGCGCCGTCCGCATACGGGTGCGAGCCCATCAGCAGGTGTCGCGGTGGGCTGCCGAGCTCCGCGGTCGGCCACACGCGGCGCACGAGCTCCGCGTTGCCGCCGATGCCGCCCGCCGCGATCACGACCGCCTCTGTGGCTCGCACCTCATAGTCATCCTCCACCCGGCAACCCACCACGCGGCCATCGTCCGCGACGATCAGCTCGCTCACCCGCGCCCCGAAGCGCACCTCCAGCGCCGCCCGCCGCGGCTCGCGCTCGATCGCGCCCCACACCGCTTCCACCAGCGCCTTGCCCGTGCCCCACGTCAGGTGAAAGCGCGGCACCGAGTTCCCGTCGCCGAAGTTGCCGCGCTCGGCCCAGTTGACGACCGGGAAGAAGCGCACCCCCAGCGTCCGCAGCCAGCCGCCGACGTCGTCGCGCGCCCGCGTCACGAACTGCTCGGCCCAGCGCCGCGGCCACTCCTCGCCCGGTTCGAGCTCCGCGATCCGCAGCCAGTCCGCGAGCGCCAGCTGCTCGCTGTCGGGGATCCGCGAGCGCCGCTGCTCGGGCGAATCCACCATGAACATGCCGCCAAACGCCTCGCGCGCGAGGCCGCCGAGCTCGTGCGGCGCGCAGCGGTCCAGCAGCAGCACGCTGTGCCCGCTGCGCAGCAGCTCCAGCGTGCACACCAGGCCCGCCAGGCCCGCGCCGACGACGATCACGTCGACCGCCGGAGCCGCGGAGCCGTTGCCGTTGGAGTCGGACATCGCGCGTAGCGTACGCGCTTAAGCGAGCGACATGCCGGGCGCGACGCGGACCTCGATTAGCTCCGGCCCGTCCGAGTCGAGTGCCCGGCGCAGCTCCACACCGAGCTCCTCCGCGTCGCTCGCGCGTCGCGCGTTCACGCCGTAGCCCGCCGCAACGGCCACCGTGTCCAGCGCCGGCAGGTCCAGGCCGGGTGCCCCCGGGACCTCCTCCATCAGCGAGAAGAACTTCAGGATCGCGTACTCGTCGTTGCGCAGCACCAGGAACGTCACCGGGACTTTGTACGCCGCCGCCGTCCAGAAGCTCTGCACCGCGTACTGCGCCGAGCCCTCGCCGAGCACGCACACCACCCGCCGCTGCGGGCACGCCAGCTGCACGCCGATCGACGCCGGCATCGCGAAGCCCAGGCCGCCGCCCGCCGAGAAGTAGTAGCTCCCCGGCCGGCCCAGGCGCAGCTGGTTGCGCAGCGCTGGAGTCGCCGACGGCGACTCCAGCACCACGATGCCGTCGTCGGGGAACACCTGCGCGAGCGCCCGCACCGCCGTCGAGGGGCTCATCGGGTCCGACGCCGGCATCGCCTCCGGCGCCGCGCGCACCGGCGGGGCCTCGCGCGTCGCGCCGTCCCCCGTTGCGCCGCCCCCCGCCTCGCCGCCCGCCATATCCCCGCCCGCCATATCCCCGCCCGCCACGACCGCGTCCGCGAGCGCCGCCAGCGTCAGCGCCACGTCAGCCACGATCGCATCGCCCATCGGCGCCCGCGCCGCCTCGTCCGGATCGCTCGTTACCGCCATCAGGCTCGTCCCCTCCGCCAGCAGCGCCCCCGGGATGTTCGGGTAGTACGGAAAGATCGACGTCCCCACCGCCAGCACGAAGTCATGCGCAGCCAGTGCTTCCCCGAGCGGCTGCACCGCGGGGGGCAGGACCGCCTGGAACAAGGGGTGGTTCTCTGGGAAGCCCAGCCGCCCGCCGCCCGTCGCCGGTGTTGCGTACACCGCCACGCGCGCCGCCTCCGCGAAGCGCACCGCCGCCTCCCAGCCGCCCGCCGCGTCGATGTCCGGGCCCGCCACGAACGCCGGGTTGCGCGCCTGCGCCAAGCGCCGCGCGAGGTCCGCGATCGTCGCGTCGTCCGGGCGGCTCGCGCCGGCGACCGTCCGGGTCGTCTGATGGCGTACTTCGTCCTCGTCGCGCACCTCCGCGTACCAGTCGTCCATTGGGATCGACACGAACACCGGCCCCCGCGGCGCCAGACCCGCGAGGTGCGTCGCGCGCGCCAGCGCGTGCGGCACGTCCTGCGCGCACGGCGGCTCGTAGCTCCACTTCACCAGCGGGTGCGGCATCCGCGTCGCGTCGCGGTTCGTCAGATTCGCCTGCAGCGTCATCAGCGAGCGGTACTGCTGGCCCGCCGTCACCACCACCGGCGACTTGTTCGCCTGCGCGTTGAAGATCGCGCCCATCCCGTTGCCCAGGCCCGGCGCCGTGTGCAGGTTCACCAGCGCCGGCCCGCCGCGCGCCTGCGCGTAGCCGTCCGCCATCCCCACCGCCACCGCCTCCTGCAGGCCCAAGATGTAGCGGAAGTCCTCGGGGAAGTCCGCCAGCATCGGCAGCTCCGTCGAACCCGGGTTGCCGAACAGCGTCGTCATGCCCCGCTCGCGCAGCAGCTCGATCGTCGTCTCCCTGATCGTCCTCGCCATGCTCTCTCCTTGCCGTCCGCTGTCCCGGTCGCCGCTAGTCGCGCGCCGCCTGCGGGCCGCTCGCGCCGCCCCGGCGACCGCAGTCAGCCGGCCGCGCGCTGCGAACCGTAGCCGCTCGCGCGCTCCACCGGCGTTTACGCCCCCGCGTGTGAAATCGCCGCTTGCGCAATAGGGGTCTTGCGAACCACATCGAATGGAGCCACCACATGTTCTCTAGCTTCGTGAGCCTCCGCCGACGTCTCGCACTTGCCGCACTCGCGGCTCTCGCGCTGCTGCTCGCGCCCGCGCCCGCGGCGAGCAGCGCGGCTGGTGGGAGCAGCCCGGCCCGAACCGCCGCCAAGCGGCCCGCGGCCAAGAAGCCCGCGCGCAAGAAAGCGCCGGTCCTGAACCTCTACGCCAAACGCGCCCTCACCGCCTACGAGGCGATGCAGCAGAGCTTCTACGTGCCGGGCACCGGTCTCTATCGCGGCGCGCCCGAGTACTCCTATCTGTGGCCCTTTTCGCAGGCGCTTGCCGCGACCGTCAGCCTCTCGCACGTCACCGGCGAGCGCCCCAAGCTCGCGAGCTCGCTGCACGCGCTGACCTTCGGCCTGCAGCAGTACCTCGGACCGCTCTCCGCGCCCGGCGAAGCCGGCTCCCCCGCGACCGGCCCCGCCCAGCCCGGCGAAGCTGTCGGCGAGTCCTCCACCGAACCCGGAACCGCCGCCGCGAGCCCGTCCGACACCGCCGCCGCGAGCCCGTCCGACGCCGCCGCCGCGAGCGCGCCCGACACCGCAGGCGCGAGCGCGCCGGGCGCCGGGGCGTCGACCGCGAGCGCCGGCGTGCGCTCCTATGACGGCAACGTCGCGCCGCCCGTCGGCCCCGGCGGCGCGAGCTACTACGACGACAACGAGTGGGTCGGGATCGAGCTCGCGCGGCTCTACGAGCTCGACCACGAACCCGTCGCGCTGCAGCAGGCCCAGCAGATCATGGAGTTCGTGATGGCCGGCTGGCAGACCACCGGCCCGAGCGGCCAGTCGCTGCCCTGCCCCGGGGGCGTGCCGTTCTCGAACGCCGCCAACAACACCACGCGCAACACCGTCACCGACGGCCCCGGCGCGGAGCTCGCGGTGCAGCTCTACAAAATTACCCGCGAAGCGCGCTACCTGCAGTTCGCCGAGATGGCCTACGGCTGGGTGCGCCAGTGCCTGCTCGAACCCAACGACCTCTACGCCGACCACATCAACGACAACGGCACCGTCCAGCGCACACTCTGGAGCTACAACCAGGGCTCGATGATGGGCGCCGGCGTGCTGCTCTACCAGGCGACCCACGAAGGCGCCTACCTCTACCAGGCCCGCCAGACCGCCAAAGCCGCGCTCGCCTACTACCCCTACACGCGGCTCTCCAACGAAAACCCCTTCTTCGTCGCGGTCTACTTCCGCAACCTCATGTACCTCGACTCCGTCACCCACGACCCGCCCGGCAACCTCCCCGCGCGCGAATACGTCTACTACGCTTGGCTGCGCCACCGCCTCAGCGACAACCTCTTCGCCTACGGCAACCCACCCACCGCCGAACTGCTCTGGCAGGCCGCAATCGTGCAGGTCTACGCGCTGCTCGCGATCCCGCCGAGCACCTACTTCTGATCGTCGCCCCGCCCTTTCGAGATAGGCTCTTACCGAGCGATGGTCGACGACGCCACCAACCTGATGACCGCCGAGGGTCTCCAGGCCTTGCACGCCGAGCTCAAAACGCTCGAGGACGAGGGGCGTCGCGAGATCGCCGAGCGCATCAAAACCGCGCGCGAGTGGGGTGACCTGAAGGAGAACAGCGAGTACCACGACGCCAAGAACGATCAAGCCCACCTCGAGACCAAGATCGCCCGCCTGCGCGAAAAGATCTCCACCGCGGTCGTGGTGCAGGAGGGCGAGCAGGCCGCCGATGGCGTCGTCGGCTTCGGCTCCACCGTCGTCGTACGCGACCAGCACGGCGCGCAGCGCACGTGGACGATCGTCAGCTCCCACGACGCCGCCCCCGGCGAGGGACGCCTCTCAGCCGAATCCCCCGTCGCCCGCGCCCTCGTCGGCCGCCGCAGCGGCGATCAGGCCGCCGTAACCCTTCCCCGCGGCGAGAGCGTCCTCACGATTCTCAGCGTCAGCTGACTTCTCCAGCGTCTGCGCGAACGCCGCGACGACCGTCGGGTCGAACTGTGTGCCCGCGCATGCCCGCAGCTCCGCCAGTGCCCGCGCCGGCGCGATCGCGCCGCTGTACGTTCGCTCCGAAGTCATCGCGTCGAACGCGTCGCAGACGAAGATCACGCGCGCTCCCAGCGGGATCTCCGTGCCGCGCAGGCCGTCCGGGTAGCCGCCGCCGTCGAAGCGCTCGTGGCTCGCGCGTACCAGTCGCGCCACCGGTCGCAGCGCCGCCGCCGCCATCAGAATGCGCTCCCCCAGGATCGTGTGTCGATGCATGAAGCGCCACTCTTCATCGCTCAACGGGCCCGCCTTTTGCAGGATCGCGTCCGGGATCGCGATCTTGCCCACGTCATGCAGCTCCGCCGCGCGCGCCAGCACGTCTAGCTCCTCGCCGCGCATCCCCAAGCGGCGTCCGACCGCGAGCGCCAGCGAGCCCACCCCGCGCTGGTGCTCCTGCAGATCCGGGTAGCGCTCCTGGAACGCCTGCAGCAGCACATCGCGCAACTGCTGCACCGCACTCGCCTCCCGCGTTTCGTCCTTGCGTCGGTACAGGCGCTGGTCGGCCAACTGCAGCACCGACGCCGGATCGCTCCCGCGCGCCGCGATGCTCACGACACCGTGCGCCGCGCCGATCGAGAAGCCCGGTCCGCGCTCGGAGAGCGCCGCCACGCTCGCCTGCACCACCGCCGCATCCGTCACGCCCTCCGCGTTGCGAAACAGCACGCAGAACTCGTCTCCGCCCATCCTGTACGCGGTGCCCCGCGGCGCCACGATCCGCGCCAGCTTGTCGCTCAAGCGCGCCAAGAGCGCGTCCCCCGCCGGGTGCCCGAACGTGTCGTTGTAGCGCTTGAAGCCGTTGAGGTCGTACAGCGCCAGCGCCCACGCCTCACCCGCGCCGGCCCGCCGGCACGCGACCTGCAGGTCCTCCATCAGCTGGCGCCGGTTGCCCAGACCCGTCAAGGGATCCGTCAACGCCAGCCGCCGCGAGCCGACCAGCATCGCGATGTTCTCGCGCACCGTCATCATCAGCTGCACGCATACCGCGAGCACCGTCGCGATCGCCAGCGCCAGCGCCAGCGGCGTCAGCTGGCGATGGAGGTTGCCGTACACGAACACCCCCAGCGCCGCCAGCAGCGAGCACGCCGGCACCGACACCAGCCGCCAGTCCTCCACCCGCCGGCGCGTGGGGCGCGGCCACGGCGACCACGCCGCGATCGCCAGCAGCACCGTCGAGGTCGGCCACAGGACCTGCACCCAGTCCCCCACCCGATAACCGTCGGTCGCCGTCAAATAGAGATAGGCCGCGTCGGCGGTCGCGCTCACCAGCATGCTCGCCGCGACCAGCAGCCACACTCGTCCCGGGCGCCAGCCCGTGATCCCCAGCGCGCCGATCGCAAAGACCAGCAACAGCAGATCGCCGATCGGGTACGCCAAGGCGACGGCCATCGACGCCGTATCGCCGTGCACACGATCGAGGATCGGCGGCAGGATCGCCGCCGCGCCGACCGCCGCCGCCGCCAGGCCCCCGATCAGCCCGTCCAGCCACATCCCGATTCGCAACTCGCGCACGTGCGCACCCACCAGCAGCACGAGCGCGACATAACAGCACGGATAGAAGGCCAGGTAGAGCGCGTCCGCCGCGGTCACGGCCCCGCCGGCCACCCGCGAGCCTTCGACAAACAGCGTGTAGTAGAGGTCCCCCAGGCACCAGCACACCAGGCCGCCACCCATCGTCAGCCACGCCGCCCGCTGTGCCCGCACCAGCAGCCCCCGTGCGATCACCGTCAGCGCCGCGCCTCCCATCAACACGCCGTAGATCCCCCGATCGAACACGCCATCGCGGCGCGCGCCGCCCACTCCCCCCAGCGTGTGCAGCGCCAGTACGCCGATGCCCCCGACGAGGAACGCCAGTACGAACGTGATGAGTGTCGGTCGTGTGCGCATTCGGCTCCGCAGCCCCACAAGCGCATCGGCCACGCGGGGCTTCTACTGAAGCCGCCCGCGCCCCGCTGAGCGGGTGTCGGCTCCCTACAGCGCCTTGCGCAGGCGGCGCACGAACGTCTGTGGCTTGCGCTCATACAGGCGCTTGCCCTCCCGCAGCGCGCGCCCCCGCAGACGCTTGCGCCGGCGCGCGATCCCCTGCAGCAGCCGTTTGCGCGCCTTGCGCTGCCCCGCGAAGAGCTCTCCATGTCCGCGCACCGTCCGCGCCAGCAGCGCCAGATCGTGCTCCTCGCCGAGCAGTTCCCCGAGCCTATCCGCGCGCCGCGCCACCCGGTGCAGTCGTCGCCCGCTCTTTAGCTTGCGCGCGGCGCCCCCGCGATCGAGCGTCTCCGCCGCGTAGCGCAGACCCTTCACGCGCTTGCGCCACGCGTGCATCGACTCAAAGTCTCCCCGCCGCCGTGCGCGCCGCATGCGCTTGCGGCCTTCCGCGTAGAGACGCTCCACGCCCGGCGCCACCAGGCTGCTCGGATCGCCCCCGCGCTCGCGCAGCTGCCAGCCCAGCGCCCGCGCGCGGAGCGCGCGCAGGTCCGCCACGACCGCGCCGCGCAGCCGCGGGTCGCGGCCCGCCGCCCGCGCCGCTTCGCGCTCGCGCACCAGCTGCGCGCGCAGCGCCGCCACGGCGCCCCGTCCCGCCAGCCGCGGGTCGCGTCCGAGCAGCGCGTCGAGCGTGTCCACCATCACCTCCGCGTCGCGCGCCCCCGCCACGCGCCGCCCGCACTCGCGCAGCGCCGCGTTCTCGCGCGCGAAGCGCTTCGCGCCGAGCTCCACGCGCAACAGTCGCACGATCGCGCGCACCCGCTTGAGCAGCTTGCGCAACTCGTGCACCGTCGCCTCGTCCGTGCCGCCCCGATCGCTCTCCAGCAGCTCGATCGCGAGGTCCAGCTGGCCCACCACGATCCGCCGCAGGCCCGCCGCGCGCGGCTCGCCCGCCAGCAGCGACGCGCTGCGCCGCCGCCGCGCGCTCAGCTCGGCGCGGCGCTCGCGCTCCGCCTTGCCCTTCGCCAGCGCCACGCCGACGCCGACGATCACGAGCGCCTTCGCCGATGCCGCCAGAATGTGGCGATGCCCTCGAGCCTTCCGCCGGCCCCGTGGTGGACCGTGCGCCGCGCCGCGAATCGCAAGCCCACGACGTATCGCTGCCCATTGTGCGGTCATCGCCTCGCCGCGCTCAGCGAGCACATGCTGATCGCCCCCGAAGGCGACACCCGCCGCCGGCGCCACGCGCACACCGAGTGCGTGCTCGCTGCTCGCAAGCGCGGTGCGCTCCCGCTGCGCGACGAGTGGGCCCGCACCCAGCCCCGCAAGCCATCTTGGTGGCGGCGGTTGCTCAAGAGCCGTACGTATGCACGTGCTCGGGCTCCACGCGAATGATCACGCGCTCTTCGCCCGGCTGCCGATAGGGGTACTCGTCCTTGCCCAGGTACTTGCCCGCGAGCGCGTCGATGTGCGCGTCCGCGCCCTCGTGCGTGCGCTCCGCCACGCGCCCCCGGATCGTCACATACTCGTAGGGGTTCTCGAGGTTCTGCACCGTCAGCGTCACCCGCGGATCGCGCTCCAGGTTACGCGGCCACGCGCGCCCCTCCGCCGTGTTCAGCGTCGGCCGCCCATCCTGCACGTCGACCCACACCGGCACCGCGTGCACCGATCCGTCCGCGCGGAGCGTCGATACGAGACAGAAGTTCTGCTCGCCCAGCAGCTCCGCCGCGCGACCCTCGACCTTGGTTGAGCTCATCGAAGACCCTCCTTCTCTAGGGGCATGTCATTGCACCCACCAAGATAGGGACTGCGAAGGCCGAGAGCCCTCGCGCGAGGCGCGCTAGGAATGTGGTGCCGGCGCTACTGCCGGCTGAGGCCGCTCGTCGAGCTCGCCGGCGGGATCGGCTGTAGCGGCACCAGCTGACCGTTGTTGAGCTGGAAGTGGACCGTCGCCTCACCGCCCGTCGCGCAGCACAGCGGATCGTGCGGGCGGTACAGCGCGTACGCCAGCGCCACTTCGGTGTCGCTTTGCGAGACCACGCGGATCGACGCGCTCGGCGCGCTGGAGTCCGTCCCCAGATACTTGCCGTCCACGAAGAAGAACGCCCGCTGGTCGTAGCCGTCCGCCGAGCCCGTGCGCGTGCCTACGAGCACGCGCAGCGTCTGATTCGGGTGGTACTCCGAGACATCGCTCGGCGTGTAGCCCTGCGTCTTGACGACCGCCGCCGCGGTCGCCGCTTCTTCGCCGCTCGCTTCCGCGCCGCCCGTCGTCCCACCGTGCTGCGCAAACGCCGGCTCCGGCGCCGTGCGCGTCGTCGCCGCGCCCCCCGCGCCCGTCTGACCGGTGGTCGGCGTCGTTGCCGCCGGCGTGCTCGCCGCGCTCGTCGTCGAAGTCGTGCGCGTCGCCGGCGCCCGATGCGTCGCCGCCCTCGCCGCGCCCCCCGTCGAGAGCGGCGCGCTGGACACCGTCACCGTCTTCGTGCCGCCCCCGCAGCCCGCGGCACACGCCGCGGCAAGGAGCGTCGCCGCGAGTGCGAGCGTCACGTGCGTCTTTGTCCCCGCCACTCGTCTCATCGTCGTCTCCACGTAGTTCGTCGTCGCCGCGCGACCTCCTCGCCTTCCAACTACCCCAGCAGGGAAAGGAGACGTCGCTTGACAAACTTATTAGTCGCTGCTAATTTATATGTAGTTAGTAATCACTAAGCTAGGAGGCAGCGATGATGACCCTACGCAGACGAACCCCAGCTGGGCCGAGCGCGTCCAACGGCGTCGTTCCAGTCGCGGCGGGCCCCGCGCGTGCCGCGGCGGTCCTCGCTCCCACCGCGGCGGGCCCCGCGCGCGCCAACCGCCGCCGCAACAACTGGACGCTCGGCATCGTCTCGATCGCGCTCTTCATGGTCGTCCTCGACAACCTCGTCGTCTCGATCGCGCTGCCCTCGATCCACCGCGACCTCGGCGCCTCGATCCAGTCGCTCGAGTGGACCGTCAACGCGTACGTCCTCGCCTACGCCGTCCTGCTGCTCACCGGCGCCGCGCTCGGCGACCGCTTCGGGCGCCGCCGCATGTTCCTCGGTGGGCTCGCGCTCTTCACCGCCGCCTCCGCCGGCGCCGCGCTCGCGCCCACCACCGACCTGCTCGTGCTCGCGCGCGCCGTCCAGGGCGCCGGCGCCGCGCTCGTCACCCCGCTCACGCTCACGCTGCTCGCCGACGCCTTCCCCGCCGAACGCCGCGGCATGGCGCTCGGCGTCTGGTCCGGGATCTCCGGTGCCGGCGTCGCGATCGGGCCGCTCGTCGGGGGGGCAGTCGTCCAGGGCATCTCCTGGCACTGGATCTTTTGGATCAACGTGCCGATCGGACTCGTCCTGCTCCCGCTCGCCGCGCGCGTCCTGCGCGAGAGCCACGGCCCCTACGGCTCGCTCGACCTCCGCGGCCTCGCCCTCGCCAGCAGCGGCGCCTTCGGCGTCGTCTTCGGCCTCGTCCGCGCGCAGTCGCTCGGGTGGACCTCGCCGACCGTGCTCGCCACGATGCTCGGCGGCGCCGCGCTGCTGCTCGCCTTCGTCCGCTGGGAGCGCCGCGCCAGCGAGCCGATGCTGCCGATGTCATTCTTCTCCAAGCGCGCCTTCGCCGTCACCAACTTCGCCTCGCTGACCATGTACTTTGGGATGTTCGGGTCGATCTTCTTTCTCTCCCAGTTCATGCAGAACGTCCTCCACAACACGCCGCTGCAAGCCGGCCTGAAGATCCTCGTCTGGACCGGCGCCACGATGGTCGTCGCCCCGCTCGCCGGCGTCTACTCCCAGCGCCTCGGCAGCCGTCCCTTCATGCTCGCCGGGCTCGCGCTGCAGGCCGCCGCGCTCGCCTGGCTCGCCACGATCCTCGGCGTCCACACCGCCTATACCGCGATGATCGTCCCCTTCGTCATGGCCGGCGCCGGGATGGCGCTCGTCTTCGCCCCCGCCGCCGCCGCGATCCTCTCCGCCGTGCGCACCGAGCAGGCCGGGCAGGCCTCCGGCGCCGCCAACGCCATTCGCGAGACCGGCGGCGTGCTCGGCGTCGCCGTTCTCGCCTCCGTCTTCACCGGCGCCGGCGGCTACGGCTCTCCGCACGCCTTCGTCGCCGGCGTCGTCCCCGCGATGTGGATCGGCGTCGCCGTGCTCTCCCTCGGCGCCCTCGCCGTGCTCGTACTGCCCTTCCGCACGCTCGCCGCGCGGGGTCAGGACGAGTTGCTCGCGCGCGACGCGACGGGAGTCGCCGCGCCCGCGGGGGGCGTCGAGCCCGCGGGGGGCGTGGAGCCCGCGGGGGGCGTGGAGCCCGCGGGGGGCGTCGAGCCCGCGCGGGGCGTCGAGCCCGCGCGCGCTCCGGCGCTCGTGCTGGGGGAGGCGGCTTGAGCTCCGAGCCCGCCCCGCGCACGCGCGTCCCCGCCGCCGAGCGCCGCGAGGAGCTGATCTCGGCCGCCGTGCACGAGTTCGCGCACGGCGGCCTGCACGGCACCCCCGTCGAGCGCATCGCGCGTCGCGTCGGCGTCGCGCAGCCCTATGTCTTCTCGCTGTTCGGCAACAAGCGCGAGCTGTTCCTCGCCGCGATGGAGCGCAGCTTCCAGCGCGTCGAGGAGACCTTCCGCCGCGCCGACGCCGACTTCCGCGCCGGGCGCGCCGCGGACTGCGAGGACGCCCTGCAGGCGATGGGTCACGCCTACAAGGAGTTGCTCGCCTGCGACCGCGACTACCTCATGCTCCAGCACCAGTCCTACGCCGCCTGCGACGACGAGCTCGTGCGCGCGCGTGTGCGCCACCGCTACGCCGAGCTCGTCGGGCTCGCCCAGGAGCTCTCCGGCGCCGAGGACGAGCGCATCGACGACTTCTTCCGCCACGGCATGGCGCTCCAGGTCGCCGCCGCGCTCGGCGTCGAGGACCTCTCCGCGACCTGTCCCTGGGTCAGATCTGAGCTGCTCGCTACCGCGACGCGCCCCGCGTCGGACTAGCATCGAGCGTGGCATGTCCTCCGTCCTCGACGACACCCCCGGCGCCAAGCCCAAGCCCAAGCCCAAGCGCAGCCGCCGCGAGCTCGCGCGCACCGGCGGCCTCGTCCTGCTCGCCGTGCTCGCCACGCTGTTCGCCGTCCTCAACCTCGAAACCGTCGAGGTCGATTGGATCTTCGGCTCCGGACGCGCCCCGCTGATCATCGTGATCGCGATCTCCGTGCTCGTCGGCGCCCTGCTCGCGCACTTCGGCGAGCGCCGCCTCGGGCGTCGCGGCGGGCGCGGCGGCTCGTGACGTGACGATCGCCCGTACCGCCTCCTCGGGCCCGATGAACGGCGTCAGCACCGCATAGGAGAGGTACTCCGCGAGGATCGGCAGGCGGTGCCCGCGGCCCGCGACGATCTCGCTCGAGAGCGTGTGCCACAGCGCCCCCGCGACGCCTTCCACCGCGAGCGCGCCCGGCGCGCGCCGCGGCGCGCCCTCCGTCAGCAGCGTCGCCAGCTCGTGCGCCAGGTCCATCGTGTTCTGCACCGCTCGCGGACCCGCTTCCAGCGCCTTCGTCGTCAGCGTGATCGCCAGCGCCGGGCGGCTCGCGAGGTACGCCAGCAGCGACTCGATCGTCTCGCACACCGCGCGCGCCCACTCCGCCGAGACCAGGCCCGGGTTCGCGACCAGCTGCAGCACATCGTCGCCGAGCATGTCCAGCGCCCCCAAAAAGCACGCCTCCTTGTCCGCGAAGAGTCCCAGGAAGGTCTCGATCGAGAGCCCCGCCTCGTCCGCGATCCGCAGCGCGCTGAGATCCTCGAAGCAACCCCGCAGTGTCAGGTCGATCGCCGCGCGCACCACGCGCGCGCGCTCGCCCTCCGCGCCCGTCGCCGGCTCCAGCGCGACCGGCTGCAGGAACGGCGCGTTCGAGCACGCGCGCGGGCGTAGCTCCGCGACCGCCGGCGAGCGGAACAGCAGCGACCACCTCAGCATCTCCTCGCCCAGCTCCGCGCAGTCCTCGACGCCGCCGTCGCGCACGCGCACGAACGTCGCCCGCCGCAGGCCGCCGACCATCGCGCGCACCACCGGCAGCGGCAGCGCCTCCAGCTCGCGTCGGTCCACGAAGCTCTTCGACAGCAGCCCTTCGAGCGTCGCCGTGATCCGCCGCAAGCGGCGCAGGCCCCCCGCGCCGGCCGTCTGCGCGTCGATCACCACGAGGTGCAGCGCCTTCGAGTTCGTCCGCACTTCCTCCACGAACGCCAGGAACGCCGCGCGCGTCCGCTGCTCGCCGTCGCCCGTCGCCGAGCGGTACGCGTGGTTGATCCGCTTGACCCCGCGGTGCACGATCAGGTCGAAGGTCTCCAGGAAGCAGTCCTCCTTGTTCTCGAACTGCTCGTAGAACGCGCGCCGCGAGACTCCCGCGAGGCCGATCACGTGCTTGACCGAGGTGTTGCGGTAGCCGCGCGCCGCGATCGCCTCGATCATCGCCCCATGCATCCGGATCCGCTGGTGGTGCGCGACCCCCGTCGCAGTGATCCCGTGCGGACCCTTCGGCAGGCGCTTGTAGATCGGCGCGATCGTCTGAGACGGCCGCGACTCGCGAGCCCCACGCCGCGCGGAGCCCCGCCGCCCGTGCTCCAATCTCGACATTCCACCTCCCCGGATACTTTCGACAACCAGACTGTCAAGGAGCCTGGTAGACAGCATCATTCCATGTCAGCGATTCTTTGTCTACAGCTAAGTCTATGCCTCCGCGCGGCGCCGTGCAGCAGCCCCTCACTTCACTGAGTTTCCCCTTTAGGCACGCGAACATACCGGAGTGCGCGGGTGACGCCCCGCTGCTGGCCCCGTGCGGGCGGCGGCTCGCCGGGGTCACACTCGTAATGTGAGCCAGCGGATGTTGGTCGCCATGCCGATCAAAGCCAGATTCGGTCGTTCAGCGCGTTTCTCGCAACGCTCGCCAGGTGTCAGAGCAGTTTTGGTGAAATGTTTCTGACTCGGGGTATGCGGGCGCTCGCAGAGCCGCGAGCCCGCGTGTCCCGACGGCGCGCTCTCAGGCGTGCGTGTCGTGATCGTCGGGGTGGCGAACCACCACGACGGGGCGCTGCGCGTGCTGTAGCACATGCGCGGAGGTGCTGCCAAGCAGTTTCGACTTCAGCCCGCGCAGGCCGCGCGAGCCGATCACGATCGCGCGCGCCGCGTGCTGCTCGGCCGCCGCGACGATCGCGTCCTGCGGGGTCAGGTCGTCCGCCGCGGTGATCGCGCTCGCGTCGAGACCCACCTCGCTCGCGAGGCGCGCGCCGTCCGCGGCCACCTCGAGCGCGTGCTCCTCGCTTGCGCGCTCGATGTCGCGCGCGACACCCGGGTCATACGGCAGCATCGTGCCGCCCATCCCCGTCGCGTCCGGCATCAGCATCACCTGCGTCAAGCCCGGCTCCCACACCGTCAGCACGAGCGCGCGCGCCGGCGCGAACAGCGCCCCCGCTTCGCGCACCGCCGCGCGCGCCGGCTCCGAGCCGTCGTACGCGATCAGGATCGGGTGCTCCTCGGTCACGCCCGCCAGGGTACTCCACGGCTCAGCCGCCACGCCAGGCAGCGCCCCACGGCTCAGCCGCCACGCCACGCAGCGCCAAGCGCGGATGGCGCCGTGACGAGGGTGGCGGGTACCGGCCGCGCTCAGTGCAGGATCACGCGCAGCGCGACGATGCCGAGGCCCATCGCGGCGCCGACGCACCCTTCCAGCAACAGTTCGCCGGGGCGTGAGCGCGCGCGCAGGCCCGCGAGCAGCTCGTACGCGACCAGGCTCCCCGCGGTCACCCAGAGGTCCACGGTGACCGCGGTCTCCTGGCTCGCACCCGCCGCCCAGCAGAGGACTAGCACGAACAGCGGCACCGCGCCGCCGCGGATGATCGCCCAGTCGTGCAGGAGGTTGTGGCCGAGGCCCGCCGCGGTCAGGTGCGCGCGGCGCTCGAGGCGCTGCCCGAGCATGTCCGCGTAGGCGTGCGCGAGCCAGTACAGCGCGAGCGCGATCAGCGCCGACGCGAGCGTCTCGAGGTAGGTGTCGCGCAGGCCGCTCTCCGCCGCCAGCAGCGCGCCGATCGCGATCATCCCGTAGATCGCGCCCGCGGCGTTCGTATCGGGGAGTAGCCAACCGAGCAGGCGCTCGGCGGGCGTGTCGGCGTCGCTGCGATCCTCGGCGGGCGGGGTCACGTGGGCACATGATGGCGCGTGATCGCGCGCGCACGCGGTGCGCGGCCCGAACGTGCGAGACTGCCGGGCGATGGCTGGGACTCCGAGCACGGCCGCGGCCTCGATCGGATTGCTGCTCGCCGATGTCGACGGCACGTTGGTGACGCAGGAGAAGCTGCTCACCGAGCGCGCGATTGCGGCGGTGCACGCGCTGGGGGAGGCGGGCATCCTGTTCGCGGTGACGAGTGGGCGCCCGCCGCGAGGAATGGCGATGCTGGTCGAGCCGCTGGCGCTGCGCACGCCGATCTCGGCGTTCAACGGGGGGTTGATCGTGGAGTCCGACGCCGCGCTGACGTCGATCGAGCGCCGCGCGCTGCCAGGGGCGCTGGTGGGCGAGATTGTGGAGCTGCTGCGCGCGTGCGCGCTCGAGGTGTGGATGTACCGCGGCGCGGACTGGTACGTGCTCGACCCGCGCGGCGCGCACGTCGAGCACGAGTCGCGCACCGTCGCGTTCGCGCCGACGGTCGTGGAGAGCTTCGACGGGATCGACGACGGCGTCGTGAAGGTCGTCGGCGTGAGCGACGACTTTCCCGCCGTGCAGCGCGCGGCGCAGGACGCGCAGGAGCGCTTCGGCGGCGACGTCTCGGCGTCGCGCTCGCAGCCGTACTACATCGACGTGACGCATCCCGACGCGAACAAGGGCGCGGTCGTGAAGTGGCTCGCGGCGCGCTACGAGCTGCCGCTGGAGCGGATCGCGACGATCGGCGACATGCCCAACGACGTGCTGATGTTCGCGCACTCGGGCCTCAGCATCGCGATGGGCAACGCCGACCGCGAGGTGCAGCGCGCCGCGCGGCACGTCACCACCACCAACGAGCAGGAGGGCTTCGCACATGGAGTCGAGCGCTGGATCCTCGGGGAGCGGTAGCGGCATGGCCGCGGCGGATGCGGGCACCACGGGTAACGTGGGTGCCGCGGGCGCGCAGGGCGTGGCGGATGCGCTGGTGATCTTCGGGATCACGGGCGATCTGGCGAAGGTGATGACGTTTCGCTCGCTGTACCGGCTGGAGCGGCGGGGGTTGCTGAACTGCTCGCTCGTGGGGGTCGCGGCGCAGGAGTGGACCGTCGAGCAGCTGCGCGCGCACGCGCGCGAGTGCATCGAAGGGACGGGCGAGGAGCTCGACGACGCGGTGTTCGCGCGCTTCGCGGCGCGGCTCTCGTATGTGAGCGGGGACTTCAAGGACGCGGCGACGTACGAGCGCGTGAAGAGCGCGGTGGGGGCGGCGCGCAGCCCGGTGTTCTATCTGGAGATCCCGCCGTTCCTGTTCGGGCCGGTGATCGGACAGCTCGCGGGCGCGGGACTGACGGCGAACGCGCGCGTGGTCGTGGAGAAGCCGTTCGGCCACGACCTCGCCTCGGCGCGGGCGCTGGCCGCGGAAATCCACCGCTACATCGACGAGTCCCAGCTGTACCGGATCGACCACTTCCTCGGCAAGATGGGCACCGACGAGCTGCTGTACCTGCGCTTCGCGAACACGATGCTCGAGCCGATCTGGAACCGCGCGAACGTGGCGTGCGTGCAGATCACGATGGCGGAGCGCTTCGGGGTGGAGGATCGCGGGCACTTCTATGACCCGGTGGGCGCGCTGCGCGATGTGGTCGTCAACCACTTGATGCAGGTGGTGGCGGTGGCGGCGATGGAGCCGCCGGCGGGCAGCGACGCGCAAGCGCTGAAGGACGCGAAGTACGCGCTGCTGCGCGCGATCGCGGCGGCGGACCCGGCGCACTGCGTGCGCGGACAGTACGACGGCTACCTGGAGATCGACGGCGTGGCGCCGAGCTCGGATACCGAGACCTACGTGGCGCTGCGCCTGGATATCGACAACTGGCGCTGGTCGGGCGTGCCGTGGTTCATCCGCACGGGTAAGCGCTTGCCGGTGACGCAGACCGAGCTGCGCGTCGTCTTCCGCCGCCCGCCGCGGCTGGGCTTCATCGAGCACGGGCACCGCCACCCGGAGCCCAACCAGTTCGTGGTCAAGCTCGACCCGAGCACGGGCACGCAGATGCTGCTCGACGCGCACCGCGCGGACGCGGAGGGCCCGGAGGCGATCACGCTCGACATGGAGTTCGCGCAGGAGGGCGGCGAAGCGCCGACGCCATACGAGGTGCTGCTCGGCGACGCGATGCACGGGCGCAGCGAGCGCTTCACGCGCCAGGACGGCGTCGAAGAGGCGTGGCGCGTGTTCGCGCCGCTGCTCGACAACCCGCCGTCCGCGGACCGCTACGCGCCGGACACGTGGGGTCCGGACGCGGCCGACCAGCTCGTCGCGGGCTTCGGACGCTGGCACGGGCCGTGGGTCGTAACGTCGTGAGCGACGCGCGGATCGTGCTGTTCGGGGCGACGGGCTACACGGGCGGCCTCACGGCGCGCGCGCTGGTCGCGCAGGGCGCGCGGCCGGTGCTCGCGGCGCGCGACCGGGGACGCGTGGAGGCGCTCGCGGCGGAGCTCGGCGGCCTGGAGAGCGCGGTCGCGGACGTGCGCGACGCGCGCTCGGTGCGCGCGCTGGTGGCGCGCGGCGACGTGCTGCTGAGCACGGTGGGTCCGTTCACGCGCTACGGGGAGGCGGCGCTCGCGGCGGCGGTCGACGCGGGCGCGCACTACGTGGACTCGACGGGCGAGGCGCCGTTCATCCGCGCGGTGTTCGAGCGTTGGGGGCCGCGGGCGCGGGATGCGGGCAGCGGACTGCTCCCCGCGTTCGCGTCCGACTGGGTGCCGGGCAACCTCGCGGGTGCGCTGGCGCTGCGCGCCGCGGGGGAGGGGGCGGGGACTGCGGGCGATGCGGGTTTGGCGGCGGGCGCGCGAGCCGCGGCGGGGGAGG
>DATHPS010000003.1:0-4147 GCA_035483545.1 Solirubrobacteraceae bacterium | reverse complement strand
TTCCGTGGGCGGCGGTTCCGAGGGAGGCGGTTCCGAGACGGGCGGTTCCGAGGACGGCGGTTCCGAGACGGGCGGTTCCGCGATCGGCGCCCCCGACTGCGATGACCCCAGCGGCTGTTCCGCGGAGTCAGAGCCGTTGGGCTGCACCGGGGACGTCCCGAGGGTGAGCGCGCCCGACGGAATCCCGAAGACCGCAGGCGCGGTGCTCGCGGGAGCAGCGGCTGTGGCGGGCACCGGCGTCGACCGCGACGACCCGGAGCGCGCGCGCGGCGCGCTGTGCCTTGACCTCGCGCACGCGCGCAGCGACTCGCGCCTCGTGCGGCGAGCACCGGCGCGGGGATGCGCGTGGCGAGCGCGTGACGCGCAAGCCGCGGTCGGCGCCGTCACCCGCGCGAGCCTCACACCGCCGAGCGCGCGCTCCGCGGGGCGCGCCTCCGCGGCGCCCGCTCCCGTCCCCCCCACGAGCGTCGCGACCAGCACCAACATCGCCATTACGCCCGGTGCGAACGCGAGCGGGCAGGCCTTCGTTCCCGAGCGAGCGCGGAACCCCCCTGCAAAACCGCGTGCAGTGCTCATAGGGGCTACCTATCGGACGATCAAGCGGGGCTTCGAGGGCGGCACAGCTACCGTGGACCTTTGTTGGCAGGCAGGTATTGCCCCGCGGTACGCCGAATGGTAGGTTCGAACGAGTGCTCCAGCGACTCGCTGCGGGTTCGTCGGCGTTTGCGATGCTCGGCCGCGCGCGCTTACGGCGGACGCGGTAGGACCGCGAAATCCGACGCGAGGCGGACGGTCGCCCGCAGGCGTTACCATCCCGTTAATGGAACTTGTTGCGTTGTCAGACTTGGCTAGCGAAAGAAGCTCATTGTCTGCAAGCCTTGCGTGGGCGCACCCTCGCGCGTCCCCGCTCGCGGCTTTTCGTGCCGATACTGGCCTTTTCTCATACCCGACCGCAGTAAGTCTCGCCACCGTTTCGCGTTGAAGCGAGAGTGGAGTGCTTGACGATCATGGATCGCGATCCGACCCCCGACCGATTGCGACCCAGCGCTTGCGATCACCACGACGGCAGCCGCACGCTCTCCGTGACACTCGACGAGTTCGCCTGGGAGACGCTCTCCGAGCAGTCCGCCCAGCTCGGCGTCGACGTTGATGAGCTCGTGGTCTTCGCCACGCTCTACTACATCGCCGACCTCGACAGCAAGCGCATCGCGCGCCGCCTCCCAACGGAATTACGCTCGCGCTCGCGCACCAGCCGCGAGTAACCGCGGAGTCCACGCGCCGGGCCACGGCGAACGCTGCTAAGCGACGGCGCGCCGATCGCCCGCGAGCCCGCGACTCGTAGCCGGCCCCACGCCGCGGCTCGCGAGCTCGGCCGCGAGCGTACGGCGACCACGATGATGCAAGCCGTGGATCGCGCCCTCGCTGCGCCCCGTGAGCTTTGCGATCTCGCCCGGCGAGAAGCCGCCGAGATGGCGCAGGATCACGACCTCGCGCTGGGACTGCGGGAGCGCCGCGAACGCATCCCGGATCTCCTGCTTGCGACCTTCCAACAGACGATCCCAGAGGCTCCCGTGATCGGCCTGCCTCACCTCCTCGACCGGGACGTGGCGCTCGCTGCGGATGTAGTCCACCGCGACGTTGCGCGCGACGCGCAGCATCCACGCGAAGAACGGCACGTCGCGCTCCTCGTATTTCCCGATCACGCGCACCAGCTTCGCGAAGACGTGCTGCGTGATGTCCTCCGCCTGGTGGTGGTTGCGCACGATGCTCAGCGCGTACCCGTAGATGTTGTCCGCGTAGCGCGCGTAGAGGAAGCCCAGTGCCTCGCGATCGCCCTGCTGCGCGCGCCTGATCGCGCGCGACACCAGCCGCGAGTCGCTTTCCTGCTCGCGCCGCGCATCGGCCTGCCCCGCACCGCCCAACGATCCATTTGCTTGCGCCGCCCCAAGCGGCGATTCCCGCGGCGGGCGTTGCCCGGTCTCCAGCGTAGGCACTATCGATACCCCCGTATCGGTCGATTCTCCCTGGCGCCCTCCATGGACGAGGAGAAACTAGGGAGCAAAACCCTGTCTTCTACTCGACGCAAGCTACACATCTCTCCTCGAAAGCACGTTAATGAGCTGTAGAAAATTTGACCCCAAAGCTTGTTACGAATGAGGCGCCTCGAGCAGCCGCCAGCCCGGACCGCAGGGATCGGCTCATCGGCTTCGCCCTACCCCCCGCGGCAGTGCCCGCGCAAGGCATCGTTTTTCCGCAGAAAGCACGACGCTCCCTGCGTCGATATCTGCCGAACTTGCGCTAACTGCACCTCTCCATCGCTGCTCCTCTGCCGTCCGTGACCCGTCACGATCCCCTATCCAGCGGTGACTTGAGCGGCACCCTACCACACCGGACGCATGTTGGAAAGCGCAACGACCGAAGCTTTTGTTTTCTCACATTATGTGTGAGCTTTATACGGCGAACGCCGCTCCGGATGAGCGCCTCCTCGCCGCCTTTGTTAACTAAAAAGGTCGAAATTACCTAAAATAGCCCGCGCCGGGTTGGCCATTCTGGAGGGTCGTGGCAAGAGCCCTACCGCGGGGCAGCCTCGGCTCCCCTACCCCGCCCCGCGCGCGCGGAACGGCTCCTCTTCGCGGATCGTGCCGGGGCCCTCGAGCGCGAACGCCGCGTGCAGCGCGCGCACGACCGACTCGACGCGATCGCGCGGGATCACACAGGAAATCTTGATCGGCGAGGTCGAGATCATCTCGATGTTGAGGCCCTCCTCCGCGAGGACCCTGAAGACGCGCGCCGCGACGCCCGGATGCGAGCGCATCCCCGCGCCGACGATCGAGACCTTGCCGATCTCCTCCTGCGCGACCAGCTCGCTGTACGCATCGCCGGCCAGCGGCGCGAGGGCCGCGCGCGCCGCGCGCAGGTCTTCGCGGGGCACCGTAAACGAGATCTCCGCACGCTCGCCCGCGCCACTGGGAAGGTTCTGGTCGATCATGTCGACGTCGACACCCGCCTCCGCCAGCGCCTCGAACAGGCCCGCCGCGACGCCCGGCCGGTGCTCGACGCCGAGCAGCGTCACCATCGCCTCCGAGGTCGAGTGCGTAACGGCGGTGATCAGCGGTCTCTCAACGTGGTCCATGTTCTCTCCTTCCGAGACGACAACCGTACCGGGACCGTCCTCGAACGACGAGCGGCAGTGGATGCGCACCCCGTGATTGCGCGCATACTCCACCGAGCGCAGCTGCAGCACGCCCGCACCCGACGCCGCCATCTCGAGCATCTCCTCGAAGGACACCACCGCCAGCTTGCGCGCGCCCGGCACGACCCGCGGGTCCGCACTGAAGACCCCCGCCACGTCCGTATAGATTTCGCAGACCTCCGCGCCCAGCGCCGCCGCCACCGCCACCGCGGTCGTGTCCGAGCCGCCGCGGCCGAGCGTGGTGACGTCATGGGTCGCAGTCGACACGCCCTGAAACCCGGCCACCAGCACGATCTGGTCCTCGTCGAGCGCCGCCCGGATGCGCTCCGCGCGGACATCGAGGATGCGCGCCTTCGTGTGCGACGCGTCCGTCACGATCCCCGCCTGCGAGCCCGTGAACGACCGCGCGCTGTGGCCCATGTCGTGCAGCGCCATCGCGCACAACGCACACGAGATCCGCTCGCCCGTCGAGAGCAGCATGTCCAGCTCCCGCGGGTCCGGCGCCGCCGAAACCTCCTCCGCCATCGCCAACAGCTCGTCCGTCGTCTTCCCGCGCGCCGACAGCACCGCCACCACGCGCGCGCCGCTCTCCCGCCGCTCCGCGATGCGCCGCGCCGCACGCTTGATGCGCTGCGCGTCGGCGACCGACGTCCCGCCGAACTTCATCACCACCAGCTCAGACACGCCCAGAGGATAGACCGCCCGCGCGGCGCCGCGACCGTAGACGCCTCCGCGCGCTGCTGGTCGTCGCGTCGTCGCGCGTTCGCGTCCCGTGGGTCGGCCTTGGGCCGTCCGGCCATCCGCGTAGGACATTCACTTTTTGGAGAATCTTGCTCCGCGAGATAGTTTCTATTTGAAAAGAACTCTCAAAAATGAATACAAAGTTCGTGCCGCACCACCGCCTCGGGGCGGGGTCGGGCTCAGGTCAGGGTCGGGTCGGGTCGGGGCAGGTCG
>DATHPS010000002.1:0-28958 GCA_035483545.1 Solirubrobacteraceae bacterium | reverse complement strand
GCCGTCGCCGTCGAGCGCGACCTCATCGCGCAACGCACCCCGACTCACACCTCGACCGAGGAGGACACCCGCATCGCCGCCACCATGTAACCATCACACCGACCGCCGCCACGAACTTCCACGGCGAACGGGACAACCTCCCATCGTGCCCGACCCGGCCAAGGGTGCCGGGCCGGTGCGCGTGGCGACCTACACCCGCATATCCACCGATGAGGAACGCCAGCCCAACTCGCTTGAGGCGCAGCGCGTCCGCCTAGAGTCATTCGTTAGCAGTCAGCCCGAGTGGGGAATCGAGCGCCGTTACAAAGAGCAGTTCACCGGCACGGTGGTAGACCGGCCCGAACTCACTCGGATGCTCAGAGACGCAAAGCGCGGGCGCTTTGACGTGCTGCTTGTCTACCGCGTCGATCGGCTCGCGCGCTCGATACGCGGACTCGCGCAAATCATCGACGAGCTTGACCAAGCCGGTGTGATCTTCCGCTCGGCGACCGAGCCATTCGACACCGGCACCCCGGCAGGCCGAATGATGGTGCAGATGCTCGGGGTGTTTGCCGAGTTCGAGCGTGCGCTGATCGTGGAGCGAATCACCGCCGGCCTTGAGCGCAAGGCAGCGCGCGGCGGGTGGTGCGGCGGACAGCGCCCGTTCGGGCTCAACATCGCCTCAGACCGTGACAGCCTAGAGCGCAACCCAACCGAGGCGCCCCTTGTCCCGGTGATGTTCGACCACTACGTCAATCGGCAGGCCGGATCATCGGCGCTCGCGGACTGGCTGAATGAGCAGGGCTACCGCACCAAGAACGGCAGGTTGTGGAGTTCAGCGAGCGTCATCACCGTGCTACGCAACCGTGCCTACCTCGGCGAGATTTACTATCGCGGCAACTGGTATCCCGCAGCGCACGAGCCGCTGATCCCGCAAGAGCTTTTCGAGCGGGCGCAGGCCATCCTCGCTGAGCGCTGCGAGGACCGCTCGCGGCGAGCGTCAAATCCTGCCGAGTACCTGCTGACCGGCCGGATACGTTGCGGGCGCTGCGGCCAAGCGTATGTAGGGACAGCAGCGCACGGGCGCTCGGGGCGGTACACGTACTACACCTGCTTTACGCGGGCACGCTACGGCACCAAGCATTGTGCGAATGATCGTCTCCCCGCCGAGCAGCTAGAGCAGGCCGTCACACGCCGTCTGTGGAAGGTGCTCGGAGACGACGACCTGATCGAGCAGGCAATCACGCAGGCATACGAGCGGCTGACGCAGCGCGACGACGAGCAGCAGTCCGAGCTAGCCGCCATACAGGACAAGCTCGCAAAGACGCGCGCCGCGATGGACCGCTACTTCCGCGCGTTCGAGGCCGGCACCATGCCCGAGGACACCTGCGCCCCACGCATAGCCAGCCTCGGCGAGCAGATCAAAGCCCTAGAAGGTCGCGCCGCCGACCTCGCGGCGGTCGATGACGACGAGCAACCCGAGCGCGCGAACACCGCCGAACTCGACGCCCTACGCGACACGCTCCAAGCAGCGCTGAGGGACAGCACCCCCGCGCGCACCAAGGCCGTGCTCCAAACCATGATCGACGGAATCCGCGTGGATGCACGCGATCACATCGAACCGACCTTCCGTGTCCCGGCGGTTCGCATTGACTACGGTTACATGGAGCTAGCCGGGCTCGAACCGGCGACCTTCTGGCTGCCAGCCAGACGCTCTCCCAACTGAGCTATAGCCCCTTCAGCAGGCGTACAGTCTATCCAGCCTGGCGGCTTCATTCGTCGAGCCGCCTCGCAGCCGGCTGATACCCGCCTCGAAATCGTAGTCGCGAGCCCATTTGACACAGTCGCTTGGTTGTTGCGTGTCGGGTCGACGTGGAGATGCAGAGCACGCCGCGCCGCTGCCTCGCGGATCGGGATCAGCAAGCAGCGGCGATCGTCGGGATCGTACGCCGCGATCGCGTCAACCTCGTCGGCGCTGTAGCTCGTCGAGACGTAGCCGTCGGGTGTATATCTGTTGGTCTAGAGCGCCACAACGAGAACACCGAGCCGGCGCCTCGCCAGCTTGCACTGCACACGCGCAGCAGCTTCGGCTCGCAGTCGATCACGAGGTCATAGCGCCGACCCGCGCAGAGCGGTCGCAGGACCGTCAGGCCGAGTTCCATTGCCGCGGTCGTGACGGCAGCCTCCGCGACAGCTCCCTTCTGGCTCGGGGTCAGCTCCTTCACACCCCGAACCATAATTTGCCGAATGTCACACGTGGGTGTCATTTGTGACGCGCCCGTGCCAAGATCGTCACGCGCGTGTGACATCTGTCTGGCACGTGTTCGATCTGGGGGGCAGTCGTTCGGGCTGCACCCCATCCCTATCCCCGCGGCATGAACTCCGGCACGTCCAGATCGCCGCCCTCGTCACCGTCGTAGGCCCCCCGCGCCGCCCCGCCCCGCCCCGCTCCGCCGCCCGCGCGGGTGGGCCGCTCGCGCGCGCCGCCCGCGTTCGCCTGGTCCAGCCGCGCCGTCATGCTCCCGTGCGTCAGGCGCACGTCGCGCAATAGGCGCTCCGCGTTGCTGCGCAGCGACGCCGAGAGGTCGCGCAAATTGCGCGTGACCATCGTGCCCTCCCGCACGATCTCCGCCGAGACCGCATGCGCCTCGCCGAGGATCTCCCGCGCCTCCGCTCGCGCCCTCGCGCGGATCTCGTTCGCGCGCTCCTGCGCCTGCCGCGCCAGCTTCGACGCGTCCTCGCTGCGCATCGCCAGCGTCTGCTGGGAGCGCTCATGCGCGTCGGCCAGCACGCGCTCGGCCTGCGCCTGCGCCTGCTCGTGCGCCTCCGCGAGGATCAGCTCCACCCGCTCCTGTGCCTCCGCGCGCACCCGCTCCGCCTCGCGGTGCGCGCTCGCCAGTACCTCCGCCGCCGTCTCGCCCGCCGTCGCCAGCGCCTCGTTGCGCATCGCCTCCGCCCGCGCGCGCGCCTCGGCGAGGATCTCCTGCGCCTCCTCCTCCGCCGCCCGCACCCGGTGCTCGCCCGCGCGGTCCGCCTCCGCGATTCGCTCCCGCGCGCGTTCCTCCGCCCGCGCCCGCAGCTCATCGCCCGCGCGCTCCGCCGCCGCGATGATGCCCTCGATACGCGTCGGCGTCTGCTCATGCATGGCCCGCCCATCTTACGGACGCTCCCGTCGAACCGGGCGAGCATTGCAATCGCGGAGCGTTCGGATTCGCCGGCGAGCCGATTGCGCATTGCCGCCTCGCCAAAGGGATCGCGCGCATCGCGGTCCGCGATGGGGCGCCCGTCGCGATGGCAGGAAACGTTGGGTATTGGTCCTTGCGGACAGCATCTCGATCGTTCACGATCACACGAGATGCCCGCCGACGCCGACACGCGACATGCCCGCAACCGAGCGCCTCGCGAGGTCGCGATCCTGGTCTACCCCGGCGTGCAGAGCCTCGACGTCACCGGGCCGTTGGAGGTCTTCACCGGAGCGCAGCAATTGCTCGACGCCGAAGCCACCGGGCACGGCGGGGCGCGGAGCTCGGCCGACCGCGACGGACGACGGGCCACGGCTGCAGCTGGAGATGGAGCGGGTCGGTCCGGACGCGCCGCGCCGCGCGAGCGCGGCTACCGCGTCCTCGTGCTCTCGCGCGACGGCGCCCCGGTGGAGACCTCGAGTGGCCTCACGATCGTGCCCCACGGCGCGCTCGCGCAGGCCCCCGACGTGATCGACACCCTGATCGTCGCTGGCGGCCAAGGCGTCCACGCGCTCTGCGAGGACCGCGCGACGCTGGATTGGATCGTGGCTCGCGCGGGCGACGCGCGCCGTGTCGCGTCGGTCTGCACCGGCGCCTTCGCGCTCGCCGCCGCCGGGCTGCTCGACGGACGCCGCGCCGCCACCCACTGGGCCGCCGCCGCCGAGCTCGCGCGACGCTACCCGCGCGTCCACGTCGAGCCCGAGCCGATCTTCGTGCGCGACGGGTCCGTCTGGACCTCCGCCGGGGTCAGCGCCGGCATGGACCTCGCGCTCGCGCTCGTCGAGGACGACCTCGATCGCGACGCCGCGCTCACGATCGCGCGCCACCTCGTGCTGTTCCTGCGCCGCCCCGGCAACCAGTCGCAGTTCAGCGCCACCCTCGCCGCGCAGGCGCCGCGACGCGACGCGCTGCGCGACGTCCAGCGCTTCGCAGTCGAGAACCTCGCCGCCGACCTCTCCGTCGAGGCCCTCGCCGCGCGCGCCCACATGAGCGCGCGCCACTTCGCGCGCAGCTTCCGCGCCGAGACCGGGAGCACCCCCGCCCGCTACGTCGAGCGCCTGCGCCTCGAGGCCGCGCGACGCGCGCTTGAGGACGCCCGCGAGCCGCTCGCCGCCACCGCCGCCGCCTGCGGCTTTGGTACCCCCGAGACCATGCGCCGCGTCTTCCTGCGCGCGCTGGGCGTCGGGCCCGCCGAGTATCGCCGCCGCTTTCAGAGAACCATCGACCGCGCCGCCGCCGCGTCCGCCTGAGCGATGTCGAACCCGAACTCGACGTCAGCGCCGGGCGGCCTACACGACAACGTCAGAGCCGAGCCCTCTACACACGCACACAAAGGAGCAGAGCCATGCAGATAGCGATAGTGATGTTCGACCGCCTCGCCGCGCTCGACGTCGTCGGCCCCTACGAAGTGCTCAGCCGCATCCCCGGCGCCGAGGTCACCTTCGTCGCGGAGCGGCCCGGCCAGGTGCGTACCGACACCGGGCGGCTCGGCCTCGCCGCCGACGCGGCGCTCAAGGAGCATCCGCACCCCGACGTCGTGCTCGTCCCCGGCGGCTCCGGCCAGATCGACCAGATGCACAACGAGCCGCTGCTGTCCTGGCTGCGCGCAGCCCACGAGACCAGCACCTGGACCGTCGGCGTCTGCACCGGCTCGCTGATCCTCGCCGCCGCCGGGCTGCTCGCCGGCAGGCGCGCGACTGCGCACTGGACCGCGCTCGACGAGCTCGGCCGCCTCGGCGCGGAGGTCGCGCACGAGCGCTACGTCTTCGACGGCAAGCTCGTCACCACCGCCGGCGTCTCGGCCGGCATCGACATGGCGCTCGCGTTGGCCGCCGAGATCGCCGGCCAGCGGGTCGCGCAGGCGATCCAGCTCGGCATCGAGTACGACCCGCAGCCGCCGTTTCAGAGCGGCTCGCCCGACACCGCACCCCCCGAGCTCGTCGAGTTGGTGCGCAGTCGCTCGCGCTTCGCCACCGCCGCGCACGCGCCCGCGGGCTGAGCTACCGCACGCACCCCCGCTTTGCCGGGCAGGGCCCATCGCACTTCGCCGCGCGAGGTGCCCGTCACCTGATCACCGGTGCAGTTCGCGCCTACGCACTTTCCCCGACAGCTGCGCGCGGATCGGAGTAGCCTCCGGCGCTCCCACAAAAGGAGGATGGAGAAGATGGCTGGAGAAGCGATGTTCCTCGGTTGGGGGCCCGTCGTCCGCGGTCGCGAGCAGACGGCCCTGAAGGTCTTCCAGGAGACCCTCGAGTATTACGGCCGGCTGCAGCAGGCCGGCCAGATCGAGAGCTTCGAACCCGTGCTCATCGCCCCCCACGGCGGCGACCTCGCGGGCTTCGTGCTGGTGCGCGGCGAGCGCGCCAAGCTCGACGAGATCCGCTCGAGCGACGAGTTCGAGCGAGCGGTGACACGCGCCGCCTCCGTCGTCGACAACGTCGGCGTGATCAACGCCTTCACCGGCGACGTCCTCGGGCAGGCGATGGGGAGGTTCCAGGCCGCCTCGCAGGAGCTCGCCGGCTGAGCCCGAAACACCCCCCAAGCCTGCGCTAACGTGGACCGCGCCAATTTCCGCGAAGGCATCCGACTTGGGGGGTACCGCCGATGTCCGAGAACCCGTTTGAAGCGAGCTCCTCACGTCGTCGCGCGCTGAGCGTATTCGAGCCGCACGCCGCCGAACGCGCCACCAGCTCGACGTTCATCCTCGGCCAGGTCATGTTCCTCGTCGCGATCGCGCTCGCGTTCGCGTCCGCCGGCACATACATCGGGCGCGACCTCGCGTTCGGGACCGCCGAGATCTGCGTGTTCGGCTCGCTCGGGATGCTGATCGCGCAGATGTTCGTCCCCGTCCTGCGCGCCGGATCGGTAGGGATGGTGTGGATGTTCGCGCTCGCCCTACTCCTCGGGCTCGGCCTCGGGCCGGTCATCGCCGAGTACGCCACATACGACCAGTCCGCGCTCTACCAGGCCGCTGGCGGCACCGCGCTGACAGTCGGCGTGATGGGCTCCTACGGCTTCGCGACCTCACGCGACTTGATCCGCTGGATGCGCCCGCTGTTCTGGGCGCTGCTCGCCGTGTTCGGCCTCAGCATCCTGTTGATCCTCGTCGGCTCCGGCGAACACCTGCTGCTCAACCTCGCGATCTACGTGATCGTCAGTGCTTATCTCGCGATCTACTTCCAGATCATTCGCCGTCACGCGACCGAGCGCGACGTCGTGTGGATCGCGACCGGCGTCTTCATCAACATCGTCAACATCTTCCTTACGCTCCTGCGCATCTTCGGGAACAGCCGCTGAGTCGCACCCCGGGTCGCGCGGCGTCGTCCCCCTCGAGCTTCGCACGGGTCGCGCCGCGCCGATCGGCGGGCTCGCGGGAGCAGTGCACCGTGCGCGCGAGCGTTCCGTCTCCAGGCGCCCGCTAACCTGCGGGCGGCGATGAGCGAGCAACGACGCTACGAACCGCAGGAGATCGAGCCGCGCTGGCAGGCGCTGTGGGCCGCCGAGCGCACCTGGGAGGTCGCCAACGACGCCGATGCCCCCGGGGTCGCGGGAGCCGCGCTCGCCCGCTCCGCGTCCGGCTCGGCGGGCGGTGCCTCCGGCGCCGTCAGCACCGGGCCGCAGGCCACCAAGTCCTACGTGCTCGAGATGCTCCCGTACCCGAGCGGGGAACCTCACATCGGCCACCTCAAGGTCTACTCGGTCGGCGACGCGATCGCGCACTTCCACCGCCGCCTCGGCCGGCGCGTGCTGCACCCGATGGGCTACGACGCGTTCGGCTTGCCCGCCGAGAACCACGCGATCAAGACCGGCGTGCACCCCCGCGACTCCACCGCCGCCTCGATTGCCTCCTTCCGCCGCCAGTTCCACGAATGGGGGATCTCGATCGACTGGTCGCGCGAGCTCGGCACCCACGAACCGCGCTACTACCGCTGGACGCAGTGGATCTTCCTCGAGCTCCTGCGCGCCGGCCTCGCCTACCGCAAGGAGGCCGCCGTCAAGTGGTGTCCGCACGATCAGACCGTGCTCGCCAACGAGCAGGTGCTCGACGGCCACTGCGAGCGCTGCGGCGCCGAGGTCGAAATCCGCCAGCTCGAGCAGTGGTTCCTGCGGATCACCGACTACGCCGAGCGCCTGCTCGGCGACCTCGATGGGATCGACTGGCCCGAGCACGTCAAGACGATGCAGCGCAACTGGATCGGGCGCTCCGAGGGCGCCGAGGTCACGTTTCGCTGCGAGGCGCTCGGCGTCGACTACCCGGTCTTCACCACCCGCCCCGACACGCTGTTCGGGGCGACGTTTTTCGTAATGGCGCCCGAGCACCCCGACGTGCCGCGCCTGGCCGCCCGCACCGAGCACGAGCAGGTCGTGCACGACTACGTCAACCACGCGCTCACCGAGTCCGGCGAGGAACGCAGCGCCGCGGACAGGCCAAAGACGGGCGTCGCGCTCGGTCGCACCGTGACCAACCCCGTCAACGGCGAGCAGATCCCGATGTACGTCGCCGATTACGTCCTGATGGAGTACGGCACCGGCGCGATCATGGCCGTGCCCGGCCACGATGAGCGCGACCACGCGTTTGCGACCGCGTTCGGGCTGCCGATCCGCCGCGTGATCGAAGAGCCCGCGGGCGCGACCGGCGGGGGGCAAGCCGTTGAGGGACAGGCCGGCGAGCAAAAGGCCGGCGACGGCAAAGCAGGCACGGGGGACACCCGCGAGCTGCCCTACACGGGCGACGGTCCGCTCGTCAACTCCGACCCGCGCTTCGATGGCAAAGGCAACCGCGAAGCCCTCCCCGAGATCGTCAGCTGGCTCGATCACGAAGGCAAGGGCCACGCGTCGGTCAACTACCGCCTGCGCGATTGGCTCGTCTCGCGCCAGCGCTACTGGGGCTGCCCGATCCCCGTTGTCTACTGCGAGCGGTGCGGGATGGTCCCCGTGCCCGAGCAGGATCTCCCCGTCGAGCTTCCCGACGTCGAGGACTACGCGCCGCAGGGTCGCTCGCCGCTCGCCGCCGCGGAAGACTGGGTCGCCACGAGCTGCCCCGCCTGCGAGGGCCCCGCGCGGCGCGAGACCGACACGATGGACACCTTCGTCGACTCGTCCTGGTACTTCCTGCGCTACTGCGACGCCAACAACGACAGCGCCGCATGGGACCCCGCGGCGCTGCGCCAGTGGATGCCGGTCGACCAGTACATCGGCGGTGTCGAGCACGCGATCCTGCACCTGATGTACGCGCGCTTCTTCTGTAAGGCGCTCGCGGACCTCGGTCACCTCGACTTTCAGGAGCCCTTCCGCGCGCTGTTCACACAGGGGATGGTCACCAAGGACGGCGCGAAGATGAGCAAGTCGCGCGGCAACGTCGTCTCGCCCGCGTCGATCGTCGAGCGCTACGGCGCGGATACGGCGCGCTGCTACATCCTCTTCATCGCGCCGCCCGACCAGGACGCCGACTGGTCCGACGACGGCGTCGAGGGCATCCACCGCTTCCTCGGTCGGCTGTGGCGGCTAGCCGCCGAGACCGCGGAGCGGGGGGCGGCAATCGAAGGGGTGGTCGATGGACAGGTCGAGCCCGCGCAGGCGGCGACCGGCGGCGAGGGCGCCGACCTCGAGCTGCTGCGCAAGGCGCACTGGGCGATCGACAAGGTCTCCACCGACCTGCGCCGCTTCGCGTTCAACACCGCGATCGCCGCGGTGATGGAGCTGCTCAACGACAGCTCCCGGCTGCGCGAGCAGGTCACGGTCGAGTCGCAGCGCTTCGCGCTCTCCACCGCCGCATCGCTGCTGTTCCCGTTTGCACCGCACGTGTGCGCTGAGATATACGCGCTGCTGAACGGCGGCGCGCGCGCGTGGGAGCAGCCGTGGCCCCAAGCCGATCCGGCGCTGCTCGAGCGTGATACCTACGAGCTGGTCTGCCAGGTCAACGGCAAACTGCGCGATCGCGTGCCGGCGCCCGCTGACGCGACGCCCGAGCAGCTCAAGGAGCTCTGTCGCGCCGCGCCGAACGTGCAGGCGCACCTCGACGGCAAGGAGATCGTCAAGGAGATCGTCGTGCCTGGCAAGCTGGTGAACGTGGTCGTCCGCTAGCGTCGCCGGGTCGCCGCCGGCGCGAGCTCTTTGCAAATCGAAACTATTCCGTTTGTAGCGAACTCCAAAAATAGAGTCACGTCTGTGCTCCGCTCGACGACATCTGGGCACTACCGTCGGCCGGGCGGCATACACTCGCGCAGTGTCCGCGCTCAAGCCCGTCTATCTGATTCACGGCGACGATCACGGCGCCGTCGCTGAGCGACGCGCGCGGCTGTGTGCGCTCGCGCAGAGCGAGGGGGACGCCGCGAGCATCGAGATGCCCACCGGCGAGGCCGCGACACCGGTCGGCGTTGCGCGCGCGCTCGCCGCGATGACCTTCGCGATCGGACAGCGCGTGATAGTCGTCGACGGCGTTGAGCGCTGGAAGGATGCCGAGGTCGAGCGCGACCTCATTCCCGCACTGCGCGACCTCCCGCCCGACACCACGGTCGCGCTGTTCGCGCGCGAGGAGGGCCGCACGAAGGTCCCCGCGGCCCTACACAAGGCCGTCAAGGCCGCCGGCGGCCAGATCGTCGTGCAGGCCACCGTCAAGCCGTGGGAGCTGCCGCGCTGGGTGCGCGAGCAGGCCACGCGCCTCGGCCTCGCACTCGACCAGGCCGCCGCCAAAGCGCTCGTCGCGCAGGTCGGCGAGCGCCAACAGCGCCTGCTGCGCGAGCTCGAAAAGCTCGCGCTCGAATTGGCCTCGCCCACCGGCTTCACGGGCGATGGGCCCGAAGGCTCCGCGGGAGCGGATGCTCACGCGCGCGACGCCTCCCCACGACCGCTGCGCGTGAGCGTCGAGCAGATCGAGCAGCGCAGCGCGCATTCCGCCGAGCGCCGCGCGTTCGCGCTCGCCGACGCGCTTGTCGCCGCCGACGCGCCCGCCGCGACGCTCACCTACCTGCGCCTGCGCCGCCAGGGCGAGCGCATCTCCGGCCTCACCTACCTCATGGCCTCGCGCCTGCGCGAGGCGCTAGCCGTCGCGCTGCGCCTACACGCCGGGGAGTCCGCCGCCGAGGTCGCGCGCAGCCTGCGCATGCCGCCCCGCGCCGCCGAGCGCTTCCTCGCCGATGTCGCTCGCAGCGAGCCCGAGCGCCTGCGCGCCGCGCTCGGCACGCTCGCCGACCTCGAGCTCGACACACGCGGCGGCGCCGTGCTGCGCTCCGACCGCCGCGCGCTCGCCGCGCTCGAAGAGGACACGCTCGCGCTGCGCGCGATCACCGCCATCACTACGTAGACGATCATCGCGATAACCGCTGGGGAGGGAGTCTCAGGGGTGCCGGCGGGTGCCGGCGAGTGTCGGACCGGCGAGCGTGGGGGCCGGCGAGCGTGGGGGCCGGCGAGGTCAGGAACTGCTGCCGGCGCGCACGCGCGCCGCGAGGCTCTTCTTGCGCGCGCCGGTGTTGCGGTGCAGTGCACCACGCTTGACGGCCTTGTCGATCGTGCTCACCAGCGTACGGTGCTCCGCATCCGCGGCCGCGTCGTCGCCGCCCTGCGCCGCCGCCTCCAGGCGCCGGAAGTAGGTCTTGATCGTCGACGTGTAGAGGCGGTTCTCCAGACGCTCGCGCTCGGAGCGCAGGATTCGCTTCTTCTGGGAGTGGATGTTGGCCATGATCGAGTCTCGCGAGCGCCGCCCCGCAGGCAGCGGGGCGCGCCGCGCAGCGCCGTACTATAGCGGCCTTGTCCGCGAGCGCAGAAGCCCCCGAGCAGCCGCCCGGAGAAGACGTGGACGGCAGCGGCGCCGGAGGCGAACGCGTCGCGCGCAACACCGCGATCTTCTCGATCCTCACCGCCTTCTCGCGCGTCGCCGGGCTCGGGCGCGAAATCCTCGCCGCCAGCTACTTCGGCATCGGCGGGCCCGCGTCCGCGTTCACGCTCGCCAACCTCGTCCCCAACCTCGTCGCGAACCTCTTCGCGCAGGCCGCGCTCTCCGCCGCGTTCGTGCCCGTCTTCACCGACCTGCTGCAGCAGGGCCGGCGCCGCGAGGCCTTCAAGCTCGCCTCGACGCTGTTCTGGATCATGCTGATCGCACTCGCCGCGATCACCGCGTTCTTCGAGCTCTTCGCTGGCGTGATCATGCCGCTGTTCACGGGGCACACCTTCACCGCCGCCACCGTCACGCTCACCGTCGGCCTCTCGCAAGTGCTGTTCCCCGTCGTGCTGCTGCTCGGCCTGACGGGCCTCCTCGTCGGCATCCTGCAGTCCTACGAACACTTCACGATCCCCGCGCTCGCCCCCGCGGTGTGGAACGTCGTGATCATCGTCGGCCTCGTCGCACTCGCGCCTGATTTCCACGGCGAAGATGAGATCTATGCGTACGCGATCGGCATCCTGATCGCGACCGGCGTGCAGTTCGCGATGGCGCTTGGCGCGCTCGCGCGGATCGACTTTCGGCTGCAGTTCAGCATCGACTGGCACGACCCCCGCATCCGCCAGGTGTTCGTGCTGATGCTGCCCGTCACGATCGGTCTCGGGATCGTCAATCTCGACCAGTTCATCAACGCCTCCTTCGGCACGCTCGTCTCCGAACACGCTCCGCGCGCGATCGAAAACGCGTTCCGCGTCTACATGCTGCCGCAGGGGATCTTCAGCGTCGCGGTCGCCACCGTGCTCTTTCCCACCCTCAGCCGCATGGCCGCGCGCCGCGATCCCCGCGGCATGCGCCGCGCCGTGGGCGTCGGGATGCGCCAGATCAACCTGCTGCTGATCCCCGCCGCCGCGTTCATGATCGTGCTCGCGACGCCGATCGTGCGCCTGCTCTTCGAACGCGGGAAGTTCAATGCCGAATCGACCCACCTCGTCTCGATCGCGCTGTTCTGGTTCGCGTTCTCGCTCCCCTTCGGCGGGCTCAACCTGCTGCTCACACGCACCTTCTTCGCCGTCCAGCGCCCCTGGATCCCGACGAGCCTCGCGGCGCTCAACATGATCGTCGACATCATCGTCTCGATCTCGCTGTACAAGCCGCTCGGGATCGCGGGGCTGATCATCGGCACGCTTGCCGCCAACGTCGTCATGACCGCGCTGCAGGTCTACCGCCTGCGCATCGGCTTCAACGGACGCCTCGAAGGCGCGCAGACCACGATGATCACCGCGCGTATCCTTGCCGCCTCCGTCATCCTCGGCGCCGTCTCGTGGGTCGTCTGGTCCGTGCTGAACGCGCTGCTCGGACAGTCCCTGCCCGCGCAGGTCCTCAGCGTCGGCGGCGCCGCCGCCGTCGGCGCGCTCGTCTACGCGCGCGCCGTCCTCGTCATGCACATCCCCGAGGCCCACCAGGTGCGGCGACTGGTTCGCGCGCAGCTCGGGCGCGCGTGAGGCCGATCGCACGCGGTTGACGCGGTACGTCTACCTGACCACCTCATTCGATGTCGATTCCGTGTCGCACAGAAATGCGCGACCGGACATCGAATAACCGCGACGCGTACGCGAGTACTACGGCGCGAAGACCAAGCCGACGGTGACCTCGTCCTCGGCCCCGGCGTCGTCCTCGAGGGCGATCTTGTGGAGCCGGCCCGGGCCAAGGAATTGCTCGTAGGTCCCCTGCACGTGGCTTATGCGCTTGCCCTCGAGCGTGCCAGCCCACTTGGATCGCATCCAGCCGCGCACGCTCCAGAAGTCGACCAGCTGGGCCTGCAACGCGGCGCGCATGTCGCCGCTGAGACCAAACACGGCGCTCGGCACGAGCTGGCGCGAGACGCACGTCGTGCTCTCCAGGACGACCGCCGCGTCGGTGTGCGCCGGCCAGCCACGGGCCTGAAAGCGGCTCTTGGTGGACTCGTCTGCGGGCGGCAGGAAGAACATGCTCGGTACCGCGCCCGCCCGAATCTGGTTCCAGTGCGCGCCGTTCCACTTGCTGCGAAACACGACGGGCGCCACGAGCATGCGGCTGTCCTCGCCCGCCTTCTGCGCGATCTCGCAGCTCTGCTCGACCACCGTCATCCAGCCGTGCCAGACGCGGACGGTCAGCTGGGCGCCGGATAGCTCGACCTGTCGGTCTTGGTAGTCCAGCAAGACCGGCAGCTTGGGGGACGTTTCCGACGCGGGCGCAGGCCCTTCCTCGTCCCCAGTTGCACGTAATTGGTGGTAGTAGCCCACCAGCAGATCGCCTTGGCGCAGCTGATTGGCCGCGCCACTCCACGGCGTCGCGGGCAGCCAACCGGCCTTCGCCAGCTGCGCGGGCGAGGACGCCGGCTCAATCGATCCCGACCGCGCCGTCGTGGACGGCGGTTCAGTCAACTGGGTCGCCGATCGCGATCGCCGACAGTGGGGTACTCAACTCCTCCTCGGTGTATTCGCCGGCGACGAGCACGCTCGGCAGAGTCGCGAAATGCCTTTCGTAGTGGCTCAGCTCCTCCGCCGAGAGCGGCCGTCCGGGCACGGGATGCACATCGCTTGCCGTCTCGTCCAGATGCACGAGGTCCGCGAGCAGGCCCGCGCGCTCCGGCGCGGGTGCAACCACCAGCCTGCCCCGGTCTTGCCTGGATGTCACCAGCTGCGCCTCGACGAGCTGGTTCAACGAGTGCCGCACGGTGTTGCGTTGCAGGCCCGTGCGCTGCACCAGCTCGCGCACAGTGAGCGCTCCGCTGCTGCGTGAGAGCTCCGTAAGGACCTGCCTCTTGCCCTCGCTCCCGACGAGGGCCGCGAGACCGCGAAGGGGGGGTCTGCCGGTCGATGCCATCTGGTTGCTTCCTTTGTCGCTGTTAGCAATAGAAGCATACCACGCACAGCTGCGCAAGGCCTGGGCTGGAGGTCAGCCAATACAACCGGGCGGACCCGAAGGCCCGCCCGGTTGTCCCGGTCATAGATCGCCGCTGAACTACTACGTCCCAGGACTTCGTGTCTTTGCCTGGGCGGCGTGACACTCCCGACCACCTGGACAGGCCGCGGGTGGGTGGGTACCCAGATCCGCGCGTTGCCACGGTTGGCCCCGAAGGGCCGCGGCCGAGTAGGCGATCCGCCGGACCTCAAAGGCTAGCGCGTCCGCGACGTCCCGAATGATCTTGTCGACCGGGCCGCATGCGGCCCGGTCCCGGAGGGTGCATGCACCCTCCGGCCGGCCGGCGCATGCGCCGGCCGGACTACGCTTGCTTTGATTAGGACTCCATGGACCAAGACCGCATCCGCAACTTCTGCATCATCGCCCACATCGACCACGGCAAGTCGACGCTCGCCGACCGCATCCTCGAGCTCACCCACACCGTCGATGAGCGCGACATGCGCGCGCAGGTGCTCGACTCGATGGACCTCGAGCGCGAGCGCGGGATCACGATCAAGGCGCAGGCCGTGCGCGTCTTCTTCGAGAGCCGCGACGGGCAGACCTACCAGCTGCACCTGATCGACACCCCCGGGCACGTCGACTTCACCTACGAGGTCTCGCGCTCCCTGCAGGCCTGCGAGGGCGCGCTGCTCGTCGTCGACGCCTCGCAGGGCGTCGAGGCGCAGACCGTCGCCAACACCTACCTCGCCGTCGAGGCCGGCCTCGAGCTGATCCCGTGTCTGAACAAGCTCGACCTCCCCGGCGCCGAGCCCGAGCGCGTCGCCGGCGAAGTCGCCGAGCTGATCGGCGAGGACCCCGAGACGATCCTGCGCATCTCCGGCAAGACCGGCGAAGGCGTCATCGAGGTGCTCGAGGAGCTCGTCGCGCGCGTCCCGCCGCCCAGCGGCGACCCCGCCGCGGCGCCGCGCGCGCTGATCTTCGACTCCGAGTTCGATCAGTACCGCGGCGTCATCGCCTACATCCGCGTCGTCGACGGCGTCTTTCGCAAGGGCGAGGCGATCCGCGCGATGGCCTCCGGCCTGCACGCCGACATCGACGACATCGGCTGCTTCTCGCCGCAGATGATGCCCACCGACGAGCTCGCCGCGGGTGAGGTGGGCTACCTCATCACCGGCGTCAAGGACGTCAGCCAGCTGCGCGTCGGCGACACCCTCACCACGCGCGTCCGCGGCGCCGGCGCCGCCGCCGACGGCACTCGCAGGGGCGAAGCCACCGAAGCGCTGCCTGGCTACCGCGAGGTCAAGCCGATGGTCTTCTGCGGACTCTTCCCGATCGAGTCCGACAGCTACCCCGACCTGCGCGACGCGCTGGAGAAGCTCACGCTCAACGACGCCGCGCTCGCCTGGGAGCCGGAGACCTCCGACGCGCTCGGCTTCGGCTTTCGCTGCGGCTTCCTGGGGCTCTTGCACATGGACATCGTGCGCGAGCGCCTCGAGCGCGAGTACGACCTCGAGCTGATGGCCACGATGCCCTCCGTCGAGTTCGACCTCACGCTCACCAACGGGGAGCAGTTGGAGGTGCACAACCCCTCCGACATGCCCGATCCCGGCACGATCGCCGAGATCCGCGAGCCCTTCATCCGCGCCTCGATCGTCGCCCCGCGCGAGCACGTCGGCGCGATCATGGAGCTCTGCCAGGAACGCCGCGGCGAGCACGCCGGCATGCATTATCTGTCCCCCGAGCGCGTCCAGCTCACCTACGACCTGCCGCTGAACGAGGTCGTGCTCGACTTCTTCGACCAGCTCAAGTCCCGCACCCGCGGCTACGCCTCGCTCGACTACGAGCTTACGGGGATGCGGCCCTCCGACCTCGTCAAGCTCGACGTCCTGCTCGCCGGCGACCCCGTCGACGCGCTCTCGATGGTCGTCCATCGCGAGAAGGCCTACGACGTCGGGCGCACCCTCGCCGAGAAGCTCCGCAAGCGCATCCCGCGCCAGCAGTACGACGTCCCGATCCAGGCCGCCATCGGCGCGCACATCATCGCGCGCGAGACCGTCAAGGCGTTCCGCAAGGACGTCATCTCCGGCTGCTATGGCGGTGACATCACGCGCAAGAAAAAGCTGCTCGCCAAACAGAAGGAAGGCAAGAAGCGCATGAAGCAGGTCGGCCGCGTCGAGGTCCCCCAGGAGGCCTTCCTCGCCGTGCTCGAGCTGGGGGAGGAGTGAGCGTGGGCGCGCCCGCGGGCAGCGAGGGGGATGGCGGCGCCGGCCGCACCGGGGCGGATGGGGACGCCGAGCGCGTGCGCGTCTTGTTCGTCTGCCTCGGCAACATCTGCCGCTCGCCGACCGCCGAGGGCGTGATGCGCGCGCTCGTGCGCGACGCCGGCCTGCAGGAGCGCATCGAGATCGACTCCGCCGGCACCGGGGCGTGGCACATCGACGAACCGCCCGACGCCCGCGCCACCGCCGCCGCGCGCGAGCGCGGGGTGCTCCTCGAGGGGCGCGCGCGCCAGGTGCAGCGCGCGGACTTCGTCGCGTTCGATCTCATCGTCGCGATGGACCGCAGCAACCTCGCCGACCTGCGCCACCTCGCGCCCGACGACGCCGCACGCGCGAAGCTACGGCTGCTGCGCGACTTCGACCCGCGCTCCGATGGAGAGCTCGACGTCCCCGACCCCTACCACGGGGGCGCGCGCGGCTTCGAGCACGTCTTCGACCTCGTGCGCGCCTCCTGCGCGGCGCTGCTCGTCGAGCTGCGCGCCGGGCTGCACACCGCGCGGTGAGCCTGCCGCCGGGGGTCAGCGACGCGCGCCGCGTCGGGAGGAGCGCGTGCGGCTTTGGCAGCTCGCGCCGCTGCTCGTGCACGCGATTCTCTTCGGCGCCTCCTACCGCGACGCCGCCGAACGCCTCGCGCGTCACTACTCCGGCTGAGCGCATCGGCGGGTCGTTACCTCGGCTGAGCGCGCCCCGCCGCGCGTGTGGGCGTACGCGCGCGCCCCGTGCCCGTGCGCGTGTGTGCTCGTGCGCGCGTGTGTCCGTGCGGGCGTGTGTCCGTGCGGGCGGGGCGGGGGGTCCCGCGGGACGGGGTACCGCTCTTGCGGCGCGTCCCGCCGCGCACGCGCGGTCGGTGGAGGAGATATGCGCCCGAACACCTTCCGCGAGCGTCGCCGCATCTACCTGCACGCGCGCGTGCTCGTCGCGCGCCACTATCGCCGCGCGCTCACCGTGGAGGCGGTCGCGCGCGCGGTCGCGTGCTCGCCGCGGCAGCTGCAGCGCGCGTACGCGCAGTTCGGCGAACTGACTTTCCAGGAGGATCTCGCGGCACGGCGGATGGCCGCCGCGCGAGAGCTGCTCGCGCAGCAGGCGATCCCCGTGCACGACGTCGCGCGGCTCGTGGGCTATCGCCACGGCTCGCCCTTCGCGCACGCCTTCGCCGCGCGCTACGGGCTCGCGCCGGCGCGCTTTCGCGAGCGCGCGCGCGAGGCGCAGCGTCAGCGTGCCGCGACGGGCCCGCCCGCGGCGGCCTCGCCCGCGGCGCCTCCGCCGGCGGCGCCTCCGCCGGCGGCGCCTCCGCCGGCGGCGGGCTCGCCCGGCAGCGTCTCGGCGCGGGGCAGGTGAACGCGCATCGCGGTGCCGCCGCCCGCGGCGGCGCTCGCGGCGATCGTGCCGCCGTGCTGTTCGACGACCTGGCGCACGATCGCGAGTCCGAGTCCCGAGCCGGGTCGCCCGCGCGCCTCGGCGCCGCGGTAGAAGCGGTCGAAGATGTGCGGGAGGTCCGCGTCGGCGATTCCGGGACCGTGGTCGCGGACGGTCAGCTCGTGGCCGGTGAGGCGGATCTCGACGGGCCGGCCCGGGGGGCTGTACTTGACGGCGTTGTCGAGCAGGTTGTTGACGGCGCGTCCGAGCCGCGCGGGGACGCCGGGGAGCAGCGTCGGCGCGAGCTCGGCCTCGAACGTGCTCTCGGGCGCGTGGCGGTGCGCGCGATCGAGTGACTCGCGCACGATCTGATCGAGGCGCACGTCCTCGGTGTCGGCCGGCGGCTCCTCGCCGCGGGCGAGGTCGATGAGGTCGTTGACGAGCAGCGTGAGCTCCTCGATCTGCTCGACGACGTCGGTGTACAGCTGCTCGCGCTCGGCCGGGTGCAGATCGTGGGCCTGCTGCAGGATCTCGATGTTCGTGCGCAGGCTCGTGACCGGAGTGCGCAGCTCGTGCGAGGCGTCGGCGACGAGCTGGCGCTGCGCGTGCACGGACGCGTCGAGCGCGCCCATCGAGCGCCCGAGCGCGTCGAGCATCGCATTGAAGCTGACCGCGAGGCGTCCGATCTCGTCGGCGCGGTCCGCCTCGATGCGCCCCGAGAGATCCTGCGTGCGCGCGACGTGCTCGGCGGCGCGCGTGAGGCGCCCGACCGGGGCGACGACCGCGCGCGCCACGAGGCCGCCGAGCAGCGCCGCGAGCGCGATCCCGCCGAGCGCGATCAGGATGAGGATCAATCGCAGCCGGCTCAGCAGGTGATCGGCTTCGGTGAGTGGCTGGCCGAACTGGACCGCCAGCCCGGGCCGCACCGACTCGGCGAGGATGCGCAGGTGGATGTCGTCAACGCGCGCGTCGCCGAAGAACGAGCGTCCGCCGTGCGCGGCAAGCCTACGGGTCGCGGCGTCGACCGGCAGTGTCACGCGCGCGTTGCCAGAGCGTCCGAGGATCGCGCCGCTGGAGGTCACGAGCTGCTGATAGCCGCGCACCTCGTTCGGCCGCGGCGGCAGACCGAGCAGTTGACGCGGCGTCGTGCCGAGCAGCAGCGGCGCCGAGGACGAGTTGCTTGCTACGTGCCTGAAGAGGAACGCCGCGTCGTGCGCGCGGTCGCGCAGCTGCGCGTCGACCTGCCCGCGCAGTTGGTGGGCGACGAGTAGGTAGCTGAGTGCGGACGCGAGGAGCACCGCGACGGCGACCGCCGCCGCCGCGAGCAGCGCGACGCGCCGGCGGAAGTTCATGCGCCGCGCAGCACGTAGCCGACGCCGCGCACGGTGTGCAGCAGGCGGGACTCCTCGCCGGCCTCGGTCTTGCGGCGCAGGTAGCCGATGTAGACGCCGAGCGAGTTCGAGGTCGCCCCGAAGTCGTAGCCCCAGACGTGCTCGAAGATCGCGGAGCGCGTCAGCACCTGACGCGGGTGGCGCAAGAAGAGTTCCAACAGTAGGAACTCAGTGCGCGTCAGTTGCAGTGGGCGCTCGCCGCGAAACGCCTCGTGCGCGAGGCGATCGAGGCGCAGGTCCTCGAACGCGAGCAGTTGCTCGCCGTCGTCCTCGCCGGTGCGGCGCAGCAGCGCGCGTAGGCGCGCCATCAGCTCGCGCAGCGCGAACGGCTTGACGAGGTAGTCGTCCGCGCCCGCGTCGAGCCCCGCGACGCGGTCGTCGATCTCGCCGCGCGCGGTCAGCATCAACACCGGCGTGCGGTCGCCGCCCTGGCGCAGGCGCCGGCAGACCTCGAGGCCGTCGATGCGCGGCATCGAGATGTCGAGGACGATCGCATCGTACGCGTCCGCTCCGAGGCGCTCGAGCGCCTGCTGTCCGTCGGCGGCCTGCGCGACCTCATAGCGCTCGAGACCGAGCGCGCGCGAGAGCGCGTGCTGGACGGCGGGCTCGTCGTCGACGACGAGGATGCGAGTCGGTTCGGCCATGATGGGTAAGGACAGGAAGAGCTTTCAGGCTAATACGACATGAAGAAAAGCCTAAAAATCAACGAAGAGGAGCCGACGGCCGGCGTCGCAGCAGCGAGCGACGGGGTCGAGGAGGACTCCGCGGAGGACGACGACGGCGGCCTCGCGGCGCAGTCGCGCAAGCTACGCAACAGCGTGATCAGCCTCGCGGTGTTCTTCGTGATCGTGGCGGGGCTGCTGCTGGGGGTGCCGGGCCTGCACAACGCGGCCGAGCTGATGACCGACGCGAAACCGCCGTGGGTGGTGCTGGGGGGGGTGCTGGAGGTGCTCTCGTGCCTCTCCTACGTGGTGCTCTTCGGCCTGGTGTTCGGGCGGCTCGGGCGCAGCCTCAGCTCGAAGCTCTCGCTGGCGGAGCTCGCGGTGAACTCGGTCGTCTCGGTGAGCGGGCTCGGCGGGATCGCGCTGGGCGCGTGGGTGCTGCGCAGCAAGGGCGTCTCGGTGGAGCGGATCGCGAAGCGCTCGGTGCTGATCTTCGTGTTGACGAGCGCGGTGAACGTGGGCGCGGTGGTCGTGATCGGCGTGCCGATGTGGCTCGGGCTGCTGCCGGGCTCGCGCAATCCCCTGCTGACGCTGCTCCCCGCGGCGCTGGCGTTCGCGACGATCGTGGGGACGCTCCTGCTCGCGCGCTGGGCGCGGCAGGCGGCCTCGCAGCGGCGTGGGGAGGAAGGAAGGTTCGTGGTCGCGCTCGTCGCGGTCGGGGGCGGGGTCAAAGACGCGGTCGGGTTGATCCGCGATCACGACTGGCGGATGATGGGGGCCGTCGGGTACTGGCTGTGGGACAACCTGTGCCTCTACGCGTGCCTCGCCGCGTACGGCAGCCGCCCCGCGGTATGGGCGGTGGCGATGGCGTATCTGGTGGGGATGATGGCCAACTCGATCCCGATCCCCGGCGGGTTCTTCGCGGTCGAAGGCGGCCTCGTCGGGATGCTGCTGCTGTTCGGCGTGCGCCCCGCCTCGACCGCGCTCGCCGCGGTCGTCACCTACCGCGTGCTCTCGCTGTGGATCCCCGCGATCATCGGCACCGCCGCGTTCGCGAGCATGCGCCGCGAGATCGGCAAGCCGCTGCGTCCGCAGCCGCGCAGCGCCGCCGGCGCGTAGCGCGCGGAGACGGCGCCGCGGGGTGCGCGCGCGTCCGGTCGGTCGTGCTGCGTGGGGGGTCAGGGTTTGCCGAACAGCGCGAGCTCGGCGCGCTGGGCCGCGGCGGCGCGCTGGCAGGCGTGGCGGGGGAGGGTTTGCATCGCGTGCTGCAGGCGCGCGGGCTGCGGACCGGAGAGCACGGGGCAGTAGACGGGGGCTGGTAGCGGCACCAGCGTCGAGCCGGGCGCGTTCAGCGGGCGTAGGCGCTGCACGGCGGCGAGCGCTTCGGCGGGGGAGTCGGAGGAGACGCCGATCGTGAGGCGCCCGCTGTAGAGGCGGATCGAGCGCCCGCCGTCGTAGATCGCGGCGGGCACGCCGCGCAGCAGCGCGTTGCGGTGTGGGCCGAGGCTCGCGGGGGGGCTCATCTGGTAGATCGCGCTCGTGATCTGCAGTGGCAGCTGGCAGCCGCCTTCGCCGAGCGCGCTGCTCTTGCCGGCGACGCAGTCGCCGTAGTAGACGCTGTCGCCGACCGCGGGGTTGTAGCTCTTGCGCCCGTCGGCGGCGGCGAGGGGGTAGGCGCCGAAGCGCGGGCCGGTCCAGTAGAGGCGGTAATAGGGGAAGGTCTGCGCTTCGGCGAGTTCGCCGCTGACGATCGGTGCGGGATGGACGGTGGCGCAGCCGCCCGCGAGCAGACAGCAGAGTAGGCAGGCGAAACCGGCGAGTGGGCCGCGCCGGGCATGCGGGCGCGGGTGTGGGCGTGGGTGGGGGCGCGGGCGAGCCGCGCGGGCCCGGTGGGGCACGCACGGCCGGGCGGGGGAGGACGGGAGGCGGCTCATCGGGCGGCGCATTATCACAGCGACTTTCGGGTTGCGGAGCTGTTTGAGAGGGTAGGAACCCGTGGGACAGGCAGGGATGCGCTTGCGGGAGGCCCGGGGTCCGGTGGGGTAGCGCACCGGACCCCGGTCGATCTTCCCATAGGGTGAGCGCTATGGGCGCGGATTCGACGCGGCGGGCGCCGTCGTGGGCGCTGGTCGCGGCGGCGGTGGGGGTGGCGGTGTGGCTGGTCGTCGATCCGCGCACGCCGGACCTCGCGGCGCAGGTGTACCGCGCGAACCTGTTCGGCGAAGTCGGTTGGACGGTGTGGGACGGGCGCTGGTATGGCGGGCACGAGATTCCGGGCTACAGCCTCGTGTTCCCGCCGCTGGCGGCGCTGCTGGGGGTGCGGACGGTGGGGGCACTGGCGGTGTTGGTCTCGACGGCGCTGTTCGCGCGCGTGGCGCGCGTCGCGTACGGGCGGGCGGCGCGGTGGGGCACGGTGTGGTTCGCGCTGGCGGCGCTGGCGGACGTATGGAGCGGGCGGATCACGTTCGCGCTCGGCGTGAGCTTCGGGCTGGGCGCGATCGCGGCGCTGGTGGGCGTGGGGCGAGCGCGCGCGGGGCGGCCTGTGGCGGCCGGACGCGCGATGACGCCGCTCGCGGTGGCGCTGGCGGCGATGTGCGCGGCGTGCAGTCCGGTGGCGGGGGCACTGCTGGCGCTGGCGGGGGTGACGCACGCGCTCGTGGCGCGCTCGTGGCGGAGCGCGCTCGTGCTCGGCGCGCCGGCGGCGGTGGTGATCGCGCTGCTGGTGGGCCTCTTCGCGGAGGGCGGCTGGGAGCCGTACCCGCTGCTGTCGTTCATCGCGACGGTCGCGGTGTTGGGCGGTTTCCTGCTGGCGCTGCCGCGGGAGGAGAACCTGCTGCGGACGGGGGCGCTGGTGTATCTCGCGGCGTGCGTGGCGTGCGTGGCGCTGCATACGCCGATGGGCGCCAACGTGGAGCGCTACGGGGTGCTGCTCGCGGGTCCCCTGCTGCTGTGCGCGGTGCTCGATCGGGGGCGCGGCGCGGCGGGGCGGGGTGGCGCGGCGGCGTGGCGCGGCGGGGAGGGGCGCCCGGCGCGCGCGGCGAGCGCGGTGGCGGTGGCGGTCGCGGTGGCGGCGCTGGCGGGGATCGCGGTGTGGACGGCGTGGGGGCCGGTGCGCGAAACGCTGGCGGTGGCGGGCAACGCGTCGACGAGCGCGGCGTACTACGTGCCGGTGGAGCGCTTCGTGGCGGCGCATGGGGGCGCGGCGGTGCGGGTGGAGGTGCCGTTCACGCGGGGTCACTGGGAGGCGGCGTGGCTGGCGCGCGGGGTGTCGCTGGCGCGGGGCTGGGAGAAGCAACTGGACGAGCGCTACAACGGGGTGCTGCTGAGGCGTCACCTGACGGCGGCGTCGTACTACGCGTGGCTGCGGGCGCAGGCGGTGGGCTATGTGGCGCTGGCGGATGCGCCGCTGGATCCGTCGAGCGCGGGGGAGGGGCGGCTGATCGAGCGCGGTCTGCCGTACCTGCGCGCGGTGCTGCGCACGGCGCATTGGCGGATCTTCGCGGTGGCGGGCGCGACGCCGCTGGCGAGCGGTCCGGGGGTGCTGAGCGGGATCGGGCACGACTGGTTCGCGCTGCGTGCGCGCGCGGCGGGCGCGTTCGTGGTGCGGGTGCACTACACGCGCTACTGGACGGTGGTGCGCGGCGCGGCGTGCGTGGGCGCGGCGCCGGGCGGTTGGACAGGTGTGACGGTCCGCGCGGCGGGAGTGGTGCGGATCGCGGCGCGCTTTTCGCTGGGGCGTGCGCTGGGGTTGAGCACAGGCGACTGCACCCCATCGCGAGGGTAGGCGTGCGTGCCGCGGCGCGCGGCGAAGCGAGATGTGGGCGGCGAGGCGCAGCGGGCGCGGTCGCGTCAGCCCGCTGGCGCGAGGTCGTAGAGGCCGGTGTAGCCGGTGAGGAAGATGCGCTTGCCGTCGCTGATGACGGGGTCGAACGAGCCGGTGGCCATTTTGAAGGCGACGCGGCCGGTGGAGATGCCGAGGCCGTAGCTGACGTGGGTGCCGAGGTCCGCGAAGTAGACGTAGCGCCCGACGATTGTGGCCGAGCCGGAAATCTTGCCGCCGGCGTCGTAGGTCCAGTCGACGTGTCCGGTGCGCGCGTTCAGCGCGTAGAAGCTGCCGTCGTAGGAGCCGACGTAGACGGTCGGGCCGAGGCCGGGGGCGTTGGTGACGGCGGGCGAGGCGTAGACGTAGGCTCCGGTCTGGTAGGCCCAATCGAGGCGCCCCGTGGCGGCGTCGTAGGCGTAGACGCGGCCGTCGGTGTTGCCGAGGTAGACGCGGCCGTAGATGACGGCGGAGGTGGAGTAGAAGGTGCCGCTGCCGAGCAGCGCGCCTTCGGAGCCGGCGAGCCAGATGCGCCGCCCGGTGCTCTCGCTGATCGCCTGGACGTGGCCGGAGTAGTCGCCGAAGTAGAGGACGCCGTTCTGTAGGGTGGGGCTGGCCTTGACGGCGCCGGCGGCGTGGTAGGTCCAGACGGTGTTCCCGGTGTGGATGTTCAGGGCGTAGACGGTGCCGTCTTCGGAGCCGAAGAAGACCTTGCTGCCGTCGACTAACGGCGAGGACTCACTGCGGCTGGGGAGCTCGCGCGACCAGATGATGTGGCCGGTGGCGGCGTCGAGCGCGGCGGCGCGGCCGTCGTCGGCGGCGCCGGCGCGGGAGAGGATCGTGACGTAGACGGTGTCGCCGACGACGGCGGGCGCGGAGGCGGAGAGCTCGCCGAGGGTGCGGCTCCAGAGGATCTTGCCGGTGTACTTGTCGACGGCGCTGAGGACGCCGTCGTCGGTGAGCTGGAAGATGCGGTTTTCGGAGAGCACGGGCGGGAACTCGCGCAGGGAGCTGCCGCCGAGGGTCCACTGGACCTTGAATGGCGGGTGCAGGCTCGCGGAGGCGGGGAAGTAGCGGGTGTGGCTCTTGGTGTAGCCGTAGAAGGGCCACGCGAAGCGTTCGGGGCCGCGCTTGGGCAGCGTGGGGTTAGTCTGGGGCACGAAGCGCGCATTGGGGTGGTAGATCGAGCCGGTGCGGTTGTGCGCGTAGATGTAGCCGCCGAGGACGAGCGCGGCGATGATGACGACGGCGCCGAGGGCGAGCCAGCGGCGTTTCACGCGGCGAGCTTGGAGGACGGGGAGGCGGGGGACGCCTCCCCGGCGTCGGCGTGCGCGGCGGCGCGCGGGCGCGCGGCGCGCGATTCGGCGGCCGCGCGGCTTGGAGTGGTAGCGCGCTTTGTGCCGCGACGTCGCGCCGCGGTGGCGCGACGGGCGGGTGCGTTGCGGCGGCGGGATGCGAGTGAGATCGAGCGGGTGCGTCGCGTTGCCTCGGCAACCGCGCGGGTGGTGCCGACGAACAGCAGCCACGCGAGGGCGATCAACAGCGGCACGAGCGTGAGGCCCGCGACGAGCGCGAGCACGTCGTGGTTGCCGCCGAGCGACCAGTTCCACAGCGCGTAGTCCGCGATGGACAGCAGCGCAACGACGGCCAGGGGCCGGCGGAGGGGCCGATGGAGCACGCGCGGAACCCTACCGGGCGGCGGGGATGGACGCGTATGATCGCCGGCGATGACCCTTGCGGACGAGTCGATGGTGGGGGCTTCGGAGATCTTCGCGCCGGGGGTGCTGCACGGCCGCGTGGCGCTCGTGACCGGCGGCGGCACGGGTCTCGGGCGGGCGACGGCGCTGGAGCTCGCGCGTTGCGGCGCGTCGGTGGCGGTGGTGGGACGCCGCGAGGAGCCGCTGCGGGAGACCGCGGGGGCGATTGGGCAGTCCCAATGGCTGGCGGGCGATGTGCGCGACCGCGAGCAGGCGCGGCGTCTGGTAGGGGGCGTGCTGGAGCGTTGGGGGCGCCTGGACGTGCTCGTGAATAACGCGGGCGGGCAGTACTTCACGCCGGCGGAGGGGATCGCGGCGAAGGGCTGGGGAGCGGTGTGGCGGCTGAACGTGGATGGGATGCTGAACATGGCGCGGGAGGCGCACGCGCAGGCGCTTGGCGCGGTGGGTGGGCGTGTGATCAACGTCACGCTCTCCCCGCATCACGGGATGCCGGGGATGGCGCACTCCGGCGCGGCGCGCGCGGCGGTGGAGGCGCTGACGCGGGAGCTCGCGCGCGAGTGGGCGGACGCGGGGGTCGCGGTGTGCGCGGTGGCGGCGGGCCACTTCGACACGGAGGCGATGGGCAAGTATCCGGACGTGGTGCGCGCGGGGATGGCGCGCTCGGTGCCGCTGCAGCGGCTAGGGTCGGTGCGGGAGCACGCGTGGCTCGTGGCACTGCTCGCGTCGCCGCTAGGTGCCGCGTTCAATGGGTCGACCGTGACGCTCGACGGGGCGCGCGACAACTGGTTCGGCCCGTGGCCGCCGCCGGGGTTGGCGGATGCGGGGGGCGAGGTGCCGACGGAGGCGCGGCGGGGGGCGCGGTCCGCGTAAGCGGCAGACGGAAGCGGCGGACGGGAATCGAACCCGCATCATCGCCTTGGAAGGGCGAGGCTCTACCGTTGAGCTACCACCGCGCGGGCGAGTCCGGCCCGAAGAGCGGTCCGCCGTCGATGACAGTTTGCACAAACCACGTCGCATTTGGCGATCTCGTCGAGGATGGCCTGCTATCGGCCGTCGCGGTGACGGTCGACGGCCCTGGTCCGCAATCGCCTGCGTCATCACGAATTCGGTGATCGAGGGGTACGAGGCAGCGGAGGCACCTCGCCGGTCTTTGGCGAGGCCGGGCTGCCGGTACAGCGCCGCGGCAGCGGGGTGCGCGGTCGGCCTTTCCGGCCGTGCCCAGCCAGCGCGTCCCGTTGGCCGTGCGGTCGCCGGCCCCCTCAATCGCTATGTCAACCGTGATGAACACGACGGCCCGCTCGCCGGACTCGCTCTCGGCAGCGAGGGCGCGCCCCTGCTGCGGCGGGCCTCCCGCGCGTGGACGAGCCGAAGGCGTACGGCGCGTCGGACAGCGCGCGCCGTCGCAGCGAGCGCAGTCGCTCGTCGTCTCCGAGTCCGAGGCGCCGCACCGTCATGGGCCGAATCTAGTCGCCGCGGCGTCCGCGGCGGCCCCCCGGTCGGGCAGGACGCTCCCGAAGCGCCTACCGGAAGGCACGCGCTCGACTTCCCCGTAGAATCAACGATGTCACGGGGAGTGGCGCAGTCTGGTAGCGCACCCGGCTGGGGGCCGGGCGGTCGCAGGTTCAAATCCTGTCTCCCCGACTAGAAAATACCTGCAAATAGGCATCTTTTGGAATCAGCCCGCGCGGGCGGCGGGCGTGGGCGGGGAACAATTTTCGTTACGAGCGTCACGGACCCGGTGGTCGCAGGTTCGGTCGGGTGTTCGCGCATGCGCGCGTTGTGCTGATTGGGCGGTGCTCAGGCGTGGATTCTGCGAGCTCGCTGGGTGCTACGCCCGTTGTGTGTGCGTGGTGAGGTCGTGGGTGCACTGCATGGTCTTACGACCGCGAGTGGGGGAACGGCCAGCCGATTTGGCGAGGTCTTTCTCGGCGCCCGGTGAGTCAGGCGTGTCGTCGGGTCTATCTGCTTTTCTTTGCGTTCACAGATAGAAATGGACCAACGCGCCAATCCCTACACACCTGGCTCCGGCGTGAAGCCTCTCAAGCTCGCGGGTCGTGATCCTGATCTTGATGGGTTCCGCGTACTTCTCGACCGCCTGGCCGCTGGTCGCCCTGAGCGAAGCTTGATCTACTCGGGCCTGCGCGGAGTCGGAAAGACGGTGCTGCTTCTTGAGTTCGAGACACTGACCCGGGAGCGGGGCTGGGTCTGCAATGACGTCGAGGAGGTCGGCTCGGGAGATTTCCGCCAGATCTTCGCCGAGATCGCCTATCAGCTCCTGCTGTCGATGAGCCTCCGCGAGCGGATGGAGAAGCGCGCGAAGAAGGCTCTCGGTGTGCTCAAGGCCTTCTCGGTAGGTATCCCTGGGGGATTGAGCGCGAGAATCGATGTCGACGCGGCAGCGGGAACGGCCGACAGTGGGGATCCGGAGCGGGACCTGGCCGTGCTGCTCGTGGAGGTGGGCCAGGTTGCCAAGAGCGGCGGGACCGGTGTGGTCTTCTTCCTCGACGAGATGCAGAGTCTGAACGAGGCTGCCCTGGCCGCCGTTTGCATAGCGATGAACCGGGTCGGGCAACGAGAACTCCCTGTCGCCCTCGTGGGGGCGGGTCTGCCACCGCTGCCGAGACTGCTGCGCACGGCGAAGCCATACGCAGAGCGCATGTTCGCCTACCACGAGCTCGACCGGCTCTCGGACGCGGAGGCGCGATCAGCACTGGTGGCACCGGCCGGCCAGCACGATGTCGCATATGACCAGGACGCCGTCGAGCTGATCGTTAGCGCCTCGGCTGGCTACCCCCACTTCATCCAGGAGTACGGGCGGGTGCTCTGGAACGAGGTCGAGACCTCGCCGATCAGCGCGAGCGACGTCCAGGGCGCACGGGCGCTGATCGATGACGCGCTCGATCGTCGGTTCTTCAAGGACCGCTTCGAGATGGCGTCTGACGCCGAGCAGCGCTACCTGGCGGCGATGGCCGACGGAGGGAAGGGCCCGGTCCGAACGGCCCAAGTCGCCGCTCGCGCGGGCTACAAAGACAGTGCAGGCGCATCCGTCGTGCGCGACGCATTGTTGCGGAAGGACTTGGTCTACAGCCCCCGCAGGGGGCTTATCGACTTCACGGTCCCGCTGTTCGGCGAGTATCTGCGTAGGCAGTACCCGCTGTCGGGCTTCGACGAGGAGTAAGCCTCTCTAAGGTTCTATCTGCGAACACGGATAATTCAGCGATGTGCGCGCGGCGAACGCGGCAGCCGTCGACGCATAAGAGCTCTTATCGAGCGTTGGGCAGATTGACAGCATCAAAGGTCCGGCCGAATCAAGCTGGCATCGGACGAATGCGCCAACGCGGCCCCGTGGAGCCGTTGCCCTGGCTCGAATCCGAGATTTTGATCGAAAGCAGCAGCCCCGTTGCTAGACTTCGGCCAGCTTCCAAGGGGAGTAGTCCACCCGAGAGTTGCGGCGCGTCGGGACCGATCAATCCCGGCGTGTCACTTGGACGCGCGGCGTCAGTCGCCTGTCCGCTGGCAGAGCAAATTTTCCCTTCCGGAATCTCAGGAGGACGGACAGAGGCCTCGGCTTGCCGGGGCCTCTTCTATGTGGGCGGATTCCAGCTGACGTTGCAACACCAACGCGGTATTGGAGGTTGCAATGCGGGACAGGAGACGGACGCCGGCGGGCGGGGTTCAGGCGGAGAAGCAGCAGCGGTATGCGCAGCTGATCGCGCAGGGGGTCAGCAACG
>DATHPS010000001.1:0-65973 GCA_035483545.1 Solirubrobacteraceae bacterium | reverse complement strand
GCCGTCGCCGTCGAGCGCGACCTCATCGCGCAACGCACCCCGACTCACACCTCGACCGAGGAGGACACCCGCATCGCCGCCACCATGTAACCATCACACCGACCGCCGCCACGAACTTCCACGGCGAACGGGACAACCTCGCTTCGCCGCCAGCGGCATCTACATCCCCTCCCTGCGGCGCTCCGTGCCCTCAAAGGTCGCCCGCACCCTGTTTGACGATGCCCGCCTCCGCGGTCGGATCATCTGCGACTCGATCACATGCTGTCCGCGGGGGACCGATTCGATGCTTCAGTCCAAGGGAAGAGCCCACGCAGTGCGCTCACGCGCACGCGAGCTCACAGAACTCGCACAGATGCCGAGCGAGAAATGGCGACTAAACCACGTCGCCAAGCAGGCCGCCAGCTCCTACGTCACTGCGACCAAGGCCAACGAGGCACTCGCACGAGCCGGCATAGTCGAGAGAATCAAGACCGAGGGATACGCGGCTTTGGAGCAGACAGCCGAGCTGCTACGCACCCACCAGACGGAGAACGTCTGAGATACAGCCTGAGAGACGAGGACACGCTGGCTGGCACCTCCTCCGCGCTACCGCCTACCCCCCTCGCCGCCCTTCTCCTCCTGCAACATCTCGGCATCCAAGTTGAGTCCCTGGTGGTGCAGCGTGTGCCCCATGCGGCGCGCCTTGGTGCGCATGTACTCCTCGTTGTGGGGGTTGGGCGCGTGCTCGATCGGGAGCTGGGCGCTGACGGAGAGCCCGTAGCCCTCGAGGCCGCGGATCTTCTTGGGGTTGTTGGTGAGGATGCGGATCGAGGAGAGCCCGAGATCGACGAGGATCTGGGCGCCGATGCCGTAGTCGCGCAGGTCGGCGGGCAGGCCGAGCTGGAGGTTGGCCTCGACGGTGTCCAGGCCGTCCTCCTGCAGGCGGTAGGCCTTGAGCTTGTTGAGCAGGCCGATGCCGCGGCCCTCCTGGGCGAGGTAGAGCAGCACGCCCTGCCCCTCGGCCTCGATCATCGCGAGCGCCGACTCGAGCTGCTCGCCGCAGTCGCAGCGCAGCGAGTGGAAGACGTCGCCGGTGAGGCACTCGGAGTGCACGCGCACGAGCACGTCCTCCTTACCCTTGACGTCGCCCTTGACGAGCGCGACGTGGTGCTTCTCGTCGAGCAGGGCGCGGTAGCCGACGACTTCGAACTCGCCGAAGGCGGTCGGCAGGCGCGCGGCGGCGACGCGCTCGACGAGCTTGTCGTGGCGGCGGCGGTAGGCGATGAGGTCGGCGATCGTGATCATCTTCAAGTCGTGCCGGGCGCAATAGTCGGCGAGGTCGCCGACGCGGGCCATCGTGCCGTCGTCGTTCATGACCTCGCAGATGACCCCGGCGGGGTTCAGTCCGGCGAGGCGCGCGAGGTCGACGGCGGCCTCGGTCTGCCCGGTGCGCTCGAGCACGCCGCCGGCGCGGGCCTTCAGCGGGAAGATGTGCCCGGGCTGGACGAGGTCGCGGGGACGGCTGTTTGGATCGACGGCGACCTGGATGGTGCGCGCGCGGTCGTGCGCGGAGATCCCGGTGGTGACGCCGTCGCGGGCCTCGATCGAGACGGTGAAGGGGGTCTCGAAGGAGGATTCGTTCTTGGCGGCCATCAGCTCGAGCCCGAGCTCGTCGCAGCGCTCGGGGGTGAGCGAGAGGCAGATCAGGCCGCGTCCCTCCTTGGCCATGAAGTTGATCGCCTCGGGCGTGGCGAACTGCGCGGCGAGCGTGAGGTCGCCCTCGTTCTCGCGGTTCTCGTCGTCGCAGACGACGACCATGCGCCCGGCGCGAATCTCCTCGAGCGCCTCCTCGATCGTCGCGAAGGGGGTGGCGGTGACGGTCTCCGGAGCGGAAACTGGCGTGGGTTTGACGGTCTCCATAACCCCACAGCTTACCTCGTGCGTCGTGGCAGGCATAGCACGGCGCCGCCCGCTCGAGCGCGCGGGATCTCCGCCCGCTCAGGCGCGCGCGAGCTCGGCCCGCTCCAGCGCGCGCGAACTCGGCCCGTTGCGTCGCGGGCCGAGTTCGCGCTGGGCGTCTGGATCTCCTGTGCGGCTAGGTCACTTCCAGTGCGCCGCCTTTCGTGGCTTCGATGAGCTGGGTGCCTGTGACCAGGCCCGTGTTGGCGCCACCCAGCGTGCAGCGGAGCTCTTTCCCACCCAACGAGGCTTCGACGCCGCTCGCGAAGTTTGCCATCGCGGCGCTCAACGTTCCGGCCGCTCCGGTGCACGTGTCGCTGATGATGCCGGAGCACGTGATATCGAAGCCGGCTTCACTGGTCGTCACATCTCGCACCACGCCGGCGACAAGTCGCAGTTCGGTGCGCCACGGCACTTTGACCGCCGCCATTTTTGGCGTCGGGCAGCTCCCCTCCTTCGTGACGCAGTTGGACGACGTCCATTTCGACATCGTCCCAACCGCACCCGACCCAACCGATCCTTCAGCTGTGTCTTCACATTCCACAGCCGCACCGGCTCCGGTATCGGTGAGCTCGATATGCCCGGTCCACTTCGTCCCCAGGGGTTCCGCAAGCGAGACTCCGGCCTGCTTCCATTCGGTCGGCTTGACTTCTCCGGCCGAGATCCATTCGACGCCTTCCTGCGCCGGTTCGACGGTGAGCTCTCCTTCCAGCCGCCCCGCTTCCGGCCCGCCCACACTGCAGCTCGTGATCGCTGGAGCGAATTCCGCTTCTACACTGCCGGGGTCATTATTGGCGATACCTGCGCTGCTGTTGAAGTTACACGTATCGGTTGCCAGGTATTCACAATAAAACGCCCACCCCGGCGTCCCGCCGCCGTCGCTCACTATTCTCTCTCGTGTATGGGTGCCTTCCGAGTACAGTTCGGTCTTCCACGGCAGATTCACGCCGGCGGCTCTCAGAACATGACAAGACCCTTCGGTTACTTCGCAGGTGGTGGCTTCATAGGTTTCGACCTTGCCCACGCCGCCGGCTTCGATGGTCCCCTTCATGATGCCTCCACATTTGAGCTTCACGGGGACGTGGTAGAAATTTGAGTCTCGGACCGTGGTACTGAACGACCCTTTCACATTGACGGGGCTCGTGACCTTGGAGTAGACACCGCGTGCCTTGGCATACCATTCCGGTGCCGCAGACGCCGAGCTCGCGGTGGCGGCTCCCAGTGTGAGCGTCGCCGTGAGCACGACGAGCGCGCTCCTGCATATGTATCTCATGTGATTCTTCCTTTCGTCTGTTCGCCGCCGGAGCGACATGTGGCCGCCGCCGGCGCGTGTCCCCTCGCGAGCGTGCCATCACAGGGCGCCCGCTCGGTCCAGAGGCAACCTTTGAGAGCCCGCGGATCGGCTGGCGGCGACACGCGATCGCCCGATTTGACGAGGCATCTGAAGTAGTACCTGCTCTCGAGCGGCAGGCGCTATGCCAATGTGCGCAAATCGGAGAGTCTCTCGTGAGCAGCTTGGGAACCGGCACGCGCAGGCTTTGCTACTTATCGGGATGCGCCGCGCTCGGATCGTCCGCGACCAGGCCGAGCGCGTCGAGGTGCAGCGCGACTTCGAGCTCGGCGGGGCAGGGATGCAACGACCGGCCGAGCTTCGCTTCGATCGTGCGCAGGCGATTTTCGACGGTTCTACGGGCGACTTTCAGCATCGCCGCTGTCGAGGAGGCGTTGCGCTCGGCCGCCAGATAGGCGCGCAGCGTCTCGCGCAGAACCGGTCCGCGCTCGTGCGCGTCGTTCAGCGGTGAGAGATAGATGTCGGTCAGCGCCCTGACGAGTGCGTCGTCTTTGAGCACGTTCGCGAGCAGCGCGACGTCGGCGTAGCGCGTGAGCGCTCGGGGCCTGCGCAGCGCGACCAGCAGCGCGGCCTGGGCCTGCCGGTGGGTCAGGCGCCACCCCTCGAAGCCCTTCGCGGGCTCGCCCACGGCGAATGCCACACCGCCGCTGAGAGCGGTGTTTGCGATAACCCGCTCGAGGTCGGCGACCTCGAGCCGATCCCTACCGCCGAGCCATGCCCAGACTCGTTGCTCGTCCGGCGCCACGCTCAGCAGTCGCCGCTCCGCTCTCGCAGCCAGCGCACGGACGAGTTCCTCGTTGCCCGCGCCCATCGCGATCGCGCCGACATGCCACCCGTCGAACTCATAGTCGAGCTCGGTCGGTTGCGCTGCGCCACCGTCGAGGAGCCTCCGCACTCGCTCGGCAAGCTGATCCTGGGGCGAGCGCCTGGCGCGCACGAGCTCGGCCCTGTACTCACCGGTGATGACCGTCAACAGGCGATCCAGCACCGCTGCCTGCGCTCGCCAGACTCCCCGCAGCGCGCTGTGCCGACCGGAAAGCTCGCCGCGGTCGACCTCGTCCACGACGAACTCGCCGAGCAGCGTGTGACCGACGACGTAGCGGCGCAGCACGGTGTCGAGGCTCACACCGACGCGCGCCGCCCGGCCCGCCTGCTCCAGCACCGCCGGTGGGGCCGGCCCGACCCACTCCTCTCCGCGCTCGATCCCCTCGAGGCCGTGCTCCACCGCCGCGGCGACGGCAGCCCGCAGTCCGGCGACATAATCGGCGTCCTCGCCGCCGGCGCGACCGAGCGCGCCCTCGCGCACGCGCGCGAAGATCGCCTCGACGAGTTCGACCCGGCGCACGCGCAGCCGCCCTGCGACTCCGGCGCGCGCCTGATCGACCGACCCGGGACCGCTTCGCATCTCACCCGCGGGGCTTCTTCTTCACCGTTCGCTTCGCTTTTCTCCTCGCCTTGGCCTTGGGGCAGCCCGTGACGCCGATCGGCGTTCGCTGGTGGATTTCGGCGCCGTTCTGACCGACGAAGATGGTCGGCATCGCAAGCGATGCAGCCACCCTCCTGGTGGTCTTGACCGTTACCCTTCTGAGCTTGCCCGCAACGCGCCTGCTGACTTTCCGCTCGGAGGTCACGGTGCGCGAGAGCGCGCACAGGTCGCCGTCGGCGGCGAGCGCCGAGTGCTCGCCCTCGGGAAGGGTGAGTTCGAAGCTCGTGACCGGTTGATCGGGCACCGCCTTGAACGTGCTGCTCGTGATTCCGGACTTGCTGATGAACGTGTCGCCTGTCAGGACGATCGTCACGCCGTCGCCCTGTAGCACGATCTTGAGCTCGGGGAAGGCTTCGTTGCCGTAACTGACGAAATACGCCGGGCCTTCGAGCGCGACGGGCAGGATTGGCGTGATCGCCCTCGCGGTCCCGATCGCCGAAGCCGCGGGACAGCCGGCGGGGTTTGCGTCGAACTGCGTGACCGTGCAAGCCCGCTGCAGGGTCGAGAGGCGCGAGGGGAGCTGCTTGGGCAGATCGACCTTCACCTCTTTGATGTTTGTATCCTGTCCGAGTGCACCCGAGGGATAGGTGAGCTGCACGTGCAGGCTGGCACCGTTGGCTCTGCTGGTCTTGCCGCTGGTCGTGACCTTGAATTTCGGAGCGAACTTCAGATTCGAGCAGTCAGCGACCTGGAACGGGTCGCTGACGGTGACCGGATCGTAGCCGGCCGGGTCGGCGGGGTTTGCTCCCCCGCCGATCACCGTCACGGCGAGGCTCGCCGCGTCACAGTTCGTGGGGTTGAGCATGAAGTCGCTCTTGTCGATGTAGACGCGAATCCTGCGTACGTGGATCACGATGCCTTTGATGATGTGCGGGATCTGATCGGCCGGCCCTGCCGGGATCGTGACGGCCGCGGTTTCGGGATTGATGTCCAGCGGCAGGTGCACCACCACCGTGCCGAGGTCGAACGGGCCGACGTGGGCGCTCGTGATCGCCACGACCGAGAACGGCGCGTCCGCGAACGGTCCGGCGAAGTAGAGCTTTCCGGGCGCCTGCGCCAACACCGTGCCGACGCCGGCTTCGGCGATCGTGTGCCCGATTTCGCTGCCGGCGGGGCACGACGGATCCGCTTCCTCGGCGGCGCCGGTCTTGGTTCTCGCGAGCGCGATCTCCGCTTCGGAGCAGAGCGGGACGCCGGTGAGCTTCGCGGTCAATCCGGCCGGTAGCTGCGAAGCGAAGCCCGTTATCTCCTGTTCGCCGTCGGCGCGGGTGATGCCGAGGTAGAACGGGCTGTAGGCGCCGGCGTTCCCGTGGATCGGGTACCCGGTCACCTGCGGATCGAATGGCGGCACGTTGCCGGCGGGGCAGCTCGCGGTGATCCCGAACGGCGGGATCACCGGCTGCAGCGGCGGGGCGCCCGCGGGCTCGGACCACGGCGTGAGCGCGGCCTGCACCGTGTAGTCCCCGCACGTCGGCGGCGTGACGAGCGGAGCGTTGGCGCCCTGGTTGAAGCTGAACGTCGCGAGACTGAAGGGCAGCGGCGGCAGCCCTTCGCTGGCGGGGACGCCGTCGAATCCAGGGGTCGCCCCGAACCTCGTCACCAACTGACCTGTGGTTTCGTCGGCCTTGACTTCGCCGGGCGCCTTGATCAGCACGCCGCGGTCGGGGATCCGCGCGATCAGGTAGAGGGCCAGCAGCGAGCCGAATGGGTTCTTGCCGGCTTCCCCGAACGGCGCCGGTTCGGCGAGGAACAGCGAGCCGGTCGCCGCTTCGGAAAGCGACGGCGTGAGGATTCTCACGGTCGCAAGCCGCGATTCGTTGGGGCAGCCGTGACCGGCGAGGTACTGCGCGCTTTCTTCGGCGTACTGGGCCTCGCTGCAGGCTCCCAAGCCGGCGCCGGAGGACGGGTTGACGGTCATCCCTTCGGGCAGAGTCACGACCTCCTGCTTGAGGGCAGAGGTGGAGAGCCCTTCGGCGTCGTCGTAGGTCTGCGGGATCTTCGTCGCGACATCCAGGCCGGTCGGCGCGCCCGCGTCGTCCGACGTCGCTTCGGCGCTCAGCGAGGGCTGCATGCCGAGCCGATCGCACCCCACGAGCGGGCCGAACGGCATCTGCGCAGTGACGTTCTGACCGGGGTCTTCCCATGAGTCGACCGTAAACGCCGCGACGATCGGCTGCGTGCCGCACGCGGTCGGATTGGTCAGAAACGGCGCGGGGGCCGCATTGGAGGCGACGCCGAAGTAGCCGGGTTCAGAGGAGCCTGGCCGGGCCGGCTGATAGCGCAGCGGATCGTGGATCGGGTCCGCCGGCACCCCCCAGACGGTCAGCGAGATGCCGATCAACTCCGCTTCGGCCTCGGATACGTCTTCGAAGGTCGTCCGCAGGCCGTAGTCGCCGGGGCGCACGGTCACGTTTCCCTGGACGCCGAACAGGTCGGCGGGGCTGAACCCGAGCTTGGCCACGGCACCGGGGTTCGGCGTGAGGTTGTAGACGGGCTGCACGTTTCGGAACTCCCCGTCCCCCTGTTTTTCGAGGGTCAGCGTGGTGATCCCGACCTGGGTGTCCACCGGGCAGTCCTGCAGCGCGAACTCGGCGACCGGACAGCTCGGGGTGTCCACGAGATCGCCCGCGAAGCCGGGGGGCAGGTCGTCGGTGGTGTCCTTCGGAGCAGCGGCGAGCGAGCCGCGCACGTTGACCGTGTCAAAGGCGATCGAGGTCGTCAGATCGGGATGGGCGCCGGCCTGCGTCGTGGACAGCGCCGTGGTCGCGCCCCCGGGGGCGATTCCGAAGCTCGCGGGGGTCACGGCGATGACCGTCGGAGCGCTGACCGAGGCGTCCAGGGCGCCGCCGCCGGAGACGCGCACGACGTTGGTGAGGTTCGCGGCTGCTTCGGGCGAGACGTCGACGGGGAAGGTGAAGTCGAGCGTCTCGCCGGGCACCACGACGCCGGTGTAGGTGCAGGTCGTGGAGACGCAGCTGAAGCCGGCGCGCGTTTCCGTCACGAGGATGTCTTCGCCTGAGGCGCCGGAGGGGCTCAGGGTGAGGCCGCCGGGCAGTTCGTCGGTGACCGCGACTGGACCTTCGCTCGCGGCGGCGCCGGTGTTGGTGACCGTGACCTGATAGCTGTCCTGGCCGGTTTCATCGCCCGGCGCGAGATTCGTGGGGCGCGAGACGGCCGTCGCGGTCCATTGCGGTCGCGATTCGGCGGCGGCGGCCGCGGCTCCGACCAGCCCTGCCAGCAGCACCGCGAGAGCGGTGAGCGTCCAGCGCATGGCGCGATTCATGACGCACCCCCGCGGTTGGACCGCGCGACTTTCTTCGCCCGTCCTCTGGGCTTGTGCACTTTGACGCACTTGCCTTTCCTCCTCGTGAAGTGCCGCCTGCAGACCGCCGGCGCCTTCTTCTTGATCGTTTTTGCCGGCGCTTCGCCTGCCAGTCCGCCGAGCCCGGAAAACGGCAGCAACGCCGGCGTCGGGTCGCTCGCGCTCGGCGGCGGCGTCTGGCAGGCCCCGCCTTCGCATTGCGCGGTTTCCCCGAGCGGCGGCTGGATGCAGGGGTTCCCACTTTCGGGTTCGCAGATGCGAGCGTCGTAGATGTCACCCGCGTCGTCGGTGTCCTGGGGCACGAGACGCGCGTGGCTGCCGAAGAAGACATTCGAGCCGTCGGCGCTCATCCCGAGAAAGAACGAGGGCGCCGGGTCTGCGCCGGAGCTGATCAGCGAGAGTCGGCCGTCGTGCCACTCATATACGTCGAGGGTCCCGTTGGTGTCCTGCGGCACGAGCGCGTCGGCGGTCGCGAAGAACGCGTACGCGCCATCGTTGGAGATGGCGCGCACGGGACCGCCGGCCGGGTCGGTTTCCGAGCCGGCGTTCGCCGCGAATTCCGCGTTGGAGACCGGTGGCGCCCCGCTTGGGTCACAGGACAAGCAGACGACGCCCGCACCGGCCTGCGCCCCGGGTTCGTAGTGGTAGCGGTAGACCTCGGTGCAGTGCCCGTCGCCGCGCCCTTCGCCGCTGAGAAAGGCGGCGGGACAATCGCCGGGGCTCGCCTCGACGGTGCTGTAGCCGCCGAGATCGGCGTGGCTGGCAAAGATCAGGTAGTCGCCGTCCGGAGTCGTGTACCAGCTCTCGCTCGGATTCAAGGCGATCGTGCCGTCCCCGATGTGCTCCTCCCAGCCGCTGGAGCCGCCAGCCGGATAGTCGCGTTTTTCGACCGTGGCGACATAGGCCGTCGTCGCCGTCGCGGTGTCGTACCGGTAGAGATCCACGTCGCCGCCGGTGACGGGCGGAGCATCGTGAGTGAGCTGACCGGACGCCATGAAGTACACGGCCGCGCCGTCACTCGATATGGCCGGTACCGCATCCACCTCGGCGCCACCGCTCGCGCCGGCAGTGCCGGCTTCGCCGGCCGAGATCCGGAGCAGCCTGCCCGTCTGGGTGTCGTATTCGTAGAGCTCGGGATCGTGGATCCCTTCGTCGCTCTTGGTCAGCTCCGCTTCGGTGACGAAGAAGACCCGTGAGCCATCTTCGGCGGCTCCGGCGTAGAGCGCGGGATAGCACGTGACTTCGACACGCGGACAAGTCGGGTCGCTGATGCCTCTTTCGGGCGCTGAGATCTCGGTCGTGGTGCCGCCCGAGCGCGCGTAGAGCTCGGGCGGGTTGACCTGCGAGATCTTGCCCCCGGCCGCTTCTTCTTCCTTCCAGCAGCCCACGCCGCCGTCCTTGGCGTAGGGGTCGGGAGCCGTGAAGACGATCTGCGCGCCGTCGCTGGACACCGCGTCGTGCCTGGTGCCGGCGTTGTGACTCTGACCGAGCTCAGCGCCGCAGCGATTGAGCAACGCGCCTTCGCTGTTGACGTTGACGAGCGCCAGCCCGCCGGCGGAGTGCTCGTACAGCGTGGTGCTGCCTTCGTCCTGTTTTTCAGCGCCCGGAGCGAGCGTGTGGCTCTTGCTTTCCAGGACCACCTCGCTCAGTTCGCGAGAGCCGCCGACGAGTTCGGTCTGCTCGCCGCCGGCTCCGGGAGCGTCCGCGTTGAGCGTTGCGTAGGGACCGCCCGCGGAACCGAGCAGGTTCTCGACCCTGGTGCCTTCCGGGCTCGCCAGCGACCCCACGAAGTCGTTGATCCCCACCTCCGAGAGGTCCGCCGGATCGAAGACGTCGCCGACGATGCTCTGCACCCCGAGCGACGGCGCGGCCAGCGACCTCGCCTGCCAGCCGCTCTCGCTACGCGAGAAGAGATAGGCGTTGTGATAGGCCCCGGGCAGCGGCCCGAATGCGGCCAGGGTGCTCGTGAGCAGGAAGCCGTCGCCCGATTCCGACGCGTACCCCGTATCGGAGTTGCGAAATTCGTTTGGTTCGGCTGTCCGTTCGGCGAACATGTCGGTCGCGCTGCCCTTGTCAGGTGGCGTCACCAACTCATACGCGCGATCGTCCGGCAGGCCGTATGCGACCGTCGCCAGCGTCGTGAACGTGCCCGTGCTCTGTTCGGTTTCTTGCGATGTCCCGACCGAGTTCTCCGCGACCGCGCGGAAACGATAGGTCGTGGCGGGCGTCAGCCCACCGATCTGTTGCGCGACGTTGGCCGTTGCGCTACCGGTGAACCCGCCCGTGCCGATGTCTTCGCCGCTGGCGGGCTCGCTCACCCAACTGGCGCCGTTCGCGCTGTATTCGAAGTGGTAAGAGGAGTCCGCGCCGAGCGGGTCGATCTGCGCTTTCAGTTCGGCAAACGTCGATGAGAGATCCCCGGCCGCGACCGAATCGACGCGCGGCACGTCCGGTGCGGTGAACGGCAGCGGATCACTTTCGGTGGTCCCGCCCAGTTCTCCGGCGCTGGTGGCGACCAGACGATACTCATACGTGGTCCCCGATACGATGGGGACCTCGGCGTGGACCGCGTAGCTCGTGTTCAGGTTGAGTTCTTTTGCGATCTCGCCCGCCGACGGCTGGCATTCGTCGGTGTTCGCGTTCTTGAACGCTTCGGCGCCTTCCTTGTCGAAGGCCGTTTCGCTCACGTACTGAAAGACGCAACCGCTCAGCGACTGGCCTTCCGGATTCACCGCGCCGTTCAGCACCACGCTCGTCGTCATGCGCTGGCTGGGTGCGGTCAGCTTCACACTGGGATCGAACGCTCCGGGACCCCACACGTACACCACGTCCTCCTCTTCGTCAGCGAGGTAGAGGTCGCCCCTGGAGTCGACCGCCAGCTCCCTGAGTCCGCGGCTGAGCGGATGGCCGGCGGTGGTCTGCGCGATCTGGCTGACGAACCGGCCGGTGCTCGGATCGAACTCGTCAAGGACACCTTCGTCCGGCCCATCGGCTTCGACCGCGACGATGAGGTGGCCGCTGACCGGGTCGATTGCCAGACCACCGATGCCGCCGCCCCAGCCTTCTTCTTCTCGGCTGCCGCCCAGCCCCGGCGTTTCAGCGCCCGTGAAGTTCTGCACAAAGCGACCGCTTGGTTCATACTCGTCGACCTGCTGACGAATGCCCGCGCCGATGCCGGGGTTCGCGACGTAGATGTCGCCATGCGAGTCGACGGCGATGCTCTGCGGTCGATTTTTGTTTCGGTATTCAAAGCTTTCGCTCGGCGTTCCGGTGATCTGATTGCCGGATACGTAGCTCAGGTTGCCCGCCTCGCTGAAGTCGATCGGGGTGCCGGTGGCGCTCAGCCGCTCGATCCCTCTGGGCTTGCCGTCGCCCGGCGAACTGTTCGGTTCGTCGTGACTGACGTAGACGGAGCCGTAAGAGGGATCGAATTTTTCGCAAGAAACTCCGGTTAGCGCCGGTTTCTGCAAAGAGCATGAGTTGTCGACGGCGACGTGCGGGTCCATGAAGCGGCCCAGCCTGCCCGTGAACTGGCCGGTGCCGGTGACGCCTTCGATGTAGCCGAAGGGGCTCTGCAGAAAGATCTCGCCGGTGGCAAAGCCGACCGCCAGGTCTGCGGTGTCCAGTTCTTCGGCGGCGGGTTCGCTGCCTTCGGGCGTGAGCGCATTCAGGAGGTGGCTCGGTTCTTCGCCCGCTTCCACTTTGTAGGCCGGGCTGAACTCGTCGAGATCGCCCTCTATCGGACTGTGACGCACGCCGACCAGCAGATCGTCGGCGGCGTTGACGGCGACGCCGGAGGGCAGTCCTTCGACGCTGAAGGGGCCGGTGGCGGTGAGCTGGACGTTGGTGTTCGCAGCGCTGGCGGGGGCGGAGAGCTGGAGGGTGCCGTCGCCGACCGCGGTGATCGCGGTGGCCGGCGGGATGTCGAGGCCTGCGATTTCCTGGCCGACCGCGAACGCTCCCCGCGAGGTGCTGACGTCCGTGACTTCACGGGATCCAGCGGTCAGCTCGCCGTCGCCGGTCGCGTGCGAGCCGGTGAGCGCAGGAAGCGCGATCGAATGTAGGAACAGACGGGTGAACGACGCGGAGGCAACGCCGGGCGCGATGAGAGCGAGCATGACTCCGACTCCGACGACGACGCCGCCGACGCGAGGCAGGAAGGACCTGATGGTGTGGCTTGATTTGCTCATTTACGTGCCTTTCTCGTCTGTGGTGCCCGGTGTGGCTGTCGATTCGTGCGCTGCGTCGTGTGCTTCACCTCCCCGGTGCGTCGGTCCCGGGGAGGTGAAGCTGCGGACCTGCGTTCAGGGCGCCGTCACGGCCCAGCTTCCGTACGCGAAGGGACCGGTTTCTGGTTCGACGAAGAGCACGGCCAGGGCTCCCGTCGTGCCGGCGCCCGGCGGCGGAGGGCTGCCAAACGTGAGCGTCGCGACGTTTGCGGCGGGGTTGAGCAACTGCGGCGCGAACGCCGCTCTTACCCCTTCCGCGACACCCTCGGAGAAGCTTTCGTACACGCAGAGATCGCCCTTGGCCGCGGTCGGGGCGGCGACGCTCCCCTGGCATCCCACCGGCGGTTCGGTTTCTTCCTTCTTCACGTAGAAGACGTGCTGCGAGGTCAGCGCTTGTTCCAACGGAACCGTAAAGGAGATGGGCGCGATCAGAAAGGCGTTCCCGGGACCCGTCACGAAGCTTGCGCCCCATGTGCCGGTCTCGGTCGAGCCTGAGGGAAGAGTCCTCTTGATGTTGCCTTCCGGGCCCGCCGGTCCGGTCGGGCCGGCGGGGCCCTGCGGGCCTTCCGCGCCCGCGGGACCTTGGCCGCCGGGAGCGCCGTTTTCACCTTTTGCCCCCGCGGGGCCCGCGGCGCCGACTTGCCCGGTTGCCCCGGGGGCGCCCTTGGGACCGGCCGGACCTCGGGCCGGCGCCTTGGCTTTGGCTTTCTTCTTCGCTGGCCGGGCAAGCGCGCCGTCGGGCGCCCTCAACGCGAAGGAGGCGGGTCCCCTCCGCGCGAGGGAGGCGGTCGCCGGGGCGCCCGCGGGGCCGCCGTTGCTGCTGGCGGCAAACGCTCCGCCGGTGAGGGCGAAGATCAGCGACACGAACGCAATGGCGGTACCGGGCGTCAGGTGTCTGCGTACTAGCTGGAACATGATCGTGTCTCCTCCTGGAGAGCGGAGGGGACGGGCGCCCCTCGGTTGTAAGACGTGAGTTGCACTTCGCATCTCGCCGTCCCCTGTCGGCCGCGTCTGCGGCGCGAGTATGCGACTCCTACCTGGACGAGCGGCGTGCGCATCATGCAATGCCCTGCTCGGAATGTGAGACTGGGCTGAAGCGCTGCGTGATCTGCCAGCCGAGCCGGGTGAGGCTCCAGGCGTTGGACTCACCCTTGACATGTCCTTCGCCGGCGTTCTCGACGAGCGCGAGGCGCTCGAGACGCGCCAGCAGCTTCGAGATCTGGCCCTGGTCATGGATCCCGGCGTGCTCGCCAACCAAGCGGTTGCTGACGCCCGGCTGGGCGGCGATCGCCGCCAGGACCCGCGCGGTGCGATACGTCATCCGCATCCGCACGCCCTCCAAAGGGTCGCGCTCCATCGCCACGGGCCTACTGCTCTCACGACGGGCGCCATTCCCGACAGGCAACGCCGGTGCGGATCTCGAGCGCTCCCGACTTGCGACTGCGGCCCCCAGATAGGGGAGCACGACCATACTCATCAGCTCACCCAGCAGACCCGCCAACGGCTCGCGCCTCTGCTCGTACGACAGGCGCGCACCCACAATCGCCACGGCGGCGCCCACGAGACCCTCGGCGGTCAGCGGGCTGCACTGTGCTCCGCGCGCACCGCCACCGCGACCTTCGTCGACGATCGCAACCAGACGCGCCTGGAGCTCATCGCGCCGGCGCAGCACGCGGCGGCCGCCCTGCGAGGACTGATCCACCAGTACCCGCGCGAGCGCGGCCTCGCGGTCACAGAAGCACAAGATCACCCACAAGCCGCCGTGGATCCGCTCACGCCACGCAAGCCCGCCAAGCTCAGCCGCCGCGAGCTCCCGCTCGATCATGGCAACCGCGTCCTCCAGCAGCGCGAGCAGGCACGCCTCGCGGTTCTCGAATAGCTCGTAGAACGTGCGCCGCGAGACCCGCGAGCGGCGTGTGATCTGCGCGACCGTCATCTGTGCATAGCCGTGCTCGTCGAGCGCACTCAGTGCACCCGCCAGCAGGCGCGTGCGCTGAATCTCGGCGACCTCGACGCCAAAGCGACCAGGGGAGGTGACACCCGCCCCGAGCCGCGGCCCCGTCGCCGCGCGACGCCGCGCACCCTTCGCCGAGGACGCCGTAGACGCCGAGGGTGAAGCCGCGCGTGAGCGGACCCGCCGCGCCACTACACCGACCCCCGTGTCACGCTCGCGCTACCCGAGCGTTCGCTACCCGCGCGTCCGCCACACGCGCGCGCGTGAGAGACGCGCGGCATGCGCGTGTGAGCCCCACACAGCCGCGAAACGCCACCGCGAAGCGCGGGCCGCCCTTCCCGCGTAAGCGGAAGAACCCTGCGACGCGAAAGCGCGCCGGCGGCGAAGTTAGCTTTTAGCCGCCGACCTGAAGAGAGAGAGAGAGAGAGAGAGATGCGTCAGACTGCTGACGCATCTAGGCTCAGCGCCGCCGCAGGCGGCGCACATCCCCGCAACGTATCTCCCTTCAGAAACCACGCTCAAAGCACCCCTCATCGCTCTCGACCCAGACCCTCTCCCGAACCAACAACCCTGCGAAGCGCGCTCAAGTCAACCGCAAGAACGGAAAACCCAAACCCAGACCCATATGTCCACCCGGCAAATAAAAAACGACTAACAAACCCCAACACACCGGGATACGCCAATCATAACCACAGAGACCACCTAATGTCAATAGGCAGGCGCGAGCGAGCGGGACACGCCCAGGGTAGGCCGCGTATCTTTGGCGATCTCCTTCGCTACCAGATCGTCGCGACCCCGTATGCCGCGAGGGCGGGATCGCGGGTCACGATCGCAAGACCCTCACTGAGCGCCTGGGCGGCGAGCAACCGGTCGAACGGGTCGCGGTGCGCCGTCCCGCCGACTTGGGGGAACGGCAGCTCTTGCAAGCGCGTGACGTGCGCCCAGCCGATGTCAAGCACACCGAAACCGTCCTCCCGCGTCTGCTGGGGCCAGTCCTCGTCGATCGGCAGCTTGCCGATCGACCGCTTGACGGCGATCTCGACGAGCGTGCCCGCGCCTACGAGTGGCGCGTCGGCCGTCTCGATCGTTCGGCTCGCCGCCGGTGAGAGCCGGCGATCGGCATCCAGCCACCACAGCAGCGCGTGCGCATCGAGCAAGACGCGCATCAATCGGCGATGCCGAGCGCGCGCTGGATGTCCTCGGGCCACTCGTCGAAGTCCGGGGGTACTCGCACACGTCCGCGCATCCGACCGGGCTTGCGCTTCACCGCGTTCGGCTCGACCGCGATCGGAACGAGGCGGACCACCGGACGGCGTCCGCGGCTGAGCACGATCTCCTCACCCTCCTCGGCGCGGTGGACGAGCTTCGAGAGCTGGGTCTTGGCCTCGCCGATACCGTAGGTCGTCGCCACGACAAGGAGGTTAGCAAGCTTGGCCAACTTGACCAAGCAGCCGCTGCACGTGCTTCGCGAGGATGTCTACCTCGACGTTGACCTCGCGCCCAACCGCAGCGGCGCCGAGCGTCGTGCGCTGCAGGGTCTCCGGGATCAACGACACCTCGAGACCGCCCTCGCGCAGCGCGCTCACGGTTAGGCTCACGCCGTCGAGCGCGATCGAGCCCTTCGCGACGACACACGGCAGCAGGTCCGGGGGGCAGTCGATCGCAAGCACCCGCGAGAATCCCTCCGCGCGGATCTCGGCCACCGTTCCCACCCCGTCGACGTGACCCTGCACGATGTGCCCGCCGAGGCGCCCGTCGGCGCGCAGCGCGAGCTCGAGGTTCACCGCGTCGCCGACCGCGAGCCCGCCGAGTGTCGAGCGTCGCAGCGTCTCGTCGATCGCCTGCGCCGCGAATTCTCCGGCGGCCGCGACGGGGGCGCCGATGACGACGTCGACCGCGGTCAGGCAGACCCCGTTGACCGCGATCGAGTCGCCCTCCCCCAGCTCGCCGGCGAGCGCGGTCGCGATCCGCAGCGTCGCGCCCTCCCCGTCGCGCTCGAGCGCCGCGACGCGGCCGAGGTCGGCGATTAGGCCGGTGAACACCTCACCACTCGCGCAGGCGCGCGGAGACGAGCAGGTCCTCGCCGACGCGCGAGCAGTCGAAGGTCAGCGCGCGCAGCGCCTCGGAGATGCGCTCGACGCCTTCGCCCTCGAGCGGGTCGCGGGCGGTGCGCCCGCCGAGCAGCAGCGGCGCGAGGAAGAGGCGGATCTCGTCGATCTCGCCGGCGTCGAGGAACGCGCCGGCGAGGTGCGGCCCGCCCTCGAGCAGCAGCGAGGCGACCCCAAGCGCGCCAAGCTGGTCCAGCGCCGAGCGCACGCGCGCGGGCTCGTTCTCGCCGGTCGCGACGACGATCTGCGCGCCGGAGGTCTCCAGGACGTCGGTGTCGGCGCGCGCCGCGGCGCGCGAGACGACAACGGTCAGCGGGATCTCCGCGGCGGCGACGACGAGCTGCGAGGTCGGCGGCAGGCGCGCGAGCGAGTCGAAGACGACGCGCCGCGGCTGTTCGGCGGGGTCGCTCGGCGTGCCCTCCGGCCGCGCGGTCAGCTGCGGGTCGTCGGCGAGCGCGGTGCCGATCCCGACGACGACCGCGTCGACCGAGGCGCGCCAGCGGTGCGCGAGCTCGCGGCTGGCCTCACCGCTGATCCACTGCGAGTCGCCCGCGCGCGTGGCGACCTTGCCGTCGAGGGTCATCGCGGACTTGAACAGCACCCACGGACGCCCGACGCGGGCGTGCTTGCGGAAGGCCTGGTTGAGTAGCCGCGCCTGCGTCGCGAGCTCGCCCTCGGCGAGCACGACCTCGACGCCCTCGTCGCGCAGAATCCCGAGGCCGCGCCCGGCGGCCTTCTCGGTGGGGTCGTCCGAGCCGACGACGACGCGGCGGATCCCGGCCTGCACGATCGCCTCGGTGCACGGCGGCGTCTTGCCCTCGTGGCAGCACGGCTCCAGCGACACGTAGAGCGTCGCCTCGCTCAGATCGGCCAGCCCGCAGGCCTCGATCGCGTTGACCTCGGCGTGCGCGGCGCCGAAGCGCTCGTGCCAGCCCTCGCCTAGCACCTCCCCGTCGCGCGCGATCACCGCACCGACGGCGGGGTTGGGCTTCACCGCGCCCACGCCGCGCCCCGCGAGCTCGATCGCGCGCGCGAGGTGCTCGCGGTCGGTATCGGTCGTCGCGCTCATGCGCGGCGCCCCCCCTCGGTCTCAGTGGTCGCGCTCATCCTGGATGTTGAGGATATCCCTGTCACCTGCGCGTCGGACTCCGTGGCGTCACCACGCCGCCTGCGCCCCGCGCGCAATTCCCCCCCCGCAGCCGGTAGACGGTCATTTCCGGCCCGGGGCGCGCGTAGGCGAGCGGGTAGTAGTCGAACGTCCAGTCGAAGTTGAACGCGACGGGCCGCGCGCCGCGCGCGTAGGGCGAGACGCGGTAGACGACTTCGGCCTGGCGCGCGAGCGCGCGGTAGTAGGCGACGGCGTGCGGCACCTCGCCGGGGTCGGCGAAGGCGCGGCCGGACTCGGCGTAGCCGCTGACGATCCAGCAGTAGCCTTCGCGCTCGTAGTAGGGGATCAGCGCGGGGCTGAGCGTGCGCTCGTAGTCCTCGATGCCGACGACGTGCTGGTCGGCGGGTCTCAGCGCGCCGGCGCCGTCGATGAAGGAGACGAGCGATTTCCACTTGATCCAGCGGTCGCCGTCGGCGGTGCTGAGCGTGGGATGCCCGACGTCCTGGGCCCACTCGTCGGGGACGAGCGGCTCGACGACGATGCGCGTGCCGGCGGGGATGTGCGCGACCATCCAGGCGCGCGCGAGGTTGCGGGTGTCGGCGCGCGCGAGCACGAGCCCGGAGTGGACGCTGTAGATGACGCCCTGCGCGCAGAGCGCGAGCACGGCGAGCGCGGGGAAGGCGACGCTCGCGATGCGCCTGGAGCCCGCGAGGCGCGTGGCGGCGGCGGCGAGCTGCAGCGCGAACAGCGCGGCGAGCAGGCAGACGAGCGGGAAGATCGGCAGCAGCCAGCGCCCGAAATAGCGGCCCTGGGCGCCCATGAAGGCGAGGTAGAGCAGCGGCGCGGGCACGAGCACCCAGCCGAGGCGGCGCTCGCGCCACCAGACGGTGAGCGCGCCGCCGAGCGCGGCGAGCGCGGGCACCCAGCCGAGACCCCAGGTGAAGGACCAGAGGTAGTAGACGATCCCGCTCTCGTGCGGCGCGCCGAGCTTGCCTTCGGCTTCGGCGGAGACGGCGGACTGGTGCGCGATGCCCTGCTCGAAGTTGTGGAGGTCGAGCACGGCGTAGGGGTTCGCGACGACGAACGCGGCGAGCGCGGCGATCCCGGCGAGCGCGAGTCCGACGAGCACGCGCGCGCCGCGGCGCGGTTCGTCGAGGTAGCGCGCGGCGGCGGCGGCGAGCAGCGGCAGCAGCACGATGCCGGCGGTGTACTTGGTGGCGCACCCGAGCCCGAGGCCGAGGCCGGCGAGCAGGTACCAGCGCGGGCGCCCGCTGCGCAGCACGCCGGCGGTGCCGAGCAGCGAGAGCGTGAGCGGCGCGAGCGTGGGGACGTCGTTGAGCGCGAGGTGCGCGTAGAAGACGGGCAGGAACGCGACGGCCTGCAGCGCCGCGGCGAGCAGCGCGACGCCGCGGTCGAAGAGGCGGGCGCCGGCGAGGTAGAGCAGCCACACGGCGAGCGTGCCGAGCAGCGCGGCGGCGACGCGGGCGAGCGTCAAGACGGCGGTGGGGTCGGTGGCGAACGTGTGCGACACCGCGGCGCCGCCCCCGTACCAGGCGGCGAAGAGGATGTGCAGGAGGTACGTGAAGGCGGGCGGGTTGGCGAAGTAATGCGGGTTCCAGCCGGCGGCGAAGATCCCGATCGCGCGCGGCACGAAGTGGGCGTCCTCGTCGGAGTTATAGGCGTAGGGCAGCCCCTGCTGGATGCCCCAGAGGCGCAGGCCGAGCGCGAGCGCGAGGATCGCGGCGAGCGCGAGCCACGCCGCGCGGCGCCCCCTAGCAGTTGCCATACACGGCGTAGTAGCGACTGGTGTAGATGCGGCGGAAGCCGGGCAGCGGGACCTGGTCGAGGGGGTCGTCGCCGATGTCGACGATGGCCTCCTGGAAGACGGCGGCGCCGAGCGGGTAGACGGCGACGCTGGCGCGCGCGATGCGTTGCGCCAGCGTGTGCACGCCCTGCTGGGCGTCGGCGCGGGCCTCGCTGCGGGCGACGACGTCGCGCTGGTTGGTGGTGTCGAGGATCCAGCGGGCGTCGGGGATGAGCTTGTTATCGGGCAGCGAGAGCAGCGGGCAGCGCGCGAGCTCGGCGCGCACGGCGGGGGCGTGCAGGGCGGCGGCGAGCCCTTCGTGGAAATCGTCGTGGTAGGAGAGCGTGGTGCGCGCGTTGGTGAGGCTCGTGACCGAGACGGCGGCGAGCGCGCCGTAGAGCACGAGCGCGGCGCCGGCGGCCATCCAGACGCGCCGCAGCCGCGAGCCGGGGCGCAGCAGCGACCAGCCGCCGATCGCCAGCGCACAGAACGGCAGCAGCAGCGCGGAGGAGCCGAGCATGTAGCGGTCGATCACGGACGCGCCGCCGGCGCCCTCGCCGACGTAGACGAGCAGCAGCAGCGCGAGCACGACGAGCGGCACGCGGGCGCGGCGGGGGGTGAGCCAGAGCGCGAGCAGCGCGCCGGCGATGCCGCCGACGACGACGGGCAGCTTGTCGATGCGCACGGCGTAGCGCCAGGTGGCGGCGAGCACGGCGGAGAAGCCCTGCGTGCGTTCCAGTTCGGCGGCGAGCACGGCGGTGGAGTGCAGCGAATAGAGCGGGTCGCCGGTGACGATCGTGTCGACTGCGACCCAGATCAGCGGCGCGCTGGCCGCCAGCGCGGTGTAGGCGAGCAGGCGGCGGGGCGAGAGTGCAGCGCCGGCCGAGGCGGCCTCCCCCGCCGCGTCCTCCTGTCCCGCGCCCTGCCTCGCTGCCGCGCCGGGCGGCGCACCCGTCCCACCGCGCGCGGCGCGCGCGAGCGTCGGCCACACGCACCACAGCCAGTACGCGCCGGCGAGCACCCAGGCGTCGGGGCGTAGCAGGCCGGCAAGGGCGAGCAGCGCCAAGACCGGCGTGCCGCGGCGCGGACGCTGCACCTCGAGCGCAGTGGCCCAGACGATCAGCGCGACGTAGGTGAGGTCGAGGTAGCCCTGCGCGGCGAGGTTGGCGTCGAACAGGCGCGTGAGCATCAGCAGTGCGGCGAGCACGGCGACGAGCGCGCCGAAGCAGAGCCGCGTTAGGCGGTAGATGCCGGCGACGAGCGTGACGAAAGAGCCGATCGAGCCGAGCACCATCAGCCGCGCGCCGCCCTGGCCGAAGATCGAGCAGAGCATCCCGAAGGCGATCGCGAGCGGGTGCTCGGTGGGGCCGCGATAGACGCTGAAGTCGGGGAGGTGCAGGTGCAGCAGGTCGCGACCCCAGAGCAGCGCGTAGAAGGAGTCGTAGGTGGGGTAGGTGGGGAAGGCGAAGTAGCCGACGAGCGCGGCGAGGCAGAGCAGTGCGAACGCGAGCTTGGCCCAGGTGAGCGTCCGCCACGTCGAAGACCCGTCCGCGCTCGCGTGCGCCCGCGGCGCGGAGCCCGCGGGCGGCGGGGAGAGCGTGGCGCTTTCCATTGCCGCAGAGCCTATCCCGAGCGCCCCCGCACTCACCCCGGCGGACGCGACCCGTCTCGCGGTCCCGCACGCCCGCACCCGCCCCAGCGGACGCGACCCCGCACGCCCCCGTGCGGCCTCGCGGGAGCGACGGGATAGGCTTTGGTCAGTGAAGCTGATCATTCAGATCCCGTGCTGGGACGAGGCGCAGACGCTTCCGCTCACCCTCTCGGAGCTGCCGCGCGAGCTGGTGGGCTTCGACGCGGTCGAGTGGCTGATCATCGACGACGGCTCCAGCGACGAGACGATCGCAGTCGCGCGCCGCCACGGAGTCGACCACATCGTGGCGCTGACCAACCACAAGGGCCTGGCGAGCGCGTTCCAGGCGGGCCTCGACACGTGCCTGAAGCTCGGCGCGGACGTGATCGTGAACACCGACGCGGACAACCAGTACCACGGCCCGGACATCGCGCGGCTGGTGCGCCCGATCCTCGAGGGCCGCGCGGACATGGTCGTCGGCGACCGCGAGGTGGCGGGCATCGATCACTTCTCGCCGCTGAAGAAGGCGCTGCAGCGGCTGGGCTCGTGGGTCGTGCGCCAGGCCTCCTCGACCTCGATCCCGGACACGACGTCGGGCTTTCGCGCGTACAACCGCGAGGCGGCGCTGCAGATGCAGGTCGTCTCGAAATTCACGTACACGCTCGAGACGATCATCCAGGCGGGCAAGCTGCTCGTCGCGGTCGAGCACGTGCCGATCCGCACCAACCCGAAGACACGCGAGTCGCGGCTGTTCCCCTCGATGGGCGCGTACGTGCGCCGCAACGCGGTCTCGATCTTCCGCATCTATGCGCAGTACGAGCCGCTGCGGATCTTCTGGAGCCTCGCGGCGGTGATCGGCGTCGTCGCGCTCGGCGTGTGGGTCCGCTTCGGGGTCGCCTACGCCGAGGGCAGCGGCAAGGGTCATGTCCAGTCTCTGATCCTCGGCGCGGTGCTGTTCATCGCCGCGATCGTGCTGTGGGCGCTCGGCGTGATCGGCGACCTGCTCGCGGCACAGCGGGTGATGACACAGCGCACCTTCGAGCGCGTGCGGCGCATCGAGCTGCAACTCGGCGTGGAGCCCTCGCACTACGAGCCGGGCGGCGCGACTGAAGAGACCGCCGAGCGCGAGACGGTGCGCGCGCTGTGAGCGGCGGCGCGGTCACGCTCTCCCGCGAGGGGATCGTCACGGGCAACACCTACGACAAGTACGGCTCCGCGAACCCGGTCGTGCGCCGCATGATGGCGGGCTTCGAGCGCTCGCTGCAGGAGCTCTTCGTGCGCGCGGACCCGCGCTCGCTGCTCGACGTGGGCTGCGGCGAGGGCGTGCTCGTACAGCGCTGGGCGCAGCAGCTGCCGCAGCGGCGCGTCATCGGGATCGACCTCGAAGAGGAGTCGATCCAGGCGGGCTGGGCCGAGCACGGCGCGGCGAACCTCGACTACATCGTGATGCGCGCCGAGAACCTGCCGTTCGCTGACGGCGAGTTCGATCTCGCTTGCGCGATCGAGGTGCTCGAGCACGTGCCCGATCCCGAGCACACGCTGACGGAGATGGCGCGCTGCGCCGAGCGCCACCTGCTCGTCTCGGTGCCGCGCGAGCCACTGTGGCGAGCGCTCAACATGGCGCGCGGGGCTTACCTGGGCGAGCTCGGCAATACCCCCGGGCATCTCAACCACTGGTCCCGGCGGACCTTCGTGGCGCTGCTCTCGCGGTACGGGAACGTCGTCGAGGTCCGCTCGCCGTTCCCGTGGACGATGCTGCTTGTCCGCGTCTAGGCGCTCCTACGGGAGCGGCGCGCGCGTCCTCTCCGTCGGGATCGCCGCGACGGGCCTGCTGACTTTCGCGTTCTTCTCGATCGCCAGCCACGTACTGAGCGCGGACGCGGCGGAACGCGTGGACGTGCTGTGGTCGGTGATGTTCGTCGTGATCTCGGTGATCTACCGGCCGGTCGAACAGCTGCTCTCGCGCACGATCGCCGAGCGGCGCGCGCTCGGTCACACCGAGCATCCGCTGCGCGTGCCGATCGCGATCCAGGCGAGCTTCGCGCTGATCTTCCTGATCCTCGCGCTGGTCTTTCGCGAAGAGCTCCTCAGCGAAGTCTTCGACCACTACAGCGCGCTCTACGACGTGCTCGTCGTCGGCACGCTTGCCTACGCCGGGAGCTACTTCGCGCGCGGCTGGCTGGCGGGCAACGAATACTTCGCGCTCTACGGCGCGCTCGTGCTGATGGAGGCCACCTCGCGCATCTGCTTCGCGCTCGCGGTCGCGCTCGGCATCGCGAGCGGCCAGACCGCGATCGCGCTCGGCATCGCGGCGGCGCCGCTACTCTCGCTCGTCGTCGTGCCCGCGGCGTTCGCCCGGCGCGGGCACGAACGCCAGATGAGCGGGCCGTTCACCGTCGACGAGGCCGACGCCGCGCTCGCCGGACCGGGCACCGAGGGCGTACAGGAGACGGCGGCGCACGGCGAGCTCTCGCTGCGCCGCGGCGGGCGCTTCGCGCTGTGGGTCTCGGGAATCATGCTCTCCGAGCAGACGCTGCTGAACGCGGCGGTGCTGACGGTCTACGCGACCTCCGACCAGGCGCTCGCGGGGATCGTCTTCAACGTGATGCTGATCGCGCGCGCGCCGCTGCAGCTCTTTCAGGCGATCCAGACCTCGCTGCTGCCGCACCTCACGGGCCTGGAGGCGAAGGAGGGGCACGCGGCGTTCGCGCGCGCGATCCGCCTCACCGTACTCGCGATCGCGGCCTTCGCGGCGACCGTGGCGCTGGGCCTGCTGCTGATCGGCCCGTTCGTGATGGGGCACGTGCTGTTCGGTCAGCACTACAGCTACGGGCGCTTCGGGCTCGCGCTGATCGGACTCGGGATGGGCATGCACCTGGCATCCGGCGCGCTCAACCAGGCCGCGCTCGCGCGCAACCGCGCGCGAGCCGCCGCGACGTGCTGGATGATCGCGGCGCTCGCGTTCCTCGCGTGGATGCTGACGCCGCTCGTCGGCGAACAGGTGCTGCGCGCGGAGCTCGGCTACTTTGGTGCAACGAGCCTGCTCGCGCTGCTGCTCGCGCTGCTCTACCGGCGCGGGGCGGGCGCGCGCGACACTCCACCACGGACCGGCCGATGACCCTCCCCCTCTCCCTGCCGCTGCGCCGCAGCATCGCCCGGGCGCTCCCTGAGCGGCCCTTCGCGGTGCGCTTCTGGGACGGCGGCCAGCTCGCGGCGACGACGAGCCCCGCGCCGACGTTCTCCTTCGCGACGCCGGCGGCGCTCGCGCACTGCCTGCGCGCGCCGGGAGCGCTGGGGCTGTTCCGCGCATACGTCGACGGTTCGCTGACGGTCGACGACCTCGACGCCGCGTTCGTTGTCGTCGACGACTGGGAGCCGCCGCCGATCGCGCGCGGCGACCGCGCGCGGCTCGCGCTGGGCGCGCTGCTCGCGGCGGCCCCGGGCGGCATCCCGCGCCGCCCCGGCTTGGAGCTGTTGCTCGACGGCGAGCGCCACAGCGTTGCGCGCGACGCCGCCGCGGTGCGCTACCACTACGACGTCGGCAACGAGTTCTTCGCGCTGTTCCTCGACGAGTCGATGACCTACAGCTGCGCGGTGTTCTCGCGCGGCGCCGAGACGCTGGAGGCGGCGCAGGTCGCCAAGCTCGACCTCGTCGCGCGGAAGCTCGCGCTGGCGCCCGGCCAGCGCGTCCTCGACGTCGGCTGCGGCTGGGGCGCGTTCGCGATCCACGCGGCGACGCGCTACGACGTCAGCGTCACCGGGATCACGCTCTCCGGCGAGCAGGCCAAGCTCGCGCGCGAGCGCGTCGCCGCGGCCGGCCTCGGCGATCGGGTCGAGATTCGCGTCGCCGACTACCGCGAGCTGCGCGCGGAGCCCTTCGACGCGATCGCGAGCATCGGCATGGTCGAGCACGTCGGCGCGAGCCAGATCGACCGCTACGCGCAGACGCTCGCCGGGCTGCTGCGCCCCGGCGGCGCGCTGCTCAACCACGGCATCGCCGTGATGAACCCCGAGGACGACCCGCTCGACGACGACGTCACGATGCGCTACGTCTTTCCCGACGGCGAGCCGCTGCCCTACTCGCGCGTGCAGCTCGCGCTCGAGCGCGCCGGCCTGCACACCGAGCACGTCGAGGGCTTCCAAGAGGACTACGCCGAGACGCTGCGCCACTGGCACGAGCGCCTGGACGCCAACCTGCCGCAGGCCGAGCGCCTCGCTGGCCCCGAGCGCCTGCGCGTCTGGCGCATCTACCTGCGCGCCGCGCGCCACGGCTTCGACCGTGGCTACACCAAGGTCTACCAGGCGCTCGCACGGCGCCCCACCGTCAGCTTCGAGCCGGGCGTCGCCCGCCGCGGGGCCTCGCGCACGCTCGACTGAGCACTCTCGCACACGCTGTCGCGAGCATCGGGCGCAGGGCGCCCCCGCGCGCCGTCTCAGGCCGCGTCGAGCGAATCCACGATCGCCCGGTACGCCGCCCCGGGCTCGCCCGCGCTGAAGATCGCCGAACCCGCGACGAACACGCTCGCGCCCGCGTCGCGGCAGCGGGGGGCAGTCGTGGGATCGATCCCTCCATCGACCTCGAGCGCCGTCGCCTCGCCGAGCAGCGCCCGCAACCGCGCGATCTTCGCCGGTGAGCGCGCGATGAACGGCTGTCCGCCCCACCCCGGGCTGACCGTCATGCACAGCGCCAGGTCGATCGCCTCGCCCAGCTCCGCCAGCACCGCGACCGGGGTCGCGGGGTTGATCGCCACGCCCACCCCCGCTCCGCCCTCACGGATCAGATTCGCCGCGTACGCCGCGTGCGGCGTCGCCTCCGCGTGGAACGTCACCGAGTGCGCGCCCGCGCGCACGAACTCCCCCACCTGGCGCTCCGGGCGCTCGATCATCAGGTGCACGTCCAGCATCCCCCCCGCCGTCTCGACCTCCTCGCGCAGCGCCCCCACCACGATCGGGCCGAGCGTGATCGGCGGCACGAAATGCCCGTCCATCACATCGACGTGAATCACCCGCGCCCCCGCGTCCAGCACCTCGCGCACCTGCTCGCGCAAGCGCCCGAAGTCCGCCGAAAGAATCGACGGCGCCACGCGCACCGCGCGCAACAGCTCGCTCGCGGAGGGGCTCATCGCGGATGCAGATCCAGCGCCGCCATGCGCGCTCAGATCGCCATCAACATGCTGTCGCCGCAGTTATTGCACTTCATGATCGCCGTCGATGACATCCGCACGATCGTGGAATGCTCGCCGCAGTTCGGGCAGACCGACGCGAGCTCGAAGCGGTGCATGCAGTACACGCAGCGGTAGCGCCCCGGCAGGTTCGTCGGGCGCAGCCACGGCTCCGAGCAGTTCGGGCAGACCGGGCCGAGGTCCACCGGCGCGGGCGATGCGGGTCGCTCGTCGTCCATCTCGACTCAGCGCCGGTGCAGCCGCGCGACGAAGAAGCCCGCCGTGCGATCGCGGTGTGGCAGTGTCAGCACCGCGCGCCCGTCCATCACGGAAGCGCCCAGCTGCGGAGAGTCCGCTGCGTCCCGCGCGCCCCACAGGTCATCGAGATCGAACTCGGGGTTGGATTCCAGGAAACTGAAGATTTGCCGCTCATTCTCACTCGGGGAGATCGTGCACGTAGAGTAGACCAGCACGCCACCCGGACGGACCGCTGCCGCGCCCGCCGCGAGGATCTGCGACTGCGTGCTGGCCAATTGCGGAACATGCTCCGCTGTTACCCGCCAGCGCAGGTCCGCACGCGCCTGCAGCGTGCCCAGGCCCGAGCACGGCGGATCCACGAGCACGCGGTCGAACGGGCCCTCCCCGTCGAGCACTCGCGTCGCGTCGGCGAGCACCACCCGCACGCAGTCCGCGCGCAGCCGCCGCACCGCCCGCTGCAGATCGCCCGCGCGGCGCGGGTTGCGCTCGACCGCCACCACCTCGCCGCGGTTCTCCATCAGCGCCGCCAGCTGCGTGCTCTTGCCGCCCGGCGCCGCGCAGAGGTCGAGCACGCGCTCGCCGGGCCGCGGCGCGAGGATCCGCGCCGGCAGCATCGCCGCGCGCGACTGCGCGACGAACGCTCCCGCGCTCCACAACGGCGAGCCGTGCACGTCGAACGGCCCCGCGAGCACGAGCGCCTCCGCGATCGCCGGGTCCACGCGCGCCGCCACCGGGTGCGCGCCCGCGCCCAGCTCCCGCGCGAGATCCGCCGCGTCGTTGACGAGGGTGTTCGCGCGCAGCGCCAGCTCGCCCGGCTCGTTGTCGCACGCCAGCAGCGCCCGCGCGTCCGCCACGCCCAGGTACTCCCACCACAGACGCGCGATCCACAGCGGGTGCGAATGCGCGATCGCCGCGCGCTCCGGCGTCTCCTCCCCCAGCTCCGCGAGCAGCTTCTGGCCCTCGCGGGCCGCGCGGCGCAGGACCGCGTTGACGAGCCCATGACCGCGCCCGCCGCTCTTGGCGAGCTCCACCGCGTCCGCGACCACCGCGTGATCGGGCGCCCCACGCAGGTAGAGCAGCTCGTAGAGCCCCAGCCGCAGCGCCGCCAGCAGCGGCGCGTCGAGGCGCTCGGCCGCTCGCTCCGCGAGGCGCTCGATCAGGTAGTCGAGCGTCGCACGACGCTGCACCGCCCCATAGACCAAACGCATCGCGAGCGCCCGGTCGCGCGCATCCAGCGACCCCGCCTCCGCGCGCAGCGCGATCTCCGCGTAGGCCCCCCGCTCGAACACGCGCCGCAGCACCTTGTACGCACACGCCCGCGCCGGCGCTACCCCGCTCACGCGCGCGGAAGGTCGTGGCCGCGCAGGTAGGCCGCGCCGTCCATCGCGCGCCGCCCCGCCGGCTGCACCTCCAGCAGCTCCAGCGCCCCCTCCCCCGTCCCATACAGCAGCCGGCCCGCCACGCCCGCGAGCACACCCGGCGCCGGGGGCGATGCCACCGGCATCGCTGTCGGGAGCGAGGCCGAGATCGAGGCCGACACCTGCGGCAGCGCCCGCGCCCGCAGCACGCCGAGCATCGTCCCGTCCGTGAGCGCGATCCGCGCGCCGATGTGCGGGTGCAGGGCGCGCACCCGACGCTCCAAATCGCGTGCCGACAGCGCCGAGTCGAGCAGGCGATCCGCGGGGCCGATCTTCTCCGCGTACGTCGCGCGCGTCTCGTCCTGCTCGACGAACGCGGGCGGCTCGCCGCGCTCCCAGCCGTCGAGCGCGCGCACCAGCAGCTCGCCGCCGCGCGCCGCGAGCCGCGGCGCCAGGGTCCCGAAGGTGTCCTGCGCGCCGATCGCCTCCGCGGCCGCGAGGCACACCGGCCCACTGTCGAGGCCCGCCGTCAGGCGCATGATCGACACGCCGGTCTCACCGTCGCCCGCCATGATCGCGCGCTCGATCGGCGCCGCGCCGCGCCAGCGCGGCAGCAGCGAGGGATGCACGTTCAGGATCGGGTGCGCCGCGAGCAGCGCCTCCTTGATCAGCGCGCCGAACGCGCACACCACGAGCACCAGCTCGCTGCCCGGCCCCGCCGCGGCGCGGGCGATCGTCGCGCACGCCTCGGGATCGTTGACGCGCTCGGGCTGCTCCAGCGGGATGCCAAGTTCCCCCGCGGTGTCGGCGACCGGCGGCGGCGTGAGCCTGCGCCCGCGCCCGCTGGGACGATCGGGGCGCGTGATCACGAGCGCCGGCCGGTGCGGGCCGGTGGCGAGACGCTCGAGCACGCTCGCGGCGAACTCGGAGGTACCGAGGTAGACGGTGCGCAAAACGGCCCCGGCGCTAGGCGGGGGCACCATCCCGGGCGGGCCGCTCGCGGCCTTCGCGCAGCGCGCGCATCGCCTCGCGGCGCGCCTCGCGCGAGATGCGATCGAGAATCAGGACGCCGTCGAGGTGGTCGATCTCGTGCTGGATCACGCGCGCCGGCAGACCGTCGGCCTCGACGAGCAGCTCCGCGCCGGCGGTGTCACGTGCGCGCACGCGCACGCGCGCGGGGCGCTCGACCTCGACGTGGATGCCAGGCAGGCTGAGGCAGCCCTCCTCGGCCGCCTCGCGCTCCTCGCTGACCCACTCGAGCACCGGGTTCACCAGCACCGTCGTCGGATCTTCGGGATAGGCGCGGTAAACGAGCACGCGGTGCAGCACGCCGACCTGCGTCGCCGCCAGTCCGACGCCGAGCGCGGCCTGCATCAGCTCGTCCATCCGCTGCGCCTCCACGCGCAGCTCCTCGTCGAAGCGCTCCACGGGCAGCGCGGTCGCCCGCAGCACCGGGTCCCCCAGCTTGCGCACGTGGCGCAGCGCGGCGTCGCGCCGCGCGCGCGTCTGCGCATCGAGCTCCTCGACCTCGGTCTCGGGCTCTTTGCGCTCAGCCCCGGGCTCCTCGCGCGCGGTCTCGCTCTCGATATCGACGCTCATGTCGCTGATTCTATTGAGGGTCGACGTCAACGCTGAAGCTGACCCCCGCGTGCCCGCGCGCGCGCGCCGCGTGCTGCACGGCGGCACCGATCGCACGCACCGCCGCGCGGCGCTGGGCGGTCTTCACCAGCAGCACGCGCCGCTCGCGCCCGCGCAGGCGAAAGAGCGTCGCGGGCCCCAGCACCGAGCCCGCTCCGCGCGCCGGCTCGAGCTGCTCGCGGATCGCGCTTGCCGCGGCCTGCGCGCGGGCGGCGTCGGTGGCGGAGCACACGATCCTGACGAGGTGCGCGAAGGGCGGGTAGCGCAGCGCGGCGCGGCGCTCGAGCTCGCCCGCGAGGAAGCCTTCGCTGTCGTGCTCGGCGGCGTACACGATCGCACGCGCCTCCGGCGCGATCGTCTGCACGAGCACACGGCCTTCGCCGCCGCGGCCCACGCGCCCCGCGAGCTGTGCGATCAGCGCGAACGTGCGCTCCTCGGCGCGGAAATCGGGGAAGCGCAGCGTCGCGTCCGCATCGAGCACCACCCCGAGCTTCACGTCGGGGAAGTCGTGCCCCTTGGCGACCATCTGCGTGCCGATCAGAACGCCGGCCGGCGCGTCCTGAAAGCGGCGCAGCAGCGCACCGACGCCACCGGCGTCGGGACCGCCGCCCTCGCCACGGGCGCCGTGCTCGCCGCCCTCGCTGCGGGCGCCATGCTCGCCACCCTCGCCCGCGGCGAGCGCGTCGGCGTCGAGGCGAAAGATCGGGAAGCGCTCGCCGTCCCCCAGCGCGACCGTCAGGTCGTGCTGCAGGCGCTCGGTGCCCGCCCCGTGGCGCGCGACCGCGCTCGAGCCGCAATCGCAGCGCGCCGGCACGCGCTCGCGATGGCCGCAGTGGTGGCAGGCCAGCAGGCCCGCCGCGCGGTGCAGCACGAGCGCGACGTCGCACTGCGGGCAGCCCCACACGGCGCCGCAGGTGCGGCAGGAGAGGAAATTCGACCAGCCGCGGCGGTTGAGCAGCACGATCGCCTTGCCCCGCACGCGGCGCACCTCGGCGAGCGCCTGCGTGGTCTCGGGGTGCAGGCCGTCGACCTGCTCGCGCATGTCGAGGATCTCCACGTGCGGCAGCGGCCCGCCGTCGACGCGGCGCGGCAGGCGCAGGCGGCGGAGCGCGTGGTGGCTCTCGGGGCGCGGCGTGGCGCTGCCGAGCAGCAGCAACGCGCGCTGCTCACGCGCGCGCCACGCCGCGACGTCGCGCGCGTCGTAGCGAGGATCGCCCTCGTGCTTGTAGGAGGAGTCGTGCTCCTCGTCGACCACGATCAGGCCGAGGCGCTCGATCGGGGCGAACACCGCCGAGCGCGGACCGACGCAGACGCGGGCCTCCCCGGAGCGCAGGCGCCGCCACTCTTCGCGGCGCTGCGCCGGCGTCAGGCGCGAGTGCAGCACCGCGACCGTCTCCCCGAAGCGCGCGATGAAGCGCCCCACGATCTGCGGCGTCAGCGCGATCTCCGGCACGAGCACGATCGCCCCCCGCTGCTGCTCCAGGGCGCACGCCGCGGCGCGCAGATAGACCTCGGTCTTGCCCGAGCCGGTGATCCCGTGCAGCAGCCGTCGCGCCGCTCCCTCCGCGGCGGGGGGCGGCTCGCGCAGCAGCCCGCACAGCTCCTCCAGCGCGCGGCGCTGATCCGCGGTCAACGCCGGCGGCTCGGTGGGGAGCGCCCCGACCGGGAGATGCTGCGGACGTCGTACCGCGCGGCGACGGCGGGGCGGCATGCCGAGGCGCCCCGCGACGCGCGTGTTCGCGCCGGGCGGCAGCACGAGGCGCAGCGCGCGCGCCACGGTCGAGCAGTACTCCGCCGCGATCCACTCCGCGAGCGCGACGAGATCGATCGGGACACCGAGCTCCAGCGCCCGCAGCGGAGCGAGCAGCTTCTCGTCGGAGACCTCGCTGCGCTCGGCCAGGCCGACGACGACGCCCAGCACCTCGCGCCGCCCGAACGGCACGACCAGCATCGACCCGACGCCGACGCCCGCGCGCAGCTCCTCGGGCAGGCGGTAGTCGAACGGCCCGCGCAGCGCGCGCGCCGTCGTCAGGGGCTCGACCTGGGCGATCGCACTCGACACCCCGTCACCCTAGACGGAGCGCCGGACCCCAGTTCCCGCCCGTCAGAGCCCGCCCGCCGCGCGCAGCGCCCGGCGCACGGCGCTCAGAGCCCGGCGGCCGCGCGCAGCGCCTGCGCGCGATCGGTGCGCTCCCACGTGAAGTCGTGGTCGTCGCGGCCAAAGTGGCCGTAGGCCGCGGTCTTCTGATAGATCGGGCGGTGCAGTTTGAGCTCCTCGCGAAATGCGCCGGGTCGCAGGTCGAAGTGCTCCTGCACGAGCGCCGCGATCTGCGCGCGACCGACCTTCTCGGTGCCGAACGTCTCGACCATCACCGAGACGGGATGCGCGACGCCGATCGCGTAGGCGACCTGCACCTCGGCGCGCTCGGCGAGGCCGGCGGCGACGATGTTCTTGGCCACCCAGCGTGCGGCATAGGCCGCGGAGCGGTCGACCTTGGAGGGGTCCTTGCCGGAGAACGCGCCGCCGCCGTGGCGGGCCATGCCGCCGTAGGTGTCGACGATGATCTTGCGCCCGGTCAGCCCGCAGTCGCCCATCGGACCGCCGATCACGAAGCGCCCGGTCGGGTTGACGAGGAAGTTCTTCAGGAGCTTGCGCTCGTCGTAGAGCTCGCTGGGGAGCACCGGGCGCAGGACGTGCTCGAGCAGATCCGGCTTGATCAGCGCCTCGGCGTCGATGCCGTCGGCGTGCTGGGTGGAGATCAGGATCTTCTCGATCTCGACCGGCCGTCCATCCTGATAGCGCACCGTCACCTGGGTCTTGCCGTCGGGGCGCAGGTAGGGCAGCACGTCCGCCTTGCGCACCTCCGCGAGGCGCTTGGCGAGCTTGTGCGCGAGTGCGATCGGCAGCGGCATCAGCTCCTCGGTCTCGCGCGTGGCGTAGCCGAACATCATGCCCTGGTCGCCCGCGCCGGCGACGTCGAGCTCGTCTTCGTCGGCGGGATCGTGGCGCGTCTCGTACGCGGCGTCGACTCCCTGCGCGATGTCGGGGGACTGTTTGTCGATCGCGTTGATCACCGCGCACGTGTCGCAGTCGAAGCCGTAGGAGGCGTTGTCGTAGCCGATGCGGCGCACGGTCTCGCGCGCGATCTCCTGGATGTCGACGTAGGTGTCGGTCGAGATCTCGCCCGAGACCACGATCAGGCCCGTGTTGACGAGTGTCTCGCAGGCGACGCGACCGTAGGGATCGTCGCGCAGCACCGCGTCGAGTACGCCGTCGGAGATCTGGTCGGCGATCTTGTCGGGATGACCCTCGGTGACGGACTCCGAGGTGAACAGGAACTCGTTGTCGGGCAGGTTGCTCATGGGCTCGGGTCCACTCCAGACTGGTCGCGTCGGCCCCCGCGGCGGCGCCGAGGCGGACGGGCTTCACAAAAGTCGGGGAAGTCTAACGCGGCCGCTCAGCGCGAGCGCGCCGCGGGGCGGGCGCCGCGACGACCCTCGTCGGCGTGCCCGCGCTGGCCGCGCTCGACGAAGTCGATCACGAGCGGCACGCCGTCCATCGCGTAGCGCGCGCGCAGGCGGTTCTCGAGGAAGTAGGCGTAGTCGCGGGTGACGCGCGCGCGGGAGTTGACCTGAATCGCGAAGCGCGGCGGGCGCGTGCCGGTCTGGGTCATAAAGATCGGCTTGAGGCGGTGATTGGATCCCCGCCCACCCCCGCCGCGACGCGTGCCGACGGGCGGCTGGCGCGCCTGGATGGCCTCGGCGAGGAAGCGGTTGAGCTCGGGCGTGGGGATGCGGCTGTGCATGCGATCGCCGAGCGCGAGCGCCTCGACGAGCAGCCGCTGCACGTGGCGCCCGGTGAGCGCGCTCGCGGTCAGCACGCGGGGGCGCAGACGCAGCTTCTCGGCGACGCGCGCGCGTTCGTGGTCGAGGTCGTCCTCGCTGCCCTCGCGTATGTCCCACTTGTTGAGGACGACGGCGGTCGCGCAGCCGGCCTTCATCGCGAGCTCGGCGATGCGGAGGTCCTGGGCGGTGACGCCGTCGCACGCGTCGCAGACGACCAGCGCGACGTCGGCGCGCTCGGCGGCGCGCTGGGAGCGCAGCGCGGTGTAGTACTCGACGGAGTCGGCGACCTTGGCCTGGCGGCGCATGCCGGCGGTGTCGACCAGCGTGACGCTGCGCCCCTCGACGCTCAGCGGCGTGTCGATCGCGTCGCGCGTGGTCCCGGCGAGGTCGGAGACGATCACGCGCTGCTCGCCGAGGAAGCGGTTCACGAGCGAGGACTTGCCGACGTTGGGGCGACCGATCACGGCGAGGCGTAGGTCGTCGCGCTCGGGCTCGTCCTCGGCCGCGGGCAGCAGCGCGACGATCCGGTCGAGCAGGTCGCCGGTGCCGAGGCCCTGGGCGGCGGAGACCGCGAGCGGCTCGCCGAGGCCGAGGCGATGGAATTCGGCGGCGAGCGGGAGCTCGGTGACGCTGTCGCACTTGTTGGCCGCGACGATGCACGACAGCGGCGCGCGGCGCAGCAGGTCGGCGAGCTCCTCGTCCCCGGGCCGCACGCCGGCGCGGGCGTCGACGACGAGCACCGCGACCTGCGCGTCGGCGATGCCGGCGCGGGCCTGGTCGCGGATCGAGCCCGAGAGGGGGTCCTCGTCTTGGAAGTCGACACCGCCGGTGTCGATCAGCGCGAACGTGCGCCCGTTCCACTCGCACTCGATCTCGTTGCGGTCGCGGGTGATCCCGGCGCGCTCGTGCACGACGGCCTCGCGCCGGCCGCTGAGGCGGTTCACGAGCGAGGACTTGCCGACGTTGGGGTAGCCGACGATGGCGACCTTCATGACGCGGGCTCGGCGCGGAGGTCCACGAGCTGCGCGAGATCCTTCAACGCGAGGATCTCCGGGTCGCCGGTGTAGAGCGGCGCGTCGTGGCGCCGGGCGGTCGCAACGCAGAAGGCGTCGGCGTAGGAGAGGCGGTGAGCTGCCTTGAGGCGCGCAGCGTCGGTGACCAGCGCGCCGTCGACGTCTTCAACCCGCAGGCGTCGACGTACGCTTCTGACGGCGTCTAGCGCCCGATGCTCGCCGCGGCGCGGAATGGCTCGATAGAGGACCTCGCCCAGATTGATCCACGAGATCAATCCGGCGTCGTCTGCAAGAGCTCTTTCCACCCGCGCCGCCGCAGGCTCGTCGTTGAGAACCGCGAGCACCGCCCATGCATCGAGCACGATCACCGCGTGTTTCGTCGACTGGGCGGAGACTTGGATGCCTTAGCCTTCTCGTTCTTGCGCTCTAGAGGATTCTGGAGCATCCTCGAATCAGCGCCGACCCTGGGCCTCATGTCCGATTCGGCCTGACGCATTTCGTCGTGAGCGATCTCCCAGCGATGGTCGAGCTCGAGCAGTCGTGTCAGCGGAACGTCGTCGGTAGGATCGCTCAGCAGTCCGCGCAGCGTGACCGGGCTGGTAACTCGCCGGATCCGTACCTCGCTGTCGAGCCCCTCGACCGTCACCTCATCACCGGGCTCGATACCGAGACGCTCTCTTACATCCTTGGGCAGAACAACCTGTCCCTTGGGTCCAACCTTGTAAGTCATACCGGCCAGTATAACCGGTCTGGGCGCCTCCGGAGCTCAACGTCCCGGCAAGCGAGCGGCGATACGCGCGACGACCTCCGCGACGGTCAGCCCACTAGTATCGACCGCTACGGCACCCCGCGCGGGTGCAAGCGGACTGTGCTCGCGTGTGCTGTCGCGCTGGTCGCGGAGGGTCTGCTCGGCGAGCACGGTCTCAACGTCGGCACCGAGTTCGGCGGCGCGGCGGCGCGCGCGCTCGCGGGGATCGGCGGTGAGGAAGATCTTCAGCTCGGCGGCGGGCGCGACGACGGTGCCGATGTCGCGGCCCTCGGCGACCCAGTCGCCGCGGGCGAGCAGCTCGCGCTGCTTGGCGACGAGCGCGGCGCGCACGCCGGGGTCGGTGGCGACGCGCGAAGCCATCTCGGAGACCTCGGGGGAGCGGATCTCGGCGCTGACGTCGTGGCCATCTAGCCACACCCGTCCGCCAGCGGCGGCGCGCGCGGCGCTGTCAAGCACGGGGCGCCCCGTGGCGTCGGCGGCGGCGCCCAGCTCGATGTGGGCCTCCGCGGCCAGCCGCGCGGGCTCCACCCCGGGCGCGCGAATCGCGGCGAGCGCGACACAGCGGTACATCGCGCCGCTGTCTAGGTAGGTGAACCCGAGCGCGAGCGCGACGGCACGCGCGACGGTCGACTTCCCGGCGCCGGCGGGGCCGTCGATCGCGACGACCATCAGCGCGCCTGGGTCGCGGCTTGGGTGATGTGCGGCCCACGAGCCGCGGGCCGGGCGATGCGCCGCGCGATGACCATCAGCCGGCCAGCGCGGCGAGGTCCTCGAGGAAGCCGGGGTAGGAGACGTCGGCGGCCTCCATCCCCCGCACCTCGACGCCCTCGCGCGAGGCGAGCCCGGCGACGGCGCCGAGCATGGCGAGGCGGTGGTCGCCGTGGGAGTCGATGCTGCCGCCGCGCAGGCCGCCGGTGCCGATCACGGCGAAGCCGTCCTCGGTGGCCTCGATCTCGGCGCCGAGGCCGCGCAGCCCGTCGACGACGGTGGCGATGCGATCGGACTCCTTCAGGCGCAGCTCCTGCGCGCCGCGCACGACGGTCTCGCCTTCGGCGAAGCAGCCGAGCAGGGCGACGAGGGGCAGCTCGTCGATCGCGAGCGGGACCTCCTCGGGCCCGACGAAGGTCCCCTCGAGCGCGCCGGCGGCGACGTCGATGTCGCTGGTCGGCTCGTGCGCGACGAGCTCGCCGGATTCGTCCTCGAGGTCGCCGAGCACGATGCCCTGCATGCGGCGCGCGATGCGCAGGAAGCCGGTGCGGGTCCAGTTGACCCCGACGTCGCGCAGCAGCAGGCGGGACCCAGGTACGAGCACACCTGCCGCGATGAGAAACGCGGCGGAGCTGGGGTCGCCGGGGACGGTGAGGTCCTCGAGCTCGAGCTCGTCGGCGTTGGTGATGGTGACGTGGCGCCCGTTGCGGTGGATGCTCGCGCCGGCGCGCATCAGCATGCGCTCGGTGTGGTCGCGGCTGCGCTCGGGCTCGCCGACGGTGCTCGCGCCGTCGGCGGCGAGCGCGGCGAGCAGCACGCACGACTTGATCTGGGCGCTGGCGACGGGCAGCTCGTAGGAGATCGAGTGCAGGCGCGCGCCGCGCACCTGCAGCGGCGCGAAGCGCCCGTCGGTGGCCTCCAGCGCGGCGCCCATCAGCGTGAGCGGCTCGGCGACGCGGTCGACGGGGCGGCGGCGGATCGAGTCGTCGCCGTCGAGGGTGAACGTGCGGCCCTCCTGCGCGGCGAGCCAGCCGGGGAGCAGGCGCAGCAGGGTGCCGGCGTTGCCGACGTCGATCGGGCCGGCGGGCTCGCGCGCCTCGCGCAGGCCGGTGCCGCGCACGACGACCTCCCCGGGGCGGACCTCGACGAGCGCGCCGAGCGCGCGGATCGCGTCGAGCGTGGAGTCGGTGTCGGCGGCGTGCAGGTAGTTGCGGATGTGCACGGGGTAGGGCGCCATCGCGCCGAGCAGCGCGGCGCGGTGGGAGATCGACTTGTCGGCGGGCGCGATCAGCTCGCCTTCGAGGCCGCGGGATGGCTCGAAGCGCATGTTGGTCACGGGGCGGCCACCGGAAAGCCGAGCTCGGCGATCAGCCGCTCGGCGCGTCGTGCGTGCTCGGCGCCGCGCAGCCACAGCGCGATTATGCCCTGGCTGTTGTCGGGGGAGGGCGAGAGCGCCATGTCGATGATGTTGACGCCCTCGCGTCCGAGCGCGAGTGCGATCTGGGCGAGCACGCCGGGGCGGTTGGGCACGGAGACGCGCAGCTCGTGCACGGGCCCTCCCGCGAATCCCGCGCCGCGCAGCGTCTCGCGGGCGGCGCGGGCGTGCTCGTTCCAGGCGGCGAGCGCGGCGAGGTCCCCCTGCGCGAGCAGCTCGCGCACCTCCCCCAGGCGCCGCACGGCGGCGTCGATCTCGGTGATCAGGGCGTCGCGGTTGGAGCGGTAGATGTCAGCCCAGATCGCGGTGTTCGCGCCGGCGACGCGGGTCGCGTCGCGGAAGCTCGGACCGGCGGCGGGCAGGCGCTCGCCGGAGTCCAGCGCGCCGGCGACGCGGGCGCGGCCCTGATCGACGAGCAGGTTGGCGAACACGTGGGGAAGATGCGAGAAGCACGCCATCAGCTGATCGTGCAGCTCGGCGTCGATCGCGCTCGGTTGCGCGCCGAGGCTGACGAGCAAGCGATGCAGGCGCTCGTAGAGGACGCCGGCGGTGGCGGGGGTCGGGGTGAGATACCAGGTGGCGTCCGCGAAGAGATCGGCGCGGGCGTGCTCGACGCCGGCGGTCTCGGCGCCGGCTAAGGGGTGTCCCCCGACGAAGCGGGGGTCGGCGGCGGCATCGCGGAGCGGGCGCTTGGTCGAGCCGACGTCGCTGACGACGGATCCCGGTCCGGCACTCGCGAGTGCGGCGCGCACGGTCTCGGGGAGCGCTGCGACGGGCGCGGCGACGAACACGATGTCGGCGCCCGCAACGGCGGCGGCGAGATCGGGCGCCTGGGCGTCGATCGCGCCGAGCTCGAGCGCCCGTGCGCGAACCGCGGCGTCGGGGTCGTAGCCGCAGACGTGCGCGCCTGCGCGCTGCCTCGCGGCGAGCCCGATCGAGCCGCCGATCAGCCCGATGCCGAGCACGGCGACCTTCAACGGGCTCTCCCCGCCCGCCGGCGCGGCCACGTGCAGCCGCGGAGGAGCCCGCGGCGGGGCGTCCGGCGGCGCGGCATCAGGCGGCGCTGAGCGCCCCGGCGGCGAGCGCGGCGGCCTGCTCGACGGCGCGGGCGTACTCGGCGAAGGTGTCGGTCGAGAGCGCTTGCGGTCCGTCGCAGATGGCCTCGTCGGGGTTGGGGTGCACCTCGACGATGATGCCGTCGGCGCCGGCGGCGGCGGCGGCGAGCGAGAGCGGCAGCACGAGCTCGCGCCGGCCGGCGGCGTGGGAGGGATCGACGATGACGGGCAGGTGGCTGAGCTCCTTGAGCACGGGGACGGCCATCAGGTCGAGTGTGAAGCGGTAGGCGGTCTCGAACGTGCGGATGCCGCGCTCGCAGAGCATCACGTTGGGGTTGCCTTCCTTGAGGATGTACTCGGCGGCCATCAGCAGCTCGTCGAGTGTCGAGGAGAGCCCACGCTTGAGCAGCGCGGGGCGCCCGGAGCGGCCGATCTCGGCGAGCAGCGGGTAGTTCTGCATGTTGCGCGCGCCGATCTGGATGACATCGGCGACCTCGAGCACGGGCTCGAGATCGCGCATGTCCATCAGCTCCGTGACGATCGGCAGACCGGTCTCGGCCTTGGCCTCGGCGAGCAGGCGCAGCCCCTCTTGGCCGAGACCCTGGAAGGCGTAGGGGGAGGTGCGCGGCTTGTAGGCGCCGCCGCGCAGCAGGGTGGCGCCGGCGTCGCGCACGACGCGCGCGGTCTCGAGCGTCTGCTCGCGGGTCTCCACCGTGCACGGCCCGGCGATCAGCGCGAAGTTGCCGCCGCCGACCTTGCGCCCTTCGATGTCGAGCACGGTGCGCTCGCCGTGGCGGATCTGGGCGGAGGCGAGCTTGTAGGGCTTGAGGATCGGGACGACGCGATCCACGCCGGGCTGGCCCTCGAGGCCGAGGCTCTCGACGGAGGCGTCCTGCTCGACGTCGCCGATCGCGCCAATGACGGTAACGCGTGCGCCTTGGCTGCGGTGGGCTAAGGCGCCGGCGCGCTCGATTTTCTCGACGACCGCGGCGATCTCGTCGTCGGTGGCGGTCTCCTTCATGACGATCATCATCGATTCATCCTTTCACTGTTTCGCTGGCGATGGGCGCTGGTGGCGCCGCGGGCTTGCGAGAGGCATCGCCGCGGCTTGCGTGAGGGGGCGTTGGGAGACGCCGGGTGCGGTGGCGCTCGGTCCCGTCGGCGGGACCCGGGGCGGCCGTGGCGGCCCGCTCACGAACGGGCCCGACCGGAGCGCCTAGCTAAATCGCCAGGTGCGATAGGCGCAGGAGTACGACCGGGCGCGGGCGGATGTGGAAGCCGGTGCGTTCATGGTCGTCTGCGACGGTTGTAGCAGCTTCGGCGTGCCTCGGCAAGCCCTCCGAGTGCGCTTCGGCAAGCCATGCAAGCCCTCCGAGTGCTTCGGCAAGCCATCGGAGCGTGCCGGCGAGGCTTCAGAGCACTTCGGCAAGCGCGTCGAGGAAGCGGAGGTTCTCCGCGGCGGTGCCGTAGGTGACGCGGAGCGCGCCGGGGCGGCCGAGGGCGCCGCCGCCGCGGACGAGCACGCCGCGCTCGATTAGGCCTCGCATCACGTTCTGCTCGTCTCTGTCTGCGCCGAGGTCGAACCAGCAGAAGTTGGCCTGGGAGGCGGCGGGGGCGAGTCCGAGCGCGCGCAGGCGCTCGTCGACGGAGATGCGCTCGGCGACGGTGCGCGCGACGCGTTCGGTGACGGCGTCCTGGTGGGCGAGGGCCTCGGCGGCGGCGGCTTGGGCGACGGCGTTGCAGAAGAACGGCTGGCGGACCCGGTCGACGGCGCGGGGGAAGGCTTCGGAGCCGCAGAGGGCGAAGCCGACGCGCAGCCCGCAGAGCCCGTGGACCTTGGAGAAGGTGCGCAGGAGGACGAGGTTGGGGTGGCGTGCGAGCAGCGCGATCGAGGCGTCGGGGTCCTCGAGCAGGTTGAACTCGCAGTAGGCCTCGTCGAGGATCACGCAGACGTGCGGGGGGACCTCGTCAAGGAACGCGGCGATCGCGGCGAGCTCGAGCGCGGTGCTGGTGGGGTTATTGGGGTTGCAGAGAATCGCGAGGCGCGTGGCGACGGTGATCTCGCGCAGCATCGCGGGTAGGTCGTGGCGCTGCGCGGCGTCGAGCGGGACGCGGATCTCGCGCGCGCCGGAGGCTGCGCTGAGATGCGGATAGACCGAGAAGGAGGGCCAGGCGTAGACGAGCTCGGCGCCGGGCTCGAGCAGCGCCTCGCCGGCGGCGAGCAGGATGTCGCAGGAGCCGTTGCCGATCGCGATGCGCGCGGGGGGCACGGCGTAGCGGTCGGCGAGGCGGGCGCGCAGCGCGGAGCTGGTGGGATCGGGGTAGCGGTTGAGCGTGTCGAGCGCGCGCGCGATCGCATCGCGGACGGCGGGCAGCGGCGGCCAGGGCGACTCGTTGCTGGCGAGGCGCACGGGCGGCGCGGCGTCGGCGTAGGCGCCGGCGGCGGGGTAGCTGGGGAGGCGCCGGATGCGCTCTGAGAACTCGATCGCCACGGGACCCAGGCTACTGCGCGGCCTCGAGGTCGGCGCGCAGCGCCTTGGCCTCGCCGAGGTAGACGTGCTGGGTTTGGTGGGCGTCGTCGGCGTAGTAGTGGATGAGGACGCGGATGACGCGGGGGAGCGCGCGCGGGACGGGGATCTCGCGGGCGCATAAGAGCGGGACGCGCTCGAAGCCGAGCGCGCGGGCGGCGACGGCGGGGAACTCGGCGTTGAGGTCGTTGGTGGCGGTGAAGATGCAGCTGACGACGTCGGCGGGCGCGAGCGCGTTGCGCTGCATGATCGTCTGCATGAGCTCGGTGGTGGCGCTGAGGATGTCCTGGGAGTCGTTGCGCTCGACGCTGGCGGCGCCGCGCAGGGCATAGAGGCGCATGGGCGCGATTCTGTCAGAGCGCTCCCCGGAGCAGCGGGCGCGTAGGCGGGCGAGCTCAGGCGCGCGGCGGCGTAGTGGCTGGGGACGCGCCGGGCGGAGCCCCGACGACGCGCAGCTCGCGTAGCTCAGCGCCCTCGAGGCGACGGTGCTGGCCGGGCGCGAGCGCGCCGAGGCGCAGCGGCCCGAAGGCGACGCGGCGCAGGGCGAGCACGGGATGCCCGACGGCGTCGCACATGCGCCGCACCTGGCGGTTGCGGCCTTCGCGGATCGTGAGCTCGAGCTCGTCGCCGGCGCCGCGCAGCCTGCGCGCGGTCGCGGGCGCGGTGGGGCCGTCCTCGAGCTGCACACCGGCGCGCAGCTGGTCGAGAGCGCCCGCGGAGACGGGACCGCGGGCGACGCGCACGCGGTAGGTCTTGGGGACTTCGTAGCGGGGGTGGGTGAGGCGGTTGGCGAGGGCGCCGTCGTTGGTGAGCAGGATCAGGCCGCTGCTGTCGGCGTCGAGGCGCCCGACGGGGTAGAGGCGGCGGCGCTCGGGGATCAGCTCGACGACGGTGGGGCGCGCGTGGGTGTCGCGCGCGGTGCTGAGCGTACCGAGGGGCTTGTGCAGGGCGTAGACGACCGTGGGCTCGACGCCGGGGAGCAGTCGTCCGTCGACTTCGACGCGGTTGCGCTCGTCGACGTCGCGGGCGGGATCTAGGATGATCGTCCCGTCGACTGCGACCCGCCCGGCGGCGATGATCGTCTCGGCGGCGCGCCGCGAGGCGACGCCGGCGTGGGCGAGGTACTTGGCGAGGCGCACGGGCTGCAACGATAGGGAGATGGACCTGGAGCTCTTGCGAGAGAGGTTGGCGTCGCGCGGCGAGCCGGGCTTCCGGGCGCGACAGGTGTGGGAGTGGGCGGCGCGTGGCGCGGCGGGGTATGAGTCGATGACGAATCTCCCGCGCGAGCTGCGCGAGGCGCTGGCGCGGGAGGTGCCGTTCTCGAGCTTGGCGCTGCGGCGCGAGGTGCGCGCGCGCGATGGGACGGTGAAGGCGCTGTTCGCGACCGCGGACGGGCGGCCGCTGGAGGCGGTGCTGATGCGGTATCGCAACCCTCCGGGAGGTGGAGACCCTCCGGGAGGTGGCTCCGCGCGGCGCTCGATCTGCGTCTCGTCGCAGTCGGGGTGCCCGCTGACGTGCACGTTCTGCGCGACGGGCCAGATGCGCTTCGCGCGCAACCTGACGGCGTCGGAGATCCTCGAGCAGGCGCTGCACTTCCGGCGGATCGAAGGGGAACCTCCGCGAGACATCCCGTCTCGCGACGCGAAAGCGAGCGGCGCCCTCCGGGCGCCGATTTCGCACTGTGTGTTCATGGGCATGGGCGAGCCGCTGTTGAACCTCGACGCGGTGCTGGCGGCGTGCGAGCGGCTGCCGGATCTGGGAATCGCGCACCGGCGCACGGCGATCTCGACGGTCGGCTGGATTCCCGGGATCGAACGGCTCGCGGAGTGCGAGCTGCCGCTGCGCCTGGCGCTTTCGTTGCACGCGGCGGATGAAGCGCTGCGCTCGGAGCTGATGCCGGTCAACGAGCGCTACCCGCTGCGCGATGTGCTGGAGGCGTGCCGCGCGTTCTACGCGCGCAAGCGCCGGCGGATCTTCGTGGAGTACGTGATGCTGGCGGGGGTCAACGACCGCTACGAGCAGGCGGTCGCGCTCGCGGAGCTGCTCGCGCCGGCGCGCCATGTGAGCACGCCGACCCGTAACGGAGGCGCCCGCGCGGGGGGCGCTGCCGGCGCGCGCGAGCCGCGGATGTTCAAGGTCAATCTGATCCCGTACAACCCGACCGACTCGGTCTACGCGGGCTCGGGCCGCGAGGCGATCGCGGCGTTCCGCGCGGCGTTGGAGCAGCGCGGCGTCGAGGCGACGGTGCGCCTGACGCGGGGGCGCGACATCGACGCGGCGTGCGGCCAGCTCGCGGCGAGCGCGGCCTGAGCGCCGGCTACTCGGGCGCGGGTCCGCGCTCGGCGCGGGCCTCGCCGGCGCGCAGGAGGCGCTCGCGCAGCTCGCTCTGCTCCTCGGGCGTGGGGTCCCATTGCGCGACGTCGGGCAGGTCCTCCAGCGAGCGCAGGCCGAAGAGCTTCAGGAACTGCGTGCCGGTGCGGTAGAGGACGGCGCCGAACTGCGAGCGGCCGGCCTCCTCGATCAGGCCGCGCTCGAGCAGTGTGGCGGCGGCGGAGTCGGCGCTGACGCCGCGGATGCGCGTGATCTCGGGGCGCGAGACGGGCTGCAGGTAGGCGACGATTGCGAGCGTCTCGGCCTGGGCAGGGGTGAGCGTGGCGGCGCGGGGCCGGCTGAAGAGGCGTCGCGCGGCGTCCTCGAGCAGGGGGTCGCTGGCGAGCGTGTAGCCGCCGGCGAGCTCGCGTAGCTGGATTCCGCGCCGCCCGGGCGCGTACTGCTCGGCGAGCAGCTGCAGCGCGGCGGCGAGCGCCTGCTCATCGGCCTGCGCGGCCTCGGCGAGCTCGCGCGCGCTGAGCGGGTCGCTGCTCAGGAACAGCAGCGCCTCGATCGTCCGCGCGAGCTCCGTCGCGCCATCGCTAATCTGCTCGGGCTCGGCTGGGTTCGACACGCGCTGCTCCGCGACGTACGCGGCGTCGCTCACCCAGCCGCTCCGGCGCCGACGGCCACGGCGCCGATGGGCTCGCTCGGGAGGGCGTGGACGTGGATCTCGCCAAAGCTCTCGGGCTGCTCCCAGGCGGCTTCGCCGCGTTTGTAGAGCTCGAGCAGCGCGAAGAGGGTGATCGCGACGGTGACGCGGTCGGCGCCGGTGACGGCCTCCTCGAAGTCAAAGCGCCCGCGGCGCAGCAGCGTGCGCAGGTGCGCGAGGCGCTCGGCGAGCGTGACGCGGTGAATCGTGATGTGGCGCAGGCTGATCGGCGGCGGGATCCGCAGTAAGCGGCCGATCGCGGCGCCGAGCACCGCGGGATCCTGGGCGCCCTCGGCGGGCTCGGGCCGCGCGCGCAGGAGTGCGGGCGGCGGTGGCGCGAGCCGGAAGCGCACGCCGTGCTCGCGCGTGAGCAGCTCCTGCAGGTGGCCGGCGGCGGCGCGGTAGCGGCTGGCGTCGAGCATCCGCGCGAGCAGCTCCTCGGCGGCCTCGTCGGGCTCGATGTCGAGCAGTTGCTCGTCTTCCTCGCCGGCGATCATCAGCCGCGACTTGAGCTCCAGCAGGGCGGCGACGAGCACGATGAATTCGGTCGCGGTCTCGAGGTCGAGCTCGCCGCGCGCCTCGAGGTGGTCGAGGTAGGCGAGCACGACGTCGGCGAGCTCGAGCTCGAGCAGGTCGATCTCCTCGCGCAGGATCAGCGTGAGGAGCAGGTCGAAGGGACCGCTGAAGAGGTCGAGGTCGAGCTCGAGGCTGGCGATGCTCACCGCGTCACCGTAGCGGCTGGCCCCGACGGCGAGCATCGCGCGCGGCGCCGCGCTTGCACCGGCACGCCCTCACGATTGGGGCTGGGCGCGATCGCGAGCCGAGCGGCGGCGACGTGGCGGGCCGACGCCCATGCGCTCGCGCACGTCGGCGAGGGTCTGCGAGGCGATCGCACGCGCGCGATCGCCGCCGGCGGTGAGGATGGCCTCGAGCCGGTCCTCGTCGGCGCGCAGCTGCTCGTAGCGCTCGCGGACGGGCGTCAGATACTCGATGACGGCCGCGGCGACCGTGGCCTTGAGCTCCCCGTAGCGGGCCTCGGCAAGCTCGGCTTCGACGTTCGCAGGGGTCTCGCCGCGAACGGCGGCGAGGATTTCGATCAGATTCGACACGCCGGGCTTCTCGGGTCCGCGGCGGACCGCGCTGCCGGAGTCGGTGACGGCGCTCCCCACCTTCTTCTCGATCGCGCGCGGCTCGTCGAGCACGTACACGGTGCCCTGCACGCTGCCGCTGGTGGTGGACATCTTGCGCGTGGGGTCCTGGAGGTCCATGATCCGCGCGCCGACCGCGGGGATTCGGTGCTCGGGCACGACTAGCACCTCCTCGCCGCCGGCGAAGCGCGCGTTGAAGCGCCGCGCGACGTCGCGCATCAGCTCGAGGTGCTCGCGCTGGTCCTCGCCAACGGGCACCTCGTGCGCGCGGTAGGTGAGCACGTCGGCGGCCTGCAGCACGGGGTAGAGCAGCAGCCCGGCGGAGACGAGCTCGCGCTGGGCGAGCGACTTGTCACGGAACTGGTGCATGCGCTGCAGGCGCCCGAGCTCGGTGACGCTGCACAGCAGCCAGGTGAGCTCGGTGTGCTCCTGCACGTCGCCCTGGCGGAAGAGGATGCAGCGCTCGGGGTCGAGGCCGGAGGCGAGCAGCAGCGCGGTGAGGTCGTAGAGGCTGCGGCGCAGCTCCACGGGCTCGTACTGCACGGTCGTGGCGTGCAGGTCGACGATGCAGAACAGCGCCTCGCCGCGCTCCTGTGCGGAGGCGAACTGCGAGATCGCGCCGATGTAGTTGCCGAGGTGCTTGGCGCCGGTGGGCTGGATGCCGGAGAAGATGCGCATCGTGTGGAGGACCCTAGCGGTCAGCCGAGGGTTTCTGGCAGCAGCCGAATCCCTTCGGACGTCCCGGCGCTGTGTAAACGCCTGTCCCAGGTCGCCAACAACAGCTCGTCTTGGGGCAGCGCGAGGGCAGCGGCGAGATGCAGGGCGTCGAGACTGCGTAGCCGGCGCTCGATTGCGAGCTCAGCCGCGTCCCTCACCAAGCGCTGGTCGACCTCGACGATGGCGAATGCCGGCCACTCCCGTTCGACGGCCCTGGCGGCGGTGTGGCCCACGACTAGACCGACGGCGCGGACGGTCTCGACGAAGCCGATGCGACACATGAACCACCCCTCCGCGCGGTCCATGGCGTCGCGGACGATGTCGCTGCCGGGCTCCTCGACGTAGCGCTTTACGAGCGCGCTGGCATCGAGGTAGAGATTCAGCGCTCGGCCTCGCGATCGGCGAGCACCAGCGCAGAGGCGCTGCGCGATGCCTGCACCAGTTGCGGCGCCCGCTGGGGCCGTGCACGCAACGGCGGCGCGAGCCGACCTTCTGTCACAAGGCGATCGAGACGATCGTCGCGCGCCGAGACGCCGGCTGGGACGATCTCGGCTACCGGCCGACCGCGGACGGTGACCCGCACGTGCTGACCGCGAGCGACAGCTCGCAGTGTCTGACTCAGCGAGGACTTCAACTCGCGAACGCCGATCTCACGCATGTGGTCACTCTACCAGGCATGGGGCCACATTGTCAGTCCAGCGCTTGTCGAATCACGGGGCGCTTGGCCGCCCCGACCTCGTCGAGGCGGCGCACGGGCGTGGAGTAGGGCGCGCCGCGTGCGACCGCGGGATCGGCGGCGGCCTCGGCGAGGATCGCGGCGATCGCGTCGGCGAAGGCGTCGAGCGTCTCCTTGGTCTCGGTCTCGGTCGGCTCGACCATCAGCGCCTCCTCGACTAACAGCGGGAAGTAGACGGTGGGCGGGTGGTAGCCGAAGTCGAGCAGCCGCTTGGCGAGGTCGAGCGTCTTGATCTGCAGCTCGCGCTTCATCGGGCCGCCGGAGAGCACGAACTCGTGCATGCAGAGCTCGCCATACGCAAGCGGCAGGAGATCGCCGGCCGTGCGCCCTTCGCCGATGTCGTGCTCGCGCAGGCGGGCAAGCAGGTAGTTGGCATTCAGGACCGCGGTCTCGGAGGCGTCGCGCAGCCCCTCGGCGCCGAGCGAGCAGATGTAGGCGTAGGCGCGCACGAAGCAGCCGTAGTTGCCCTGGAAGCTGCGCAGGCGCCCGATTGACTTGGCGCGGTCGTACTCGAGATCGAAGCGCTCGTCCCCGCGCCGCACGATCGCGGGCACGGGCAGGTAGGGCGCGATGCGCTCGGAGACGGCGATCGGCCCGGAGCCGGGGCCGCCGCCGCCGTGCGGCTGGGTGAAGGACTTGTGGAGGTTGAAGTGGACGATGTCGAAGCCCATGTCGCCGGGCCGCGAGATTCCCATCACGGCGTTGAGGTTGGCGCCGTCGTAGTAGAGCGTGGCGCCCGCGCCGTGGACGATGCGCGCGATCTCCTCGATATTGGGGTCGAAGATGCCGAGCGTGTTGGGGTTGGTGAGCATCAGGCAGGCGACGTCGGCGTCGGCCTTCGCGCGGAGGTCATCGAGGTCGATACCGCCGTCGGCGTTGGTGGCGAGCTTGACGACCTCGAGGCCCGCCATCGTGACGGTCGCGGGGTTGGTGCCGTGGGAGGTGTCGGGCGCGAGCACCTTGCGGCGGTTCTCGCCGCGGTCCTCGTGGTAGGCGCGGGTGAGCAGGACCCCGGCGAGCTCGCCGTGGGAGCCGGCGGAGGGCTGCAGGCAGACGTGCGGCAGGCCCGCGATCTCGCCGAGCGCGCGCTGGAGGTTCCACATCAACTCGAGCGCGCCCTGCGCGCGCGCGGGGTCCTGCAGGGGGTGCAGCCGCGCGTGTCCGGGCAGCGCGGCGACGCGCTCGTGCAGGCGCGGGTTGTGCTTCATCGTGCACGAGCCGAGCGGGTAGAAGCCGGAGTCGAGGTCGAAGTTGCGCTTGGAGAGGCGCACGTAGTGGCGGACGATCTCCGGCTCGGATAGCTCCGGCAGCCGCGGGGGCTCGATTCGGCGCAACTCTCCCAGCAGCTCCGCGGGATCGACCGCGGGGACATCGAGTGGGGGGCACTGGAACGCACGCCGTCCGGGCGCGCCACGCTCGAAGATGGTGAGGACGGGCTCCTCTGGCGCGACCCGCGGATCGGTGGCGTTCGCGGCGCTCATCGGACGAACGATTTCTCGAGATCGTCCGCGCGGGCCGCCGGTGCCAGGAGCCGCTGGGCGCGGGGCGTCGTGCCCCGCGACGTCGGCGGGCGCTTCGAACGCGGCGGGCTCACGTGGCGTACACCGCCTCGGTTTGACGCTCGGCGGCGACGGCGGCCTCGAGAACGTCGGCGAGGCGGTCGATGTCGGCGCGGTCGCGGCGCTCGGTGAGCGCGACCAGGAGACCCCCGCGGTCGGCGTCGCGGCCGGTGAGCGCGTGCAGGTCGGCGCCGGGGTTGACGCCGCGCTCGGCGCAGCGGCGCTTGACGGCGGCGGCGTCCAGCGGGGCCTCGCCGCCGGGGCCGCTGAGCCGCAGCGCGAACTCGCGGATGGCGGGCTGGCGGTGCAGCTGCTCGACGCCCTCCAGCGCGGCGAGCGTCTCGCGGGCGTAGTGGGTGCGCGCGACCAGCAGCTCGCCGAGCTCGACGAGCCCGCGGCGTCCGAGCCAGGCGAGGTAGACGACGCCGCCGAGCGCGTTGAGCGCCTGCGCGGTGCAGATGTTCGAGGTGGCTTTCTCGCGGCGGATGTGCTGCTCGCGGGTCTGGAGCGTGAGTACGAAGCCGCGGCGCCCGTCGACGTCGCGGGTCTCGCCGGCGATGCGCCCGGGCATCCGCCGCAGGTACTCCTCGCGGGCGGCGAAGAAGCCGAACGAGGGGCCGCCGTAGTCGAGGCGGTTGCCGAGCGGCTGCCCCTCCCCCACGGCGACGTCGACGCCGCATTCGCCGGGGGCGGCGAGGACGCCGAGCACGATCGGGTCGACCTGAGCGATCACGACGGGGTCGGCCGGGCGCTTTGCCCGATCGCTGAGCGCGCGCGCGTCCTCCACGACCCCGTAGAAGTTGGGCTGCGCGAAGATCGCGGCGGAGGTCTGGGCGTCGATCGCGTCGGCCCAGGCGTCGGGGTCGGTGCGGCCCTCGTGGGGCCCGCGGGGCGCGCCGAGCGGCGCTTCGACGACCTCGGCGCCGAACCCATGCGCGTAGGTGCGCAGGGTCTGCAGTGTGTGCGGGTGCAGGCCGGCACTGGCGACGATCCGCGCGCGACCGTTGTGCAGCTTGGCGAGATAAGCCGCGGAGGCGACGGCGCTGGCGCCCTCGTAGACGGAGGCGTTCGCGACCGGCAGGCCGGTGAGCTCGCTGATCGCGGTCTGGTACTCGAACATCACCTGCAGGCCGCCCTGGGAGATCTCGGGCTGGTAGGGCGTATAGGGGGTCAGGAACTCGGAGCGCTCCATCAGCATGTCGATCAGCGCGGGCACGTAGTGGTCGTACATGCCGGCCCCGAGGAAGGAGAGCTCGTCCTCGGCGCTGACGTTGCGCGCGGCGAGCTCGCGCAGGTGCTCGTACACGTCCTGCTCGGGCAGGCCCGGCGGGAGCTCGAGCGCGCGACCGAGTCGCACCGGCGCGGGGATCTGGCGGTCGAATAGCTCCTGCACGGAGCCCACGCCGATCGCGGCGAGCATCGCGGCGCGATCGGCGTCTGTCGTCGAGGTGTAGCGGGTCACCGCCTGCCAGCGTAGCCGCCGGTCCCGACCTTATCCCGCGAGTGTCGCGGCGTAGGCCTCGGCGTCGAGCAGGCTCGCGGTCTCGGCGGGGTTGCGCAGGCGCACCTTGACGAGCCAGCCGGCGCCGTAGGGGTCCTCGTTGATCGCCGTGGGGTCCTCGGCGAGCGCGTCGTTGACCGCGATGATCTCCCCGGAGAGCGGCGCGACGACATCCGAGACGGCCTTGACGGACTCGACCTCGGCGTAGGGCTCGTCCTGGGTGAGCGTCATGCCGACGGCGGGTGGCTCGAAGAAGACGACCTCGCCGAGGGCGTCCTGGGCGTACCAGGTGATCCCGAGCGTGGCCTCGCCGTCTTCCAGGCGCGCCCAGTCGTGCTCGGCGTGGTAGAGCAGGTCATCGGGGTAGCTGGGCTCGGCCATGTCTCGGGTCCTGACTCTATGGGATCGGCCCGTCGGAGCGGCCCTTCAGGCGGCCTTCGCGACGAACGGCTTGCGCACGACGCGCGCCTCCCGCGCGCGCCCGCGCACATCGATCTCCAGCGGGGTCCGGAGCGCGGCGCGCGCGGCGGGCACGTACGCGAGCCCGATCCCAACTCCGAGACAGGGCGACAGCGTGCCGCTGGTGACGACCCCGCCACCGGCGATCGCGTTCCCCTGCCGCGCGATGCCGGGACCGTCAATCGCGAACGCGACGAGCCGCTCGGACGGCCCGGTCGCGCGCACGGCGCGCACGACGTCGGCGCCGATGAAGCCGGTGTCCTCCTTGCAGCACCACCCCAGGCCGGCCTCGATCGGCCCGCGCTCGGTTGAGAGGTCGTTGCCGTAGAGGTGAAAACCGGCCTCCAGGCGCAGAGTGTCGCGCGCGGCGAGACCCGCGGGAGTGGCGCCGCGAGCGACCAGCTCGTCCCAGAGGGCGGGTGCGTCGGCCGGAGCGAGCAACAGCTCGACGCCATCCTCTCCGGTGTAGCCGGTGCCGCAGACGAGCACCTCCTGCGCGGCGCCAGTGAGGCGCAGCGTGGCGGTGGTCATGCGCGCGGGCAGCGCGCGGTCACTCAGCGCCTGCACGATCGCTCGGGCCCGCGGTCCCTGCACCGCGAGCATCGCGTAGTCCTCGATGCGGTCCTCGACGTCGACTCGCGCCGCGGCATCGCCGTCCGCCTGCAAGCTGCGCGCGCAAGCGCGAAACCAATCCAAATCGCGCTCGTGGTTCGCGGCATTCGTGACCGTCAGGTAGCGCTCGTCGGCGAGGCGGTAGGTGAAGAGATCGTCGAGCACGCCGCCGTCCTCGCGGCAGAGCACGCTGTACTGCGCGCCGCCGACTCCGATCGCGGCGACGTCGCCCGAGAGCAGCCGCTGCAGCAGCGCGAGCGCTCCCGGTCCGGACGTCTCGATCTCCCCCATGTGCGAGACGTCGAAGATCCCGCAGGCCTCGCGCACCGCCATGTGCTCCTCGCGCACGCCGGCGTACTGCACGGGCAGCTCCCAGCCGGCGAACTCGACGAGCTTGGCGCCGGCGGCGACGTGGCGGTCGTAGAGGGAGGTGCGGCGCGGCGACATCGGCCGCAGGCTAGCGATCGAGCGTCTATTGCTGTTCGACGCCGCACATATGCGGCGTCGCCGACAGGCGCATGCGCCTGTCGGACGGGGGTCGCATGCGACCCCCGAACCACGTCAGCGCAAGAACGGCGGCACGTCGATGTCGTCGTCGCTGATCTCAAGCGACGAGCGCTCGCGGTCGCCAATGCGCGGGCCGCGGTCCGCGGGCCGCTCGCGCCCAGCGCGCCCGCCACGCTCGGCACGCACGGAGCGTCCGGGGCGGTGGTCGAAGCCGGTGCCGATCACGGTGACGCGGACCTCCTCGCCCATGTCCTCGTCGATGACGGCGCCGAAGATGATGTTGGCGTTGGGGTCGGCGGCGTTCTGGATGATCTCGGCGGCCTCGTTGACCTCGAACAGGCCGAGCTCCTTGCCGCCGGTGATGTTCAGCAGGATGCCGGTGGCGCCGTCGACGGACTCCTCGAGCAGCGGCGAGGAGATCGCGATCTTCGCGGCCTCCGCGGTGCGGTTCTCGCCGCCGGCGGTGCCGATGCCCATCAGCGCGGAGCCGGCGTCGTGCATGATCGTGCGCACGTCGGCAAAGTCGAGGTTGATCAGGCCGGGGATCGTGATCAGGTCGGTGATGCCCTGAATGCCCTGACGCAGGACGTCGTCGGCCTCCTTGAAGGCGTCGAGCATCGAGGTGCGGCGCTCGACGACCGCGAGCAGCTTCTCGTTGGGGATCACGATCAGCGTGTCGACGACCTCGCGCAGGCGCTCGATGCCCTCGCTGGCCGAGCGCGAGCGCTGCGTACCCTCGAAGTCGAAGGGGCGCGTGACGACGCCGACGGTGAGCGCGCCGATCTCGGTCTTCGCGATCTCGGCGATCACGGGCGCGGCGCCGGTGCCGGTGCCGCCGCCCTCGCCGGCGGTGACGAACACCATGTCGGCGCCCTTCAGCGCCTCCTTGATGTCGTCGCGCGACTCGGCGGCGGCGGTGAAGCCGACCTCGGGGTTCGCGCCGGCGCCGAGGCCCTTGGTGGACTCGTGGCCGATGTTCAGCTTGATGTCGGCGTCGCACATCGCGAGCGCCTGGGCGTCGGTGTTGGCGGCGATGAACTCCACGCCGCGCAGCCCCGCGTCGACCATGCGGCTGATCGCGTTGGTGCCGCCGCCGCCGACCCCCACGACCTTGATGACCGCCAGATAGCTACCTACGCCGCTCTCCATGATTTTTGTCCCGTCCGAAGCCTTCAGTATTGGTTAAGGGTTGGGAAGCCTACTTCCCGCGCTCTTTTGAATTGAGCACGTTATGCAGGGAACTTCGCCCTGTCAACGTCGCCGACGACTTTTGCAGGATCGCTTGCAGAAATGCGGACTCTCGACCACCACCCGAGGAACCGTATTTTTGTACCCTCAACCTGAAGTTGAGGCGGATGGTTCTTCTGCGCCGGGTGCCGCGGCTGCGGGTGATTCGCCTATAGGCGCAGTGGAATTCGCACTCGGAGCCGCGGATTCGCTGGGGGCGGCGCTCGACCCGCTCGGCGCGCTCGCGGCGGCGGCGGGTTCACTCGGCGTGGCGGCGGCGGCCGACGTGTTGGCGCCTCCGGCGACCGCTTCGTCGAGTGTCGCGGCGAGCGCGGCGGCACTCGGATCGGAGGCGCCGACCTGCAACGCGGCGCTGGCGGACGTCGCGAAGCCGCCCGCGGCGGCGGTCCCGGCGGCGGGCCGTTCGGGCAGGCGGACGTCGACGTAGGTCGCGCCGGCGGAACCCGGGTCGGCGAGGACGCGCGCGGCGGCGAGCCACTTCGCGTGCGCTCGCGTCGCGTTGCCGAAGTAGATTGCGAGACCCCCGCGCATCTGCACGGTGAGCCCTTCGGGCCCGGTGAAGACACGCTGGACCCAGCCCAGCAGGGCGCTGGGGGCCGCGCCCAAGACGCTCAACTCGGCGCGCGTGGTCGTAGCGGCGACGCGCTGCCCCGGCAGCGGCTCCGCGCCGCTCGCGTTGACGCTCGGCAACGCCCCTCCGAGCAGCCCGGGACCGAGCACGACGCCGTCGGCCGCGACCGCGGTGCGGATGCCCCCGGCGAGCAGCACCGCGACGGGGAGCTGCTCGCTCACGCGGATGCGCAGGCCGTGGGGAAAGCTTGGCGTCACGGTCAGTTCGCGCACGACGTGGAAGCGCGCGACGGCGACGAGCAGCGCGCCGCGCTTGACGTCGAGCGTGCTCATGCCGCGCGCGGCGTGTTCGAGCGCGGCTTCGATCTGCGCGGCGTCGGCGCCGTGGACACCGCTGATCCGCACACGCTGCACGGCGGCGAGCGAGGAGTTGCGCAGCACCAGCCACCCGCCGGCGCCCAGCGCGAGCGCGCCGAGCGCGCACAGCAGCGCGAGGCGCAGCCGCGGGCGACGCCAGAGGAGCACCGCCACGCCTCGCACGCGCGGCACCCCGAGCGAGGGGAGCGAGCGGCCGAGACGGGGGCTGAAGGCGCGGTCCATTCGTCCAACCTTCGACCTCGGGCGACGAACCCCTACATCCAAGGGAAACGCACGGGCCCGAGCGTCTGCACCTCGGGCTCCAGCGCGACGCCGAAGCGCTCGAGCACGCGGCGGCGCCCCTCGGTCATCAGCGCGACGATCTCCGCGGTGCTCGCGGCGCCGGTGTTCTCGACGAAGTTGGCGTGCTTGGGCGCGAAGCGCGCGGCGCCGACCTGCAGGCCGTTGCAGCTGGCCGCGGCGAGCAGCAGCCCGGCGGTGCGCCCGCCCGCATGGGGATCGGAGGCAGGCGGATTCTTGAAGGTGGAGCCGAATGTCTTGATGCCCTGCGGCTGGGCCTCGTGGCGGCGCGCGCGCAGGTCGGCCAGGCGCGCCTTCCCAGCCGCCGGATCGTCCCCCGCCAGCGAGAACGACGCCCGCGCGACGACTTCGCCGGCGGCGAGGTTGGAGCAGCGGTAGCCGAACCCGAGCTGCTCGGGCGCGCGGCGCTCGAGCGTGGCGGGAGCCCCGCGCTCGCCGCGGGCGGCGGTCGCGATCAGCACCCACCGCAGCGTGCGCGCGAGCTCGCCGCCGTAGGCGTTGGCGTTCATGCGCACGGCGCCGCCGACGGTGCCGGGGATGTTGACGCCGAACTCGATGCCCGCGAGCCCGGCCTGCGCGGCGCGCGTGGCGACGGCGGGCAGGCGCGCGCCGCCACCACACTCAAGGCCCCGCTCCCCGACGCGCGCGATCTGCGCGAGCTCGCGGTCGAGCTTGAGGACGAGCGCGTCGACGCCCTCGTCGGCGATCAGCAGGTTCGAGCCGGAGCCGATGACCTCGACCGCGACGTCCGCCGCGCGCGCCCAGCCGAGCAACTCGAGCAGCTGCGTGTCGCTGCCCGCACGCGCGAACCATCGCGCGGGGCCGCCGGTGCGCACCGTCGCCAGGCGCGCGAGCGAATGGTCGCGCTGAACACCCGCGGGCGGGTCGGGGACGTTCATGTTCGGCCCGGGCGACCGCGGCCCGATGCGGCGGGGTCTGATGGCGGGCGTGCGGAGGATGGCTTGTGCGTTGCGGGACTCGTGGCGGCTGCGGCGAGATCCGTGGGACCCTCGACCCCGGCGAGGCGCCGCGCGAGCGCGTCGACGTTGCCGGCGCCCATGACGAGGCAGAGGTCCCCCTCCCCCAGCAGCGCGCTCAGCGCGGGCTCGGCGTCGGCGAACGTCGGCAGCCAGTAGACCGCGCGCCCGCGCGCGGCGTCGGCGGTGGCCTGCGCGATCAGCAGCCCGCTCACCCGGGGATGGTCGGCGGCGCGCTCGCGCGCGGGGTAGACATCGAGCACGGCGACGACGTCGGCGAGCGCGAGCGCGCGGGCGAACTCGGTGACGAGCAGCGCGGTGCGCGAGAACAGATGCGGCTGGAAGACCGCGACGAGGCGGCGATGCGCGAGGGTGCGCGCGGCGCGCAGCGTCGCGGCGATCTCGGTCGGGTGGTGCGCGTAGTCCTCATAGATCTCGGCGCCGCGGGCGCCCGCGCCGACGCGCTGAAAGCGCCGGCCGGCGCCGCGAAAGCCGCCGAGGCCCGCGACTGCGGCGTCGAGCGGCGCGCCGGCGAGCCGCGCGGCCTCCAGCGCGGCGGCGGCGTCGAGCGCGTTGTGCGCGCCGGGCACCCGCAGGTGTACGTCGCGCGCGCGCCAGCGGAAGCGCGAGCCGCCGTCCTCGAGCAGCGGCGCGGGGACGTCGTAGGGGACGACCGCGGCGCCGGTCGCCTCCGCGAGCGCGAGCAGCTCGGGACGATCCCACACGACGATGCCCGCGCGCGCGCGGGCTAGGAACGCGCCGAACGCGGCGCGCAGCTCCGCGAGCGAGCCGAACGTGGCGTGGTGGTCGAGCTCGACGTTGGTGAGCACGGCGATCTCGACATCGAGGCTCAGCATCGAGCGGTCGGACTCGTCGGCCTCGACGACGAGCAGCTCACCGGCGCCCCAGTGCGCGTTGGGCAGCCCACCACCGACGGCGCCGCCGACGAGCCAGGAGAGGTCGTGCGCGACGCCGGCGCCGCCGGGATCGCGTGCCCTGTCGGGCTCATCCCCCTCGCGGGCGGCTCCGCGCAGCGCGTGCACGAGCATGGAGGCCGTCGTCGTCTTGCCGTGGGTCCCGGCGACGGCGATGGTGCGCTTGAGCGCGGTGAGCTCGGCGAGCAGTTCGGCGCGTGGGCGCTCGCGCAGACCGCGCTCGCGCGCGGCGAGGCGCTCCGGGTTCGCGGCGGGCACGGCGCTGGAGTAGATGACCTCGACGTCGGAACCGGCGGGGATGTTCGCGGCGTCGTGACCGATGCTCGCGGCGAGCACCCCGTCAGCGCGCAGGCGCGCGAGGAACGGCGAGTCGGCGCCGTCGGAGCCGCTGAGCTGCGCACCGAGCGCGTGCGCGGCGCGCGCGTAGCCGCTCATCCCGGCGCCGCCGACGCCGACGAAGTGCAGCCGCCGCGCGCTCCACGGAGCGCTCATCTCTGTGCAGCCTCCAGTAGCTCGCGCGCGACCGCGTGCGCGGCATCGGGACGTCCGAGGCGCAGCGAGGCCGCGGCCATCGCGCGCAGGCGCGCGGGATCGGCGAGCAGCGCGGCGGTCTCGCGCGCGAGACGGTCCGCGCTGAGCTCCTCGTCGGCGAGCGCGATCGCGGCGCCGGCGCCGGTCATCCAGCGGGCGTTGGCCGTCTGATGGTCGGCGGCGGCGTGCGGGTAGGGCACGAGGATCGCGGGACGGCCGTGGGCGGCGATCTCGAACAGCGAGCCACCGGCGCGGGCGACGACGAGGTCGGCGGCGGCGAGCGCGTCGGCGAAGTCGGGGAGGTCGAGGTACTCGCGCAGGTCGTAGCCGGCCGGCAGCGGCCGCGCGCTGAGCTCGGCGTAGTCGCGGCGGCCGCAGACGTGCAGCACGTGGAAGGCCGCGCCGGCGTATGCGTCGACTGCGGCGAGATTGATCGAGCGCGCGCCGAGCGAGCCGCCGAAGACGAGCACGCAGGTCTCCGTGGAGTCGATGCGCAGTCGCGCGCGCGCGATCGCGCGGTCGGTCTGTGGAGGTGGGACGGGCCGGCCGGTGACGCGATAGCGACCAGCGGGCTTCGCCGGCGCAAACGCGAGGCAGACGCGCCGGGCGAAGGGCGCGAGCGCGCGGTTGGCGAGACCGAGATGACTGTCGGCCTCGGTCAGGACGAGCGGGATGCGCCGCGTGACGGCGGCGAGGCCGACGGGGCCGGAGACGTAGCCGCCGCCGCCCATCACGGCGTCGGGGCGTAGCTGGGCGAGCAGCGCGCGCGCGCGCAGGAATGCGCGGGCGGCACGAGCGAGCGAGCGCAGCGCGGCGAGCGGGTTGGTGCGGCTGAGCCCGGTGACGGAGATCGTGTGCAGCGGGTATCCGGCGGCGGGCACGAGCTGCGCCTCGGCGCGTGTGCCGCCGATGAACGCGACGTCGGCGCCGTGGGTGCGCAGGGCGTCAGCGACTGCGAGCGCCGGCACTACGTGCCCGGCGGTCCCGCCGGCCGCGATCACCACTTTCGCGGTCGGTCCGCGCGGCGGGGCCTCGCTTGTTGGCGCCGGCGGCGGCGCGTCGCTCGTCGGCCTTGGCGGCGGTGCGTCGTCCATTGGCCAATCCTGCCGGTTTGCGCCGGGCGGTGTCGCCGACGACGCGCACGTGGGCGCTGGTGCCGGAGGCGACGTTGAGTAGGAGGCCCATCGCGCCGAGCATCACGACGAGGCTGGTGGAGCCGTAGGAGACGAACGGTAGCGGCACGCCGGTGAGCGGCGCGAGGCCGAGCACGGCAAAGCAGTTGAGCAGCGCTTGCGAGACGATCAGCGTCGTCATCCCGACGGCGATCAGCGCGCTGTAGAGGCTGCGCGCGCGCTTGGCGGTGCGCAGTCCGGCGTAGGCGATCAGGCCGTAGAGGAATAGGAGGGCGTAGACGCCGATGACGCCGAGCTCTTCGGCGACGACGGCGAGGATGAAGTCGGTCTGGGCCTCGGGGAGGTAGAAGATCTTCTGCACGGACTGCCCGGGACCGACCCCGAAGAGCCCGCCGGAGCCGATCGCGATCTGACCCTGGACCGCTTGGAAGCCGCTGCCGGAGGCGTGCGCCCAGGGATCGACGAAGGATGTGAGGCGCGCGCGCGCGTAGGGCCGGGCGAGCGCGTAGACAGCGACGAGCAGCAGTGCGGAGCCGGCGAGGATCGCGAGGTTGCGCAGGGGAATGTCGGCGGCGAGCAGTAGCGCGCAGATCGTGAAGGCGATCACCATCGCGGTCCCGAGGTCGGGCTCGGTGACGACGAGCAGGCAGGCGCCGCCGACGACCACGAGCAGCGGGTTGGCGAGATCGCGGAGGTCGTGCACGCGCTGGGGACGGCGCGCGAGCAGCGTGGCGGCGTAGAGGACGAGCGCGATCTTCAGCAGCTCGGAGGGCTCGAACTGGAAGACGCTCGGCCCGATCCAGCGGCGCGCGCCGTTGATCGCGACCCCGAGGTGCGGGACGTGGACGGCGAGGACGAGCAGGAAGGAGATGCCGAGCAGCGGCGCGACGATGCTCTGCACTTTGGCGACGCCGTCGCGCGCGAGCACGTGCATCAATCCGAGCCCGATGGCGCCGAAGATCGCGAACTTGATCAGGTAGGAGCTGCCGTTGCCCTGCCCTTGCAGCAGCGTGCTCGCGGAGGAGGCGCTGTAGACCATGACGGCGCCGAACGCGAGCAGGCAGAGCGTGGCGGTGACGAGGATGCGCTGCTCGAGCGGCTGCGCCCCGCGCGCGGGGCGTGCCCGCGCGTCGTGTCCCATGCGCGCCTCTCCTGTGCGTGCGCGAGCGCCCCGTCCTGCTAGCGCACGTGCGCCCCGTCCTTGGGCCTTGGCTTTGGCGCCCCGTGCGGCTGCTGGCATCCCAGCTCACTTCGACGGCGATGGGCAGATGCCTTCTGCGGGCGTGGCGCCGGTTGAGCTGACTGCGCGCGACAAACGCCTCCCGCGGGCGCGCCGTCCGTCGAAGCCGGCAGGCGAACCGACTTGGCCCGGTCTACGCGGCTGGCGCGTTGCCTAGCGCTTGTGCTCCTTGGCCTGCGCGCGATGCTGGACAGGCTTTTTGTGGCGGTGCGCGTGCTTGGTTTTGTGTCTGCCGCCTGCGCCGTGCTTGGGGGCGCCGGTCTTCGACACGCCGGGCGCGTTCGGCGCCTGGCCCGGGGAGGTCGTCGCGGACCCGGAACTCACCCCGGACCCAGCGGTTCGATCGCCGTTGCTTGAGGTAGTGGGCTGATCGCCCCCCGCCTGCGGCGCAGTTGCAGGGCCTGGCGGATCGATCACGCCGGGCGGCGCTTCGAAGGTCTGCCCGTCGGCATACGTGCTGCCGCCTTCGCTGGTCGCGCTCACCGAATAGTGGTATTCGCCTTCACCCAATTTCACGCCGACACTGTTCAGGTCGAGGCTGACGGTCTGAACCACGAAGGAGCCAAGGAGATTTCCGCGCGGCAGCGGGATGGGAACTATCAGTTCACACCCGAAGCCATGCTCGCTGCATGGCGAGGAGATCAAGTGGAACTGGTATTCAGTCGGCAGACCCTCGCTATCGATCTGCGCTTCGAGCGTTGCGTCGGTCGGCGTCAGGTGCGAGATCGAGACGGAGCCGATCACCGGGGATAGTCCCGACGTGGTCATGAACGTTTCGTATCGACCCGTTCCGGCCCCGGAGGCGCTGCGGGCAACCACCCGGTAGCCGTAGAGCGTGCTCGGCAGCAGGTTGCGCCCGTACCACGCGCTGTCCACGTCGACGCTCACCGTCTTGGCGGTGGAGCCCGCGGGGAGGGTCCCACGGTAGATCGACACGCCCCCAGCGGTTTCGCAGCCCGCAATCCCGCGTGACAGGCACGATGGGGCTTCGAGATCGAATTCGTAGGTGGTTTCGCGGCCTTCGGGGTTGATCTGAGCTTCGAGCGTCGCGTCTTTCGAGGTGATGTGCGAGACCGACTCGCTTTCGACCTTGGGCGCCGGGCCGGTGGCGAGCGTGGTGAAAGTCCCTTCGGTGCCGATGAGCGCCGGGGGTTCCCACTGGATGGTGTCTTCGGTCGGGACCGTCCGGGCCGCCAGCAGGCGGTAGCGGTAGGTCGTGTCGGGCTGCAGCGTCATACCGGCGTCCGCGAGGTCGACGCGGGCGGTGCGGGTCTCGGTGCCGTGTTCGATGAAGCCGATCGGCAGGGCGCCGGCGACTTCTGGACCGGGACCGCACCCGTCGGCGCCTTTGAGGTCGGCTCGCGGAGGGCAGGCGATTTCAGATTGGAATTCGCTCGCGTTCGCGACGACCTGAAACTGGTAGTAGACGCCGACGCCGGGATCCTCCGGGTTGACTTCCGCTTGGAGCGTCGCGTCGCTCTGCGTGACGCCGGACACCCAGGAATTGCCGATCGTCGGAGGGCTCGCCGCGAGCGAGGGGGCGGGCAGGCCGGCAGACACCACCGAGATACCCGCGGTCGCGATCAGCCAAAGCAGTGCGCGGCGCATCAACCAGGACCCCCTTCGATATCCGTCGGTCTACGCACGGTCAACCCGAACTGCGCCATCTTACACGCCGCCCGAGACGAGCGCAACGGGTCGCGGCCGCACGCTCGACTCTGCAGGAGGCGCGGAGCGCGCGAGGTGTGTGCCTGCCCGCTACCCGATGCTCTGCCGGTAGATCGTGAACCCGATCGCGCAGCAGATCGCGGCGATGATCCAGAAGCGCAGGATGATCTTGGTCTCCGACCAGCCGCGCAGCTCGAAGTGGTGGTGGATGGGGGCCATCAGGAAGACGCGCTTGTGGCGGGTCTGGAAGTAGATGACCTGAATCGCGACGGACAGCGCCTCGATCACGAAGATCCCGCCGAGCAGGATCAGGAGCTCCTCGGTCTTGGTCATGACGGCGAGCCCGGCGATCGCGCCGCCGAGCCCGAGCGAGCCGGTGTCCCCCATGAAGATCGTGGCGGGAAAGGCGTTGAACCAGAGGAAGCCGATGCACCCACCGACGAGGCAGCCGGCGAGCATCGCGAGGTCGAAGTCTTCGGTGATGAACGCGATGCCGACATAGGCGAGCAGCACGATCGCGGCGCAGCCCGCGGCGAGCCCGTCGAGGCCGTCGGTGAGATTGACCGCGCTGGTGGTGCCGGCGAGGACGAGGTAGATCAGCACCGGGTAGAAGGGGCCGAGTTCGATCGTGTAGTCGATTGTGCGCAGACGCAGCGTGCTCGGAAGCCCGGCCTCGTGGCGCGCGATGTACCAGAGGCCGAGCGAGATCGCGATCGTGATGATCAGCTTCGTGCGTCCGCGCAGTCCGAGCGAGCGGCGGCGTACGAGCTTGGTGTAGTCATCGGCGAACCCGAGCAGCGCGCAGGCGATCGCGGCGCCGAAGACCCCGAGCGAGCGCCATTCGTAGTTGGTGAGGATCAGGAACGCGATCGCGACGGCGAGGAAGATAATGATGCCGCCCATCGTGGGCGTGCCGGCCTTCTGGTGATGGCCCTCGGGTCCGTCCTCGCGGATCTGCTGACCGAACTCGCGCTTGCGCAGGAACTCGATGAACTTGGGGCTGAGGAAGATGCAGATCAGCAGCGCGGCGGTGCCGCCGAGCAGGATGCGGCCCATCAGCGCGCCCCGGCGAGCCGCTCGGCGACGAGCTCGAGACCGACGCCGCGTGAACCCTTGACGAGCACGGTGTCCTCGGCGCGCAGGAGGCCGGCCAGCAGCGCGGCGGCCTCCGCGGCGTCGGCGACCGCGTGAGCCTCACCGGCGAAGGACTCCCCCATCGCGGCGGCCTGCGGCCCGACGGTTACGAGCAGCTCGACGCCGCGTGCGCGAGCGTGGGCGGCGACCTCGCGGTGCAGCGCGGGCCCCTGCTCGGCGCCGAGCTCGAGCATGTCGCCGAGTACGGCGACGCGCCGCGCGGGAGCGCTGGCGGCGAGGTCGTCGAGCGCGGCGCGCATCGACATGGGATTGGCGTTGTAGCAGTCGTTGATCAGCACGATTCCATCCGCCAGCGCGACGCGTTCGCCGCGCAGCGCCGAGAAGACCACGTCGAGCTTCCCTTCGGGGGTGACGCCGAGCGCGCGCGCGGCGGCGACCGCGGCCAGCAGGTTGCGGAGGTTATGGGATTGGGAGAAGGAGGGCCGCATGAGGATCGTCCGTGACGCGCTTGCCGCCGGTGGTGGGCGAGCTGGCGACCCTGCGGGCGGCGACCCTGCGGGCGGCGACCCTGCGGGCGGGGACCCGGCGGGCGACGACCCGGCCAGCGGTGCGCCCTGTGCGTGCGCCACGATCGTGACGTCCCCCGCGGTGCGACTCGCCGCGAGCTCGTAGTCGCCGCCCGCGCCGAAGGTGACGGTGTGCAGGTCGGCGCGCAGATGCGGCGCGAGCAGCGGCTCGCGGGCGGGAATCACAACGGTGGCGCCGGGCGCGAGCCCGGCGATCAGCTCGGCCTTGGCGGCGGCGATCGCCTCGATCGAGCCGAGTAGCTCGAGGTGGACGGGGCCGACGTTGACGATCACGCCGACGTCGGGCTCGGCGATCGCGACGAGCTCGGCGATCTGTCCGGGTCCGCGCATTGCCATCTCCAAGACGAGCGCCTCGGTGCCGGGGAGCGCGGCGAGCAGGGCGAGCGGCAGGCCGATCTCGGTGTTCAGGTTCTGCGGGCTCGCGGCGGTGCGCAGGTGCGAGGCGAGCAGCGCGGCGAGAATGTCCTTGGTGGAGGTCTTGCCGGTGGAGCCGGTGATCGCGACGACCTTCGCACCGAGCGCGCGCCGCCAGGTGCGGGCGAGCGTCTGCAGGGCGAGCAGCGGATCGGGGTGGGCGAGGATCGCGCCCCCACCGCCGGCCGCCGCGGCGCGTGCGGCGTGCGGCGGCGCTACCAGCACCCCCCACGCGCCGGCGCCGAGCGCGCGCTCGGCGAAGGAGCCGCCGTCGACGCGCTCGCCGGGCAGCCCGACGAAGAGATCGCCGGGCTGGACGGCGCGGGAGTCGATCGTCACGCGTCGCGGACCGGCGAAGCCATCGCTCTCTTCGACCTCGCCGCGGTCGCGGATCGACACGGCGCCTGTGGCGGCGGCGACGCGTGCGGCGTCCCAGTCGATCACGCGGCGGCTCCGGCGGCGGCACGAGCGCGCAGCGCGGCACGGGCGACGACGACGTCGTCGAAGGGGATCTTGCGCCCGCCGGCTAGCTCCTGCCCTTGCTCGTGGCCCTTGCCGGCGACGACGAGGATGTCGCCGGTCCGGGCGGCGGCGACGGCGCGCTCGATCGCGGCGCGGCGGTCGGCGAGTGCGGCGACGGGGGGTGCGCCAAGCATCCGCCCGCGGGCGGCCCCGGCCAGGATTTCGGCGATGATCGCGTCGGGGTCCTCGGAGCGGGGGTTGTCGGAGGTGACGATCGCGACATCGGCGAGCCGCGCGGCGATCTCACCCATCAGGGGACGCTTGCCGCGGTCGCGGTCGCCGCCGGCGCCGAAGACGCAGAGAACGCGCGCGGGCGGCTCGATCAGCTCGCGCGCAGCGGTGAGGATGCTCTCAAGCGAGTCGGGGGTGTGGGCGTAGTCGACGAGCACAGCGAAGTCCTGGCCCTCGTCGACGGGCTCGAAGCGGCCGGGCACGCGCACGCCGCGGGCGAGCGCGGCGAGCAGGACATCGAGCTCGCCGCCGAGCGCGTGGACGGCGGCGAGCGCCCCGAGAGCGTTGGCGACGTTGAAACGACCGCGTAGGGGCAGCGCGAGGGAGCGCTCGCCGGCGGGCGTGTGTAGGCGCAAGCAGCAGCCGTCGGGGCCGAGGCGGACGTCGAGCGCGCGGTAGTCGGCGTCGCGGTCGATCGCGAACGTGAGCGCGCCGGGCAGCTCGGCGGCGAGGCGGCGGCCGTAGGGGTCGTCGATATTGAGGACGCTGACGCGGGGCGCGACGGCCGCGCCGCGATCGACCCTCGCGCGCGCGGCGGGCGAGATCTCGACCGGCGCGGGCGGCACGAACAGCCGTCGCTTGGCCTGAAAGTACTCCTCCATGTTGTCGTGGAAGTCGAGGTGGTCCTGGGTGAGGTTCGTGAAGACCGCGGCGGCGAAGCGCGTGCCGTCGGTGCGCCCGAGCGCGAGGGCGTGCGAGGAGACCTCCATCGCGCAGGCGCGCTCGCCCCCGTCGAGCATCGCGCGAAAGTCGGCTTGGAGGTCGATCGCCTCGGGGGTCGTGCGGGCGACCGGCCGCTCGTGCCCGCCGACGACGGAGGTGACGGTGCCGAGCAGCCCACAGGGTCGCCCGACGGCCTGCAGCAGCGCGCGCACGAGGAAGGCGGTAGTGGTCTTGCCGTTGGTTCCGGTGACGCCGACGACGTCGAGCGTGGCGGTGGGGTCGCGGTAGAAGCGCGCGGCGATCGGCCCCATCGCGGCGCGTGTGGAGGGGAGCGTCACTTCGGGCACAGCGAGCCCGAGCGGCCGCTCGACGGCGAGCGCGGCGGCGCCGGCGCGGACGGCGGCGGCGGCGAAGTCGTGGCCGTCGCTATGCGCGCCGGGGATGCAGAAGAACAGCGTCGCGGGCCGCACGGCGCGACTGTCGTAGGCGAGGTCGGCGATCTCGACCCGCGCGTCGAGCGCGTCGAGGCCCGCGTCGAGCTCAGCGGGGATCAGATCGGCGAGCCTCATGGTTGGGTGACCGGCGACATCGCCCCTGAGTCTAGTTTTGGCCCCCGACGGCGCAGTCGATGGTTCGTGAGCAATCCAGATGTGGACCGCGCGTCGTATACCAGGTGTGCACTGTACGTCGTCTACGCATCACCGACCTGGCGGCCGTTCGCGATGAGCGTGACGTCGATGTTCCCGCGCACGGCGTTGGAGTAGGGACAGACCTCGTGCGCGGCTCGCACAAGCGCGACGGCCGCATCGGGATCGGTCACGGCGGGCAGGGTGACGTCGAGCGCGGCAGCTAGCTCGAACCGGCGATCCTTGCCGGCGAGCAGCATTACCTTGGAATCGATCGCGACATCCCCGACCTCGAGCTTCTGGCGGCGGGCGACGACACCGAGGGCGCTCTCAAAGCAGGCTGCGTATCCGACGGCGAACAACTGCTCGGGGTTGGTGCCGCCACCCTCGCCGCCGAGCTCGACCGGCGAGCGCAGGTCGAGCTCAAGCGCGCCGTCGGAGCTGCGACCGTAGCCGGCGGCGCGTCCGCCCGTGACGTGGGCCTCGGCGGTGTAGATCACTTTGGCCATCTTCGCCTCCCCTGTCTACCCGTGCAGCTGAACTCTGACCATCCAGTGCTGCTGCTCGAGCTGACCGACGACCTCGATCAGGAGATCGTTCGTGACGTCGTCGTACTCGGCGGTCTGCTCCATGCGTGTGCGGGCACGCGTGATCACCTCGACGAGGCGCTGCGCGAGATAGGCGACGGCGTCGCCGGTTGGGAGCGGCCCGGCGGGCGGCGGCGAGAACTCGCTGTCTGCGGCGATCGTCTGCGCGCGTCCGTCGGGAGCGACACCGAGCGCGACGGCACGCTCGGCGACGCGATCGCCAAGCTCACGCCAGACGTCGATGAGCTCGTCGAGCTGCAGGTGCAGCGACCGGAAGTGCGGGCCTTGGATGTTCCAGTGCAACTGCTTGCCGATCAATGCGAGGTCGGTGAGATCGACGAGCATGCCCTGCAGGTCGGTCCCGAGCGCCTGGCGCTCCTCGTGGCGCAGCGTGGGATGGACGTCTTGGACGATGAGCTCTGCGGTCACGAGATGATCCCTTCGGTCGAAAGGCGGAAGCGCCGCGCTCGCGCGGTCGCGGGCAAGGCCGTAGAAGAGTGTTAGAGCAATGCGAGCTCGCTTTCAAGGCCGGGCGAGTAGCCGTTCCCAGACGGGGATGCCGCTGGGAGGCACGGGCCAGCCGTTTACGGGGGCGATGTCGAGGCCGACGAAGGTCTGGTCGAGAAAATTGGCGACTATCCGCCGCCGCTCGTCCTCGGAGGCGTGGGCGAAGTGGTGGATCAGCCACGCAGCAAAGCACGCCTGAGGCTGACGGCGTCGATGCCCTCGACCCGCACGACCTCCTCCCGGGCACCAGCGCCGTGCGCAACTGCGACGCTCCGGATTCCGACCCCGACCCGCTTCGCGATCATTATCCGTACGCCGTTCGGTCGTACCCCCTCCCCAGGCGGAAGAGTCGCACACTCAGCGTCGGAAAATGCCGCCCGTCACGCCCCAATCGATATGCTGGTGATAACTCATGAACTTCCAGCCCCAAGGACTAATTGCTCACGGTCGCCCCCGGCTCACGGAGATGCGTGCCCGCCACTTCAGGAGTCTGCGCGATGTTCGACTCGAGCTTGATCCCCTGACTGTGCTTGTGGGAGCCAACGCCGCCGGCAAGAGCAACACAGTCGACGCGTTTGTGTTTGTCGCCGAGAGCCTCCGCCTCGGGTTGCTCACCGCCCTTGAGCGACGAGGTGGCATTCGCTCCGTGCGTCATCGATCTCCTAATAGTACTTTGGTAGTTTTGTTGTAGGGTTTCGGGGGTGGTTCGGCGAATCCTTCTTGCGTTGATGGTGTCGGCGTGAGGAGGGTGTGATGGCGGTGGTGGAGCGGTCGGTGGTGGATGGGCCTGTGGTGGTGCG